>JAZQHB010000105.1:0-11922 GCA_045540355.1 Acutalibacteraceae bacterium | reverse complement strand
TTAATGTATGTGGCTGATGAGTTCAGAGAGTACATGTATATGTTTGGTATGGCATACCAGCTTGCTAAATATGACGAACCAGACAGAGCTCGCAGTTATTTTGACGCAGCATGGAAGCAGATTGAAGCGGTAGCCGCATTTCCCGACTGGAACCCTCCTCACAATCTTGATCCGGGTGTAATGGCAAGAGGATATGCCATAGCTTACGACTGGTTGTATGAAGCGATGACACCCGAACAGCGAAAGTTTATGGAACAAGGCGTATATAACAATTGTTTCTACATATGGAATCTGGCTTCTCAAAGCTCAGATTCATTGCTTGGTAATGTATTGTGGTTCAATAATCGTAATCAGTTTATGAACTGCGGTGCTATGATGTGCTGTCTTGCTTTTATGGATGTGTATCCCGAAGTAGCATCAAAACTTGGTGCAGACATTTGTCAGTTTTTGGAGCCTTCTCTTGATACATTCTATCCGTTAGGCTCTTATGCCGAAGGTCCGAGCTATTCAACAATTGCCACCGACTATCAGGCGGCGATGCTGGCTTCCATGAAGCCGATTTTAGGCACTTGCTACAGTCTCGACAGACCTGAGGGCTTTGAGTATTCATGTATATATCTGTCGAATCTGCGTTCTGATGTTGGTGCATACACATTCTCAGACACACCGGATGTTAAAGGATATACAAGCTCGGCATTCTGGATGTTTGATTATTATAATCAGACGGGATATAAAGATTCCCATGCGGAATTTTATGCCGGATTCAATAATATAGATGCTGTTCAGGGCTTGCTGTATTATGATGTTGGTGAAGAAACCGGTTCACAGCAGAGCAGCAGTTTAGATATGTTTTACGATACTGTTGGAATTATGACGATGCGCAACACCTTTAATGATGGTCAGGTTTTTGTTGGAATAACTCAGGGTATTCATGCTCCCGGTCATGACCATCTCGACTCGGGAAGTTTCATATTTGATGCATTGGGCACAAGATGGGCATATGACCTCGGAAGCGATGACTATAATCTGTATAATAAATATTATCAATGGGATGTATTCCGTCTCAGACCTGAATCTCACAATACACTTGTTGTCAACCCCGATGCAGATCCCGGATTCAGTTTGACTGAAAATGCTGAAATTCTTGATTATCAGAGCAAGGAACGCGGTGTTATCGTTAAAATGGATATGACACCGAATTATGACAAGTCGGATGTGTCTAAAGCCAAAAGAGGGTTTTTCTTTACCGACAACAGACGAAGTCTCGTTGTGAGAGATGAAGTTACATTCCCGTCTAAGTCTGACGCATACTGGATTATGGTGACAGCGGCAAATGTTGAAATTATAGATTCCAAAACAGTTCTGTTGACAGACCCATCCAATAAGGAAAAGAAGATTAAGATTGAGTGGATTTCATCTGTACCCGGACAGGTAGAAGTCGGTCCGGCACAACCGTTCCCGACAACTAAACCCGTTCCCGGTCAGAAAACAAATGACGGATTTTCACGCATATGCTACAAGATTAGCGGAAGCGGCAAGCAATCAATTACTGCCAAAATAACTCCCGTTGGTTTTGGTGGAACAGACATCAAGGATTATGATGTTGATATGGAAAAATGGGTTATTCCCGATGGTGAATTGAGCAATGTGGCAGAACTTGATTCATTGACGATTGACGGTGTAAACTACAGTGTGAAAAACAGATATCTCACAGTATCTGTACCAAACGAAAGTTCACCGGTTCCCGATGTGGTTGCACAAAGCGAAAAGTATGAGCTTAACATAACACAAGCCTCAAGTCTTGAAGATGTTGCGACTATTGTAATGACCAATCCAAATGACAACAGTGATTCGATCACATATTACGTGGCATTTTCTCCGAAGATTAAGAAAAGGGTGTTTGAAGGCTATACTGCACTCACTATGAATAATGTTCTTGCATCGGAAGAACCTCAGGCCGAAAATCCCAAGGAACATGTACTCGATGGTAAACTCGATACCCGTTGGTCAGCAGAAAACATACAGTGGCTTTTGTTTGACCTCGAAAATGAGCAGAGTTTTGACACATTGTTCATGGCTATGTATGATGGTGACAAGCGTTTTAATGAATTTACGGTTGAAGTATCAAACGATGGCGAAAAGTTTGCACCAATAGGAAAATTTACAACGAGCGGAGCTACCCAAGGGTATGAATCATATGATCTTGGAGAGCAAAAAGCACGATATGTAAGAGTAAACTTCTTTGGCAACAGCACCGGAACATGGAATTCACCCACGGAGATTGCTATTGCCAAGAAAAACTAAGTATGCAGCTTCCACCGGAGTTGGGCAGCTACGGTGGATGTAGTATAAAAATTTTATAACAAAATGGAGGAACAGAAATGAAAAATCCAAACAAAAACAAGGTTTTAAAATCAGCACTTTCGCTGGTGTTGTCACTGGCAATTGTACTTAGTGTATCTGTTATGATGCTTGCATCTCCGGTATACGCTGCATCAAGTGATTTTGAAACAAGATGGAAGGCATCATCCAATGCCACAGTAAACGGCTATATGGAAACAGTAAATTTTGATGATCAGTCAAACAAAAATCTTGTTAATCCCCGAAATGTGAGCACTGCATACGACAGCACAATTAAGCAGGGCGACAGCGGCTACAGCCTGAAAACAACATCTACCGGCGGTGCAGATGTTCAGTTTAAGGGTACAGCAGCATTTAATGCAGGACCCAATAATGCAGATCACTATATGATTTCATACGATTTCTATATGTCTAAAATCCCAACTGCAGACAAACTCTCAAACACCGTAACATATGTTGACATTAATAAGGCAAACGGCAAATCATTCGGCGGTCTTCAGGTTGCCAAAGACACAGGTGCAATTATGGTTAATGGTGTTGAAACAGGCTACAGCATCAATGCTCAGGAATGGCATAATTTTAGTTTTGTAATTTCTAAAAAGACCGGTATGTATCAGTATTTTTTCGACGGTCACCTTGTGGCAAAAAGATCTCTCGGCTATGCAGGTCATATCTATGATATCAGATTGTACTTCCCCATGGAAGAAGGTCTTTCCGTATATGTTGATAATGCAAAAATTGCAGCATTGGAGCCCAACAGTGCTATAAGCGATTATGACAAAAAATGGATGGATTCTTCCGATGCAGCTCTTCAGAGCTATTTTGAGACTGTAAACTTTGATGATCAGTCAAACCACAATGTTGTTAAAACTGCTAATGTAACCACTTCCTATGATGCAGAAGTTAAACAGGGTAATGCAGGCTACAGCCTCAAAACTCACTATGCTGCTTCAGACAAAACCGCAAATGTTACCTTTGGCGGTACCAACACCTTTACCGGTGGTCCCACAAGAGCAGATGTGTATATGCTTTCTTTCGATTTCTATCTTTCTGAGCTTCCCAAAGCAGGTAAAGTAAGAAGCACGCTCAATTTCTACAAACATCAGGGATCTTCTGAAGCTCCCGGCAAATTTGGTACACAGCAGGGTGAATATGCTACAGCCGGTCTTCAGATTGCAAATGATGGCAGTGGTAAGGTTCTTAAAAACAGCACAGAAACAGGCTATACTCTCAAAGCAGGAGAATGGCACACCTACACTGTTGTAGTGGATAAGAAAAATGCTGCATGGTATGAATATTATGACGGCAATCAGATTCATTATGACTACTTCTCAAGTCAGCAGACAAATGGCGATTATGCTCATCTCAGAAGCATCAGCTTTGACTATTCACCCAACGATGATAACTTCTACCTTTATATTGACAATGCTCAAATCAAGGCCTTGGAAAAAGCCCCTGTATATGAACTTGGAATTTCATCATTTACTTGCAACAAAACAACAGGCAAAGCAACTGTAAATGTGACAAATGATGGTGATGATAATGAAGCAGTTGTTATTTTTGCCAACTACAGAAATGATGCTCTTGTAACCGTGCACACAGAACCTGTTTCATTTACTTATGGCGACCTTGGTACAGAAAAAGAATTCACATTTACCGATATCACAGCGGATGATGATGTAAAAGTATTCCTTTGGTATTCAATGGATGATTTGTTACCTGTTTGCAGTGGAATTACCAAATAAACTTATATTAACAATAAATAACGAAATAAACTGATTTATAATCCGGACAACCGGCATGTTTATGGTTTGTTGTCCGGATTTGTTTTATCTGTTAAATAACGAGGTATTATAAATATTCATATAATCAATCGGCAAGGAGGATGGTTATGAAAAAACAATTTAGAACTGTCATTTCGGCAATATTGACAGTGACGCTTGCACTTGCGTTTTTAGTGACACCGATTTCATTTACAAAAACAGCTAATGCGGCATCAAATGATTATGAATTAAGGTGGAAACCGGGAACTGATGCTACCATAAACAGTTATTTTGAATCAGTTAACTTTGATGATCAGTCAAATCACAATCTTGTTAACCCGCAGAATGTATCCACATCATACGACAGCACCATAAAACAGGGCGTGAGTGGTTACAGTCTCAAAGCAACATCTCAGGGCGGGGCAAACATTCAGTTTAAAGGTAAGGCTGCCTTTAATGCCGGACCCAACAATGCTGACAATTATATGATTTCATATGATTTTTATCTGTCCAAACTTCCTGAGACCGATAAAATAAGCAATACGATTACTTTCTATAATGAAAATATGACAGCCAGCCAAACCAAAGGCGGAATGCAGGTTGATATCAATAGCGGCACAATCTGTGTGGCAGGTGACCCCACAAGTTATTCACTTAGCGCTGAAGAATGGCATAATTTTACTGTGGTAATAAGCAAAAAAACAGGTGTATATCACTATTTCTATGATTACAATCTCGTTTATGAGGGCAATCTTGGCTATGCAGCTCATATTTATGACATAGGCTTATATTTCCCGAAAGAAGACGGATTATCTGTATATATCGATAACGCCCAAATCGCTATGGTCGATTGGATAGGAGAAGACCTTGGCGGTGATGATAATACGGGAGACGACAACACAGGCGACGACAACACAGGTGATGATAATAGCGGCAATGGTACTAATGACTATGACAAAAGATGGAAACCGGGAACCGATGCTACCATAAACAGCTATTTTGAGACGGTTAACTTTGATGATCAGGCAAATCACAATCTTGTTAACCCGCAGAATGTATCCACATCATACGACAGCTCCATAAAGCAGGGTGCAAGTGGCTACAGTCTCAAAGCAACATCGCAAGGCGGTGCAAACATTCAGTTTAAGGGAAAGGCAGCTTTTAATGCCGGACCCAACAGTGCCGACAATTATAAGATTTCATATGATTTTTATATTACCAAGCTTCCTGCAACAGACAAAATCAGCAACACAATAATATTTTATGATGAAGCTATGACTTCAAGTCAGACTATTGGAGGAATGCAGGTAGAGAATGGCAGCGGCACAATCTGTGTGGCAGGTGACCCCACAGATTATTCACTCAATGCCGAAGAATGGCACAATTTTACAGTAGTAATAAGCAAAAAAACAGGTGTATATCACTATTTCTATGATTACAATCTCGTTTATGAGGGCAATCTTGGCTATGCAGGTCATATTTATGACATAGGCTTGTATTTCCCGAAAGAAGACGGATTATCTGTATATATCGATAACGCCCAAATCGCTATGGTCGAATGGATAGGAGACAATCTTGGCGGTGATGACAACACAGGCGACGACAACACAGGCGGTGTATCCAATGATTTTGATGCAACATGGACTCAGAAGGATCTGGTAGACAGCGTTAATTTTGATAACATTTCGAGTGTTGTCGGTCAGTATTACGGCAACAATGGTTATGTATACAGACATGTTGGATCGTGGGAGCTTGATGACTTTATTAAAAAAGGAAATTCGGGCAAATCGGTAAAAGCAAGCGGAACTGCATCTCAGGCGGCAGATATTCGCTTCTACCTTACCAATGCTTTTAAAAACAGTGGCAAATCAGCAGCAGCATACAAGCTTTCATATGATTTTAATCTTGCTGCTCTCCCCACTGCAGATATAGTAAGAAACACACTTGTATTTACCAAAAACAATTCTGTTTCCAACTATCTTGCAGGCATTCAGATAAATAACGACGGCTCGGGCACGGTGCTTGTGAACGGAACGGCAACAGATTATTCAATCAGTGCAGGTGATTGGCACAATATTGCCTATGTATATGATACAACAACTCATATATATGAATGTTACTTTGATGGTGCTCTTGTACACAAGGATGTGATTTCATCCACCAACCCCGACACATTCCACGAAATGCAATTTTCGTTTAAAGGTCACGATATGTATATTGACAACATAGAAGTGGCAACTCTGAAGCCGTATTCCGCGGGTGATGATGACTCCGGCGATGACTCCGGTGATGATTCCGGCGAAAATGGCGGCAGCACATCAGATTCAAACTGGATGGAAGCGGATGTTGTTGACGAAGCAAACTTCGATAACACAACAAGTGTTGCAAGTCAGTATCACGGTGAAACAGGTTTTGCCTACAGACATATCGGCTCATGGGCACTTGATGAATCGGTTAAAAAAGGCGATAGCGGCAAATCGGTAAAGGCAAGCGGCACAACCTCATCGGCTGCGGATATTCGTTTTTATCTGTCAACTGCATTCAGCGGTACAGGAAAATCGGGAGATGCATACAAGCTTTCTTATGATTTTAATCTTCCGGAGCTTCCTAAAGCCGATTTGATAAGAAACTCTCTTGTATTTGTAAAAAATAATAAAATATCCAACACTCTCGGAGCTATTCAGATAGCAAACGACGGAACCGGAAATGTGCTTGTTAACGGCACACCTACCGGCAAAAAAGTAACTGTCAACAAATGGTATAATATTTCTTATGTGTTCGACACCAAAACATGCATATATGAGTGTTATTTTGATAATGCACTTGTTCACAAAGATGTTATCTCGTCAACATATCCCGACAGTTTCCACGAAATGGATATGTCCTTTAAAGGTCACGATGTGTATCTTGATAACATAAGAGTTGTACTTCTCGACAGTAACACGGTTGAGATTAAATCGGCAGAAGCCAAAGGCTACACCACAAAGCTATTTATGAGCTCAAAAATAGCAGATGAGTCCGACGGAAACCCCGTAGATTTCAGCTCACTTGTAACTCTTTGGAAAGATAAGTCAAAGGTTGAGGTTACATCGGTTAAATATGATGCAGATTACAACTGCTTTATATTGACCACACCCTCACCCATAGTAAGCTCTGCAACATATGTGGCAAAGCTCGATTCTTCAATTGCCAACAAACAAGGTGTAAATGTAGAATCAGATTATGAATTTAAGTTTACTGCAGTATCAGCTGATTTTGATGTAACAAATATTGCTGCATCTGCCAATGGAACCGTAACTGCAAATTTGGTTAACACCTCGGGCAGTGACAAAACAGCAGTTATGATTATTGTTGGTAAGGATGCAACAGGAACTGTAACATCTATGACAACATCTCCTTTGGCTACAGTCGGTGCAAGCGGTGCAACCCTTAGTGCAAAGCCTGTTGACTCCAAAGCAACAGATTTTGATATATTCTTTATCAATAATTGGGAAAACCGAGTTGCAATCAAACGTTCAATTCTTGAATATGAAATTGTTCCTGGTTCCAAGCCCGTTTTTTCCGCTTCCTATGATTCTAATCTTGACGCAATCAAAATTAATGGTCAGTTTGGAAAGTCAAAGGATATGGATGTTGTTGTGAGCATTGCTCAGGAAGCTGAAGTGACTTCGGCAGGGTCGGTTCTCGAAAAGCCTTTCACAGATGACAACAAACCGTTATACGCTCTTCGCTGCACAACAGGAGAAGACGGCAAAATCAACGAAAGTCTTTCTTTCGATACTCTTCCGGCAGGTATTTACTATGTGTATGCAAGCTCTGAGGCGGGCAGTGCATATGTGAGAGTTGCAGTTGTTGAAGCCGACAGCGAAGAAACAAAGGCAGTAATAAAGAAATGTAATGATGAAAACTCACAATCTGTACTTTCGGATTATCTCAAAGAAAATCTTGTTACTCTCGGTATAGATACGGAATATGCTCGAGAATATTCTTCCGCAATAGCAAAACGAGTTATTGCCGACAGACCGGCAGGCGGATACGACCTTGCCAAGCTTTCGGACACTATTGATTATGCCGTGGCAATGGCTGAAATAGCATCGGGAGTTTTGGTCGACGATGTTATGAATGAGTTTGCGTCGGTGTTTGGTTGTGAATACACTGACTATGCGGCACTTTCCGCCAAAGACAGACAGGCGTTTGATAACCTTATTAAAATTCTTTCGTCTGAGAGTGACCGTTTCGGATTTGATGAGCTTGCACTGATTGCCAAAGTGAGAGCTGCATCAGATACATGGGGTAATCTCATGGAATGTATGACAGAAAATGCCGAAGCACTTGGTATAGACATAAGTGCATCGGGCAAATATATGAAAATTGAAAGTTCAAACCGTTATGAAGTGTTTGGAAATATCAAATCCAAAACAGCTTTTGCAACAATCAAAAAAGAAATTGTCGATGCTTTTGATGAAGCTGTTGACAATGTATACAAAAAATATAAAAACGAAAATTCAGGTTCCTCCGGTTCAAATGGTTCATCAGGATTTTCAGGCTCGTCTGTAGTTGTAGGAACCGATAAAATAGGAGTAGAACCATCAACCGCTTTATCGTACACTGACATAGACAACCACTTTGCAAAGGATTCTGTTGAGTTCCTTTCAACAAAGAATATTATCAACGGATATCCCGATAAGACATTCCGCCCCAATAGCTCAGTTACAAGGGCTGAATTTGCTGCAATGATTGTGAGAGCTTTTGATATCACCGGTGCCGAAGGCAACGGATTTGCAGATGTTAAATCCACAGACTGGTTCTATAGCGATGTTATATCACTTTCATCCAAAGGAATCATTCTCGGAGACAACGGTAATTTCCGTCCAAATGACAATATTACCCGTCAGGATGCGGCAGTTATCATCGAAAGAGCTTTGAAATCTGTGGGCAAATCCTATAGTGGAAATGCAAACTTCGATGATGCTAAAGATGTTAGTGAATATGCTCTCGAAGCTGTTGGCGCAATGGCAAAAGCTGAGGTAATTGTGGGCAGTAACAACTGCTTCTATCCTGCCAACAACATTACCAGAGGCGAGTCGGCCGTGATGCTTTTCAGAGCATTCAATATAAGAATGGAGGCATAAACGATGAAAAAAATATTATCTTTAATACTTGCAATTTTTATGATTTTGTCTGCTATGCCTGTTTTTGCACAATCAGATAATACAACTGAGGTATATGTAGATATTCAAAAAACCGAAGATTCAAAAAATCTTATGGCGGCAATCGATGTGGTTCCCCACTTCCCGGCGGAACTCACCGAAGGAGTAAAACGTGCTGACTTTTTGAGCGCGGTAGTTGCCGTGTTAAAATGCAGTTTGTATGACAATGGCACTGAAACTTGTTTTCATGATGTAAGAGCTACCGATAGCTTTTGCTCGGCGGTAAATTATGCGCTTGATCTTGGCATAATTTCGGAAGGCACATATTTCAGACCCCATGACTATATTACATATGGCGAAGCAGCTAAGATGATTACTGTTGCACTTGGCTATGATATCGATGCAATATCAAAAGGCGGTTGGCCCTATGGTTATATTGCTGTTGCCAATAGTCTTGATCTTAATTCCGGACTTTCGCTCAATGCAGGAGATGTGCTAAACTCATCTCAAAGTTATATCATGCTTGCTAATATGCTTGAATCCGATATACGCATTGCAGCGGGAATTATTTCAAGTAACGGAGAATATTCTGTCAGATACGATGAGGGCTCAAATATTTTGACGCTTCTTTATGATTGGATTCCGTTTGAAGGTGTTGCAACTGCTAATAGCATAACTTCGCTTTACGATAATACCGAATCGCTTTCACCGAATTTTTGGAGAATTGGTTCCGGAGTTTACTACACCACGGAAGATATTTTGCTTGGTTCCAATCTTAAAGGTTACTTCACCAAAGAGGGCAGCAGAAATGTGATTCAGTATTTTACCGCTGACTACGATTCTGTATGTGAAATTTACCCGGATAACGACCCGACATTCAGCGAATCAAAAATTGAATACTACGATGATTCAAACAAAGAACAGAGAGCAAATCTCGAATCTGTTTTTGCGGTAACCTATAACGGTAAGGCATGTTATGATTATACTGCAGCTGATTTTGACATCGAAGTTGGTAAAATCATTCTCGTTGATTCAAATGACAACTCAAAATTCGATGTTGCTCACATATACAAAGGCGAAATTTTGATTCCCGATATTGTTAACTCAAGCACTCAAAAAGCAGTTGACAGCCGCAAGGGCATAACACTTGACTTGTCAGATGAAGATAAAATCACTGTTTTTGAAGGCGGTGTCGGCGGTTCAAAGGGATATGTGTCTGCCGGAGCAGTTCTGGAGTATTATCCCGACAAATCAGGGGAATATGTTGTTGTAAACATACTCACCAATGTAATAACCGGCAAAGTTACAGGCACAGGCAGCGGACTTATTTATGTTGACGATGTTCCATACAAGTATGTGTCATATTTTGAACAATATTTTATGCCAAATATCACGATTGGTACTTCCTATACTTTTTTCCTTACAGAGAGTGGTGCAACTGCAGCGTTAGATTTGACGGGTGTATCCTCTGCATATAAGCTTGCTTATATATACAGAATCAGGCTCTCATCCGGACTTGATCCCAAAGTTAGAGTCAGGGGTGTTTCTCAGGATGGAGGACAACTCGAAACAACACTTGCAGACAAGATAATTGTTGATGGAAAAACTTCTGTGAAGGCACAGGAATTGTATAGCAGTTTTTCTTCTGCTTCGCAAGGTCAGCTCATCAGATACAAGCTTAATGCGGATGGTGAGATTAGTGCCATATGGCTTCCTGAAGCTGAAGCGTCGAGCAGAAAAGATAGTGTGTATGATGATAAATCTGATGGTAAGGATGTAATAAAACCCTATGTGCTGGAAGGTGTTGAAGCAGGTACATCTATCAGGTATAAAGAATCCGGTTTGTTCCTTCCACATTTTTCTATAGACAGTAATACTGTTATATTCTGTATATCTCCTGATGAACAGCTTGATGATGAGCGCAGATATACCATCGGGACAATGTCTTCATGGCGTAATGACAATCAATTCGATATTTCTGAAATTAAGCCGTACAATGTAAACAATGCGGGCTATGCTGGAATTCTTGTTGTAAGCAGAGGTGTTTCTGATGACCTTAATGCAGATCAGATTGCCGGCGGCACAATTGAAAGTGTTACATATGCTTTTGATTCATACGGAGAAAAAGCACTGAAAATACTTCTTTGCAGTAAAGGTAGCTACAGCACAGTGTATCTCCCTGAAAACAATGATTATTATGTCGCTGCCATAAACGAGAGTGCAAAGACTGCTCTTGGAATAGGCGACTATATTGTATACACAAAGAACGATATGAACAGCATTTTGTCCTACAAGCGAGAATATGATTATAGCGAAGACAAGGTTGAGCATGTTGCCCCCGGCGGAACATTTGACTCCCTCTATATCTTCGTAAGCGGTACTCTCGATTCAATATATGGCACAAGCATATCTCTTGATGTGACAAGTGCATCAAGCAGTCTGATTCCCGAAAGAACTGTACTCAAAATGAATCAGAGCCATATGACTCTCGTAGACATTCCCGCGGGAATTGTGAGCGCATCTTCGTTTAATCTTGCTTCTGATTATGCAGGACAGGGCCGCAGGGTTGTTTTGAGAGTAAGATATGGTTCAATAGAAGATATTGTAATATATAAAACTGAATAATCTATGTTAAATATATGAGAATA
>JAZQHB010000104.1:0-8707 GCA_045540355.1 Acutalibacteraceae bacterium | reverse complement strand
GTCGTGCTGTTTCTCGGTAACTTAACTTTTCCTTCTGCATTATTTCTACTACTTTTTGCTTGAATTCCCCTGTGTATCTTCTGTTCGGTATTCCCTTTGGCATAAAAATCACCCCTCCTGTTAAACATTATATCACAATGTTTAACATTTGGGGTGCATTTCATTATTGCTGCCATGAGAAGCTTTTCTTGATTTTCCTTTCTTGCTTTTTTCGATAATTTATAGTAAAATCTTATTTGTATTTAGTTTTGTTTAAATAGAAAAATTTACAATATATTAAAAAAAACTAAACAGATATTCACAGAAAATGCGGTAAAATGAAAGCGTGATATTGTGCAAAGGAGGGTTTGAGTTGTATAAGACGGTGTTTAAACGATATGAGTTGAAGTATCTGCTGACAACCGAGCAAAAAGAGATAATTCTTGAAGCAATGAAGCCGTATATGTCTTTGGATAACTACGGCAGGACGATTATCAGAAATGTATATTTCGACACCGAAAACTATCGCTTGATTCGCCGTTCAATAGAAAAGCCCTCATACAAAGAAAAAATCCGTATAAGAAGCTACTCTCAGGCAACAGATGACAGTGATGTTTTTGTGGAGCTTAAAAAGAAATTTGATTCAGTCGTTTACAAGCGGAGAATACCGATAAGTGAAGCCAAGGCAATGAAATGGCTTTATTCGGGCAAATATCCCGAGGAAAGCACACAAATTTCCGATGAGATTGATTATTTTATAAGATATTACGTAAAACTCAGACCGACAGTTTTTTTATCTTATGAGCGAGAAGCTTATTATACAAAAGAACAGTCGGATTTCAGGATAACCTTTGACGAAAACATTCTTTGTCGCAGTACCGATTTGTCATTGAAGTCGGAGATAGGCGGCACAAGGATTCTTGAAGAAGGTAAAGTGATGATGGAAATAAAATGCTCAGGCGGAATACCGTTGTGGTTAACACAGGTGCTTTCAAGAGAAAAGTTATTCAAGACCTCATTTTCAAAATACGGAACAGCGTATCAGACAATAATATTTCCGGCACTAAAGGAGGAAAAACAAAATGCTTGAATCATTATTTAAAGGACTTTTTGATACAGGTACAACATCAGTCATAAGCATAAGCGACTTTTTGCTCTGTCTTGGTGTATCAATCGTTTTAGGTCTTTTAATGGCTTTTGCATATATGTATAAAACAAAATACACAAAGAGCTTTGTTGTAACATTAGCACTTCTTCCGGCGGTAGTTTGCGTTGTTATAATGATGGTCAACGGCAATATCGGAACGGGTGTTGCGGTTGCAGGTGCATTCAGTCTTGTGCGTTTCCGTTCAATCCCCGGTACTGCCAAGGAAATAGGAACGATATTCCTCGCAATGGGTGCAGGTCTTATAGCCGGAATGGGTTACCTCGGGTATTCTGTTTTGTTTACTCTTGTTATGTGTCTTGTGTTTATGATTTATAACAAGCTCAGCTTTGGCACAAAAAAGAATTCAGATACATACAAAACTTTCAGAATTACGATTCCTGAGGACCTTGATTACACAGGTGTGTTCGATGAAGTTTTTGCAGACTATACATCATCGCATGAGCTTGTCAATGTGAAAACAATAAACATGGGAAGTATGTTCAGACTTACCTATGATGTAACACTCAAAGACCCCGCCAAGGAAAAAGAATTGATAGACAAAATCCGTTGCAGAAACGGCAATCTGGAAATCACTGTTTCTCGCCAAAGCACTATAGTAACAGAACTTTAAATCGGACAATAAATTAAGGACGAAGCCAAAACGGTTTCGTCCTTTTGTAATGCTTATTTATATTTTTTTACTGCTTGAGCTATAAGGTTATAGTCGTTGGTAAGGATTGTATCAATACCCATTTCAAGATATTTCTTTGCTTTTTCAACATCATCAGCGTAGAAAGCGTTGCAGATAATTCCGTTTTTGTGAGCTTTGTCAACCATTTCCTGATTGAATTTGTCTTTGAAGAATTGGACTTTTTTGCAGCCGTATTTTATTGCTCTGTCAACAATTTCCCAAGGTGCGTTTCCGCCACCGCAACAACAGCAGATGTCAGGAGCAACTTCATGTGCGAGTTTTAAAAAGTTATCGTTTCCGCACATAAAGTAAATATATTTTCTGCAGTCATACTTATCAATAAGAGCGAGTATCTTATTAAGCGTTTCGGGGTTGTAGTCGACATCGTTAGTAACGGTCTTTATGTGGATATTCATTATTACATGACAAGCGTACTTTTGCAAAATTTCCTCAAAGGTAACAATACCCATACCCTTAAATCTGTCGCTGAATTTTGAACCGAAATCGAGTTGTTTCAATTCTTCGTAGGTATGCTCATAAATCTTGCCCTCGCCGTTGCTTACTCTCTCCAGAGTTGCATCGTGACAAGAAACAATGACACCGTCTTTTGTTTCCCATAAGTCAAACTCGATTTCATCAGCACCCATTGCAATCGCCGCACCCCATGCAGGCATACTGTTTTCGGGTGCAATTGTATTAAAGCCTCTGTGAGCACAGACTCTCGGGTAGGGAGCAATATTATCGGGTTTTACGATTGCACTGCCGGCGGGTCTGTATTTCCACGGACGGCGGCCTTTTTCTATGTATTCATAATGTGCTGCAGGCGGATTTGCATAACCTGCAGGTTTATAGTATTTTTTTTCGAAATCAATTTCAACTACTTCCATGCCGACTTTGCTTCCGAGATTACAAAGCACTTCGCCTGTCGGAGCAACAACCATACTTGCACCGCCGACAACAGAGTCTTCACCCATTGAAACAGATGAACGAAGCACATAAGCGTTTGTATTGTATGCCAAAAATTGTGACATTATCTGAATTCCCAAAGGTGTGTCGCTTCTCTGATGTGAGCAGGCTATTACGGCATCTAATTTCTGCCTCGCCATATTGGAAAATGCTTCGTAAAAATAGAAGTCATAGCAGATAAGGAAACCAAATCTCAAACCATCAATTTCAATGACTGTCGGCTCACAAAACTCATAAGTATAGTCGCTGTCAAGCTCCATTACAGATACCTCACCGGGCACAAGATGTTGCTTATGATACATACCGACAACCTCGCCGTTGCGGTCAAAAGCATAGGTCGTGTTTCTTAAGCCTTTGTCACTTTTTGAACGAGCGTTTATAAAAACTATCGAGTTGCATCTTTTTGCAGTTTCTGAAGCTTTTTTTAATATGATTTCATTATACTTCTCAACGCTTCTTTCAGCTTCTGCTTTCGTTGCGGCATAGCAGGGAATATCGCACGATTCGGGCATAACGATAATATCCATACTTTCATCGCATTTGTCAAGCAACTCAAGCTCTTTTTGAAAAAAAATATCGGACAAGCTGTAGTCGGAGGAATACTCCGGCTGAATAATGCAAATTTTCATTTTTTAGCCACCTTTTAATAAGATAATATAATTATAAATCAGAAAAACTATTTTGTCATCACTATTTTGGAATAATTCTTATTTTTATAGTAAAGTTTAAGGCACATATCTAATTCTTACGCTACGACACATTTCCAGTCTTTTCGGTTTAAATAAACAATTCGTCTTATGTTCAAACTTGACAAAGTTGTACGGGAAAGGGTATGATTATATTGGTATATTTTATCCCATGTTAAATGGGGTTGATTGTTGAATTTTAGGAGGAGATTGTGTGTTTCAAAAAATTGTATCGCTGTTTCTGTCAATAGTTATGCTGATGACAGGTATATCCTTTGGGGATATAGTCGGCACAGTTATTGACGCGGTAGAAGGTATTACACCTGAAACCGAGATTATTGAATCAGAAAAGGAGTTGGAAGTTTCACCTGCAGCGACAACTGCGGTTTCGGCAGGCTACACCGAAAGCACTTCCGTCTTAGAGAGTATCGGTGCAGGACCTGCTTTGGCCGATGAATACTATGGCAAGCAGGACGGCCTGACTCATTACAAGAACAACATTCCGCTCTCTTTTTGTCACAGAGGATCCTTCCGTTCCTCTTCGGAAAACTCCTATCTGTCCGTCTACGACAGCATTATGCTTGGTATGGACGGCATCGAGATCGACCTTATGATGACAAAGGATGGTGTTGTTGTTCTCAGTCACGACGATAACTTAAATCGTGTGACTGATCTTGGCAGCACGAAGATTTCCTCGCTGAATTGGTCTGCCATCAAGGACCATCCCTTGGAGGTGGGAAACGGTACGGGCGACAGACAGTATTATGTCCTGACGGCAAGTGATGCGTCGCTTCTTAATACGCTGTCTCAATATACGAACCATTACGGCGAAGCAGCGGCTTCCGGCGGTAACCATTATGTTGCCCGTTTCGACGATATGCTGGAACTTGTGAAAGAACAGGGTAAGAACACCCTGTTGACTCTGGACAAGATGAAATCTCAGGAGTTGTTCGTTGCTTGCTATAAGCTCTTAAGAGAACGCGGTATGCTCAATCAGGTTATGTTCAAGATGAGTACAACCGCTTCCGTTGTCAATGAGTGGGCAACAGCTGCCGCCAATGCGTGCGGCATCACGCAGGCACAAGTCAAGAGCTCGTTTATGATGCTCTATGTCATCGGCACTCCCTCTGTTGCAAATCTTCAAACACATTTGAATAACGGCAGCTATGTTAAGGCTGTCGAATCTACTTACGGCGCCGGTAGTGCCGCGACGGTTGAAAAATTGTTCGTTGATGAGTACATTCCGTTCTGCAAGGCAAACAATGTTGACCTCTATCCGTCTTCCATCGGACCGGGTTGGGCAGGTGGCAGAGATGACGACGAAACAACCTGGCTGCATTATCTGAAGATGGGCGTAGACGGCATAATGACTGACCGCTCGGAAGAATTTGCAGGTTTTATGTACTATTACAACGGTGCAAAGCGTACGACTTCCGAACTGATCCAAGCAGAGCATTTTCAGGATTACAATGACAATTCGGCGAAGTTCTATATGAAGGAAGCTGCTGATGTAAACAACAATAAGCTCGTTAACGAATTGCACAGCGGAGATTGGATGCAGTATAATAACATTACCTTCACCGGTTCTGAGTCTACGCTCTATACTACAGCCAAAGGTTTTAACGGCGGCGGCACGCTGAATTTCTATGTTGACTCCGTCACCGAAGCTAACTGCATTGCTTCCATTTCCTTCGGTAGCAGCGATTATTGCCTGACACGCAGTGTCTCCTTGAAAAAGACGGTCAGCGCAGGTACGCACAAGGTGATCGTAGTTGCAAACGGCACCGGCGGTGTTCCGCTGATATCCCTTGACTCCTTCACATTTGCAAAGCAGTCTGATGACCACTATCTTTTCTTCGACTTTACCAACACTGCGGCAGATAAGGACCGCTATTCGAAATCTATTTACGGTAACTACAACTTCGATACCGCAAACTCGGGCTATTGGGCAACCAACGGCACCGCCGCGGGCGAAAGCACAAACGAGACCAACTACACGATTGACAATAATGCAGGCGTTGCCGTTGTCAAGGTTGGCGATGGCTATGAGAATGAAAATTATTATTGCGGCCCGAAATTTATGACGACAAACACCTACGGTGTATACCCGTGGAGCAGCAGAGGTAGCTATGCCCCCTTGCGGTATGTACCTTCCTTGTCGGACTATTTGGTTGTTCGTTTCAAGGTCGATGGTTGTAAGCAGGAAGGCAGCCCCCTTTTGTTCATGGAGAGTTGGTACAATACGAATGGCACGGATGCAATCAGATATGAGCAGATCAAGGCCGACTACACCTTTAAAAACGGGGAATATCAGACCGTGATTGCACCTTTGCCCGATGTTTTTAAAAAGGCAAGTATGCTCAAATCCCTGGGCGTGCGTTTTACCGGCCTGCTCAGCAGTGATGCCACGAATTTGGGTACGGTCACCATCGATTATATGTATGTCGGTCCCATGCAGCCTGCAGAGAGTGTTTTGTTTGATTTTGACAAAGAGCTCGGCTCTTATGAGGATGCGGTTTACGGAGGTATGAACTACGATCTGGCAAACAGATGGGCGTATGCTAACACCCGAAGCACTGCTCCCGTGATCTCTGACGGCGCATTGAGCTTCACCATGCTCAGCAGTTGTAATGTGGCGTATCACAGAATGATGTTGGCTAATGCCAATATGACCTACACGCCCGGTGATGATGACTACTGTCAGATCCGCTTTAAGATCGATAACGGCACCGTGCTCAGCGGAAAAAACGCAAGTGTGCACATCTATTACAGCAACGACCTTTACGATACCAGGGGCTATGGCGGAAGCAACAATGACTCAGCTACATTCGATTTGAACGCCATTAATAACAACGGCTATTATATCTTAAATATCCCAATAGACGAGCAAATTTACCGCGATTCCGGTATTATTCGCTCCTGGTGCATAATGTTCAACAATATAGCCACCACGACACTTGCGACATTCACGATCGACTACATATTCATCGGAAAAAAATCAGACCTTCCCAATCCGCTTTGTACCGTAAGTTTTGATAAAAACGGCGGTACGGGAACAACGTCAAGTATAGAGGTAAGCTACGGTAAAACCTACGGCACATTACCCACACCTACAAGAACAGGCTATACATTTGCAGGTTGGTATACTGCTGCATCAGGCGGTACACAGGTGACTGCTGAAACAGTTATGAAAACTGCAAGTGACCACACGCTTTATGCACATTGGACGGCAAATAAATATGAGGTGTTGTTTAATACCAACGACGGTAGCGGCAACAATGTAAACCTTTTCAGCCTTGAAAGAGTTACAAATAAAACGGTAAACGGTATTACATATTCTTATGACCCGTCAACAGGTATAGTAACGCTTAACGGTACGGCAACATCGAGTACATATTTTTACGATACACCTTTTGATTGGTATACAGACAGTACATATTCTGTTTCTCATCAGCTTATCGGAGGTTCTGTCACAGGCGGTTGTATATCGGTCAGTATGTATGATGCCGACGATGTACGCTTACTCGGTCACGATGCGACTAATAATACAACCGGTACAGGTTGGAGCAGCTATAACGGCGGACTGAGTGCCGATAAACCGCCGAAAACATTGAAACTGTGGGCTTGGCTTAATTCTGCAAACGGCAATACTCAACTGAAATTTGAAAATTATAAAATTAAATTCAAAATAGAAAAATCAGCCACCGGGACGGCATATACTCCGTCAGGTATGTATGCAACCTATGACAGCACATACGGCACATTACCGACTCTGACAAGAACGGGTTATACATTCAACGGCTGGTATACCGCAGCATCGGGTGGCACTCAGGTAACTGCAAATACAAAAGTAACAATTACTAACGCCCAGACACTTTATGCACAATGGACTGCTAATGAGTATTACCTCAACATAAAAGGTTTGCTTGACGGTGTTGAATCTGCGACTCTTGGAAATTATGCAACCGTTGATGTCTATGTAAATGGTGAACAGGTTGCAGATGATGTAAATGATTATTATACAAAACATCCTTACGGCTCAACCTATGAGATTAATGATGTTAAGGTTGCTGCGGGAAGAACTTTCGTAACTGAAGATTCAACGGCACTTTCCGGAACGATGGATGTTGCAGGCGAAAAAACAATATGGCTCAAATTTATAAGCAATACATACACGGTATATTTAAACGCAGAGGGCGGTACTTGTGATACTCCAAGTAAGACAGTAACATTCGGCAGTACCTACGGCACACTCCCGACGCCGACAAGAACAGGCTATACTTTTGACGGTTGGTACAGCGATACAAACCAGTTAAAGGTTGAAACAACACAAGTTATTTTGGCAGCTGACCATACCCTACATGCACGCTGGACGGCAAATGAATATACAATAACCTTTGATGCAACCGGAGGTATTTGTGATACGGAAAGCAAAAAAGTACTGTACTATGATGTTTACGGTGAATTACCAACAGCAACAAAAGTCGGATATATATTTGAAGGTTGGTTTGCAACTGCAACAAGTACGATAGAGATATTGCCGACAACAAAGCATACTCAGTTATCTGACCGTACCCTATATGCAAAATGGACAGCTATTACATATACGGTTGATTATGATTCAAACGGCGGAGTCGGAACAGGACCTGAAAATGATATTTGCACCTACGATGTACAATATACAATTCCGACAAACACATTCTCAAGAGCAGGATATAAGACAGCAGGCTGGAATACAAAGCCGGACGGCACAGGTACATTCTATGCACTTAATTCCAAATTTGAGAATCTTACAACAATTGACGGAGAAGTTGTAAAACTGTATTCAATGTGGACTCCCAATGAGTACAAAGTCTCATTCTCTGCAAACGGCGGTACTTGTGACACCGCAAGCAAAACGGTAACTTTTGACAGTCCTTACGGAGAGCTTCCAACAGCAACAAAAGAAGGCTATGCTTTTGCAGGTTGGTACACCTCAAGTACATCAGGCGATCTTATTACCAAGGATACAATAGTTGATAAATCATGGAATCATACTCTGTATGCACATTGGACAGAAGATACCGATACAGTTATACTCAATGCAAACGGCGGTATCGGCGGTACGACTTCCGTGAAAGTAACTTCCGGTAGTGCATTACCTGATATCGTTGCTCCGACAAAGGCAGGATATACATTTGCAGGTTACTTTGCAGATAATAAAACGACTGACTTAGCATATAACATACGCCAACCCGG
>JAZQHB010000103.1:0-6237 GCA_045540355.1 Acutalibacteraceae bacterium | reverse complement strand
AAATCACTTTGCAGACATAAAGAAATATGCAAATGTTATTGAAAACCGTTTGGACGATGAATGGTGCACAATGGAGAGTGTGCTGGCAGACAATGCGGAATTCTTAAAGCTGGCAAAAACACATAATGTAAATTATATCCTTATCGATGATAAATATGAAATCAACATTGAGTTGTAACGACGGAATCCGGTTTGAGGGAGTAAGTGCTATGGAATGGTTTCATATCGA
This sequence comes from Acutalibacteraceae bacterium, assembly GCA_045540355.1. Lineage (GTDB taxonomy): Bacteria > Bacillota > Clostridia > Oscillospirales > Acutalibacteraceae > RGIG2945. Next base: position 6,008 of record JAZQHB010000103.1, on the reverse strand, counting down.
AAAGATTGATAATGAAACATTTGCAATAAGTGAATATGGGCACTGGGAAGAACCACATTGCTATTTATTGCTCGGCACAGAACGCGCCGTTTTAATAGATACCGGTTTAGGCGTGGCAAATATAAAAAGCGTTGTTAACAGTATTACTTCTTTGCCCGTCCTCGTGATAACAACTCATGTTCATTGGGATCATATCGGCGGTCACAAGTATTTCCGTGATTTTACCGTGCATAAAAAAGAGATAGCTTGGATATCCGAAAAGTTTCCGCTCCCTCTTAAAATGGTCAAAGAAAACCTCACTCGAAAGCCGTGTGGTTTTCCAAGCGATTTCAATATTGAGAGCTATCAAGTTTTTCAAGGTATGCCTTCATTCACTATGCATGATGGTGACATTATAGAATTAGGCAATAGAAGGCTTCAAGTGCTTCATACTCCCGGACACTCTCCCGGACATTGTTGCATTTATGAAAAAGAGCATGGATACTTGTATTCGGGAGATCTGATATATAGCGGATGCCTTGATGCATTCTACCCATCAACGAATCCGATTGACTTTATGCATTCGGTTGATAAAATCAGAAAGCTTGACATACAAAAAATATGTCCTTCGCATCACGAAATCAATATTCCCATCGGAATAGTCGATAGAATTTACAATGCATTTTGCGAAATACACAGCCAAAACAAGCTCCAACAAGGTAACGGTATGTTTGATTTTGGTGATTTTCAAATACACATATAAATTCCAATTTACAGAGGTAATATTATGATTACATATTCGATAATTATGTTTTTGACAGCGACACTTTTTGTTGTGATAGGTGTTGCAATATATCGGGGAAAAACCAATTTGATTCATGATTATCATCAAACAAACGTTACCGATAAATCCGCATATGGAAAATCTTTCGGAAAAGCTATGTTTGTTATCTCAACGGCACTTTTGCTTAGCGGAATAGTAAGTCTGCTGGGAGATTCGGAAAAGATTACATTGGTTGCGGTTGCAGTATTAATTGTTGGATTAATAATCGGATTTATCTGCATTTTTTGCGTGCAGAAAAAATATAATAACGGTGTTTTCTGATTGACAAATACCAATTTATCGGGCTGTTTTGAGTGATTTCAATTTTTGACAAAAACAAGTTGTAAACGCAAAAAGCAAATGAAGTGCTTACGCAATGAAGTGTTCCTACGGCACAACGAAGTTGCCTCTTTGGGCAAACGGTTGACACCCGCCCTCGATTGTAAATTCAGATTATGTGTGATATAATCAGTTCGACAGATAAGAATTTGATGAAACAGATGTCTTTAAACTTTTCTTAAAAAGAGGTGGATTTATGTTTGAACTCACTAATGAACAACGAAGATGTTTTGCACTTGTCGGTATAAATAATAATTGGGAACGCACCAAGATTAAAGCGAGTCCCTATGATAATTTTGAAACCTATGTATATTGCGAAAACAACACAATAAAAAAATGTATAACAACAAGTGATGTTGAATACTGTGAATATGAGCTTTGTGAAACAATTTCTGATGACGGAAAATATTTATTGCCTAAAACATCAAAAGGAAAACCTGTACTTTTATCATCGTCAAACTTGTTGAAAAGAACGGCTTTGGGAATGTGTTTGTGCTTTAACGACGGATTTATAAATCTGGACAATAGTTCAACACAGCGTACTTATTATTCAATGGCTTATGAAGATGTTGATATTAAAAATTTAAATGATTTTGAAAAATGGGTAAATAATTGGTGTGCCGAAACTACTGAAGAGGATATTGCTGATATCGAAAACTTTGCAAAACAAACCCGTCAACACATTAAGTTTAAGGAAGGCGATGTTTTTCGTTTTAAAATAAACCGTCGACTTTACGGTTACGGAAGAGTTATTCTTGATTTTGACAAAATGAGAAAAAGAAAAGAAGTTTTTTGGGATATCCTTATGTGTAAACCTTTAGTTTGCAGTGTATATCATATTGCTACAGAAAGAAAAGATGTAACGCTTGATGAATTAAAAAATCTGAAATCACTTCCTTCTACAATAATAGCAGATAATAATTTGTTTTATGGAGAATATGAAATAATAGGAAACCTTCCGATAACCGAAAACGAAGACTACCCAATCATGTATGGAAAAAGCATAGATTATGGAAAAACATCAATTTGTTTGCAATACGGGAAAAAATACAGAGAAATTGAGAATAGTGAACTTTTATATGATGGCTTTAGAAACAATGGTGTATCTTTCGTTCTGAATTTTGATAAAAGCATTTTGTTAGATTGCATAAGTGCAAATTCTAATAATCCTTATTGGGAAAGTTATTATGAACATGAAATTAACAGCGATTTGCGTAATCCGAAATTTCACAAGGAAAGAAAAGAAATTGGGGAGCAAATGGGTGTTATGCTTAAATAATACAATAGAAAGCAATTATACAGATGAAATTTTCTTCGACTACATACGCAGATTATCAGGATACGGTTACGAAAAAAACATAAGTTAATGCTTGTTGTAATAATGGATAGACCAAACTTAATATTACGATTTAAAATCCTTGGTTTTCCACGGTTGTTATTTTTCTTTTGGTTTTGTGAACAGTGATACAATCAATCCTGCTAAAACGGAAACCGTGATTCCTACTGCACCGGCAGAAAGCGGTCCTTTGATTATACCGAGCCAGCCCTCTTGTTCAATCATTTCCTTGGTCTGACTTGCAAGTGTGTAACCAAATCCCGTAATCGGTACGGTTGCACCTGCACCGGCCCATTCTTTTAAGGGCTCATAAATTTCAAGACCGCCCAGAATAACACCGACCACAACAAACGATACAAGAATCCTTGCGGGGGTCAGTTTGGTTGTGTCAATCAGAATTTGACCTATAACACAGATAAGACCGCCAACTAAAAAAGCTTTTAATAACATTAAAAAATCCAAACAACACACCTCTTTCGGAGTTATTGTTTGGATTTTTCTTTTAAATATTCTTAAGATTTTTTTTAATCTGTTCGGCACATTTTTTGTAAACTTCAAGATCGCCGCCGTAGGGGTCAGATATACCGCCGCCTAAAACTTCAAGCTTGTTTTCGTCAACGCCGAGCCTTAAAAAGAAGGAATAAATTTCATTTGTCATGCAGATTATTTTATCGGCATCAAGGTCAGCCTGAGTGAAGCTTTTCGCTTTGTGGTCGGAAATATCAATACCGTAAAGCTTCATGATTTCAATCGCATTTTCGGTGGCAGGAGCACCGTTTATGGCGGCAAGACCTCGGCTTTCAATCTGCCAATCTTCATGGAGCTTTTTGCACATACCTTCCGCCATAGGGCTGCGGCAGGTGTTACCCATACAAACAAAAACAATTTTCATATCTTATTCCTTTGCATCATACCATGATTTACCCATGCTTACATCGGCAAGAAGTGTGACTTTCATTTTGCAGGCATTTTCCATTTCTTCTTTGACAATCTGCTTTACTTTTTGTGCTTCTGACTCCAAGGCTTCGACTATCAGTTCGTCGTGTACCTGCATTATGAGTTTTGATTCGAGGTTTTCATCCTTAAGTCTTTGCCACACCTTTACCATAGCAATTTTGATTATGTCGGCAGCAGTGCCTTGAATCGGCATATTCCTTGCAACTCTTTCACCGAAGCTTCTCAACATTCCGTTTGAGGCGGTAAGCTCGGGGAGATATCTTCTTCTGCCGAATATCGTGGAAACAAACCCGTCATCTTTTGCCTTTTCAACGACATCTTTCATGTATTTGTCAACACCCGAATAGTGTGCAAGGTAACCTTTAATATATTTATCAGCTTCTGCTCTCGGGACACCGATATCCTTGCCGAGTGAGAATGCACCTATTCCGTAAACAATTCCGAAATTGACCGCCTTTGCTCTGCTTCTCATAAGAGGAGTTACCATTTCAAGAGGCATATTGAATACCTGAGAAGCGGTGATCGAGTGGATATCATCGCCGTTATTGAAAGCGTTTATCATGTTTTCGTCATTTGCGATGTCTGCAAGAACTCTCAGTTCAATCTGTGAGTAGTCGGCATCGACAAGAACATATCCGGGAGCTGCGATGAAGAATTTTCTCATTTCTCTGCCGATTTCCGAACGGACAGGAATGTTCTGAAGATTAGGTTCGGTTGATGAAATTCTGCCTGTTCTCGTTTCTGTCTGATTGAGAGTTGAGTGGATTCTTCCGTCGGGTGCAATAACCTTTAAAAGTCCGTCACAGTAGGTTGACTTTAGCTTTGAAAGTGTCCTGTAAGAAAGTATTTTATCTATTACGGGGTGCTCATCACTCAATGCCTCCAATACTTCCGCATTTGTTGAATATCCGCTTTTTGTCTTTTTCTTTGCGGGCAGACCGAGGTCTTCAAACAATGCAACACCCAACTGCTTCGGTGAATTTATATTGAATTCATAACCGACGAGATTATAGATTTCCTGGGTGAGCGATTTTATCTGTGTATCAAGGTTGTCTGAAAAATCCTCAATTCCGAATCTGTCGACAAGGAAGCCGATTTCTTCCATATCAGCAAGCACTTTTGCAAGAGGTATTTCGATTTCTGTTAATAATTTTGTCTGTCCGTTTTCTTCAATCTTTTCAGACAGTACGGGATAGCTTGATTTTAGTGCTGCTGCATCGAGAAATTCCTCGGGGCAATCGGGAATGTTAACTGCATATTCCTCCGCAAGCCTTAAGACTTCATAGCTTTTTGAAGAAGGATTGAGAATATAACCCGCCAAGGCGGTATCAAAAATAATGTTTTTGATATCAAGGTCAGGATATTTTTCATAAACGGATTTTACATCGGCAGTAATTTTTTCGATATCTGATTCAAGCATTTTTTCAAGCAAATCTTCGTCAACTTTTGAAATATAATTATCAAATGCGATATATCCGCCGTCGGTAGTGATTGTTATAAAAATCTGCTTGCTTGACAATGATTCAAAATCAACACTTTCAAGCACTTCAACGACCGATTTTTCCTCTTCAGCTTTTTCTTCAACAGTTCTTTCGAGACCCAGTTTTTCAATCATTGCAAACATTTCAAGCTCTGCAAGAATTTTAAAAGCTTCGTTGTCGGGCTCGGAAATAAGGTATGCTTCTAAATTTGTGTCAATCGGAATATTTCTGTCAATCGTGCCTAACTTGTGACTGAGATAAGCGTTATCTTTGTCGGCACGGAGCTTTTCTCTTACAGATGATTTTATGTCAAGCTCATCAAGATTGTCATAAATATTATCAATAGTTTGGAATTGCTGAATGAGGTCACCTGCGGTTTTTTTGCCTATACCTGCAACACCGGGAATGTTGTCGGAGCTGTCACCCTGCAAGGCTTTAATCTCAATAAGACCCGACGGTGTGACGCCGTATTCTTCCATGATTTTATCTGCATCGTAGGTTATGGTTTCTCTTGTGGTTGCAAGGCAGACCGTTGTGTTGTCACCGACCAGTTGCAGACTGTCGCGGTCACCCGTCGCGATGAAGCAGAAATCTTCGCCGACACAAGCCTTTGACAAAGTGCCGAGAATATCGTCGGCCTCATAACCCTCAAGCTCAACAATTTTTATACCGAGGTGAGTGAGGAGTTTTTTGAGAATCGGCATCTGACTTGCCAATTCGGGGGGCATACCTTTTCTGCCTGCCTTGTAGCCGTCATACATCTTATGACGGAATGTGGGGGCTCTGAGGTCAAAAGCAACGGCTATAGCATCGGGCTTTATCTGCGAACGGAGCTTTGTCATTATGTTCATAAAGCCTTGTATTCCGTTTGTAAACTGTCCCGATTTTGTTGAGAGCATTTTTATTCCGTAAAAGGCTCTGTTGATTATACTGTTGCCGTCTATTGCTAAAAGTTTCATAATATATCCCTTTCCTGCAATTTTAACTTTATTATCATCTGATATTCATAAATAGTTAATAAAATTATTATATCATAAGAGGTAAATTGCAACCGCAATTTATTGACCGCTACTATTATATCACAAAAATTGTG
>JAZQHB010000102.1:0-1993 GCA_045540355.1 Acutalibacteraceae bacterium | reverse complement strand
AACTTCAAGTACGGCAGGACGCCATTGTGCGTAAAGCGTTATTGTACCACCTGCCGAGGTCAGATTCTTTACATACTCACGGTTATCATAGCTCGTTCCCGTACCGCCGGACTTCGTGTTCCATCCGACAAACTCATAACCCGTCTTATCAAAGTTATTTGAATTTAGTCTTGTTGAGCTTCCGACAGTAACGGTCTGATTTGACATTGAGCCGCTTGTATTACCGTTACCGTTAAATTTAATGGTATAGGTCGAACTTGTTGAGCTTGATGAACCCGAGGATGAAGAGCTTCCGCTTGTTTCTTGGTATGCGATACCAACACCGTAGCCTTTGTTTATGATGTTGTAAAAGGTTTCTTTACTGCTGCTTCCGATGGAAGAAGCGGAAGTCCAAAGACCTTGTCCGTCAGGTGTGTAAAGTGCATTGGGATAAACTCTGTTAGTGTACGAAGCAATAAACCCCCAAGTAGCAGAGGTGTTACTTGTACCACCATTACTTGATGCGCCGAGGATATATTTACCGTATAAAGCTGTTTCAGTTACGGTTATGGAGTGATAAACACTCTCCAGCCTTATATCGTAAATCGGCTCGACTATAACCATATCGCCTTTTGACATATTCGCTACACTGCCGACACCGAGAAGGGAAAGAATTTTATTGATGTTGTTTTCGTTGTTCTGCCAAGTTTCCATTCCCGAAGGTGCGGGCAGGGTTGTTGAAAAGCTCTGTGAACTTTCCTTGTAGCAATTTGTTGTGCTTTTGGCTGTTGTAAAGCCGTTGTTCTGTTTGGATATAAGCTGCTTTTTGTTATTCTTTGTGCTGAACTTATATCCGTCCGTGTATCCGAGATTACCGTAACTTGTGTTTCGGAACACGTCAATAACCTTGCTGACTTTCATCGAACCCGATGAGGTTACAGCACTGAAACGATAACCTATACAGTTATCGCTTGTTGTTCTGATTGCGTATCCGTTAGGTGATGCCGATGAAGTACCGCCCGTGCCGCCTGCAGAACTGCCGTCCCACGAGAGAGCAAAGGCATTTGTGGGTAGCATACAGAGCAGAGAACACACAACCAAGATAATAGATATTACTCGTTTAATACTAATCATCTCCTTCTTAATAAAACAAAAAAATGACCTGACTTTCATCAGGTCATCATCTCTTTTGGTTTAGTGCGAGTGGCAGGTTTTACCCTTAACCGCACCGTGACATATTTCGCAGACAGTATCATTAACATATCTTACACAAGTACCGTTTGAGCCGTCACCGATTTTCTTACCGCAGGTACTGCAATAAACAGTCGGGTCATTCTTTATTGTATATTTGGGACACTTGGTAATATCGTAGCAGGAGTTACCCCATTCATCAACCGCATAGAAGCTCTTACAAGTGTGAGAGCCGCAGATTGAACAGCCTTTCTTTTCAAGGCTTACGATGAAATCGTGAGTTTCCTTACTGTCACAATTATGTTTCTTGACACCGCAGTTATAGGCGTTTGCATCGTCATCGCCAATGATTTCAATACCGGGACCGTCACTCGGTTTTACTGTTTCCGCCTCGGGAATAGTTGTCTTTTCGACACTTTCGCTACCCGCAGGTCTTGTGATTTTCTCGGGTGCAGCGAGAGTTATCATATTCTCGTCAACTTTCTGCGATTCATCAACATACACATTTGTACCGATTGTGATTTCCTCAAGGCTGAGGTCTTTGTCGGTGGTGACGGGCTGTGTTGTTGATGTGGTTGTTTCGTCAATGTTATCCTTACCGCAGGACTTGCCGAAAAGTGCAAAGATAAGTGCAAGAATTATCAGCAGCACCGCCACAAGGATAAAGATGGTTTTGTTGCTCTGCTTTGAGTTTGAATTGTCTTTCATTTTCTTTTGCCTCCTAAACAATTAAAATTTTTCGGTTAATATTGATACAATTTCTATCGGTACATTTGCAGTCGTAACCGTTTTCCCTGCAAACTGTATCGGCACAGAAACGGTA
>JAZQHB010000101.1:0-6239 GCA_045540355.1 Acutalibacteraceae bacterium | reverse complement strand
ATAGAAGAATGCGGATTTTGGGAAAGTGTACCGTTATGGGCAGTTACACTCATAGGCAGTTTGTTTATAACTGTGCTTTCATTTGTAATGATAATGACCGTTTACGGACGTTTCTTCAAAATCTATCTTTATACCGCAATCGCACCTGTTCCCTTATCTGCGTTTGCGGGCGAAACCTCATCTTCCATTGGTAAGAGTTTCATAAAGTCATATGCCGCAGTTTGTTTGGAAGGAGCAATAATCGTACTCGGTTGTATTATCTTCTCAATCTTTGCTGATTCACCGCCAGTTGTTGATGAAGCAGCTGCAGCAGTAAATCAGGTATGGAGTTATGTCGGTGAACTTATATTTAATATGATTGTTCTTGTCGGCACAGTAAAGATGGCAGACCGAGTTGTTAAAGAAATGATGGGATTATAAAAAGCTCTTTACAAATTGCGATTTTGTGGTATAATAGCGGTATAAAATTTGCGATTTTGCATACAATGAAATAAACACAAATTGCGATTTTGAGGTGCTGAATATGTTTAAAAGAAAAATTTATGACAAATTGTTAGAATGGAAAAGAGAATCTGACGGCAAAACAGCTTTGCTTATAGAAGGTGCACGACGAATAGGAAAATCAACTGTTGTGGAAGAATTCGCAAAGAATGAGTATGAAACATATATTCTTATAGATTTCTCAACTGCATCAAAAACAGTAAAGGATTTGTTTGAAGATGTTTCTGACCTTGATTATATTTTTCTTCAATTACAGCTGCAATATAAAAAAGATTTAGTTGAGAGAAAATCACTTATTATTTTCGATGAGGTTCAGCTTTGCCCTAAGGCTCGTCAGGCAATCAAATCACTTGTAAAAGACCATAGATATGATTATATAGAAACAGGTTCGCTTATATCAATCAAAAAGAATGTAAAAGAGATTTTGATTCCCAGCGAAGAACGGCAAATATCTATGTATCCTATGGATTATGAGGAATTCCGCTGGGCTTTGGGTGATACAACTACAGTTCCTCTTATGAGAAAATGTTTTGAAAGTAATAAAGGTGTCGGAGAGCAGCTTAACAGAAAACTTATGCGTGATTTCAGACTGTATATGTTAGTTGGCGGTATGCCACAAGCAGTCAGTGAATATATAGAAACAAACAATTTCAGGAAAGTTGATGCGGTAAAAAGAGATATTCTGAAGCTTTATACAGATGACTTTATGAAAATTGATCCGACAGGTAAGGCTTCTATGCTTTTTGATGCCATTCCTGCACAGCTTAATAAAAATGCTGCAAGATATCAGGTATCAAGTGTTTTGTCAGATGAACGTGCTGAGAGTCTTCTTGAACTTATTGCAGAAATGAAAGATTCAAAAACCGTTCTTGTATCATATCACGCAAATGACCCCAATGTAGGTCTTGCAAACAATAAAGACCTAAGTAAGTTTAAACTTTTTATCTGTGATACAGGACTTTTTGCAACGCTTATGTTCAAAGATAGCGATTTTACTGAAAATACTATCTACGAAAAACTTTTAAGTGATAATTTAGGAGCGAATCTCGGCTACTTGTATGAAAATGTTGTGGCACAAACCTTAGTGGCCAACGGGAACGAGTTGTTTTATCATACGATAAAAAATGAAGTTTCAAGACATAGTTATGAAACGGACTTTTTGATAACTCGAAAAAGCAAAATTTGTCCTATTGAAGTTAAATCATCAAACTACAGAACACATAAATCAATAGATGCTTTCTGTGAAAAATATTCTTCAAGGATTCTGAATAAATACCTAATTTATACTAAGGACTTTAGTAAAGATAAGGACATATTTTGTTTGCCTGTTTATTATTCTCAATTTATTTAAATGTTTTTGAGCATCACTTCGGTGGTGCTTTTTCTTTTAGATTGGAGGATTGTTTTTGGAAGTAAAAATAAACCGTGAAATTCGTGATTACACGGAAGCTGTATATTTCGGACTGTCATTAAGACAGTTCATTTTTTCAGTTCTTGCCTGCGGTGTTGCCGTAGGCTTGTACTTTTTATTAAGACCGTTTTTCGGTATTGAAACCTTGAGTTGGGTTTGCATTTTGGGTGCCGCCCCATTTGCGGCAATAGGATTTTTCAAGTATCACGGTATGACAGCAGAAAAGGTGTTGTTCACATACCTTCGTTCCGAGATACTTATGCCAAAGGAACTCAAATTTATATCTAAAAATATTTATGATGAAATTGAAAGGAGTGATGCTGATGTTTGACCTGATAGGAACAATAAAGAAAAAAATAGGCTTCGCCAAAATACTCGGTGACGGTTTATCTGTTCCTAAATCCGTGCAGGATGTAATCAGAATTGATGCTGTATATTCAGACGGTATCTTTATGACGGGTAAAGAACTTTTCTCAAAGACATTTAAATTTACGGATATTAACTATGCCGTATCAAGTAAAGAGGATAAAGAAACAAACTTTTTGAGGTACAGCGAGAACTTGAACTCTCTTGAAAACGGTGTTTCAAGTCAGATAACCATTGTCAACAGAAAGCTCAAAAAGACCGAGCTTGAAGAAATGGCTTTACTTGAAAACACAAATGACGGCAAAGACAAGTACCGTAAAGAAATCAACGATATGCTGACTATGCTCGCCAACGGTGCTAATGCTATCGTGCAGGATAAATATATTACTATCACCGTACAGAAAAAGACCGTACAGGAAGCAAGAACACATTTCAGCCGAGTTGGTGCGGACTTAACTGCTCATTTTTCAAGGCTCGGCTCAAAATGCACAGAACTTAATCTGACCGAGCGACTTCGCATTATTCACGATTTCTGCCGACCTAACGAGGCCGCAGATTACCACTTTGATTTAAGAGATACAATGCGAAAAGGACAGAACTTTAAGGACTATATTGCCCCGGACGGTTTTGAGTTCAAATCGGACTATTTCAAAGTCGGTGATAAATTCGCCCGTGTTCTGTTTATCCGTGATTATCCGTCTTATGTCAAAGACAGCGTTGTATGGGAGCTTACGGACACAAACCGCAATATGATATTCAATTACGATATTATACCCGTATCAACGGAAGAAGCACAGAAATTTGGTGAAAAGCAGGCTCTCGGCATCGAAACCAATATCGCAAACTATCAACGAAAGCAGAATGCCAACAACAACTACACCTCTGTTATTCCTTATGACCTTGAACAGCAGAGAAAAGAAATCCGTGAATTTCTTGATGACCTCACAACCCGTGACCAAAAGATGTTTAAGGTTGTGCTTACAGTAATGCACACCGCTGATACTCTTGAAGAACTCAATAATGATACAGAAGCTATTACAGCGACAGTCAGAAAGCACATGTCTCAGATTCGAGTTCTCAAATATCAGCAGCTTGAAGGCTTTAATGCCACACTTCCCATCGGCACAAACAAGATTGAAGCAAGGCGCACTCTTACAACAGAGAGCCTTGCTGTTTTTATGCCCTTTAAGGTGCAGGAAATTCAGCACGAAGGCGGAATATTCCAAGGCGTTAATGTTATCTCCAAGAATATGATTATCGTAAACCGAAGATTTCTTCTTAATGGTAACTCATTTATTCTTGGCGTTTCGGGCAGCGGTAAGTCATTTACGGCAAAGGAGCAGGCAGTATCCTTGCTGTTGTCAACGGATGCTGATGTTATAATCATCGACCCCGAGCGAGAATACAAGGCACTTGTTGAGGCTATGGATGGTCAGGTTATTCAGCTTTCGGCAACAAGTAAAAGCCACATAAATTGCCTTGATATAAACAAGAACTATGCGGACGGTGCAAGTCCTATTGCATTAAAGGCAGAGTTTGTACTCTCGCTCTTCGAACAAGTTATGGGACAAGGAAAGGTTGAAGCAATGCAGAAATCTATTATTGACCGTTGTCTTTCCAATGTGTATGCACCTTATCTTAAAAGAAGTTTTAAAGGTAAACCGCCTACACTTATAGACCTTTGCGAAAATCTCAAGGAGCAGGAAGAACCCGAAGCACAGGAACTTGCAACTGCAATGGAACTCTTTGCAAGCGGATCGCAGAACACCTTTGCAAAGCAGACGAATGTTAATATCAATAACAGACTTATTTGTTATGATATTCTTGACCTTGGAAGTCAGCTTATGCCCATCGGCATGCTTGTAGTTCTTGATAACATTCTTAACCGTATTACCACCAACCGTGCAGCAGGCAAAGAAACATATATTTTCATTGACGAAATCTATCTTCTTTTCCAACACGAATACTCGGCAAACTTCCTCTTTACCCTCTGGAAAAGAGTAAGAAAATACGGAGCCTATTGTACCGGTATAACGCAGAATATTGATGATCTTTTACAGAGTCATACAGCACGAACAATGCTCGCAAACTCTGAGTTCATTATAATGCTGAATCAGGGCGGTACTGACAGAGAGGACCTTGCAAATCTTCTGCAAATCAGCGAAACGCAGATGACACACATCACAAATGTTGAAGCAGGTCACGGACTTGTTAAGGTCGGCTCTGCCCTTGTCCCCTTTGAACGCAAATTTCCCAAAGATACAGAACTGTATAAACTTATGACTACCAAGATGGGTGAATAATATGGGCAAAGGTATTAAAACCCGTGAAGTAGTAAAAGAAATCAAAGTTCACGATACTGCGGTAAGTGTCGGTGACAGAATAAAAGACATCGGTGTTAAGACAAAAGAAAAAGTAAATGAAAATACAACACAACCTGATTCCGTATCTCCCGAACAGTATGCAACAGATAAAGTTACGGAAGGTATGCTAACAGGTACGGAAACCGCAGTAGCGGGAACAAAAAAAGTGGCTCAAAGAGGTGTTGAAAAGATAAAAGAAAAACGGGCAGATACGAAGGCAAGGAAAGCATTTGAAGAAGAACTCAAGCAGGCAAAAGCTGAAGATGTTTCCAAACCTACACCTGCACAAAATGGTAATAAGTCTGATGCTGAAAAGCAAATATCAAAAAAGAGTCCAAACCCAAAAGAAACCAAAGCCGTAAAGGGAAAGCCAAAATCTGTTCCCAATTCAACAGATACAGAAACTTCACTCAAAGCACCAAAACAAAGGCAAGATAAATCTGTTAAGGCAAAACCAAGTACCCCCGAAATTAAAGAAAAGGTACAAAGCACTCCAAAGTTTAGGCAGACAGAAAAAACAGAGGTTGTTGATGAAATAAAGAAACCCCGACAGAGAAAGCAGACACCTCCTAAAACCAAAGTACCTGCAACCGTGAAAAAAGCAACCGCAGAAAACAAAAGCATTCGCACCATTGGTGCGGATGCTCACAAGGTAAAACAAACTAAACGCAGTACAAACGACTCACGAAAGAGTATCAAGACGGCAAACAACAGCGTTAAAACTGCTAAAAAGACTGCAAAGACAGCTAAAACAACAGCTAAACAGTCAGCCGAAATTGCACAAAGAACAAAACAAGCCGCAAAGGTTGCAGTTAAAACAACTGTTAAAACGGTTAAAGCTGTAGGTAAAGCTATTATTGCAGGCACCAAAGCATTGGTATCCGCAATCAAAGAAATAGGTGCAGCTATTTATGCGGGCGGGCCTGTTGTTCTGATAATTATTATCGTTGTTTGTCTTATAGCGGCTATTGGCGGTACTTGTTTCGGTATATTCTTATCTAATGATGAAACCACCGGAACAGAGAAAACAATGTCACAAGCAATATCCGAACTGACATCCGAGCATTATGCTAATCTGATGTCGATGAAAGCATCATATTCCTATGACTTGTTTGAAGTACAAGGAAATTCCTCTATAAATTGGAAAGATGTTCTCGCAATATACGCAGTTAAGACTACAACATCAACTGAGGAAGCTATGGAAGTAGTTACTCTCGATGAAAAGAAACTTGAACTGCTTCGTGAGATAGTCAATGATATGAATACTATGACGGGTATAGTTACTCCTAAACTTGTAGCCGAAACTACAGTTACTACGGATGCGGAAGGTAATCCCGTGAAAACTACCACCTATGTCACTAAAAAGGTCTTAACTGTTGTAATAGCACAGCTTAACGCAAATCAGACCGCAGAGCTTTACAAATTCAATGATGAACAAAAAGCACAGTTAGCAGAATTGATGAGCGAAGAATACGACCCGTTGTGGCTTGAACTTATAGGGTCAAACGGTGATATTATCATCAGCGAAGGAAGTTGGCAAGGAACAGATATGTTCACTTGGCCACTCGCCGTTGACGGTACAATTACCTCCCGTTTCG
>JAZQHB010000100.1:0-22773 GCA_045540355.1 Acutalibacteraceae bacterium | reverse complement strand
TTGTTTAGTAATAGAAAAAGGTGCAGTTGATTATTGCGTATTGTCAATCTCTCTCAAACCGGGTAGTAAAAATACGGCAAGCGCAACGATGATAATGCCAATTCCGCAAATGACAAACCATTTCTCAACTCCCAGCCGCTCCGCCAGAGGCCCGGAAATGACAAGGCCAAACGGCATGGCGAGGGAAGCGGCGCTTGTCAGTAGAGAAAAAACTCTCCCCAGATATTCTGGTTTGACCGTTTCTTGAAAAATCGCATTTTGCACACCGTAAAATGGAGCGGAAATTCCCATAACAGTACAGCACACAACAAAGACAAGAAATGCGTCTGGCGGCAAAAGCCCGGAGAGCATATTGCTAACGCCCATCAGGAGAACGGAAAGACCGATGGTGTACCGCCGTTTCTTAAAACCGCCCCAAATGCTCAGAATGACTCCGCCAAGCAGCATACCAACCGCAAAAGCAATTTCAGCGGCAGAGGCATGGGCCGGTGTTCCTTTGAAGTATGACATACAGATGAGAGGAAAAAGCGTACTGATTGGCATATAAAAGAACATATAAATTACACCAATCCAGAGCAGAGCAAAGAGGCCCCTGTTTTGCTTTAATACCACATACCCCTCTTTCATATCCTGTAAAAACTGTTGTCTTTTCGTTTCTGGACATAGTTCAGGCGTTGGTATGGACGAAATCGCAACAGTCACACAGGCAAGGATTGCACCCACAATATCTAACAATATAATTGCATTAAGAGGCCAAACAGCATATAAAAACGCTGCGGCAGCTGGACTGATAATCGCACTTACTGCTTGCATGGTCTGCGTGTAACCAGCGCATTTTGTAAGTTCCTCTTTTGGCACAATCATAGGTGTTGCTGCGCTGAATGCTGGAGAATGAAAAGCAGTTCCCGCACTTCGGATTAACAGGACAACCATAATAGACCATACGGGCAATTCCATGTAAAACGCCACCAGCGCCAGAATACCGCCAGCGGCGGCAATTATCAAATCCGCACCAATCATTACGCTTTTACGGCTGTGCCGGTCAACAAAAGCACCTGCAAACGGGCCTAAACAGGCTTGCGGCAAAAATCCAATCAGTGTTGCCGCCGTCAATATGATTGCAGAATTAGTTTTCGCAACCAAATAAAAGATAATGGCCATTTGCAAAATACCGCTGCTAATAAAGGATATTGCTTGTCCGGCAAGAAGTGTAAAATAAGTTTTTCTCCATGAATTGTTGTTTTGGGTCATAATGCGAACCTCCTTTTTTATTGCATTGTTCCTTTGTTTCTGCAATAAAAAGCAGGCGTTGTCCCACAGAGAGGGCAGACGCCTGCATAACAACAAAGCACGAAAAAACACCACGATACAGTTCAAAGACTGCTCGTGTCAAACCTACGTGTTCCTTTGCATACGCACGCAAAAAAAGCCCACCATCATGTGGAAAGGTACTTCTACTTTTTATTGCTTATTAGCGTACACAAATTAACACACGTAAGCCTCCTTCCAATCTCAAACTGTCTCACAGTATAACACACATCCGATAGACTTGTCAACCATTTTTAACCTTGTTTTCCATCTTGTTTTTCCATCTCTTACGGGCAGTAGCAAAGCCAGGCGAGCCAGTCAACGGTCAAGATGAACGGCGCTTTCAGCGCCGCCGTTGACAGTCTCGCCCGTCTTTGCTAATGGGTAATCAAGGCGGGAAAGCCATTTTAGGGCTTTCCCGCCCATTTCAATTTTGGGAGAAGAAAGGCCCCAAAATGAACGAGTGCGGCCAAACACTTTTAGGGATTGGCCACCTTGTCCACCCATCCAGCGGGGCGGCGGGGAACGGTCAAGGCCGGGCGTCAGCCCATTCATTTCAGCCTTGACGGTTTCCTGCCGTCCTGCTACTTTTCCCGGAGTGTGGCCACACATCTGGTCACGGTGTCCAGAGCTTTGGGACTTTTTGTCCCATAGGCCGGGGGCGGAGGACGAGGGACGGGGGCTTTCATAATACGCCCTGTCTGCTGCTGAAATCAGCCCTTTGTTTCCGGCTTACCAGCCCCAAACAAAGCCCTGCTTTCCTGCCGCGTCAAATGCCCTTGCCCTCCCCGGCGGCAACGGTATTTTCAGGGCAACGCCGACAGAGCGTATAACACACTACACTTTGCTCCGCAAAGTCGTGTGCCAAATGGGGCGCTGCCCCCTTTGGAAACCCCCGCAACAAACAGGTGCTATGCACCCAGCCGGGAGCATAGCGCCGTTTGTTGTCAGCAGCCCGTTTCACGGTCTGCGTGTAGTTCCTTGTAAACTGACCTAAGACGAAGAAAAAAACATTCCCGCTTGCGCTTGTCAAAGTGATTGTGCGACTTTTGAAGCGACAGAAGAGGACGCAAACAAGGTAAAAATTGAGGATGGGGCAATGAGCGTCAAAGTTCTTGGCGTGGGTTGCGCTTCCTGCCATGAACAATACGAACAGGCAAAGGCGGCGGTTAAAAGCATGGGACTTGATGTAGAAGTGGAGTATATAACTGATTTGCAAAAGGTCGTGGGGTACGGTGCAATGAGTATGCCCGCCCTCGTCGTTAATGAAAAAGTAGTTGCAATGGGTAAGGTACTTAAAGCTGCTGATGTTGAAAAGCTGCTGCACAAATTAGGCTTCTAAAAGGGGCGTATATCTATGAGCAAAGAGAAAAGCGCTATCAGTGTCTTTCAGAGATATTTGACCGTTTGGGTTATTATGTGTATGGTTATAGGCATTCTGATTGGAAAGTTTCTTCCGCAGATACCTGACTTTTTGAACCGCTTTGAATATGCAAAAGTATCCATTCCTATGGCAATCCTCATTTGGTTAATGATATATCCGATGATGATGAAAGTCGATTTTCAAAGCATTAAAAATGTCGGTAAAAATCCAAAAGGTCTATTTGTAACTTGGATAACGAACTGGCTTATCAAGCCTTTTACGATGTACGCTATCGCAAGTCTGTTCTTCTTTGTGATTTTCAAAGCATTTATTACACCCGACCTTGCAACAGAGTATTTGGCAGGTGCGGTATTACTTGGTGCGGCTCCCTGTACGGCAATGGTTTTCGTGTGGAGCAGTCTGACAAAAGGTGACCCGGCTTACACCGTAGTACAAGTAGCGACCAATGACTTAATTATCCTCGTTGCTTTTATACCGATTGTTAAGTTTCTGCTCGGAGTTTCCAATGTTACCGTACCGTGGGATACTTTGATTTTATCTGTGATATTGTTTGTTGTTATTCCGCTTGCCGGAGGTATGCTGACTCGATACCTTGTAACAAAGAAAAAAGGTAAGGACTATTTTGAGAACACCTTTGTAAAGAAATTTGACGGTATCACAACCATAGGGCTTTTGCTGACGCTGATAATGATTTTCTCGTTTCAGGGAAATGTTATTTTGGAAAACCCGCTGCATATTGTTTTAATTGCTGTGCCGCTGATTTTGCAGACCTTCTTAATCTTTGCCATTGCCTATGCTGCTTGCAAGCTTTTGAAGCTGCCGCACAAAATAGCCGCTCCTGCGGGAATGATAGGTGCGTCTAACTTTTTTGAATTGGCTGTTGCCGTAGCTGTTGCTTTGTTCGGCACGACATCTCCTGCGGCACTTGCTACAACGGTTGGTGTGCTGACCGAGGTTCCTGTAATGTTATTTCTTGTGAAAGTAGCGAACAGCACGAAAGGGTGGTTTAAGAATGACTAAGAAAAAGGTTGCGTTTATCTGCGTACACAATTCCTGCCGCAGTCAGATTGCCGAGGCACTCGGAAAGCATCTACGAGGTGAAGAATTTGATTTTTACTCTGCCGGAACGGAAACTAAACCGCAGATAAATCAAGATGCTGTAAGGATGATGAAACAAATTTATGGGATAGATATGAAAGAAACGCAGTATAGCAAAACCTTTGATAAAATTCCTGCTCCGGATATTGCAATCTCAATGGGCTGTGATGTTGGGTGTCCGTATATTGGTAGAGCCTTCGATGATAATTGGGGACTGCAAGACCCAACAGGACAAAGTGATGAAGTGTTTATTGAAGTAATCAAAGAAATCGAAAATAGAATTTCTCAACTATAATGTACTTGATGGCTACTCAAACGAGCAGCCATCTTTTTTAATATGCCGGAATGCCGTATCCGTAGATAACTGAACTTCCAACCGGATATGTTTTGGTTCTGCAAGTGTCTCCGGAGTTGCCCTCAACGGTATAGACTGTACTGTTTTCGCATTTCTGAACGATTCCGGTGTGGTCTGTCACACCGTCGCTCTCCCAGTCAAAGAAGATGATTGTACCGGGCGAAGGCTCATACGAGCCGTCTGCCCATTGTCCTCGGTCTCTGAACCATTGAACGCCGTTTACGCAACCGGCATACTTCGGAATAATACCGGCGTCGATATATCCACACTCGTTTGCACACCAAGAAACAAAGCAGGCACACCATTCTACACGGGAGTCAAATCCGTACCAAGACCAGTAAGGCTGACCGCCTACATTACCTACCTGAGACAGAGCAACCGTTACGATTTGGTCGTCGCTGTATCCAATACCGTAAAGCACCTGTGACCATAGCTGATTGTTTTCGCCCTGCAACAGCTCGGCAAGATAATCTTTCTGCTCCTGATTAAAGCCGTACATAGCCGCCATTTCATCTACGGTCTTGTGCGATACCGTGATATACAGGAAAGTTTCGGTAACTGTGGTTTCGGTCTGTACGATGTTGCCGTGTCCGTCGTCGCTTTCTTCGATTTCGGTATGGGTTTTCGTTTCAGTTCGGGAAGAAATATCGTTCATCTCCCAAAAAATATCCGACAGTAGCTGCTTCTTGGTTTCATCAACCGTAGCAACCTCCATCGGATTATCGGGGTCGGTATTTACTTTAACGGAATAGACCGCAAGAACTTCTTTCCACACAGCTCGGCTTCCGCTCATTTCAAGCACATCATAGCTTACGGAGTTCTTTTCCTGCTCCAATCGGTCATCATATTCTTGATTGATTTCCTGAACGACTGTCTGCATTGACATTCCCGTGCCGGAATCCTCTCCCGAAAAGAAGATACCGAACACAGAACCCGCAATCAGAGCTACAAGGCATAGAACAATAATAACTACCACCGCAACCCAGCCGCCGGCAGCAATAGCGGCAACAAGACCTTTTACCGCCGCTATGATTGCTTTTACTGCGGCAACGGTGGCTTTGGCTGCGGCTTTAATCGTAGCGGCTGTTGCTTTGGCTGTGGCTTTTGCCGCCTGTGCCGCTTTCTGCGAAGCCTTAACCGTCGTCTGAGCTGTTTTCTGTGCCGCTTTCGCCGCTTGCTGACTGGTTTTTATCGCTGTCTTTGCAGTCTGTTCAGCCGTCTTAACTGATTTCTGTGCGGTTTTGGTTGCTTCTTTCCCGGCAAACTTAATGGTTTTCTTTCCGGAGGAAGTAGCCGACTGCTTAATGGTCTTTTCCGCCTTATCGACAGTCTTAATCGCAGAGCTTGTGTTATGCGAAGCCTGTTTTCGTAAAGACTGTTCGGCTCGCTGCTGCTTGAAACGCTGAATACCGTCCTTTGCGGTGCGGATATTCTCTTTTGTGGTTTCAAATCCTTTTCGTCCCACCTTGTCAAACGCATAAGCACCATCGTGAACCACCTCGTCAATACCGCTTTCCAGCTTATCAGAAGCGTATTCCTCGGCAGAGCTGCTGTTGGCATTTACCGACCTTTCTGCCTTTTCTTTTGTTGCGATATACGCCTGCTTCATTCGTTGGGTTGCAACGGCAGCCTTATCTATGGTTCGTATTGTACCTTTTGCATTGTCTTTCGTTTTAATATCAGCCATACAATCCCTCCTTCCTATGCAGGCTGAACCATATCTGTTGCATTATTCGTTTATTAGCTTTGCCACTACAACAAGTCTGCCGTTTGTCTGAGAATACTCACAGGTGGAAAGGGTCAGGAGCTTGTCGCCGTATTCGGCGGTTACACCGGTATCGTAAAGCGACAGTTCCTTGCACTTCTCAACATAGGCTGTGAAATCATCGTCGGTTTCCGCATTGATGAACTGATAGTATTTGAAGCTTTCAGGACTGTCCGTATAAACCACGGTTTTGAACACGGCAATTACTTCATAGGTCTGTCTGTCGGTCAGCGTATCAAAGGATATTGTTTTGTGCTTTTCCCAAAAGCTCTTGTCCTTGAATTTCATAAGACCGGCGAACATAGAGCCGTCGTTCATGTGATGACCATAGATAATGATATTGTCGCTTGGAAGCTCCATATCGCAGTTTTCCTGAACATAAGGACAGCCGTAGTCGGTGTATGCCTTATCAAAGCCGTGCTTCAGATAGAAGTTCGGGTTATCCTTTGACTGCATAACGGGATAATTGATTTTTGTGTCCTCAACCTTAATCCAGCCGACCATATCGTTATTTTGCAGATAAAGCTCCTGATACTCCGGGATAAAGGTCTTTTCTTCGGAGTAGTTCATCGGCTCTGTGGTTTCTTCAGGCTCGGTCTCCACAACCTCAATCAGATTGTCGTACATCTCAGCCTGCTTTGCAGAGTCGCAATAGTGCTTGATGAGAAAACCTGAACTGACGGCAAATACAATGCTGAAAGCACAGATTATGGCAATATAGATTTTGTTTTTCATAGGTGTTTCCTTTCTCATTTACAGAATAGGGCAAGGGTTATACACCCTCGCCCGGTTTGGTTGTCATCAGCTTATACAGCTTCGTATTCTTCGGGAACTTATTTGCAAACGGCACAAGCGAACTGCCGACCTTAATCAGTCCGTGTCCTGCGTCAACATTCGTGATATATGAAAGCTGGAGGTCGGAAATGTTAAGGAGCTTGGCAAGCTCAATTCTGTCGGTTGACGCCTGATTGAGCATAATCAAAAACTCGCTGTTTGCAAGCATAGTTCTTGCCGTATGGCTATGCAAAAGGTCGTCCACATTCTGCGTAATGCCGGTGGCATAAGCTCCGTACTTTCTTACACGCTTCCAAAGAGTAAACAGGAAGTTTGCGGAGTATTCATGCTGGAACAGAAGATAGATTTCATCAATGAAGATGAATGTCTGCTTACCCTTAGCACGGTTCTGTGTGATACGGTTTAGGATAGAGTCGAGAACGACAAGCATACCGATAGGCATAAGCTGCTTACCGAGGTCAAGAATGTCATAACAGATAAGGCGGTTATCCGTATCAACATTGGTCGGCTTTGCGAAGGTATTCAAAGAGCCGTGTGTAAACAACTCAATAGCAAGGGCGATTTCCTTTGCTTCCGGCTCGTCCTGTTTCAGAAGCTCCGCACGGAAATCCTGCAAGGTAGGAACAGTACCGGTATATCCTCTCTGCTGATAGTCTCGGTAAACGCTCGCCGTGCAACGGTCAATGATAGACTTCTGCTTTGCTCCGAGGTTTGTACCGCCGATAAGCTGTTCACAAAGAGACATAATAAACTCGGATTTCAGGATAACCGGGTTTGCACCGTCGCCGTATTCCTTATTCATATCCATCGCATTGATATGGCTCGGAGAAGTGGCAGAGATATTGATAATTTCACCGCCGAGAGCCTTTACAAGCTGCGAATACTCTCGCTCAGGGTCGATGATAATAACATCTGCGTTGGAGGAAAGAATGATGTTTTCAATCTCTCCCTTAGCTGCAAAGGATTTACCGCCGCCGGATACGCCGAGAATAAAGGAGTTACCGTTGAGTAGCTGTCTGCGGTCGGCGATAATCATATTTTTGCTGATGACATTCTGACCGTAGTAAATGCCGTTTTCGTGGTAAATGTCCTGAACCCTGAACGGGATAAAGACCGCAAGGCTTTCTGTGGTAAGGGTTCTGAATGCGTCAATCTTGCGTGTTCCAAAAGGCATTGCGGTATTCAGTCCGTCCATCTGCTGATACTTGAGAACGGCAAACTGGCACAAATGCTTTCTTGCCGTAGTAAGCAGAGCTTCGGTGTCGTTATCAAGCTGTTCTTTGGAGTCCGCAGTATGAACCATAGTGAGTACAGCGAACATCATTCGCTGATCACGAGTGGTAAGGTCATCAAGGAACTCCTTCATTTCCTTTTTCTGCTGTTCCATATCATACGGAACGGTAGCGGAAAAGTTATTGTTCTGATTCTGCTTTCTCTGCCAGTTGGTAATGTTCGTCTCAACCCCAAGCAGTCTGCTCTCTGCTTCTCGCACCGCTTCATCGGTTGGAACGGGTACAATGTCAATAGACATCATCAGGTTGCGGTTCAGGTCGGTAAGCTCGGCTACCATACTGTCCTTGATATAGGAAGCGTACTCACGAAGAAAAAGGACTCTCCCGTAACGGTTTCCCATTTTGAAGTAGTCCTTTTCAAACTCCATTGTATCCGGGCAAACATAATCCTTGAAATCGTGTCCCTTTTTTCTCGTTTCCTTAATATTGAAGTGGTAGGCGGTTTCCTCCCCGACACGGAAGAAATCGTGGACAATTCTCAGCCTCTCATCGGTTTCAAGCTCCACACATTTGCTTCCGAGTCTTGCAAAGTGGGCAATCAGGTCAGCACCGACACGGGCAAAATATGTTCTTGCGTCCTCCACGCTCTTTTTGTTAATCGAGATAGTAACATACTTATCCTGAACGATTGCATTTGCACCGGTCGCCTTGTCGAGAAGCATTTTGTTATATTCCTCTCGGTAAATATCAAGCTCATCGCCGGTTTCGGGGATAAGAATGGTTTTCTCAAAGTCAAGACGGTTAAGCCGTCTGTTGTTGATAGTCAGCTTTGTAGTAGCTCCGCTGTCGAGAGAGTTGAGAAGCTCGGAGTATTCAAGGAACATTGCTTCCTTGTCCTCACGGCTTGCTACGGCAAAGTTAATATCCGTGAACTTGAAGCTCTTGGAATACTTGTCGTTGCCCACACGGAAAATGCCGTCGTCATAAATAGCGGTGATGGGAATACAATCCTGTACGCCCTTTGGTACTACAAACTTTTCTTTGTCCTGCTTTAACAGGTTTGTAAGGGTTTTAATCATTGTTCTTATAAGCCTCCTTCTGTTTTTGTTCGATTTTCGGTTTCATCAATTCGTAATAGGTGTTGGTGGAATAAAAGACCAGCTTTTTCGGCATAAGGAACTCGGACTTTATCCACGCCCATATAAATTTCTCAGCCGTCATTCCGTTGTATTTCACAAAGCCGAGAGCCGCAAAAGGGGCAGCTCCCAAAATGCACACCCACGATACGGTTTCTGTTCCGAGGTACGGTTTTAGGAGGAAGTAAAGTCCTACCGCTACCGCACAGGCAAGAACAGAAAAAATGAACTGTCTGAGCGACAGTCCAAAAAACATTGACTCTGTGTAATTTCGTATCTCTCGGTTAATTTTGACTTCCACAGTTTTTCACCCTCCTTAGCAAGTTAATATTCGTTTCAAATCTGTCGGGTTCTGCGTCGACTCGAACATCTCCGGTTGTGATACAAACGATATTCTTTTTAGGAACATAGCAAGAACCTAAAAGCAAATCGGTTATAACAAAAATATCCTCATCATCTGCTTTTTGAAAAAGGCTGACAATGGTTTTCTTTCCTTTGAGTTCGTAATCCTCAGCCGCTTGAATGACCTCGCCATTAACGAGGTGTAAGTTATATATCTGTATGGTTTCATTTGTTTTTCCTTTCTCTGCGATATGCCTGCTTTGCGTGACGGATTTCATCAGAGCAGACGCAGGTGTCCGCAAGGCAAATTACATTGCCGTTTTTCTTTCCTCCGTAGTACACACAATATTTGCAATCGCAGTCGGCAGGCATATACCCCTGCCATCTATCGTTATTTTTCTTGTTTTTCTTCATCAGAGAACCTCCCGTTATAAGCCCATCATTTCACGGATAATTCGGTCGCTCATCTTAACCGCACCGACAAGCACAAGCATATTGAATACCAGTTCGCCGATATATGCCCATACCTGAGTAACGGCTGCTGCGTCAGGGTTCACTACCGGCGGCGTAGAAGCAAATAGGGAAAAGATGATACAAGCAAGTACAATTACTGCTCCCTCAAGCAAAACGGCACAGTAGCTCTTTATAAAGCTCTTACCCACATTCTGCGACGGTTCTCCGGCAAAAGTGGAAAGCGGTATCGGAGCGAGAGCCGTGTACATATACAGCTTGAAAAATCGTCCGTACACCGTCATTATCATAATGAACGACAAGACCGTGATAAACAGTCCGCCGATAAGAGTAACCGCCCACAATGGGATGCTTTCAAAAAAACCGCAGCTTTCAATGGTTGTTACCATTTCAGCAGGTAAGGTTGTTTGATTGGGTGTACCGAATCCCGCAGATGTCATAATGGTTGAAATCGTACCTTGTACGATGTCGAACAGGGCAAGCATAAGCTCCAGCCCGTAGGTAATCACACCTTTGGCAATGGCAAAGCGGATAAACAGCTTTAATGCGTGTTCCGGTTTCTTTACATCGGTAAAACTTCCGCAGGTGCGAACCACACCGACAACAAAAAACAAAACAAGCAAAGCAAGACCGATAGCCTGAACTGCTCCGTTGATATTCACCATTACCGACCAAATACTGCCGCCTTTGAACTCCTGCGGCGAAGTGGTTAGCAACTGCCATATTTCCGATAGCTTGCTGTTCCAAGTTTCAAGGGCATTTTCGAGGTTCTGAACTACCCAGTTATCACTCATCTGTTTGCACCTCCTTTAAGATTAGGGACATACCTGAAATGCCAGGTATGCCCCGTTTGATAACTGTGTTCTCTTAACCGGTAATAAGGGTCAGGATTTCCTTTGCAAAGGTAATGATGATACCGCCCGCAAGAGTCAGGAAACCGTTGGCTCTCTGAGACGGGTCGTGAGACTTCAAAGAGAGACCGACCTGAACGATACCGAAGCCAAGCAGGATAAGACCGATGGCACGGATAAGACCGAAAATGAAATCGGACAAATTGTTGACCACGGTAATCGGGTCGCTGGCGGCAAAAGCGGTAACGCTCATGCCGCAGACAAGAGTTGCTGCTGCGATTACGGCGCAGTAAGCACGGAAGCCTTTCTGAACCCTTCCGGTCATAGGCAGCTTCTGAGTAGTTTTCTTTTCGTTGTTCTTCTTAAAAATGTTCATTGTGTTTTCCTCCGTTAAAATAAGTTTTTATTCACTTCAAAATCCTCATCGGACAGAAGCTCGTAATTGGTTTCTCCGTAGCTTTCCTCCGGAAGTTCTTCCGGGTCAATAGAAAGAACGGAAATTGATGAGTGCTTGATGGTCACTTCGCCGTGTTTATATGCAGAAGCCTTTCCATCGGTTGTAAGTGCCACATTCGGGTGCTTCAAGATGTCATACTTGAAGTCCATAACGGGTCGTTCTCCACGAATAAACAGAATTGCATATTGGTTATCAAGCATACGAACCTCATCAGGGGTAAGAAGCTCTCGACCGCTAATCTGATAATTGGTGGAGTAGTTACCGCTTCGCCCGGTACTCTTTCCGAAAGTGTTGGTATCAATGGTTTCCTTGCCGAGAAGCTCGGACACATATTTGTGGGTGCTTTGCTCGTTGCCGCCGTGATACAAAAACTCGTCGCAGTTGCCGACAATACTTTCCCATTGCTTTTCAAACAAGGCTTTTAACTGAGCCAAGTTCTGCAAGATGATACTTACCGATACTCCACGAGAACGCATAACCGACAGTATCTTGTCAAAGTCATCGGACAGGCTCACATTCGCAAATTCGTCCATCAGAAAATGAACGGGAACGGGAAGTGAGCCGCCGTGAATATGGTCGGCAGCATAAAACAACTGCTGAAAAAGCTGTGTGTAAAGGATAGATACCAAGAAGTTAAAGCTGGAATCGTTATCCGGTATCAAAGCAAACAGAGCAACCTTTTTCTCTCCGAGTGATGGGAGGTCAAGCTCGTCTGTGGTGGTTAAAGAAGCAAGACTTTCAAGGTTGAACTTTTCCAGTCTTGCCGCAAGGGTTATCTGTATGGACTTTAAGGTTTTCGCCGCACCTGAATGATAGGAACGGTAATACTTCAAAGCGATGTGGTCGGGATTTGACATCTCCAATTCCGCAAACAGTTCATCAAGGGGAGAAGGTCGTGTGTCCTCCTCGTCCTCAATCGAACCCGCTCTGAGCATTTCCATTACCATTGCAAAGTTCTGTTCATCTTCGGGTGCTTCATAATGAAGATAAAATATTAGTGCAAGCAGAAGCATTGAAGCCGAGGTATCCCAAAAGGGGTCTTGTGATTGACTTCCTTTCGGAGTGGTACTCTTAAAAAGGTTCGTCACGAGCTTTTGCACATCGTTGTCGTTCTGCAAATAGACAAACGGGTTATAGCAATGGCTTTTCTCCATTGAAATCAAATCGAGAACACGGACTTCATAGCCTTTGCTTTCAAGCAGCTTTCCGGTATCTCGGAGAATTTCGCCCTTTGGGTCAAGAATGACAAATGATGTGTTGCACTGCATAAGATTCGGCTTGCAGTAAAACCTTGTCTTACCGGCTCCCGAACCGCCGCACACAAGGGTGTTTAAGTTTCTTCGGTGCTTCTTCGCATTTAGTCCGATACAGACATTTTGTGTCATCAGCTTATTTGCAGAAGCCGGAGACTGTCTGTATTTTTTGTTTACGGCTCTTGCGTTGCCCCATTTTGCAGAGCCGTGTTCTTCACGCCTTCGGTAATTTTTCTGTGTTGAGAAGTAAATCCCGATACCCATTGCATAGCAGAGAAGCAAAACGAGGACAGTTTTTAGGCTGTCCTCGCATAGCTCAATATGGAATGGGTTGTTGAACGCTGTTAATAGGCTCGGCAGTATTTCCGGCAATCCTCCTTTTACAGAGGGTGCAATCAGAAGTGCCAGCCATACGACCGGGATAATACCGATAACGGAAAGAATAATCGCAGACTGCCTTTCGTTATCTCGATTCACAGGAGCGTTCCTTTTCGATAACTCTAAACTTTTTCTTTGGGGCAGTTCCGACCTTGATGATAAGGTCGTCCACCGCATCGGTAGATTTGCCCTCGTTCATCAAATCTGTTTTCTCGTCGTTGAGAGAACGGATAATAATGCCGTGTTCATAATCGTCCAATGCGATATGATACATTTCTTCCTTCGCCATAGTCTCACCTTATCTTTCGTAGTCTTTGCTTCGTTCCTGCTTCTTCTTGTAAAGCTCATCGGAAACACGGGTGTGAATATCCGCCATTGCATTTCTCGTTTTGGAAAGCTCATAGCGAATGTCCTTCGGCTCTTTGCCGGCAAGCTTTTCAGGGATACGGTTGATAGCAAAATTCTGTGTATCGACGCCGTACTTTTTGCAAAGCATATAGCCGATACACACCGCCTGAAAGCCCATATCCGCTCTGCTGTAACTGTCGCTGTTGATGGAGAGCTGTGCGTGGCCAAGCTCCTGTGCTACGCACTGAGCGACCGCTACGCTGTCCCCCACATCACGCTTTACATACAAGGTCTGTTCCTCGTTGTTGTAAAATGCCGCCATATTGGGATACGGAAGCTCATTTGTCGCTTCCACTTCAACCGGGGAAGAATCCAGCATAACGGTAATGAGTGCTTTCGGGTCACGGTTGACAGTCGGAGCAGGCGGTCTCTTGCCGTTGGTCTGAGAAACATCAAAGACCTTTTTCACATTATAGGAAATGCCGGTTGTACCGTCTCTCTTTGCATACTCGACAGGCTCAAGAATGGAAATGCTTTTCGCACCTTTCTGAATTTTCACATTATCCTTGCTCCAGTCATCAAAGTTTTTGAGCTGGCTTGCTTCGGGAAGCTGCTTAAAAATCAGAAGTGCATTGACCGCAGAGTATCGGTCAAGACGGCTCTGCGTATCAAGGAAGGCTTTGAACTTTTCCGGGTCGGAAACGATAGCCTTTGCGGTGTCGTCCGCCATCTGATATACGGCTTCCTTTTCAGCCTTCATCTTCTCGGCATATTCCTCTTTGGAAAGTCTGTTTCTCTGCTGTCCTGCCTTAGCAGGGGTAAAATTGTTTGTCATTGTGATTACCTCTCTTTCGCATTTTTGCTTTTAGGTTTCGGCTGCTGGTGTACGGTCTGTGCCGGAGCGTTTTTAGCCTCCGGCTTTGATACCTCCGGCTCTTTGCGTTCTGCTTCTTTCTGCCGCTTGGACTGTGCCTTGTATCGGTCGAGCTTTGCTTTTACCGACGGCTTTCTCTGTCTGTCGCTGACAGTACCCTTATCAGTTTGCATATCTACCGGCTCGGAGTCGTGCCTTGACGGAGGGTTTTTGTCCGTTTTGGCGACTGTGGGGTTTGATTGGGAGTACCCCTCTTTCTGAATAGGCTTTCTGACGGCTTCTTCTGTGATGATTTCGTTTTTTGTTTTTGTCGGCTTGTCTTTTTCCAAAGCTTCACGCTTTTCGACAGACTTCTGAGACTCGGTAACAATCGCAGCCTTATCAACCTTGCCGAGTTCAAATCTCTCAACGATTCTCTGAATTTTGGAAGCGTCCTCTGCACGGGCAATAATATCAATCGGTAAATTATCGCCCTTCGTGTTTTTATCCCTGAGTACGCAGTATAGAACGCCGTAGCGTTTTGCCTGCTCGGTAAACTTCTTCAAGTCCTTGTTGGGGATAGAAAACACCTTCAGCTCCTTGCCCGACTTAATCATATTGGTAAGTCGAGCCTTGCCTTTTGTTTTCTGTTCCTGTTTGAGAACAGAGACTAAAAGAACGGCAATATTCTTTGCTGCCGCTCCGCTTAATTTTGCGGCTACTTCAAAGCCCTCAAGCGATAGCCTGACGACCTGTTCTGCCGCATCACCTCCGTTTGTCATTACGGTTCTGCTCCTTTCTTTCTTGTTTTTCTTCGTAAACTCTAACCGTTTCAAGGTTGGCTTCAATGACCTTTGACCTTTCGGCTATGTCATCACAAAGACCGACCTCTTTGCGGAGAGTCCACAGCTTGCTCGTGATTGCTGCAACCTGCTCTTTGACATTTGATAGCTCATCGTCACTCAAATTTCTTCTTAACTGTTTTCGCAGGTGCGTTCTATCGTCAGTCAAGGATTTGATTTGCGACAACACGGACTCTTTATATGAGAAAAGCTGCTCGTCGGTAGAAATGTTCTCCCGTCCAAGCAGCCTTGTCTCCTGAGTGATTTTATCGAGCTTCAGCAAATCTTCTTTCAAAAGATAGTGAAGCCTTGCGGTATTCTGTTTTTTGTACTTCGGCAGATAACCCAGCTTATAGCAGTAATGCAGATACAGCCCATACAATCCGCCGACCTTTTTGATTTTGTGTTCTCTTGTGGGCAATCGGTATTGTCTGACTCTTACCGTTTCCTTTGCAAAAGGAACGATGAGAACCTTTTGATTTTCCGTCAGCCTACGCTTGATTGCGTCCTCGGTATAATTCTCTCCGAGTGATTTAAGTCGTATCGGCTTCTTGTATCCTTTCGGAACAATCGTCCAATACTTTCGGCTGTCGCTGAGACAATGCTCATAGCCCATCTGCGTGAGAATATAATCAAAGGTCTTTAAGTTGGTGCTGTGTGCAATCGCTTCATCAATGGCGTCACGGGTAATGGAGTATCGGCTCGGCATACCGGCTTGCTCCTGCTTGTAGTAATAAGAGGATTGCTTACTGCGGTTCGGGTTTGGATTGTAATACAGTCCGTACTTCTCGCACAGTCGGTCGGCAACCAAGCGGAACTTGAACCACGCTTTTTCATCGCCCCATAACCGCTTGCCGTCCACAAAGGAAACGGAGTTGATTACATAGTGGCAGTGCAGGTGCTTCGTGTTCAGATGAGTAGTAACCACCACCTGAAATCTTTTGCCCCACACCTCGTTTGCAAATTCCATTCCGATTTTCTGTGCAAGCTCCGGGGATATGTCCTGTTCCTTAAAGCTCAGGTAGCCGTGATAGGCTTGAATGCCGTCGTCTTTGCCGTATGCTTTTTTCACAGATATGAACTGGTCTCTTGCGGTAGCCGGATTGCAGTTGATACCCTCGACGAAAAACTCACGCTCGGTTTTTTCTTCGTCCTTTGCATAGCTGAGAACATCACGGAGAGCCTGATACTGTTCCTCGGAGTAAATGTCTGCCGCTGTCTTTTCGGGATTGGCGGCATAGTTGATTACCTGACCGAGCCTTGATGTGACAGACCACAATTTACTTACTGCCATTTCATATCGCTCTTATCGGGTCTTAAAAAAGTACGCTCCACATCAGCCTGAAACTTATGCCAACGCTCGGCTTCCTTTTTGAGCTGCGGTGCGTCCACAAATCCGAGGGTGTTTGCTTTTGCCGCAAGCTGATTGATGTTGTTGCCGATTGCGGAAAGCTCACGCATAACATCGTAAAATCTTTCGTCGGGCTTTTCTCTTGGCTCGTATCCTTTGAGAAGCAAACGGATAAGACCGCCTTCGGAAAGACACGCCCGTTTTGCTTTTTTCTGCAAATCCTGAGCTTCTGCCTTGTTCATCAGAATGTGCTTTTCAATGTTTCTCTTGCTCATTTTTATCGCTGTCCTTTCTGTAAATATAGTGCCTGTCACGGTTTATCTGAAACAGGCACATTGTTGTTACTCCGAAAAAGCCGCCTATGATTAACCCGGCGGCGACCAATACTATCTCCCGCATTGCTTATGCTCCTTTCTTGCTTGGGGTATTAGGGGCAACCCCTAACGAGTGTACCGTTTTGGACATTCCTGTCCATAAATGGTCTGCTCGCTAAGATTATGCAGACACTCAGGGTTGCCCCATAGATTGACTCTTATCTCTCCATATCCTTTGAGACAGGCTTATACGGCTTTGCTTCAATACCGTCCAAAGACTTGTAAAATCTCTCCGGGTATTTGAACTTTTCCTCGTACTTACGAGCCAGTTCTTTCGGCATACTGAGAAACTTTTCCGACTCAATCGGTGCGTATGCAATGAAGAACTTGCCGGCAATAATGTCAAGCATTTCACGGTTGCTGTCGTCTTTCACATAACATTTTTCAATCTTCCAACCGTCCTTGCCGCCGTGTTCATCAGCCATATACGCTTCCAGTCGCACACATTTATCCGAGCCGTCAAGGGAAGAAGCATAGATAGAATATCCGCCCATACCCTCAATGAAAGCCTTATTGTTACTGCTGACAACATAGGTTCTTTGTTCTTCTGTGTAAGGCTTGTCAAAGCTGTCAGTCGTAAAAACAATATATCCGGTCGTGTGGTTTCTTTCTTTTTCTGCCTGCCGGAAATGAGCTTTCAACTGCGGATAACTCATCTCAACATTCTCAGGCTCGGAATAAACTGCCCTGTTCAGCGGCAACCCATTCATCTTTCCTTCCTCGTTGCAGATGATGGCAACCTCGTCCTCAAAGGGCATATATTCTTCAATATCTCCCTCCACAAGAGACTGCATTGCTTCAAGGGTATCCTCGATTTCAATGAGCTTCGGATACCTGCCCGGCTCAACGAGAATGACGGAAATCTTCTCAGGTGCTTCGACCTTTTCAAAGGTATCCTCGTGAATATTCAAAGCGAGAGAGCTTCCGTTTTCCCAACGCATATGAATTTGTCCAGCGTCGTCAACGAACTTAACCGTTCCTTTCAGACCGTAGGGCATTTGACTTTCGCCAGCCATTTCAGTGAGTACAATCTGCGTACCCTCCGGGTACATTTCTCTGATTTCTTTTAGTTTCATCGTGCAAAACTCCTTTCGGTTTTATCTTTTATCCCTAAGCGTTTACAAAGAAAGTCGTTGACATCTTTCCCGTATTGGGGAGGGTCGTCAACGACTTCATACTTATCTGAAAGAATCGTCTGCAACGCTTTGGTCGCTTTTCTTCCGGCAATATCATTGTCCAAATGAAGAACAATTCGCCTGATTGTTTTGTCCTTTTCGAGCAGCCTGCCGAGTGTAACAGGCACTTTCGAGTCCTCAATTTTCTGCTTTGGGGAGTACACTCCCGCAAGAGAAACAAGGTTAAACTGTCGCCAGTCTTTGCCCTCCAGCTTCATCAAAGTTGCATAGGAAAGCAGGTCAATGGCACACTCAAAAAGATGAACCTCTCCGGTGTTTTCGGCAGTCAGGCGGAAAGAATATTGCTTTTTACTACCGGTGCAGTCGCCCATAATCCTTGATTGATTTGTTGCTCTGTATGCGGCGTATTTAGGTTCTTTGTTCTCGTTATAGCCGATAAAAACAGCATTGTGATATGGGAGCGACTCAATAATTAGTTCCTGTTCCAAGCAGTAGTTGATGATTTCATAATCAATCCCTCGCCCGAAAAGGTAATCAAATACCACATCGGTCGTAGGACTTTTTTCGGGCAGAAGCAAAGGCTGTTCCTCATAGCTTTTGATGTTTTCGCAAGTCGGAAAGCTGACTGAACCGTTTCCCATAATGGTCTGAACCGCCTCCACAAAATCCATTCCACGGACTTTGATAAGGTAATCGAGGGCGGATTTGCCCCCGATACCTCTCGACCACCACATCCATTTTCCGTTGGAAATCTTCAAACTGTCGTGGGTTCTTGTGGTGTAGGTGTTGCTTGAAAACTTAACAAGCTCGCCCGGTTCATACTCTCTGAGATAGGTTAATAAGTCCATTCGTTTGGCTTCGGTTATGACTTCCGGTGCAATATACGGCATATAAACCACCTCGCTTTACACAAGGCAATCAAGTTCCTCATCACTTATTTCATCGCAACAAGCGAGTCTTGCAAGCAATAACAGAACATCGTCAACAGAACACTTTATGTCGTTCCAGAAAAGCCAAGCGACTTCTGCAAGGTCTTTTTCCTCATAAAGAGCAACGATTTCTTCAGGCGTGAAAGCCGTCTGAATACTCCTGTCAATAAGTTCTTTATAGAAATTGAGCTTTGCAATTTTAAGTGAAAATTCTGTTTCCCTTGCGGGTGGTGTGCTTCTTTTTAATTCGTGATACGCATTGCTCAATCTACGGACAACGCACATCTGCGGTGCATCAAACGGTTCGATTTCTTCATTGGCAAAAAAGAAATTTGCCTTAAAATCTGTTTCTTTCTTATTATCTTTCATAGGTTTTCTCCTTTCGTGTGTTCGGCACTTCGCCCTCATCGGGTTCGCCGCCGACAATTTCGTTATCTCGCTTATCCATATTGAGCAAGATATTCAGCTCGTCCAAGCGGGCAAGTTTTGTTCTTAATTCTTCCTCTTGGATAAACGGTTTTTGGACTTCTTTCTTTGCGGTTTCCAACTGATTTTTGGTGTTCTCAAGGTCGTTTTCCGCAAGCGATAAGCTCTCGGCAAATCTGTCAATACCGTTATCAAGACGGATAATATTGCCGTGTGCGTCATCGCCGAGAGGAACATTTCTGCTTGTCGCACCTTTCAGTCGAATCTCATAATTTCGCTCTGCGGTATTAAAAAGCAGCTCCGTTTCAAACCCTCTGTACTTACCGAGAGGAATAGGTTCGGGGCTGTTCATCTGCTTGCAGGCTTCAATGATTGCTTTACCGGCGTCGGCTTTTTCGGAATAAAAAACACCCTTAACCTCCATACCGACAAAGCGGTCGTCCGTTGGTTTCGGGTGCTGTTTCGCAGTTTCTACATCTTGCTTCAAGCCTTCAATGCGGTTTTCCAAAGCAGTAATTCTCTGCGGATAATATTTGATTATCTTATCTTCCAAAGCGTATCTTTCAGAGAGAAAGTTGGATTTTAAGAGCTTCAGCTTTTGGACTTGAATGTCCAAATCCATCTTTTCCTTAATATACGGATTGCCGGTGGCAAGCATTTTAATTTCTGCATAGGACAGAGCGGTTTCGTCAATATCCTCGGCAGAACGCACCGGGGATTTGCTCGTCATAATCTGACTGGCGAACTTTTGCTTTCCCTCTACAAGCTGATAGAGATATGCGTCAAAGGTCTGCTCCGTTACATAGCGGTAAATATCAACATCGGGGTTTGAGTTACCCTGACGGATAATTCGACCGGAACGCTGCTCCAAGTCTGACGGTCTCCACGGGCAATCCACATCGTGAAGTGCGATAAGTCTGTCCTGAACATTCGTGCCGGCTCCCATCTTTTGCGTAGAACCGAGAAGCACTCTGACCTCGCCTTTACGGGTCTTTTGGAACAACTCTTTTTTCTTCACATCGGTATCTGCTTCGTGGATAAAGCGGACTTCGCTTTCGGGGACACCACGCTCTATGAGCTTCTTTCTGATGTCGTTATACACCGAGAATGTGCCGTCATTCTTTGGCGTTGAGAGGTCGCAGAACACAAGCTGTGCCGATTTTTTATCGGCTGTTTCCTCCCAAATACGGTAGATGTTATCGACGCAGGCGTTGATTTTACTACCCTCAAAATCAGGCAGCATATCGTTGAGCATACGCTGGTCAAGAGCCAACTTTCTGCCGTCGTTTGTGATTTTGAGCATATTATCTACACTCGAATCCACACCGCCGCCACGGACTTTCTCGGCTCGCTCCGCAAGGGAAGCAACCATTTCTTTCTGCATTTCCGACGGCTTGACCGCTACATTGTGGAAGTGTGCTTCCGGCACAGGCAGCTCCAGCATATCCGCCGTCTTGATGTCGGCGACCTCCTTAAACATCGCCATAAGCTCCGGTAGGTTGTAGAATTTTGCAAAGCGGGTTTTCGCTCTGTAACCCGTTCCCTCCGGGGTAAGCTCAACGGCTGTTACCGTCTCTCCAAAGGTACTTGCCCACGAGTCGAAGTGCTGCAAGTTGTTTTTGACAAGCGTGTTGTACTGCAAGTATCGCTGAATGGTATAGAGTTCCACCATACTGTTTGAGATAGGAGTGCCGGTTGCAAATACCGTTCCTCGACCGCCTGTAAGCTCGTCAAGGTATCGGCACTTCATAAACAGGTCGGAGGATTTCTGTGCTTCCGTTTGAGCGATACCGCCCACATTACGCATTTTGGTGTAAAGATAAAGGTTCTTGTAATAATGGCTTTCGTCAATAAAGAGCCTGTCCACACCGAGTTCTTCAAAGGTAACAACATCATCCTTGCGGCTTTGGTCGTTGAGCTTTTCCAACTTTTGTTTCACGGACTTTTTAGACTTTTCAAGCTGTTTAATGGAGAAGTTTTCTCCACGGTTTCGCTTCAAATCCATAATACCGTCTGTCAGTTCTTCAAGCTGTTGCTCAAGAATTGCCCTCTGTCTTTCGATGGACATCGGTATTTTTTCAAACTGAGAATGACCGATGATTACTGCGTCATAATCTCCCGTAGCAATTCGCCCGCAGAACTTTTTACGGTTCTTTGTCTCGAAATCTCGCTTTGTCGCCACAAGAATATTCGCCGCCGGATAGAGCTGCAAAAACTCCGCCGCCCATTGTTCGGTTAAGTGATTCGGGACTACGAACAGAGACTTATTGCAAAGTCCGAGTCGTTTGGATTCCATAGCAGCCGCCACCATTTCAAAAGTCTTGCCCGCACCGACTGCGTGTGCCAACAACGTATTGCCGCCGTACAGAATGTGTGCAACCGCATTTTTCTGATGTTCACGGAGTTCGATTTCTGGGTTCATACCGTTGAAAACGATGTGGCTTCCGTCGTACTCACGGGGTCTTATGCTATTGAACTTTTCGTTATACATCTTCGTGAGTTTTTCTCGGCGAGTAGGGTCATCCCATATCCAGTCCTGAAAGCCCTGCTTTATGAGTTCCTGCTTTGCCTGTGCGATTGCCGTTTCCTTTTTATTGAGAACGGCTTTCTTTTTGCCCTCGTCATCTTCGATATAGTCAAAGATACGGACATCTTTCAGGTTCAGCGTTTCCTCAATTATCTTGTATGCGTTGATACGGGAAGTACCGTAGGTGCTGTATGCTTTAACATTGGAACGGTCATAGCTCTTTCCCTCAATGTTCCATTCACCGGTAAACTGAGAGTAGTGAACCTTGATGTTCCACTGTGCATAGCGTGGGGTGTCGAGAAACTCAAACATAAACTGTTGGAAAATTTCGGGCGGTATCCAAGTAGCACCGAGCCTTACGGAAATCTCGCTTGCTGTCAAATCCTTTGGCTGCACCTTTTCAAGTGCCTGCACATTGACGGTATAATCTTCGGGATACAATGTCGCAGACCTTTTGGCTGTCGCCAGCTTCTCACGAACATTTCCCGACAGATATTCGTCTGCCATCAGATACTTCGGCTCATAAGAATTGCCGTACTCATAAAGAGGATTTAAGAAGATTACACCCTTTAGGTCAGCGAATAATTCCTCCTCGCTTTTGCCGGAAAGCTCCATCATATATTCCATATCAATGGCTGCTTTTTCGCCCATAGAGACAGCGAGAGCTTCGTCTGCGGTGTCAACCTCCGTTACCGGCTTATGCGGTTTTATCGTCCTTTTGAAGAACATATCCGCCTTGCGTTCCAGTTCGCCATCTTCGTTGATGACTTCAAGAGCAGACAGCAAAGCATAGGAGCTGTCGTCGGAAAAGGCAGAAGTATTGGCACGGCTGTTAATCAGTCCGTACTTCTTTGTAAAGCTGTCATACAGTGTGTTCAGCTTATCCTGTGCCTGTTTGATTTCGCTGTCCGGGTAATCCTCGGTTTGCAGTTCAATCAGGTTGCGGACGCAATCTCTTATCCCAATCATACCCTTGATACGGTTCTCAGCGGTTGCCGATACCTCTACCGGAGACATACGGGAGTTCTCTCGGAAATAGATTTTGTCGTCCAAAACCGTGTAAGAGAAGTTCCTTACCGTAGGGTCTGCCGGGATGGAATTATCTTCTTCCTCCAGCTCGTCGGCAACCTCGTATTCAGAGATTTCTCCGTGAATGTTTGAT
>JAZQHB010000099.1:0-24603 GCA_045540355.1 Acutalibacteraceae bacterium | reverse complement strand
TTAGTCAGTGGTGTAATTCTATGTTTTAATACATATAAAAGCTGTTCACTGCGGTTACAAATTTTAATCCTAATGTTTATATTGATACAAGGGCAGAGAGTTTTCACTCTCTGCCCTTGCGCGCGTTTTAAGCCGTTTTATCGGCGGTCTGTGCCTTTAATGCGGCTTGCTCGGTCTTCCACTCCTCATATTCTTTTCGCCCTTCTTCGCTCTCAAAGAAGGCTTGAATTTGCGGAAGAAAGTGCCGTGCGAGGATTTCCAATTCGTGTTTTGGAATATTACATCTGTTGGCTGCCATAAGGCAACACGGCTTTTATTTCATCTGTTGTCGGGTCATTCCTCCTTTACATCACCATACCATACTCATGCCTTGCTCGTATTCTTCCTGAGTAGAATAGCAAGCGTAGGCTATAGGTGAAATTTTCTTGCCGAGGATTTTTTCAAGCCTAAGCTTTTCGGCGGTGCTTAGTTCTTTTGCCGGATGCGGCTCATAGTCGTCCTCGGGCGGTGCTATTGAAAGCAGATCGCCGAGTAAACTTATGAGTCCGGTTGTAACTGTCATACTTGCTTCGGGTGTATGCGCAGGAGTTTTATAATCGCTATAGTTATCATAAAGCTCGCTGCTCGCACCGCCAAGTGCAAAATATACTTCGAGGTTGTCCTTGAGCAGACGCTCATCAAACAAGCTCTTGTCGCGGCACACATGATTGTCGGGTGTGGTGAAGGTGATATATTTGTACTTATCTTCCCACTTGACGTTGTATCCGTGCTCGCGCATACACGCAATAAATTCTTCCTTTGTATCGGAATTACTTATTGCATACAGAGCAAAACTGCGGAGCCGCTTTTTCCATTCCGGCCATCTACCATAGCTGCACTTTTCTTCGGTGATGCTCAACGCATACTCCTGACAGAGTTTATTGAAGTAAGCCTTCACCTCCAAAAGTTCATCACGGGTCTGATGGAACTTTTTACCGTTTTGGTAGTTCACTGAATTCATAATAAGGTGATTGTGAATATGACCGGTGTTGTAATGGGTTGCCACCAAGATCTGATAGCCGGGAAAGTGTTCCGCAAACTTTAATCCAATTTCGTGTGCGGTTTCGGGTGTGAGTTCATCATCAGGAGCGAAGGACTGCACGATATGATAGTAGGTTCTGCCGTCCTCTTTACCGTATTTCTGTTTTACATAACGGAATTCTTCCAACGCAGTATCGGGTGAACACTCAATACCGCTGATGAGTCTTTGTTCGGTTGCCTCTTTCCTCATAACATACGGGAAGATATTATTCATCGGGCAGTCCGAAGTAACGAATTTAACGATTGCCATATCGCTCTCAACTCCTCTCTTGTTTCCGTGAGATTAACCTCGGTAGCATAACCGGAGTTAACCGCGCGGGCGATTTGATTTACATTATTGCCGATGCGCCTGAGCTCATCGGCAACATTATCCGCGCCGTTTATAATGGTGATTTGTTTTTCCAAGGCACAGTCACGCAGATACTGACTGACAAGTCTGTATGAGGATAGCGCCTTGTGGGTGATGATTTCTTTTTCTTCAGGTGTTACCCTGAACTTTAATATTTCGGTTTTAGTCATCATTGTAACCGTCCTTTCTAAAGTTTTATAGGGGTATGGGCTTAGCCCGACCGCCTTTGGTGCGGCCGCCGATGAGGTGGTCGTAACACAAAGGCGAAACTCGCAATAAACGCCCTACCGATAGTTACCGCTGTAATCCATACAGCAGAAAAAGAAGAATGCAACAATGCAAAGGACTCCCATTGTCATCTACTTTTAACAATGCAGATGGGACACTCTGCAATGTTGCAATCTTTATTCGGGTATTGACCACGCCCAGCCTTTACCGACCTTTCGACTTTTAATACCGTCAATGTTTTTCTTGGCTTCATTAACGGTACGCTGTGAAATGTTTTTGTTGGCGGCGGTTCGGAATATTTCCTCTGCCGTAACTTCTTTGCCGTCAGCTAACATACTGCGGATCAGTTCTTCTGCTACCGCCGTTTTGGTTTCGGCAGTGAAACCACAGAGCAGTTCTTCGGCGGATATTTCACTGTAACCGTCCAGCCAATAAAAGCCGTCTTCGTTGCCAAGGTTGAAGGCGATGGATTTACCTTCGGGTGCCAGCGAAGATTTATCGTGAACAATAACACGAACATTCGGTTCTTTGCGAAGACGTCCTACCAGCAGAACACTTCTTGCAGCTGCTCGGAAGTCTATTGAACCAAGTCCTCGGTAGGCACTACTTGAGCCTTGCGCTTTATTAAGGTGACCGACCATAATAATGGCGCATCCTGTACGCTCGGCAACGGCGGCAACCTTTTTGAGTACCGTGCGGATTTCGTTGGCGCGGTTGATGTCGATACGCTCACCGATATAACCTTGAATCGGATCGAGTATCATCAGCTTGGCATCGGTCTGCCTGATCGCCTGTTCAATTCTTTCATCCGACAGAGAAAGTGGATCGGTATCTTCACAGATATTAAGCACCCTGCTTTCATCGGCACCGGCTTCAATGAGCCGAGGCTTGATGGTATCGCCGAGCCCGTCCTCAGCGGTTTGATAAATCACATTGAAGGGTTCTGCGATTTCCATACCGGGCAAAGCCACTCCGGAAGAACAAGCGGCGGCAAGTCGCAAAGCAAAAGTTGTTTTACCTTCGCCGGGGTCACCTTGGATAATGGTCAGTTTTCCGAATGGGATATACGGTTTCCAAAGCCATTTGACTTCTTGGAGCTGCACATCTGACATTCGAACAAGGGATAGTGTTTTTTCGTTTGTCATTTTTGCATTCCTTTCTGTAGATTTTTGCGTTGGGGTTTCAGTTAGAACAATCATATACATCCCACCTTTCATAAGTTTATTTTTATTGCAACAGGTCGTCCTTTCCTTTTTCGCCTGTCTGTGATATAATTCTAATATGAAAACAACACCTTCGGGGTGAGAAGGTGTTTTGAAGAAAAATATACAAAGTTCACTTTTACACAAAAGGCGGTGAATTTATGCAGATAATAAAACAGCAAATTGGTCTGTATATAACCTTAGAAAAAGACGGTAATATAAAAAGAAATCTCATTATAGAATCGGGTGAGCAGGAACTGCCAGTTACCACGATTAAGGATGAGATTATAGAGTTCTCCGAATTGAATTTCGGGCCATATTCAAAGATTGTTGATGTGATTCAAGAAATTGCAAATAACATTAAAACCGAAGGAAAACATAAACCCAACAAAGAAGATTTGAAAAATTTTGAACGGATCACTTCGATTACCGAGGGGTTGATTAAAGAGTTATCAGAGAATTCACCGATTGCTTCTTTGCTCTCCGAAACTATGATTGTGGATTCTGTTCCCGTCTTTGACGGTTCAATTGAGTGTATCGAGATTACAAAAACTATAATTCCAATACTGCTGCGTTCAATTGTGGATTTTAATTTATTTGTAAACGATACGTTTTATAATATTTATACCGGCAACATCCTTGATGAAGAAGGTGAACATTATTTTCTGTCACAAATCATGTTGCAGCAAGAACTGACTTTCCACGGGGAACTGACTGCACGGTTTTTCTTCCGCAATTTGACTGATTATTATATCTTCCTGTTAATGCAGTTCTTATCTACAAAACCCAAAATTGTGAGATGTGAATGTTGCGGTAGATATTTTGTTCCCAAAACCAACAAGGCGACCAAGTATTGTGACCGCATTCTTAAAGATGATAAGACTTGTAAGGATCTGGCACCGAGTCTTAAACACAAAAAGATGGTTCTGACCGATAAGGTTGTAGAAGCATACGACAGAGAAAAGCGAAAAATGTATCGCCGTTATGAGCGTAATGACGGTAAAACATATATGTCCCCCAAAGGCATCACCTATGATGATTTTTATGTTTGGTGCGATGCTGCCACTGAAGCAAGAGATAAATATCTGCGCGGTGAATTAACGTCGGAAGAAGCATTGAAAATTATTGAGGTTAACGATTAAGCCCCGTACAATTGAACAGAAATAGTTTTACTGACCCGTAGGCCGTTTCAATTAAAACAAACGGCTACAAAGCCAAAATTAAAAAAATACCCACCGGATATTGTGGCAAAGTTCCGTGTTGAACCGCCGTATCCTGTGGGTATTTTCTGATTTATTTAGATTTTAAATATTGCTTTTCTATATCTGCATAAAACTGTTTGTCTTTTTTATAAGATCTTATTAGAAAAATTACAACTGCGATTATTACGATAAAAACGACTGCTAACATAATATACATAAATCGTAAAAACGCATCGGATTTTTCTTTGTTTATCGGAATTCTTATTGGCTTTGCTTCGTTTTCTAAAACAAGTTCATTTATATTCGCAATTCGAGAATGATAAATTATTTTGCTCGGCCTTTCTTTAGTAAAAACAATAAAAGTAAATTCCTCTGACGGATTAAGCAAAAAATCATTTATGGATAAAAAGTCATCTTCGAACTTTGCGTTTTTTAACACCTCGTCATAAATATATTTATTGCTTGTTTTATTAACTTTGGCACGCATTATTGTATTGTCTTGAAATTCTATTGACATTGGTTGATTAAAATCAGTGTTAATTACTGCTGTATTACCAGTGTTCTTTATAGAAATGCTTGACACATATATGTACTTAGAAACATCCTCGCTCGTTTCTCCAAAATCCTCATTACTGATTTTTACAACGCTATTTAATGTACAAGTCAATTCTTTTTCTATTGGATTTTGCACAGGAAGAAAATAAGAAATACCCCATCCAATCAACGCACTGATCATTGAAGTGAGCACATATGATAAAACTTTTATGGCATTTCTTTTAGTAAATGCTTTTTTAATAAACGTCATCTTTGTTTCTCCATTAATATATGATTGTTTATTTTACCATATTTTATCGCAATAATCAATGTGTTATCCTCCGTAATTTTCCTCGCTCATGCAGATGCAGACATACCATTTTCCGTTTGCTTTGGTTGCGCCTACGGCTATGTACGGATATTTTGAACTTCCGACATACGACCAGTGTCCTTTGCTGTGATGGAAGCCGTCTGCGATACGGCCTGACATGCTTTCTGCTGTGCCGA
Organism: Acutalibacteraceae bacterium; assembly: GCA_045540355.1. Lineage (GTDB taxonomy): Bacteria > Bacillota > Clostridia > Oscillospirales > Acutalibacteraceae > RGIG2945. The sequence continues at coordinate 19,501 of JAZQHB010000099.1, read as the reverse complement.
ACCAATCTCCCATGCCGATGGCCTCTCGGTTGTAGCCTTGATAGTAACTATCGTCAATAGTGAGACCGTACAGCGTCATATCCACAAATTCGCCATATTTTAATTCGTTACAAGCATCACGGGGACTTGTGTGGGAGAAGTTTGTTGTCAGGTCATTTGCTCTGTATCGTGCTACCTCTGTTAGTCCGGGGAGCATCGTAGCTGCCGTATCACCCTGTGCTATGCGGTAGGCATTAACCTTTTCTATAACAAGTCTTTCGATATCCGCAGGATCGACATCCGGCCATTGTATCCCTACATATATTTCTTCTTGCGATTCTTCAGTTTTCGACGGTGTTTCTTCTATGGGTTCGGTATTTTCCGCTGCCGATGACTCAGTCGGTTTTTGGGTTGCCGTAGGCTTGGTTTCTTCCTTTGGCTTTGTCGTTGTTGTTGGCTCTGTGGCGGTCACAGTCGGCTCGGTTGCCTGATCCGCGCTCTCGGTCGGGGGAGGCTCTTTTTCTTTCTCTGTTGGCTCTACCACCGTTTTGGGCGGTATTGTTTCGGTAGGTGTTTCCATTATTACCGTTTTCGATACCGTTGTTGGTGGACTCTCGGTAGGCGGTGGTGCGGTGTTGCCACCGCATCCTGCCATACTCACGAGCACCCCACAGCAGAGAAGAAGGATTATGATTTTCTTCATATATCCTCGACCTCCTCCAAGCCCTGCATCACCTCCACCATTATGCGAGTGGCGAGGATAAATCCCGAACTGAATGCCTCACGCTCGGTGATGCAGGATAGTTCGCTTGTGCAGTCCTTAAACTTTTCGAAGGTTTCTCTTTGTTTCTCTGTGAAAGTGGAGTTCAGTTCTTCCTCGTTTTTGCATATCAGCTTGACGAGCTTATCCACCCTCGTTCCTCGTTTGATATACCTTTCGTGCGGACTGATGTTGCCGTAATATAAATCTTCAAGTGTTGTCATGTGCGTTGCACCTCCTTTTGGCAACACAAACATATACCACAACACTTCCAATAAGTCCAGAGAAATAATTTGTTTTTCTTTTTAAAGAAACAGTTGACATTATCAATCAAATGATTTACAATGTCAACTGTAATGATAGTTGTATGGAGGTTTATTATGACTACTTCTGAACAGATACGAGTTCTTTGCGTGCGTTCTGGCGTAAGTTTATCCGAATTGGCAAGAAGAATAAATCAAACACCACAAAATTTCAGTGTTAAACTTAAGAGAAATACTGTCACGCAAGACGAATTAAATCAAATTGCTAATGTGCTCAATGTAAAATATGAGCAGTATTTTGTTTTAGCTAATGGAGATCAGGTTCGATAAGTAAAAAGAAGGTGAAAAAATGGATACAAACATTATTTACAATATAGATTGCATCGCTGGAATGAATCAAATGATAGATGAAGAGTCTGTAGATCTTATTATTGCAGACCCACCATATTTTAAGGTGATCGGCGAAAAATGGGATTATCTTTGGAGAACAGAAGAAGAATATCTTGAATGGTCAGAAAAATGGATTGCAGAAGCCGCACGTGTTTTAAGAATGGGTGGCAGCTTTTATTTGTTCGGTTATTTTAGAATGTTAAGTAGATTGTTGCCGATATTAGAAAAATACGGATTTGAACTTAGGCAACAAATTATATTAAATAAAGGGATGCAAGCCGTATCAGGCAGAGCAACAAAAAACTATAGAATGTTCCCGAATGTTACAGAAAGCATCTTGTTCTTATGCAAAGATTCTAAACCGTTTGCAAAAGCGTTTTTAAAACAAAGACAAAAGGATTTAGGTTATTCGGCTAAACAAATAAATGAAATGCTTGGTGTTAAATCAAATGGCGGTGGAATGTGGAGTATTTATACCGGGAAAAATGTATGTAAACAATTGCCCACGGAAGAATTGTGGAACAAACTTCAAGAAATATTAAAATTTGATATTCCTTATGATAAGATTAGCCAAACATATCATGCACAAATGGGTTTGACTGATGTTTGGGATGATGTGAATTTTTATGAAGAAAAAGACCGCATTCATCCTACTCAAAAACCACAAAAACTGCTTGCAAGATTATTACTTGCAAGCAGTAATGAGGATGATATTATATTAGATCCATTTATGGGCGGTGGCTCGACAGCCTTGGCTTGCATTAACAACAAGCGTAATTATATTGGTTTTGAAATAGAACAAGAGTATTACGAAAAATCCTTAGAACGATTGGCGTGTAGACAGATGACGCTGTTTTAATCATCTCAAATCGATAAAATGCGAGCGTATTGAAAGAGGTATATCTGCTTTCTTTGAGATGATTTTAGGCAAATATATTTCATCTGAAAATTTGCTACACAAATCGGCATTGGTTATATTATCAGTTGTTCTTATGTCTTCCAATAATTGCAACAATTTTTCTTTGTTTAAACCATTAACACGGGCAGAAGGACGGTATTTTTTAATAATACTTTTAATGTTAGCTATACTTATGGTGGTGGCTCCAGAATAAGCACTTAAAGGAAGTAGTACATCGGAATAAGTGTTGTTTTTGGACGGGAACACATCTGTAAGTATATTGCCATCACTTGTGATTTTTGATCTATAAATTAGAGTTGGTTCCGTTAATGCAAATTTTAGCATATGAGGCCACATGTTAAACGGTGCTTTAGATGTTGATTGCGAACGAATATTAAGATAATAGTCAATCATACAGTAAGCAAACCCTTTGCACTTGGGATCAACTTCCCAGATTGATGCAATAATATCATTATTGGTGCTATCATATATGGATTCGAATTCAAAAAGGACAAAATAATATCTGTATGGATCTAATAACTTTGCAAACTCGTCATCATTTCGGATAGATATTAACCATTTTGAATCGTCTTTCCTGTTAATATTTGTAGAGTTACATACAGCACATTCCGTTTCCAAACTTGAGACAACTGCACCGCAAGCATTACATGACCCTAATTGATCAACTCTATAACAAGTTTTAATTTCACCATGTTTTTCATTATCTATAACCAAATCATAACCACGAGCACCAGATTTACCGCCAGGATTTCCCGTTACAACACTTACTAAATGCTGACCAATATATCCCATACGAGCCTGAGGTGTTTGTTGAGTTATTTCTGACCATGCATTAACTTTGGCTCTTAAATCAATATATAAGTCTTTGATTAATGCTTCAGAAGCTTCTATCGTTCCTAAAGTGTAATTTAACATAAGATCACTCCCTCAAATATATTTCCATTTTATTCTAACACATTTCGACATTTTTTACAATAGATTATTGGAGGTGATACAATGACAGGTGTAATTTATGCACGATATTCAACCGATAATCAGCGTGAGGAGTCTATCGAAGGTCAGCTGCGCGAATGCAAAGCCTTTGCCGAAAAGAACGGCATTCAGATTGTCGGCACATATATTGACCGCGCAATGTCCGCCAAGACAGACAACCGTCCCGATTTTCAAAAGATGATCAAGGACAGCGCAAAGCAACAATTTGAAACCGTCATTGTATGGAAACTCGACCGCTTTGCCCGTAATCGATATGACTCGGCACATTATAAAAGCATTTTAAAAAGAAATAATGTCCGTGTCCTTTCTGCCACTGAAGCTATTTCGCAAGGCGCAGAAGGTATCATCCTTGAATCTGTCTTGGAAGGCATGGCAGAATATTATTCTGCAGAGTTGGCGGAAAAAGTTATTCGCGGACAGACAGAAAACGCTTTAAGCTGCCGTTTTAACGGTGGTACAATTCCGGTCGGATATAATATAGTTAATCAACACTTTGTTGTTAATACTGAAACTGCGCCTATGGTGCTTGCCGCATACGAAATGTATGAAGAAGGCAAAACTATGCAGGAGATTGCTGACTACTTAAATGTTCACGGTTTACGGAACACGAGAGGAACCAAACTGACCATCAACACCGTTTCCAATTTGCTTACTAACAGAAGATATATTGGTGAGTATGTTTACCGCGACATTGTTGTTCCTGATGGCATCCCCGCTATTGTGCCGAAGGATTTGTTTAACCGTGTACAAGAGCGTATTGTTAAAAATAAAAAATCGCCGGCTCGGCACCGAGCAGACGAAGAATATATTTTATCCACTAAACTGTATTGCGGCAGATGTATGACCTTTATGGTTGGCGAAAGCGGTACAGCAAGGAATAAAGATACATACCGTTACTATAAATGCCTGTCGGCAAAACGTAAGCGCGGTTGCGATAAAAAGGCTGTTAAAAAGCATTGGATTGAGGATATTGTCATCGAGCAAATCCTGAAATGCATTTGGGATGATAATCTGATCGAAGATGTAACCGACTTGGTTATGGAAATGCAGGTTCAAGAAAATAGCACGTTGCCATTACTGAATAAACGTCTTGGCGAAGTGCAAAAGAGCATCTCCAATATCCTTTCAGCCATTGAGCAAGGTATCTTCACTCCGTCTACCAAACAACGGCTTGTGGAGTTGGAGTTGCAAAAGAAGGATATTGAAATTGAGATTGCACAGGAAAGCATTACTCGTCCGATGCTCGACCGTGACCAAATAAAGTTTTGGTTTCACCGTTTCAGAAAGATGGATGCATCCAAACCTGAGAACCGCAGAAGGCTTGTTGACAGCTTCGTAAATTCAATAATTTTACATGATGATCGAATTGAATTCTATTTTAATTTCAAGAAGGGTGCCAGAACACTCTCTTTGACTGATTTAGAAAAAGGTTCGGATACGCTTGACTCACTCCCACCACAGCAAAAAACCTGAATTGTTGCCAAGCAACGATTCAGGTTTTTGTTTTGTGCGGTAATCGAAACCATAGTCCATCTTTTGCGAAGCAAAAGGGACATACAATGCGAAGGTTGCGAAGCAACGAACGAAGCGAAGCTTCGGTTGCCGCCATCTCCACCAGAAAAAAGCACTTGCGATTGCAAGTGCTTTTTTCAACTAAATCCGTCATTCTGACGGAATAAATCTGTCTGCGACAGATGAAATCACTTTGTGATGAAATCCGACTTCGTCGGGAGTTCGACGGATTTAATTTCATCTGCGAAGCAGATTTCATCCAAACTTGTTTGGATTTCACCGTGCAAAGAACGATTTCATTTTTTATATTTTCTCTCCGTCATTCTCGATTGGCTTAAGTTTTTCTAGTGAATCTAACCCTGCACTTATCACCACGGCAAAAAACCTGAATTGTTGCAAAGCAACGATTCAGGTTTTTGTTTTGTGCGGTAATCGAAACCATAGTCCATCTTTTGCGATATACATCGACTATGCTATTGATTTTCCTAAAGCAAACAATAATAACATTTTTATCCTTTATCGGTATTGAGTTTTCGGTGGCGGTTATGATATAATATTCAAAATTCATATAAGGAGTTTAAATATGGTTGATACTATATATAAAGAAATAAGAAAAAAACATAATTTCACAAGAGATGAAGTTTGTGATGAAGCTTCATTATTAAATAAACCACTTCAGCCTGAACGACTTGAAAGAATAGAAAACGGCAAATTCCCCATAACACCTGAAGAAGTTATGTTTCTTGCTGAAATATATGGTGAACCTACTTTATGCAATCACTACTGTTCAAAAGAATGTCCCATTGGTGAGAAATATGTTCCTGAAATTAAAGTCAAAGACTTAACTCAAATTGTTCTTGAAATGTTATCTTCTCTTAATTCTATGAAAAAAAGCCAGGAACGCTTAATTGAAATCACAGCTGACGGAGTTATTGATGACGACGAAATTAAAGATTTTGTTTACATACAGAATGAACTTGAACGCATTTCAATTACAGTTGAAACATTACAGTTGTGGGTCGAGCAGATGTTAGCTGATGAAAAAATCAACTTGGAAAAATACAATCAAATTAAAGGTGAATGAATTTTTTCGGTATCAGAACTTCGGTTTTGATACCGATTTTATATTTTATAAGCAAATTCTGCACTAACTGCAAATTTTAAATCAGTTTTTCATCACTTATTGTTATTCAGTTTTTTCAACAAAAAGATTATTATGTAGACACAGAGAAAACAAAGGAGTGTTGCTTATGACCCCAAGACAAAAAATTTTAGCCATAAGGTTATCAGAAAAAATCGCAAAAAATCAAGAATACGCAAAAAGCATGGGGATTGAAATAAAAAATAAAGATGAAAAGGGGTGTTTTTATGGTACGCAAAGTAAGAAGTGATTGCACGGTAGGTACTTTTGAAAAAAAAAGAGGTTTGCCTTTTGGAACTCTCAGAAACAAAGACGGAAGAAAGACAAGAAAAGATAAACTTATTGGTACAATTAGAAAAGAAAACAAAAAATTCTATTATTAGTATTGATAAAATAAAAAGGAGATGTTAACGTGTCAAAAAAACTTATTTCAGAAAAAGAGGTCAAAAATTCATTAAGTATCGATAACTTTTGTAACATATCAAAAGATAAAATGAAAGAATTCATTTCATTGATTCCAACTATGGACAAAGAACTCGCAAAAACTATAATTAATCAATTCCCTAAATATGTAGAATTTGCAACAACAGCAATCACAACCGCAAAAAACATGTGCGATTCTATATTAAAGAACGGGGAAACATCACAAATAGAAACCATCAATTTGTACAAAACTGCTCTTGAAGGATTTTGCGAAGATCTAAAAAAAGATAACTTATCACAAGACGAAAGAAACTTCATTTCCGAAAGAATTATATTCATCTTGAACGAAATTTCAAAAAAAGATACCGAATATAAAAATTTTCTTTCAGAAAAATTTAACCGCGTAATGACTTTTATTGTTGTTACCTTTCTATTTGGAGTTACAGTTTTAGGAATAAATTTAAAATCAAAACCCTTCGCCTTGTCGAAAAAATAATTTATTTGTTTTATTTTTCATTCTCTATATAAAAACAATGCACCGTATTACTATATTGATAGTAGTACGGTGCATTGTTACTAATTATTTTTACTCTGCCACTTCAAGTAATTTCTTACTTACTCTGCCTTGGACTTCGACATAATACGCTAACTCGGCAGTATTCAAATCTTCATTTTCCCATGCTTCAAAATCTTCCATAAATTTTGCATAGTCACTCATATAATCAGCATAATCGGAAATCAATGTCAAATCAGTCGGATTTGCTTTATACTTTTTCATAAAGTCAACATAGTCATTCATAAATTCTTCGTAGCTATCCATTGCCACTTTGAAATCCGAATTGATTGATATTGTTGTTTTTTCCGCCTCTGTCTTTTTCTCTGTTGTTGATTCCTCTTTTTGAGGATAATCAATACGAATACTCATTGTATTATTGCCTTCATATTTCAAGGTAAGATACCAACCATTTTTATTATAAGCATAATAATGATTTTCACCTTTATTGAAATCTATATTAAACCCTTTATCAGAACAAGCTTTTATGTATTCGGCATAATCCGATTTCGAGGTTTCGCTAATATGTACCATAAAGCTTTTTTCATGTTCAAATTCAAATTTACCCTTCGTTGATTTCGGTTCAGGCAACTGTTTTCCTGCAATACTTACAGGCCATATTATAAATTCGGCTTCCATAGGAATATCTAGTTGTATATTCATATCCGCATCATCACCATAGTGACTAACACTTAATTTATAGCCCTCTTTGTTATAAGCATCAAATGTAGAAGAACTTGACTCCACATCTATATTAAAGCCATTTTCTTTGCAAGATTCCATATATACTGCATATTCTTTATCTGAAATATCATTTATAACCACCCATAATTGCTCTGTTGAATTTTCATAAATCTTACCTCTGTTTGCAGGCGGTTCAGGAAGTGCTTCACTCAAGACCATATCTTCCCACACAATTTTTTCGCCCTCGGGCATAAGAACAAGAACAAGCAATCCGACAGTGATAGCTACAATCAGAATAAACCACCATTTAAGAAAAAACGGTTTTTTCTTCTTTTCAGGTTTATTGTTTTCTGTCGGTTTTTGTTCTTGAACAGGTGTTGTCTGGATTTCCACCTCTGCTTTTGCTCCGCATTTTGAGCAAAAAGCACCCTCAAATTCTGCTGAACATTGATTACATTTCATAATGAATCCTCCTAAAATTTATTTATTAGATTTCAAAATACGCCAGATACTCCGTTCGGAGTAGTTGTATTTTTGAGCCAATTGTGGTACATTGTTGCCGTCATATTCGTTGATGATAGCCTTGTGGGTGTATTCTTTCGAGAATAGCCTGTTAGGGAATGAAATCTGTGTCCCTCGGAATAATTTGTATATCACCAAGGTGTTTTCAATTCCGATTTCATCTGCTATATCACGATACACTTCGTTCAAGCCGACAATGTCATTCTGCAAAAGATTCGCCTCCTGAAGTTTCAGTAAATCTTCTTTTATCGACATAATACCACCTCGCTCCCGACATAACAAATGACATTGTCATTATGTTTGTCACTCAAATCTCTGACAATCTTGCTTTTCATAAAAAGCACTCCTTTCCGGACAATGTATATCTGTCCGAAAAAGAGCTTGTAATTTTCGCGAGGCATAAAAAATACTCTCTTCATTTTTATGAAAAGAGTATTTTAATAAGTTTTATTTTAAAGAATTCTTCACATACCCCTTAAACCTCTCAATGTCAATTGATTTTATGACTGTCGTATTGGTTTGGGGGATATTGTAGTTTGGGGTGTAGGGTTTGGATATATCGTAGATAATTACCTGACCGTAGGTTGCTTCTTCTCTTGTGCAACAGTAGCAATAAGCGTTTACTTTTTCAGTTATGACATCATCATAAAGTGCCGACGCCATCGCAACCGCATCGGGCAGGTCCACATAGGGTGTGCCTGTAAGCTTTTCGTTAAAAGCCAGTCTTGTTGAGTTGCAATCCGTGATAAATTTACCAAGCGGTGTTCTTGAAAGCTCGTTTAATTCATCAGTTGTAAATGTTGCATCTCCGAGGCAGAGGTCAAAGCCTGCAATCGTTATCGGAATCTGACTGTTAAGCATAATATCATAGCTTTCAGCATCGACAAACACATTAAATTCGGCAACGGGTGACATATTACCTTTGCCGAAGCCTGCCGTGCCCATTGACCAAATATGCTTTACTTTTTGCATTGTTTCTTTGTCCTTGATAATCGCAAGAGCAATATTCGTAACAGGTCCGAGTGTTATGATTTCAACCTCGTCGGGATTGGCATTTACTGTTTCGAGAATAAAATCAACCGCGTGCTTATTTTCAGGTTTTTTCGTTGGGTGAACAAGTCCCTTATCCCCCATTCCGTCATTGCCGTGGACATTACCTGCGGTTACAAGATTTCTCACAAGAGGTTTATCAGCACCGGGATAAACCGATATGTTTTTGTTACAAAGCTCTGTCACCTGCAAGGCATTTTTAGTTGTATTTTCAAGCGGTATATTGCCACCGATTGTTGTAATTCCGAGAATTTCAACATCTGCTTTCATCGCCATAATAAGCGCCGCTGCATCATCACTTCCGATATCGGTATCAATAATAAATTTTCTCATTCTGTACCTCAAGCAAAAAGGCAGTCGCTTTCGCAACTGCCTGATTTTTAAAAATTATTCTGCTGCTTCTTCTGCGTTTTCTTCTTCGATTTCACATTCACAGCAATCGCACTCAATAACATCAGCATCGTCATCGCTGAAATAACGAGTACCTATAAGCTTTGTTGCTGCGTAATAAACTGCTGCAATTGCACCGACAATCGCAAGAAGAACACCTATGATTCTTAATGTAAGCTTTAATCCGTCCATAATAATACCTCCTGAAGTATTTTAACTTTAGACAGTTAAATTATACATTAACTCACCAACTTCTGTCAAGAGTAAAAATAACCCCTCCGAGTTTCCTCAGAGGGGTTATTTTTTGTTGCAACAAATCTGAGCTAAGATATTAGCAATTAGCCAAGCTTCTTAGCAAGAGCTGATTTCTTATGAGCTGCGTTGTTCTTATGAAGAAGACCTTTAGCTGCAGCCTGGTCAACCTTCTTGATAGCAACCTTGATAAGCTCATCCTTATTGTCAGCAGAATTTTCAACTGCGATATTAGCCTTTTTGATAGCTGTCTTGAGAGCTGAATTATTTGCCTTGTTACGAGCTGTTCTAACAGCAGTTGTCTTAACACGCTTTTTAGCTGATTTAATATTAGGCACCGTTACACCTCCTTTTCGTCCTATAACCTCAATATCATATCATCATTTTCAAAAAAAAGCAAGTCTTTTTATAAAAAAATCGGGAATACTATAGCTAATAATTTGATGAAAGGATAAGATTTGGATTTGTAATTCGATTTAGAGGTATAAATCCTGTCTCATTGCACTAAATGAACTTCAGAACTGACCTCGCGTTAGAGCGACAAGAAATCCTTGGTGACACAAAGCTTGACGGAATCACAAGCAGTATCGAAAATAAAAACAATGCACGCATAAGCCGTATAAGCGTTGACAACGAAACCGGTGCGAAGAAAATCGGGAAGCCTGTCGGTAAATACATTACCGTGGAAGTTCCGCCATTTTCAAAGGATGCCGAGGTCCTTGACGGCAGACTTGATGCACTCTCACAAGAATTGCAAAATCTTTTACCCGAAAGCGGAACGATACTCGTCGCAGGTCTGGGTAATGAAAATATCACGCCCGATGCTTTAGGACCCCGTTGTGCACAAATGATTCTTGCAACACGGCATATTTCAGGCGAGCTTGCAGAAGCAATCGGTATGAGCCGACTTCGATCTGTTGCCGCGGTCAGCCCCGGAGTGCTCGGTCAAACAGGGATTGAAACAGGTGAAATAATTGCGGGTATTGTCAAAAAAATAAAACCCTCAGCGGTGATTACCGTCGATGCTTTGGCATCAAGACGACTCAAGCGATTGGGTTGTACGGTACAGTTATCGGATACAGGTGTTACTCCCGGGTCAGGTGTAGGAAACGCGAGAGCAAAAATAAGCCACGATACCATCGGAGTGCCTGTAATTGCCATGGGTGTGCCGACGGTTGTCGATGCAGCCACGCTTGCTTATGACATTTTGCAAGGTGAAAAAAATGAAATCAGTGAAGCCGACATGAGGAAAGCCTTGGGCTCTGAAGTTAATCAGATGATGATTACTCCGAGAGAAATTGACCTTCTCGTAGAAAGAGCAGCAAAGCTGATTGCGATGGCTATAAACTGTGCGTTGCAACCGAGCCTGGATGCTGAAGATATTTTAACTTTGGTGACCTAAAAAAGAAAAACTCTGCATATATATAATTGATAACTTGCGGAGGTGTTTTATGAAATTCAAATTACTTTTGACACTCATTCTGTCCGTCTGCATTGTCGCTTCATCTGTATTTTTTGCAAATCAGAGCGGCAGCGATACTGTTGCACTCCTTTGTGCGGGATTGGCTATGCCCGAGGGCAGCTCAGAGCTCATCCGTAAAACACTTGAAAATAAAACCGAAAACATCGCAGAGACCGTAATTGAAGTTGCAGAAACGAATTCAATAAACACATCAAAAACCGAAAACCTTACTTCAGTACCCGAGGACATACAGGCTTTGATTGACAAGGCGAAGATTGATTTTGCAACTCAGCAAAAGGACGGTACAATAGTTGAAAGCACCTACACAAACGACACCGCTACCCACACTTTAGGCAAAATCGGGGTAAAAAACACAACAAAAACCGCCAAGCTCAACATTCAGAAAACACTCAATGAGGAAATCGGACTAAAAATTGATAAAGCAAAACCCGCCGTACTGATTGTCCACACTCATACCACCGAGGGGTATGAAATCCTCGACCGCAATTTTTATGCACAAAACTACACGAGCCGTACTTCCGATACGACAAAAAATGTCGCACGAGTAGGTCTTTCGATTAAAGAAGCACTTGAATCACAAGGATATAAGGTCATTCACGACACGACTGAGCATGACACATCATATAACGGCTCTTATGACCGTTCGGAAAAAACGATAAAAAAATATCTTGAAAAATATCCCGAAATTCAAGTTGTTCTTGATGTCCACAGAGATGCAATACAAACGGACGACGGAACAAAAATAAAACCCGTTAATAAAATTAACGGAAAGAAAGCAGCTCAGATTATGATTATAACCGGCTGTCAGGAGCAAGGAATCGAAAACTATCCGGATTGGTACGAAAACCTCAAGTTTACTTTAAAGCTCCAGAACGCCTGTGAGAGCAGATTTCAGGGACTTATGCGACCTGTATTGTTTTCTGCAAGAAAATATAATATGAATCTCACTCCCTGCTCAATTTTAGTCGAGGTCGGAAGTGATGCAAATACACTTGACGAGGCAGTTTACTCAGGTAAGCTTTTCGGCTTATCATTGTGCGATTTGCTTGAAAAATATACAATAAACGGTGATTAAAATGAAGGTATCGACTGCAAAAATCTTTAGAGCTTACACGCTCACATTGATATTTATTCTGCTGATTGCACTTGCAACAATCGGCATATTGACGGCAAGAAATAACTCCGATTACATGAGCCAAGGGATAAGCGTCCCCACAATAATTCTGCAAAAGGATGAAGACGGAATCGCACTTATCCGCGACGAAAAAGTATTTGTAAGACTAAATGGAATTACACGGTAGTAAACAAGGCACGCTCTCTGAAGAGCGTGCCTCAAAATGTTTTTATTCAAAATTCTTAATTACCTTTGCAAATGTATCTGCAATTGTTCTCTGTGCATTCGGACCCATTGAGTTTGTTTCATGGTAATGCTTCTGACCGAAGCGGTTCTTCGCAACATTGAGATATGCCTGAGTTTTATTGAGAATAAAATCATTTTCAGGTACTACATAGCCTGTCATATCGTTTGATACACCGTAGACTATCATATTTTCGTCGCCCGCAATTTCTGCCAGCGGAGGCGGATTGACCTCTCCTCCCTTGCCTGTTGCAGATGTTTCCGCCGTATTGTATCCGCCGAATACGGTTGATACAAAGTTTTCTCCGGGAAGAAGCAATATCTTCTGATCCCCGAAAGTCATATATGTAATATCGGTAAGAAGTGCCAATCCTATTGTGCTGTCAGGGTTCGGATACGGATTGCAGCTCATTACCTTACGCATTGCAAGGAATACGAGAACATAATTGCTTACGGGAAGGTAGAACGGCTGACGGATATATTTAATCTGCGGCTTGAGTTCTTTTTCATTTTCAATCTTCAATGCAGCATCTGCAAGCATTTCACCCTGAAGCTGTACGCAATGAAGCTTATCTGCCTGATCAAGCTGAGCCGCATCCATACCGCCTATGGGACCTATACCGTAATGAACATCCGCATTTGAAGTTTCTGCTATTTTCTCACGCATAAAGTAGGGATATTCACCGCTGAGTTTTCTGTTCTTTCCTCCGAGCGTATTGGGATGTCCGCCGAAGTTCATCAGCCAGATTTCCTTGCTGCCGTCAGCAGGAGCAAAGCGGATTCTCGACAAAACCTCATGTCTGTCAACAAAGGGACGCTTGGGATGAAGTCCGTTTTCGACCTTAACCGAACCCGAATAAAGTTTGCCCTCCTTGCGGTTCTGATATGCCTTAACAGCAACATCAGCCATGGTGTTAAGGAGCATATTCATATACTCTGCATCCTTGCCGTTTGAAGGAATTGAAAGTGTGGGTTTGCCCCAATAACCAATTGTATCAACACCTGAATGTGAGTGTGTGCAGCTGATGTTAACAAGTGTATCTTCGGGAACAATACCCGATGCCTTAATCTTTTCACGGACAATATCACCCTCAATATGAGTAAGACCGATAATATCCGCACTTATCCAGATAATACCTTTATCATCACCGCAATCAAGCCAGACCGCACTCGTATAAACGGGTGAAATTACTCCGTCCATAATGTGACCTGAGCCGTGACCTGCGATGTAGTATGTTTTGCCTGAGTTTAAATCGGGCATGATTTCAGCCTTTGCATAACCTGCACGATATGTACTGCCCGAAATAACTGTCGGTTTTACATCCTTGATTTCAGGTGCAGTTTTTTTCTTGGCAATTTTCTTGCCGTAATTCTTTGTAATTTTAAAAAGTCCTTTTGCTACTATATCCATAATGTCCATAGATTTTACCTCCTTACAGACAAATTTTTTCCATATACAGTATAACACAAAACCTTTCGCTTTTCAACAGTAATCTTGTATAACTGTTCAAAAACAATTCAGATTATCGGCTTATCTTATATCAAATGTTAAATTAGCCGAAGGTCTATAGAAAACAAACTTCTTTTTGTTAGTACTTATTTAACTGTTTGTAAAACATAGACCACCTCTAACGAGATGGTCTAAAACAAAATATACTACAAAATATAAATATCAGTTTTTATTCAAATATTATTCGATAGCCTTGTTAATTAAAGCAAGATTATAACAAGGCGTACTCGGAGTAGTTATGCCTCTCTCATCATCTCGAATATCTTGCTTCAATAGCAGCTATATTTTCTGCATGCAATTTATTTTCTTTGTTTATGCGACTATTGTATTCTGATTCATTTATCTGAAGTTCAGTCATATAATCATTTATTGATATATGCTTATAATACACTTCCCGTTCTCTCTCTTTTTGTTGTAATTGAGCCATACATCTTGCTCGTTCTGCGGCATCTGAACTGCTGTGCAAAGAGGCTATCCTTCTATCTAAGTTGGCTATTTCGTTATTTAATGTATTTATCTGAGAGTAACAGTATGACACACTATAAACAGAAGATATATTATATGCTGATTTCAAGCTTTCAATATTTTGTCTTAACCGGTTAATTATCTTGGAATACAAAGACTCAATATCTTTTATAGCATTTTGATGTCTTGTATTTTCAAGGTCAAGTTCTCGCATTTTTGCTTCCCAACTACTTGTAGTTGTTTTTGTTGTCTGTGTTAACTGAACATTTGAAGTTGTGGTTCTGTTGTTTTGGCGGGTAGTTGTTTCTATTTTTTTAGTAGTTTTCTTTTCTTCTTTTTTTGTTGTTTTGTAATTCTCTTTCTTTGTCGTTTCTTTGTCCTTTGTTGTTAACGCATTATTTTCTTTTTCTGTTACAAATCTTGTAGCAGTATTTTCAGCTTGTTCAAGATTCGCCTTTTCTGTTTTTAACTCTAAGTCTTCTTCCTTTTTTTCACTTTCAAGATTGAAGTTAGGTTCCGTCGATGACATTGAGTTTTTGTTGTCCATAATTAAAATACCATTTGTTTCCGTCGGATCGTCACAGCCGGTAAACATTGTAACTCCGATTATAGCAACAATTGTTCCTATCAATGCCGTTGTAATAAATCTTTTCATTTTCTTTTCCTCCATAAAATAAAAAAGTGTGTCCCAACAAGAGACACACTGAAAAAGCATTATCTCTCGTTGTTGTCACACAATTACACTCTACCTATGGTATATGCAAAGAGAGAGAAAGTACTTTTTACCAAAGTATTTTCCCCATAGGTAGACTACTATATGTAATTTGTGTGACAATCATATTTTATCACTGCTTGAAGATATTGTCAATAACTTTGTGTTTTCATTAAATGTCCACTACCAAATTATTAGTTTGAAAAATAATAAATCATTTCCGTATTGCATATATATTGATTAAGATATAACGGAAAGGTCTGAAAACTAATGTTTGTATTTTCATTCAAGTCATCGAAAGCAAAGCTTATCGGTATCGGGGTAACAATTCTGATTGCTCTCGTTGTGATTTTCTATTTTGCGTCAGGCAGAACA
This sequence comes from Acutalibacteraceae bacterium, assembly GCA_045540355.1. GTDB lineage: Bacteria > Bacillota > Clostridia > Oscillospirales > Acutalibacteraceae > RGIG2945. The sequence goes on along the minus strand of JAZQHB010000099.1, from coordinate 3,768 downwards.
AAGCCTGCAACAAACGACGGTGACATCAGCCTGCGTGCGTCGGATGCAGCCGAGAGAGTCAGTTTTTTATCGCAATTCGGTTGGAAGTTTGACGAAGACCCCGTTGAGATATGTGAGGTCATTATTCCGACGGAATTTGATAAAACTTACGAGGAGTACAACGCAATACAGAAAACTCAGAATTTTGACCTTGAAAAATATAAGGGTGAACGAGTAAAACGCTATACTTATGAAATAAAAAATCACCCTGACTATCCCGCTGACAGCGGTTTTATCAGGGCGAACATATTAGTTTTTAACGGACTTGTAATCGGCGGCGATGTTTCATCACTTGAACCGAATGGTTTTCAACAGGGATTTGACTACCCGAACACACAGCCGACAAGTCAGAAAATCGTTGCTTAAAACTCAAAGTCTACCGCCACTCTGTCAAGTCTTACCGATTTGACAAAGGCGGAGATTTTTTTATGCTCAGGATGATTTTTATATCTTTCCAAAGCTTCCATGTCTTCATAAACGCCGATCAAAGCCATATCGAATGACATTTCCGAATGAAGAATATCTTTACCGATTTCAAGTGATATAATTTCGGGTACCACACCAACAAGATTTTCAAGGCGTTCTTTTACGATTGCCATATTTTCTTCTTTTGTATGACCCTCTGCCTCATCTTTGAATTTCCAAGCTACTATATGCTTAATCATTTTTACTACCTCACATTATTCAAATAATTCCGTGCTGAAATATCTTTCACCCGTATCAGGAAGAATTGTAACGATTCTGTGACCCTTACCGAGCTCCTTTGCCATCTGGATTGCGGCAGCAACATTTGAGCCGCTTGAAATACCGCACATAATGCCTTCTTCTCGAGCAAGTCGTTTTGCAGTCAGCAAAGCTTCTTCGTCGCTCACTATACAGATTTTGTCGTAGATTTCGGTATTGAGATTATCGGGGATAAGTCCGTCACCGATACCCATCTGAAGATGTGTACCTATACTGCCGCCTGAAAGAATTGCCGCATTTTCAGGTTCTACCGCCCAGATTTTTATATCGGGATGCTGGCTTTTCAAAACCTCACCGATACCTGACAAAGTACCGCCCGTACCAACACCTGAGCAGAATCCGTGTATGGGACCTCCTACCTGTTCAAGTATTTCCAATGCAGTATGATATTTATGCACCAAAGGATTGTTTTTATTTGTAAACTGCTGAGGAACATAGACATTCTTATCCTCATCTTGCATTCTCAACGCGGTGTTAAGACATTCTTCTATACATTTACCGATATCACCGTCATCGTGAATAAGAATAACCTCTGCACCGTAGTGCTTGACAAGCTTTCTTCTCTCTTCACTTACCGAGTCAGGCATAATAATTTTAACCTTATAACCTTTGACCGCACCGACCAAGGCAAGTCCTATGCCCTGATTTCCGCTTGTAGGCTCGACGATGATTGTGTCTTTATTTATAAGACCTGATTTTTCCGCTTCATTGAGCATATTATATGCAGTTCTTGTCTTTACGGAACCACCAATATTCACACCCTCATATTTCACAAGGATTTCTGCCGAATTTTCATCCGTCAGTTTGTTCAGACGGATTATCGGCGTATGTCCTATTGCATCAAGAATAGTATTGTAAACCAAAAGATTTCCCCCTAATTTAAGTGTATGCCGCTGATTATTTTACTGTTACCTTACAGGTTGCATATTTACCCGAGCCGTCCGTTGCCTTGCAGGTGATTGTTGCAGTACCCTTTGATACTGCGGTAAGCTTACCTGTCTGTGTAATTGTCGCAACATCGGGATTCGATGAAGTCCACAAAAGTGTTGTGTTGTATGCGTCTGTCGGAGTTACAGTAGCTTTGAAGCTTGCCGATTTTCCGACGGGCCAGTTTATTGTTGCCGCATTGAGTTTAACCGAAGTCACCATTTTTTCGGTAACCGTTACAGTACATTTTGCAGTTTTGTTTGTTCCGTCTGTTGACGAGCAAGTGATTATTGTTGTACCCGCTGATACTGCGGTTAATTTACCTGCTGAAGAAACAGTTGCAACATCGGGATTCGATGAAGTCCACTTCAAAGTCTTGTTTGCCGCATTTGAAGGAGACACCGTTGCCTTGAAGCTTCCTGACTTACCTGTTTCCCACTTTATTGCTGCAGCATTCAATTTAACAGATGTAACACCCTGAACAACGATTACTGAACAAGTTGCTTTTTTGCTTGCATTATCCTTTGATGTTACCGTTATTGTTGTTGTGCCGGGTTTAAGTGTTTTAATTACGCCTGCAGATGAAATACTTGCAACAGAAGGATTTGACGAAGTCCATGTCAATGCAGTATTTGTAGCATCTGACGGAGAAACCGTTGCAGTGAAAGAGCCGCTTCTGCCTGATGCCCACTTGAGCACAGATGTGTTCAGAGTAAGACCTGTTACCGCTTTATATGCAAAATTTTTATAATCAATTGAGTTAGCTTTTGCATAGGTCTGTGCGGTTGAATCTTTTATACAATCAATTGTCAGGTCGTCGCAATTACTGAATGCACCTGTACCGATTTTCGCACTCTTATTTGAAATTTTTGCATATTCAAGATTTTCGCAACCTGTAAATGCATAGTTGCCTATACTTGTAACGGATGCAGGGATATAAACCTTTTCGAGATTTTCTGAATATCCGAATGCGTTCTGTGCAATTGCAATAACATTTGACGGAACCGTGTAGGATTTATCCGTTCTGCCGTTAGGATACAGCATAAGAGAAGTTGTTGCCTTGCTGAAAATAATTCCGTCTTTTGAACAATACGCAGAGTTTGACGCACTGATTGTTGCAGTTTTAAGATTTTCGCAGTTGTTGAAAGCGGAGGCTCTCAGGGTTGTAAGTGCTGACGGAAGTGTTACAGATGTTAATTTGTCACAACCGTAAAATGCATAAGCATTGATTGTTTTTACAGATGTCGGAAATGTGATTGATTTAAGCTCCGAGCAATCATAAAAAGCTCTTTCGGAAATCGTTGCTATTTTGGAAGACAGTGTGATGCTTTCAATTTCAGAATCTGCAAAAACACCTGTTCCCAATACGGTTACTGACGACGGAAGAGTAATTTTTTTAAGATTACTGTCCGCAAAAGCATAAGCACCGAGAGTTTTTACTGTTGAGGGAACTGTATATGTTGTTACATTTTTATTTGCAGGGAAACAATACACGGTGGTCTTATTTTTATTGAAAAGTACACCGCTTGAAGCTGTAAAGCTTGCATTTGCTGAATCAACGGTTATTTCAGTTAAATTCTCACAGTTGTAAAAAGCTGCTCTGCCGATTGACTTAACACCTTTTGAAATTGAAACTGTCTTGAGGTTTTCGCAACCGGAAAACGCGTTTGCATCAAGAGTTGTAACGCTTGCGGGAATAACAATTTTTGTAACGGAATCACATTTTGCCACCGCATTAGTACCGATTGAAGTAACTGTATAACCGTTTAATTTTTCAGGGAATGTAAGTGTGCCCGAAACTGATGATTTTACGGCTGTAATTTTCGCCTTGCCGCCTGAAAGTGTATATGTGTAATTACCTGATACCAATGCAGATGCAGCGATACCTGACATTGATAAAACCATTGCCAATGATAATATCAATGATAAAACCTTCAAAGAAATCTTTTTCAAAATATATACCTCCGATTTTTTCAACATCGAAAAATGTTCTTTAACAGACATTTACCTCGATTTTTGTCGTCCATATTTAATATATAATATCACAAAATATTATAT
>JAZQHB010000098.1:0-88506 GCA_045540355.1 Acutalibacteraceae bacterium | reverse complement strand
GAAATTTTAGAAAAACAAAACGCTGACCTTAGAATTTATGCACATGATGCAAAAAATCATTTAACCGCAATAAGAAATCTTAACAATAATCCCGAGATAGAACATTATGTCTCTGAAATGATAGATAATTTGAACGAATATAGTAATGTTTGCCATAGTGGCAATAAAATTCTCGATGTTATTCTTGACAAATATGTCACAGAATGTAGCATAAATAATATAAATTTCAATTTTGATATTAAAAATAATAATTTGATTGGATTAGAATATCACGATACTGTAAGTATCCTCGGAAATCTTTTAGACAATGCGATCGAGGCGAGTATAAAATCAAAAGAACGATATATTAGTTTTGAAACTGACTTTCGTAATAACTACTCTATTATCATAATTTCAAATAGTTGTGATATACAACCCCAATTTGATAACAATAAAACTCCAATAACTACCAAAAGGAATAAACTGTTGCATGGCATAGGATTAAGAAGTGTCAAGAGGACTATTAAAAAATATGAAGGTGACCTAAGTATCGATTATAATAAAAATCAGAATATGTTTACTGTCACAATCATGCTTGATTTGAAAAAATCTGGACAATGACAAAAAACACGGGAGCGAGCACATAAGTGCCTGCCTCCGTGTTTTAATGTTTGATTCGAGAAAATAAGTTAAGTGATATATCCTTCTGACAAATCAGTTATAATTTGCTGAACCTTAGCCACATCAGGAATGTTTTCCAAACAGAAAGCGTTGTAGCTGCCACCTGAATTTATTGTGTTTATACTCAACCCCCTGTTGTAATAGCTGTCTTGACCAAATATGATAGTGCCGTAACCGTCTTTATGAATGTTCACAAACATAGGCAACATATTTTTGATATGAAGCATATCTGTTTTTTTGAAACGCTTTCGTATAATTTTCTTGTTTGTTATCGCGTATTCGGTGTTTTTTCTTAATAAAGAAGCATGTATAAATCTTCCGAAAACAAGATAAAGTCCTACCAAGACAAAGGGTAGTCCGAAAAGCATCAATGGAAGAGGTGCACCTGTTGTTACTGCGGTTGCTTCCCAGGAAATAGCAAACCCACACCAAAAAATACTGAACGGAATTATAAATAGATCTGAACCGGTAAGCAAATGTTTCTTTCCAGGTTTTCCGGTCCACAGTATATATTCATCGTTCACCATATAAGGTTTGTAAAAGGAAGTATCATTACCGTTGAGAGAGCTTCTTTCGTCCATCGTTTTTTCTCCTTTGGTATAGTTCTTGATTCTTGCATTATCAAGCTTGAAATTTAACTTATATTTTTACTTAAGATAAGTTTCGCAGTACTCAACAAAGAGCTTGTCTGCTTTAACATCGCTTGAAAAGTCGCTGTCGAGGTTGTGTCCTGATGTCGGGTATGGGTTAAGAACATGCGGCACACCGTATTCCGTAAGCTTTTTGTCAAGAATTTCGGCGTTGTGATACGGAACAACCTTGTCGTTAACGCCGTGATTGATGATCGTGGGAACTGAATTTTCATTTACATAAGTAATGGGGGAAATCACCAACAATTCTTCTCGTACAGCATCAATTGTATCTGTTGTAAATGATTTACCGCAAGCATTTGAAATCAGGAAGTTAAGCTCTGCTTCGCTGAACATTTCACATTCCTCGTAGAAAGTCTTGATAGTGAAATCAACAGGACCGCCGCAGTTTGATATAATCGCCGCAGGCTTTATTGGTGCTGTATCAGCCTTGGAATAACCATAGAGCAATGATAAATGACCGCCGGCGGAATGTCCTGTAAGAAGAACTTTATTGATTTTAACACCGTGTTCTTCACCCTTTTGTTTTATGCAAGCTAAAGCCGCATCAATATCATCTAAAATGTCGTTCATTGTAGAGGTTGTTGAAACATAGCGATAATTCATGGTCGCTGCCGCGTAGCCGTAATAATCGGATAAAAACTCAACCTCATCGAGGTATTGTTTCTTGTCGCCCGTAAACCAACCTCCGCCATGTATGTAAAGGATAAGTCCGATTTCCCCGTCATTCTTTTTTGGGATATTAAGGTCAAGGGCATTTCTTTCGTGTGTGCCGTAAGATAAATTTCTGTATTCATAAGACTTTGGCATAACCAGGAAAACAATACTTGTCACAATAAGGACGATGCTTGTAATCAATGAAATAATTCTTTTTAACATAACTGCCTCCGAAAAAAATTTTTAAGAACATTTTTATAATACCATGTTTGTTCAATTTTTTCAATAATAAAAAGGAGTTAATCGATCGATTAACTCCTTGATGAATGTAGATATTAAAATCAGTCGCTTGAGAAAGGAAGCAATGCGATGTGACGAGCACGCTTGATTGCTGTTGTCAACTCACGCTGATGAGCTGCACAAGTACCTGTTACTCTGCGGGGTAAGATCTTTGAACGATCTGAAATATATCTGTGAAGCTTTGCTACATCTTTGTAGTCAATTTCTTCTACTTTGTCAACACAGAAAGCACAAACCTTTTTGCGGCCCTTCTTGTTGAACTTATCATTCTTTTCGTAAGCCATGATTTAAAATTCTCCTTTCAAAAAATCAGAACGGTAAATCGTCGTCGGGTTGGATTTCAACAAAATCGTTAGCTTCGCTTGTTGAATAAGAGGGAGCAGGAGCAGCAGATTCAACTCTGGGAGCTGATGCAGTGCCTGTTTCACTCTTAGAACCGCAGAAGCTTACATTTGAAGCGACAACCTCAACAGCCTTTCTCTTATTACCGTTTTTATCTTCGTACATTCTGGTCTGGATTGAGCCCTGAATGGCAATCATAGAACCTTTACGGAAATAACGGGTAATAAATTCAGCTGTCTGACGCCACGCAACGATGTCAATAAAATCAGCCTGACGCTCTTCACCTGCACGGACAAATGCACGGTCAACTGCAATAGCAAAAGATGTGACGGAAACATTTGTAGCCGTTGTACGAAGTTCGGGGTCAGCAACGAGTCTGCCCATCAAAACAACATTGTTAAGCATAATGAATCCTCCTTCTTATGCTTTTTTTGCGATGATAAGTGAACGCAAAACGCCGTCTGTAATCTTTACAATACGGTCAAGCTCTGCAGGGAATGAGGGTTCACAGCTATAGTTGTAAAGAGCATAATAGCCTTCAGCTTCGTCATCGATAAGATAAGCGAGCTTACGAGTGCCCCATTCGTCAACGCTTTCTACTGTACCGTTTTCGGAAATCATAGCTTTGAATTTTTCTACCATTTCCTTAGCAGCTTCCTCACCGTTCTTGAGTGAGAATACCATCATGGTTTCATAGTTTGACATATCTTGCACCTCCTTCTGGACTTTGGCCTCTGATTTCAGAGGCAAGGATTGTTGCATTACATACAACATCATGTAATTATATCATCGCATTTTTAAAAAGTCAATACTAAATTTAAAGAAAAAACTGATTTATTCAGTCGAACTATAATTGCAAAAAACTCCGCAAATTGATGCGGAGTTTATGGCTTCTGATTTGATGATTTTGTTTTCTTATAATATGTATTCTTTGGTTCCTTTTTTGCAGGAAACGGTGAGAGTTGTACCATCTGTTTCTGCAGTGATATCGCCGTCTGTGTATGTAGCATAAAGCGGAATGTCTGCTGCACAATATTTTCTCCAGATAATTCCGTTACAAGCTCTGCCTAATGATACGCCGAGCTTCGGACTTACGCAATCAAGCAAGGTTTTGCCCATTGAGGTATCATTACCGTGATGCGGTACCTTGAGTATCGTGCTTTTAAGTGCATCTCCATTCTGTTCAACAAGTGTTTCTTCCATATTAAGATGAATATCGCCCGGGAATAAAGCTGAAAACTTGCCATAGGACAGACGGAATACAAGTGAGTGATTGTTCATAAGTTCACCTTGTCTGCTCTTATCAACCTCCGGTTTTGCCTCAGGTGCATTTTTTGCAGGGGAAAATACATCAAGCTTAACATCGTCAAAGCTTATTGACGCGCCCTGCCTCAATTCTTGTATAGGTATGTTAAGCTTTTCTGCCGTATCAAGTAAAACAGGAGAAGCAGAAATACTTTCTTTTCCATATCCTGAGAATATAATGTTTGATACCGGAATTGCTTCGGCAACAGCTTCAAACCCATTTACATGGTCTGAATGTAAATGAGATGCTATAAAATAATCAATCTTTTTTACACCCATATCAATGAGCTTTTTTGCAATATGCGGACCGGAAACCTCGGTTGCTGCATCAAGTAAAATGTCAGTTCCGTCAGGCAAAGCAATGTATGTTGCATCACCGTGATAATTTTCAGAACCGCTTTTTCCTCCTACCCAAGGAACATTATTTATAAATAAAATTTGTAGATTTCTCATTTCCTTCACCTCGAGGAAATTATACCAACAATCAGTATTTATGTCAACTTTAACGAAATAATTATTTGTGTTGATTTTTATCTTTTTTTGTGTTATATTTATAAAAATGAATTTGGAGATGAGATTATGAGTAAATTAAGAGAAATTGACAGAAAAGCGGAAGAAAAAGGTAGCGCGCTTGTTACTTTGTGGCAATTTATAAAGTTTATTGTCGTAAGTCTTCTTGCTATGATTGTTCAGTTTGTATTGCTTAACACGCTTCAGCTTATCCCTGCAATTAAAGAATTATATACGCAGGAATTTAATTGGCTTTTCTTCGCATATCCGGTTGCAGTCGGCGGTCTCGGATATTTTATAGTAAGCAATACTGCAAATATTATTGCTCAGATTGTTGCCTTCTTTGTCAACAAAGAAAAGACTTTTAATTCTGATGCAAATGTTGCGGTTACCTTGCCGATTTACATAGTATTTACGATAGGTCTTATCATTTTCTCTGCGTGGCTTAATCCCACACTCAAGGATGTTTTTGTAGGAATGAATTTGAATGAAGCTTTGGCCAAAAATATTGCAACAATGATTTGTTCGGCACTTCAGTTCTTCCTTTACTTCCCTGTTGACAAGCTTCTTATGCACAGTAAGAAAAAAGACTGATAGCAGTATAACGGAACGGATGAGAGGCGAAAGGTCTCCTGATACAGAATTGTTTAGTTCGTTGGCAGAGTGGGAATAATTTAATTATATCAACAGCCGCAAGCTTTGGTTGCTTGCGGCTGTCGTTATGTTTATTATCTTTCAGGAAGTTTTGCTAAAATCTTTTTGGTTATCAAATTATGGCCCTCAAGTGACGGGTGGGCATCCCAACCACCGTCTCTGAAATCAAGTCCGCCGTTAAGCGCTTCCATAAGATTGAGTCCTGCGATATCAGGTTCAAGCTCCGTTACATCAATATAAGTACAATCATACTTCGTTGCCCAGAATCTTGTAAGCAAATTCAAAGTACCTGTCACGATATTAAAGAGCTTACCGACAGCAAACTTATCACCATCGTTAATAGTGATGTTGGTAGCCGGGTTATACATACCTACCAGGAAAATATCAGCGTCGGGATTGACTTTGCGTATTTCCTCAAGCATAACGGGATAATACTTTACAAACTGAACATAACCTTCAAAGATAAGACTTAAGAATTTAACAAGAACTTTGACTATGTCGCCATCTACCTCATTTGCGTATTCGAGTGCAACTGATGCAGGATACCAAAAAACATCATTAAAACCTAACTCAATACCAATTAAATCAGAATTAGTAATCGATTCCATAACATCTGCTCTCATTGTGTTGTCTATATCACCGTAATCAATAGCACCGGTGGGATCTTCCTTTGTCATTACGGCTGATATTTTTCTTTGGATTGAACTGCCTAAGAATTCTGACGCGACATCAAAGTCGTAATCTTCGGGTGCTTTACCCATCATGTATAAAAAATCAATAACGCGTACCGATGCACAGGTAAGAGGATGATAATTTGCACTTGAGCGTTCAATGCCTACTGCTGTTGCCACTTGATCGGGGAAAGATTGATCATTGCGATAAAAGTGATTGTAAGTACCGTTTTCAACTACATGCTGGAGACCGAATCCGCTTGCAATACTGTCACCAATCATAGTGAATCTGTTGTACTGCTTGACATCATTTTTGTTTGCGGCAAATGACGGCACCGCTAACGAGAATACCATAACCGTTGCGAGAATAACCGATAATGCTTTTTTCAAATACTTTTTCATTTGATTGATCCTCCTTATTATATTGTAACTTCATTATAACATACCGTCTGATTTTTGCAACTCTTTTTTCGTTAAGAGAAAATATATGTTAAAGGTGTGTTAAAAGGACGGTTCTTTTGAAACATACATATAAAACGATTGAAATTGTTTTACTGTTGTGATAATATGGATATATACGAAATGTGTTTTAGAGAGCGTCTCAACAGAACCGTCTCTTTGGCACATTGTAGCAAATATTTTATAGGTTGAAGTAATAGCACCAGATATTGTAGTGCATGTTAATTCAACTGGGCGATTGTTTAGAGGAGGGAGGAGTCAATTCTTGAAACAGATTTCAAAAAATTTAAACCTAAAAATAAATGATGATTATAAATACATTAGAAAAAACGAAGATGTTTTTAAAGGGGAAAAAATAAAAGAAAAAGATATTGTTTTAAGTTATCTAACCTCGTTTAATAAACCTACATTTGCTACTACCGGAAGAGTAAGAGATAATATTGAAAATGTAGTTATAGAAACTAAATGCGATAATGGTTATGATGATGGTATTTATTACTGGGATGAAACAGATATATACCACTTTGAAAAATATAATATGCCACTAAAACAAGAATTTATAAATTATGTTTTAAATAAGTGAACAGATTAATTGTTAGAACACCAGATTAACTTCTGTGAAAGGGGCGTGCCAAAAGAACCGTCCCCTTGACATATAAATTGTATTTAAGGCGTGAATAAATATGAAAGAACAATTTTTAATGCGTAAAAAAGCAATAGGCGAGGAATTTTTGAAGGCTGATTTAACAAATGATTTGTATTCAAATATTGCTATTTTTAGGATCGTAAATGGTGTTGATGTTGACGAAGCCGAAAAAAATATATTATTCACTGCAACATGGTATGAGCATGAACACCCACTGGGTCGTGATCCGCGAGGAGAACCGGATTTCGTATCAATATCACTGATTTCAGCATTACATCATTGTTATAATATAATATCTCAGGATTGTCGAGATGCTATTGATAATTTTTTTCTTAAAAAAGACTTCAGATCTATGCATCCGTCGGAAAATCATTATTTATTGTTCCGTGTCTCGCGTTTATTGGCAGCTGAATTTTATAATACTAACTTTTTTGAACAGTATGGACTTTCTGCATCTGAAATTATAGAAGAAGATACAAAATACATTGATGAATTTCTTATGTATCGAGCAAGAACCTCATGGGGAGAATTCGATTCGAGTATGTATGCGGGCGAAATTATGATGGTTCTTAATGTACTGTATTCATATACGCAAAATCAGCGTTTGAAAAAGAAAGCCGCAATGATGATGGATATAATTTTGTTAGATATGATTGTGGATTCAAAAAATGGATTGTATGGTGGTGCTCACGGTCGAATTTATCCGCCACAAGCATTAGACTCCACCGACAGTTCAATGTATCAATTTTATTGTTATTACTTCGGCAGAGAAGAAGATTTGCCGCAAAGAAGTTTATTTAAGACGAGTGTTTTGTTTTCTGATTATTATCCGTCAGATATTGTTTGCAAAATAGTTAAAAATCGTAAATTCCCTTATGAAAACAGGGAAAGAAAGCATTTGCACTTACCTATAGCCTGGGGTCAAAAAATAAAGTATAATATGTTAGAGGCTGTAAAGGACTGCTCAATTGATAAATATACATATGTGTGCGATGATTATATTTTAGGCAGTGTGAATCATCAGGATAGTTACCCGGATGCAGTAGGAGACAATGCTTGGTATGCTCATCATGAACAACATGAGTGGGAATTGACTTTGAAAGGGAACGGAAAACAAAAGATTTTCTCTCATCACCCCGGTGATAGTAAAGAGCATAATCGTTGGACCGGCGATATACGTTGCAATTGCGGAACTCATTTTTGCACCAAGGATACAGCTTTTAGCTTGTATAATATTGTTAAAGAAAATAGTCTTCCGTATATCAATGCGTATATTCCTTTTGAGTTTTTTGATAAAAAATCTTTTGAACAAAACTATATATTTTTAAAATATGATAACCTTTATATTATGGTTTGGTTTGCTAATGATTATCGAATTATTACAGAAGGGGTATTGAATACTGAAACATTCGAGATCATCAGCAACGGTCGAAAAAATGCTTTTATATGTCATGTTGACAAAGAAGAAAAATATTCATCGTTTGAAGAATTTATTTCTAAAGTTAAATCTATGCCTATAGAGTTCAATCCGGAGGAAATACGAATAGAGTTCAACAATATTTGCGTTGATTATAATACACGTTATGTGAACGGAGAAGAACAATTATTTCCTTATAAAAAACTATTTGATAGTCCTTATCTCAGTTCGGAATATTATAGTGCAATTTTTGAGGCGACTGACGGAAACGATAGTTTTATTTATGATTTTAATTTTTAAAGGATATCATAACAAGGGGAACCCTTGATAATGTGTCAGAGGGACGGTTCTCTTGGCACACAGCAATGTGTGTCATGTGTCAGAGGGACGGTTCTCTTGGCACACAGCAAAATCAACATGTGTCAGAGGGACGGTTCTCTTGGCACACAGCAAAATCAATAACATAGGGGAACACAGGGGCGAGTTTTAATGTTGTTAGAAAATTTTAATCAACACAGAGAACCGTCCCCTGTGCTACGATTTAGGTGTGTTCAGATATGTGTCAAAGGTGTGTCAACAGAACCGTCCCCTTGACACTTATGAGAATATTCCTAATAATATTATTGAAAGTATGAAGATGGATCTGCATAATAATGCTCTTGGAAGAAAAATCGCACAGCAATATGCCGGGCAAGGATACGATGTGTTTTCTGAAAAAATACAAGAAGCTATTAATAACGGGGAGGCATATGTGATTATATGGGACGAAAATGCAAAGTGACTTTAAGCATAGTGTTAGTGATAGTTGTTCTTATATTATCTTTTGGCATAATTTGTACTATATTGCAAGAAAACAAAGTTGATTATTACAGTAATATACTTGTTTCGGCTTTAAAGGATAAAGATAAAATAACCGTTAGAGATGTTTTTTTGTTTGAATTTGAACGGGCATATATTTTTGAAGATTGCTATATTTCTGGAGAAGGCTTTGTCGAAAGATATAACTTGGATATTTCTATTGAACAAGTAAGGCCTGGTGCAAGTGAAAATATTCAAAGAATCGTTTTTGTGGATGACGAAGGCTTATTTGTAAATGAATTTAAATGTGATAGTAGAGAAATCGTTATATTGGAAAAAGGTAAGGTTATTTATCCAAATACAGTTATTGAAAAAAAAGGTTCTAAAGAAAAAAAGCCACTAGAAATTAGTTTTAAAAGCACAGATTATTATAACACAGGGAGACAATGAACACACAACACAAGGGGACCAACACAAGGCAACACAAGTGCATGTGTCAGGGGGACGGTTCTCTTGACACACGACTAAACCGGTGGTAGAATGTTGTCGAGGTGATGGATATGCCGAGGCAAGCGAGAGAAAAAAGCGAAAGCGGATACTATCATATACTTTTAAGAGGTATAGGACAACAAAACATTTTCGAAGATGATGAAGATAGGGAAAAATTTCTTCAGATTTTAGCGAAATATAAAGAAGAATTAAAATTCAAGATAGCCGCTTATTGTTTAATGAGTAATCATATACATCTTCTGATTGAAGATGTAGACAGAAAGCTTGAGCTGATGATGAAGAAGATAGCAGGGAGCTATGCCTATTATTTCAATTGGAAATATGAAAGAGTAGGACATGTGTTTCAGGATAGGTTTAAGAGTGAACCTGTAGATAGCGATGAGTATTTATTAACTGTAGTCAGATACATACACCAAAATCCATATAAGGCCGGGATTTCAAAGGTTGAGAATTATCCTTGGAGTAGCTATAAGGCTTATGTTCATAGGACTAATATTGTTGATACAGAACAAGTGTTACTGATGCTTAACGGCGAAGAGGGATTTGTTGAATTTATGGCTGAAGAAGATGAAAGCAGCTGTCTTGAGATAGTTGAAACATTTAGACTTACTGATGAAAAGGCAACTAAAATCATTAGAAAAATAGCAAAAGTTAAAAATGCACAATCTATTCAGAATTTTGATTCAGCTAAACGCAACGAGGTTTTGCGTATACTAAAGGAGCAAGGTATATCAATCAGACAACTATCACGGCTGACCGGGATAAACAGAGGCGTTGTTCTTAGGGCATAATAATATTCAAAATATAATAAAAAGTACTTTACAAAACTTTATTCTTATGTTATAATCACTCTTGTCCGTTTCTCGGAACTGCGACTTCAATATCCGAATCGGTATTCACCTGTCGGGTTTCTGAGATTTTGGATAAAATAAAAATGAGGTGAAAAATTATGACACAGGCAGAAAAAACCGCAATCATGCAGGAATATGCAACTCATGAAGGCGACACAGGTTCAGCAGAAGTTCAGATCGCTGTACTTACAAAGAGAATCAATGATCTTACAGAGCATCTTAAGATCCACAAAAAAGACCATCACTCAAGAAGAGGTCTCCTTAAAATGGTTGGTCACAGACGCAACCTTTTAGCTTATTTGCAGAAGAAGGATATCGAAAGATATCGTTCAATCATCGCAAGATTAGGCATCAGAAAATAATCAAAAAACAAGGCAGGCAAAAAAACTTTGCCTGCCTTAAAATAAATATCGCAGGACTTAAAATCAGGTTTTAGCAGTGAATCGACTGCTTGAATTTCAAACGGTGGATTTATTGCTAAACCCAAGGTACCTGCGGAGAAAGAGGTAAAAAATGTTTGAGAATTTCAAAAAGTTTGAAACAACAATCGCAGGCCGTCCTTTTGTAGTAGAAACAGGTAAGATGGCACAGCTTGCAGGCGGTTCATGCTTGGTTCGCTACGGTGAAACGAATGTATTATGTACCGCAACAATGGCAGCAAAGCCCAGAGAAGGAGTTGATTTCTTCCCGCTTTCAGTAGACTACGAAGAAAAGCTCTACTCAGTAGGCAGAATCCCCGGTTCATTCCAGAGAAGAGAAGGCAAGGCATCTGAAAAGGCAACTCTTGCTTCTCGTGTTATCGACAGACCTATCCGTCCTTTGTTCCCGAAGGATATGAGAAACGATGTTTCTGTTGTTGCAACAGTTATGTCAGTTGACCCTGATTGCTCACCTGAAATTACAGCAATGTTAGGTGTATCAATCGCTATTTCAATTTCAGAAATTCCGTGGGACGGTCCGATTTCAGGTGTATCTGTTGGTCTTGTTGACGGTGAATTTGTAATCAACCCCACAGCAGAGCAGAGACTTGTTTCTGATATGGCAGTAACAGTTGCTTCAACATCTGACTTGGTTGCTATGATCGAAGCAGGTGCAAACGAAGTACCCAACGATGTAATGTTCGACGGTATTATGTATGCTCATAAGGTAAATCAGGGAATCGTTGAATTCATCAACGGCATCAAGGCAGAAGTAGGCAAAGAGAAAGTTTCTTTCCCCTCAAATGACCCCGATCCCGAAATGTATGAAGCTATCAAAGAGTTTGCTATCGAAGATGTTAAAGCTGCTCTTGATACAGACGATAAGAGAATCCGTGATGAAAGACTCAAACCCGTCTATGATGCAGTTCATGAGAAGTTTGATGAAATTTATCCCGAAATGGAGTTCAAGATTGAAGAATGTCTTTACAAGCTCCAGAAATATATTGTTCGCCGTTGGTTGGTTGACGAAGGCAAGAGAGTTGACGGCAGAGGTATTGATGAAATCCGTCCCTTGAACGCTCAGGTTGATTTGCTTGACAGAGTTCACGGTTCAGGTATGTTCACAAGAGGACAGACACAGGTTCTTACAGTTACAACATTAGGTCCCGTAAGTGATGCACAGTTGCTTGACGGTCTTGATGAAGAAACATCAAAGAGATATTTACATCACTACAATTTCCCCTCATATTCAGTAGGTGAAACAAAGCCTTCAAGAGGCCCCGGTCGTCGTGAAATCGGTCACGGTGCATTGGCTGAAAGAGCATTGGTACCCGTAATTCCGTCAGTTGAGGAATTCCCCTATGCAATCAGACTTGTATCTGAAGTTTTATCTTCAAACGGTTCTACATCACAGGGTGCTATCTGCGGTTCAACACTTTCACTTATGGCAGCAGGTGTTCCGATCAAGGCTCCCGTTGCAGGTATTTCCTGCGGTCTTGTAACAGAAGGCGACCGCTTTATGACAATGGTTGATATCCAGGGTCTTGAAGATTTCTTCGGCGATATGGACTTCAAGGTTGCAGGTACTCATAAGGGTATCACAGCTATCCAGATGGACCTCAAGGTTCATGGACTTACTCCCGAAATCATCAAAGAAGCTTTGGATAAGACTTATAAAGCAAGACTTTACATCCTTGATGAAATTATGCTTCCCGTAATTTCCGAGCCTCGCGAAGAGCTTTCAAAATATGCTCCCAAGATGCTTACAACAAAGATTGCTGTTGATAAGATCAGCGAAGTTATCGGTAAGCAGGGTAAGGTTATCCAGAAGATTTGTGCTGAATGTAATTGTAAGGTTGATGTTGAAGAAGACGGAAACATCTTCGTAAGCGCTATTGACCTCGACGATGCAAAGAGAGCACTTCTTATGATTGAAACAATTGCTAATGACCCCGAAGTAGGAGCTATCTTCAAGGGTGTTGTAACAAGAGTTATGGACTTCGGTGCATTCGTAGAAATCGCACCCGGCAAGGAAGGTCTTGTTCATATCAGCCGTCTTGATGTAAAGCGTACCGAGAAGGTTGAAGATGTATGTTCAGTAGGCGATGAAGTTATCGTTAAGGTATTGGAAATCGACGACCAGGGCAGACTTAACCTTTCAAGAAGAGATGCTTTGATTGAGGTTCACGGACTTGTTCCCGAAAACGAGCTTCCCGAAAATCCGCCCAAGAGAAACGGTGGCAGAAATGACCGCAGAGGCGGCAACAGACGCCCCCGCAGAGATTGATAAATAATGCTTGCATTTTAAAATAAAATAATATATAATTGACTACGGTAAATCCGTAGTCAATATACGCTACTGTGGCTCAATGGCAGAGCAGCTCATTCGTAATGAGCAGGTTGTCAGTTCGATTCTGACCAGTAGCTCCAACAAAAACCAAGTTAACAGACTTGGTTTTTGTTATTTATGAGATTTTGAATATTTAGCTAAAAGCTCATGTTTTGCTTTATCTAAAATTCTTTCATCAATATCAGGATAAATACAATTGGTACATTTTCCTGATATATCGATATGTATTTTTTTAAGTAGGCAAATATCATCAGTTTGATAGATGCAAAAATAGTTTTCACATTTCACAATAAATCACCTCCCCAAAATTATATCATAATTGATTAAAATACGCAAGTGCGTATACGCAGAAGTGAAAAAGAGCATACACTATCTTTGAGGTGATTATATGAGCGTCAAGGATGTAGTAGCAGAAAGATTTAAAAAGTTGTGTGAAGAAAGAAATTTAAAAATAAATGAATTAGCCAATATTTCAGGTGTTACGCCCTCTACAGCTTACAGTATGATGGATGAAAACAGAAGAGATATATCAATAACCACAATTAAAAAGTTCTGTGACGGTTTGGAAATAACTTTAGGAGAATTTTTCTCAACACCCGAATTTGATACCTTGGAACAAGAAATTAAATAATCATATAGCATTAACAAAAAAGTCGGACTGCGAAAACAGTCCGATTTTTCTGTATATGACTAGAAATTTTCATTCTTTAATGCATCAATGGGATTTTCTTTTTTTATCTTGCTCATCGAATAAAGCATTGATACAAATACCACCGCAAAGACGCTAAGAACTGCAATTATGATTGCTGACAAGGGTAGAGCGTAGCCTGTTTCGAAACCGTTATTCAGTGCAACCCAAATCAGTACTGAAATACCGATTGAAACGGGTATTCCTAAAATGAGTGCTTTTGCACCGTACAGCAGACATTCGTAATTCATCATTCTGTTAAAGCCTTTTTTACTCATGCCGACTGATTTCAGCATTGCAAATTCTCGTCGACGGAGGCTGATGTTTGTTGAAATGGTGTTGAATACATTTGCCGCTGCAATAAGTGAAATAAGCACTATAAAACCATAAGCAAAGACTTTGATAATAGTCACGATATTCCTTTCTTGTTCAGCGTTTGCGGCATAGTTGTTCAGATAAACCGATTCAAGATTGTTGTCAACAATTACTTGTTTTAATGCCTTATAGCTTGCTTCGTGATTGTCGGACTTGAAATAATAGCTGTGTGTTCTACTGTCTTCTGATGTGTTTGGCAGAATTGTTTTCTTTGCACTATCGGGATATAAGAGTATAAACTGCTCGCTTGATTTCGGGATATAGAAGGGAACATCATAAATCACACTGCCTACATAAAATGTAAGATTATCAAATCCTTCATCTACAGGGACTAAAAGCTGCTCATGTGTTTCGTTATGAGAATATTCGTGTACCTCATTTCCGTTTTCGTCTAATATTCTGCCGAAATAGGAGTAGCCTTCAATGTCCTTTTCTACTTTAGCCGTAAATGTAAAAGCTTTAGATTTGCAAATTTTTGTTTCAATAAATTTTTCGTTTTCTTGGTCAAAAATAGTTCTGCCGTCAATTGCAATTGCCTGAGGTCTGAATTTGCTCATAAAAGCATTTTCATCTAAATTATTTTCTTTCAGAAGCCTCCTGAATTCATCATCATCTACAAAGGCAAGTCCGGTGTGAATTTTTGCGATAGACTTATCTTTATCGTCGTCACCGCCAATCAACTGCAGGTTATCGAGCACTTGCTCGGTAAGGTGTGTTTTATTTATATCTGCATAAATGCTCTTACCCCAAAGATGTACTGCAGAAGTAACCGAGGTACAGTCCTTGAAATTATTTAAAAGAAGCTTTGAGGTTGTGTTTTCAAGTTCTGACTTATAGTAACTGAAGGAAAGGTCATAGTCATTTGGTGCAAGCCCCGCAGAAGATGCCTTTAATATTGATTCGGTGAATGCAGATGCGGAAATAAAAAGCACTATGCTCATAAACAGACTCAACACAGTCGCTCTGTATTTCTTTTTACTGCGTTTATAATGCTTGCTTGCAAGCATACCGGGCAGACCGAAAAGCTTATACATAACTTTTGATGTCTTGACCGTTTTTGCTTTTGCTTTGATATCTTTATTCTGTCTGATAGCTTCAACCGCGGTAATCCTCGTAGCTCTTTTTGACGGGATATATGCCGAAATAAGAACTGTTACAAGTGCAACAATAACTGCGATAACAACTGAAAGTCCTGAAACACTCAATTTCAAGTCAATAGGAGAGTCAATCAGCGAACGGAACTTGTTGCCTACAAAATAAAGTGTGACACCTATACCGCCTATACCGCTGATGATGCCGAGCGGAATACCGATAACGCTGACTGCAAAAGCTTCAAAGAATACTGTCTTGCGAAGCTGCTTCTTGGTAGCACCGACGGAGGATAAAAGTCCGAATTGCTTTGTCCTTTCCGAAACTGAAATTGAAAAGGCATTATAAATCAATGCGACCGAACCGAATATAATGAGTGCCATAATTATGGCGGCAAGGCTTACGATCATTTCATCAAGATTTGCAAATCCCGAAGCACCTAAAAATCTGAGGTAGTCGGTGTTTACATTACCTTTAAGATTGTTATCTTTCATAAAATCATGTACTTCTCGGGGGTTGTTCATTTTGAAGTAGATGTCATATTTTGTATCTGCAGAAGGTTTTGCATCTGCAAGAGTGATCGCAGTATATCCGGGTGCGGAGTGTTTTTCGAGCTCATATCCGAGCCTTTCATAAAAACCGCAAACAAAATACTTTTCAGTACGCTTAACATCAATTGTTTCATTGTTTAATACTTCTTCGCCGTTTTTATCATAAGTGTAAATAGGTGTGTCTTGTGACATCGGATAACCGTCGAGCAATCGTTCACCGATGTTCAATGTAATTTCGTCACCGATTTTATACTTGATACCGCCGTTTGAAGCAAGGTGATCAGGGAGAAGTATCTGATTTGCGTATGTGGGGAAATTACCTGATACAATGTGAATTGGTAATGCCTTTTCTGCATTTTCTCCCGCACCTAAAACATAGATGTATGGTTTAAATGCATTTTTGCAATTTTTGGCCTCAGCGTATCCAAGCTGCTGCATATATGCAGAAAAGTCAACTTCCTCGGATTTTGAGATTTTTTCAACAGTTGAATAATCAGTTCCGTTTTTGCATCCGTGCCAATCACCCGAATTGTAAATTGCGTTATCAAGAAGATATCCCTGAACACTGCTTGCAAAAGTGGTAACTGCACAAATCATTGCAGTTGAAAGGATAATGCCGATTATGGTGACAACGGTTCGTGTTTTATTCTTTTTTAAAGATTGAAGTGTAAATCTGTTCAGAATATTCATTTGCGAATCACCTCATCACGGGTGATTTTTCCGTCTTCAAGGGAAATAATTCTGTCTGCCTGTAAGGCGATATTTTCATCGTGCGTGATGATAATAAGTGTCTGCTTGTATTCTTTGTTGTAATACTTCAAAAGGTCGATTATTTCCTGGCTGTTTTTGGAGTCAAGGTTACCTGTCGGTTCGTCTGCAAGAACAACCGAGGGAGTATTCATAAGTGCTCTGCCTATTGAAACTCTCTGCTGCTGACCGCCCGATAACTGATTGGGCAGGTGATTTTCTCTGCCGTTTAATTTGAGCGTAGTGATAAGACTGTTAAGTTTTTCTTCGTTAACCTTCTGTCCGTCCATCAAAACGGGGAGAGTGATGTTTTCTGTTACATTAAGTACGGGAATGAGGTTGTAAAACTGATAAATAAGACCTACCTGCCGTCTGCGGAATATTGCAAGCTGTTCGTCATTTTGTCTGTAAACATCAGAGCCGTTCATATAAACCTTACCGCTTGAGGGCTTGTCAACACCGCCCAAGATGTGAAGCAGAGTTGATTTGCCTGACCCCGACGGACCGATAATTGCAATAAACTCACCTTTTTTCACGGAAAAAGAAACATCGTCCAAAGCTTTTACCTGATTTTCGCCTTTGCCGTAAGTTTTGCAAAGGTTTTCAACTTTTAATATTTCCATAGTTTCACTCCTTTTCAGTTTGTGAGCTTATTGTACTGTATAAATGTTACACTTCGGTGACTTTTAAATAACAAAAATGTCACATTAAAAGGAACCATTGCTATATGGTTCCTTTATAAAAGCGTAATATAAATCTTGCACCGCCGTCAGAATCGTTTTCGGCTTTAATCGTACCGTTTTGTTTTGTAATAATCATTCTTGCAAGTGCAAGACCTATACCGAAACTACTGCTGTCCGAATTTTTTCCTTTGTAAAATCGCTCAAATATATGCGGTAAATCATCATCGTTTATGCCGTTTCCGTTGTCGGAAATTGTGATTTCGGAATAAAGAGCATTTTCGCTTGCTGAAACTTTGATTTTACCTCCGATTTGTGTGTGCTCCATACAGTTTTTAACGATGTTAACGATTGCTTCCTGCGTCCATTTTAAATCGCCGAAAAACTCGCCGTCAGCTTCAATATCAATAACTTGGCTGCGAAGCTCAATCGGAATGAGCAGAGGAGAAACAGATTTGTTTATTAATTCTGATAAACTGATTTTTTCTCTTGTAAATTCAACTGTTCCTGCATCAAGCTTGGATATTTTTAAAAGTGTGGTAATAAGCCAATCAATTCGTGAAAGCAGGTCTAATAATTCGCGAGTAAGCTTCATTCTTTTTTCTTCGGAGATGCTTGGCTCGGAAAGAAGCTGAACCAGCAGATTTATAGAGGTAAGCGGTGTTCGTATCTGATGTGAAATATCTGCGATTGAATCAGCAAGATGTATTTTATCATTTTGCAACAACTGCCTTTGTTCATTCAGGTGAATTGTCATTTTATGAATTTCACTCTGCAATACACCTAACTCACCTTCTGCGTATTTATCGAGAGATATTTTTAAATTTTCACAATGTAATATCTTATCTATATCTGCCGAAAGGTTATATATTTTTTTATAACGCTTATATGTACTTGATAAGTGAACAATGGTAAAAGCTAATGACAAAAACAGAGTGAACAGACCGAAGCGATAGTTATACAAAAATGCAAAAACAGCAGCAATTATCGTGATAAGAATATATATAATAAGTGTTTTTGAGACTTCTTTGTTTCTTAAAAAATTCATAGTTAATCTACCTTATATCCAAGTCCGCGAACTGTTTTTATGATTTCGGGAGACTGGGGATCTTTTTCTATTTTTTCTCTGAGCCTTTTGATATATACGGTCAGGGTGTTATCGTTTACAAAATCACCTGCAATGTCCCATATTGCTTCAAGTAATTGCGTGCGTGAAAGTACAATGCCTCTGTTATTGAGAAAAACAAGAAGCAGGCGATATTCAAGTGCCGATAAATATAAATCTCTGCCGTTTTTGCTTGCAGTACCTTTGACAGTATCAACAATAACATCACCAAGGGTGACAACCGAGCCGGTGCTTTTTGTCAGACGGAGAATGTTTTTTATTCTTAATACAAGCTCTCTCGGTCTGAACGGTTTTGCAATATAATCGTCCGCACCGAGCTCAAACCCCGTAACGGTACTGTATTCATCGTCTGACGCGGTGAGAAATATAACAGGTATATTGTAGTTTGATTTTATTGCACGGCATACAACAAAGCCATTGCCGTCAGATAATGAGACATCTAACAAAACGAGGTCAAACTGTTTATTCCTGATAATTTCCAAAGCATCGTTTTGCCCCGAAACATTTTCAACATCAAATCCCTCGGAGTTAAGGAAATCTGTCAGATTGGTTACAATGCTTTTGTCATCTTCAACTAAAAGTAATCTTGTCATATTTTTATTCCTTTATCTGCAGAGTATATCGCTCTCTAAATATCTTACACCCATATCATAAAGCTTTTTTGCATCTTCGATTTTGTTGACTGTCCAGAAAGAAAGTCCGATTCCGCTATCTACTGCAAGCTTGATTGAAGCTTCATCGTTATCGTGATAACCGGGGGATAGCCATACATTATCGCCGAGTGCTTTTGCTTCTGCGATGTTCTCTTCGGTGATTTTTCCGATAAGATACCAAAGCTCGATACTGCTGTCAAGCTCATGGATTATCTTTAATTGTTCAAGGTCAAAGGATATGATAATTGCGGTTTTTTCAAGACCCTTTGCTTTTATGGCATCAATTACGGTGTAAAGCATATCGTAAGTTTCTGTCTTGATTTCTATCTGCGGTCGGGTAGAGGAGCCGACAAAAACATCAAGAAATTCGTCAAGAGTAGCAATTTTTATCTCTTTTTTCCAGAAGTTTGAGCCGTACTGATGCTTTAACTTCTTTGCTTCTTCCAATGTGAAATCACTGATAGGACCGAATTGATAATAAAGCTTGTCGACCGTGTCGTTATGTATAAGCACCCATTCGTTATCTTTTGTAAGCCTGATGTCACATTCTGCGGAATAGTAACCGAGCTCAACTGCTTTCTTATAAGCAGGAATAGTATTTTCGGGTGCTATTGCAGTAACACCTCTGTGTGCGGTGAGAAAAACGGGGTCAGTGTCATTGCCTATGTTATGTTCATTTAACGGAATAACCTTTTTCGGTTTGTTAAAGAGTTTTTCAATATACAAAAACGGAAGACAGGGTGACAGATAAAACGGCACCCAGAATTTTGTTATAAATTTATTTTTGAAATTCATATTTTTACCTCATTTCAGGATTGTCGGTTCTTTCGAGCAGATAATCAATAGACACTTTGAAATAGTCTGCAAATTTTATTAAAGTTTCATAGTCAGCCTGTCGAACACCGTTTTCGTAACGGCTTATTGCATTTTGATTCATATTTAAATCCATAGCAAGCTTAAGTTGAGAAATACCTTTTGTTTTTCGTAATTCTTTTAACCGCATAAGTCACCTCGAAATATTTACTTGACAATATTATCCCACTTTGGTATAATATAAATATCCCGAAACGGTATATTTTTTGAAAAACTAAGCGTGTTCTGATTTTCTTGACAGTTTTTTGCCTATGTGTTATACTTTTGAAACAACAAATGTAAGGAGTCGGACAAAATGTTATATACTTATCTTTATCAGCCGAACAGACTTTTGTCCGATAAGAAATAATCGGGCATATTGATTTGTCGGCTTTGTGAGAACAGAGCCGATTTTTGTTTTATAAGAGGAGGTTTAGTATGAAAAAAGAGCGTTTTCAATTGTTCAAAGACATCTTTTACGCCTTGAAAATACTGATGCAGTCATCACCGATGTTTATCATCGGCGGAATTTTAACTATGACTGCCTTCTGGTTTTTTACAGCCTATGTTCAGGAAGTATTGTTTTTGAAAGAATTGCTTGAAATCATAACATCCGGAGGGACATTCAGGCAGTTTATGATTCTTATTCTGATATTCTGCGGTGCAGGCTTAATTGCAAAGGCAATAGATTGTATCGGGGATTATTACCGATTGGTCTGTTCGAGGAAAGTATATAAAAAGCTCAATGAAAAAATACTTGCAAAAGCGGCAGAGGTTGATATCGAATGTTATGAGAATCCCGAATATTATGATAAATACAAACGGGCAACCGAAATCATAAGCAACGGAATTTATTTCAATTTTACATATCAGATCTGCAGAATTGTTGCAGGAGTGATATCCGGAGTCTTTCTTGTAGGGTATGTATCATCTGTTGACCCGAGGTTGCTCTTGGTTTTGTTGTCTGTTATTGCTATTATTGCCATTAAGGGAATTAAAGCGAAAATTGAATATAACAAAGACAAGGAAATGACACCGCACAGGCGCGAAAAATCCTATGTGCAAAGAACGGTGTTCTTGCGGGATTACGCAAAAGATATGCGTACATCGGGAATATTCAGCGTTATGTATAAACGGTTTAATGATGCTGTTGATGCTAACAGAGGTTTAATCAAAAAATACGGCAAAAAGCTTGCTGCTTTTGAAATTTCTGCAGGAATATTCGCAGAAGCACTTCCGATAATCGCAACTTATGGCTATGGAGCTTACCGTTTTATAGTCAAGAAGAATCTTAAAATAGCTGACTTTTCAGTATTGATGACGGCTATCGGCAGTATAAAGGATGTTATAGCTGATATAAGCGAAGCTGTTGCTGAGCTTCAGAAAAACGCAGTTTATTTCAGAAATTTAAGAGAATTTCTGAAATATGAGAATCATACCG
The DNA here is from genome assembly GCA_045540355.1 of Acutalibacteraceae bacterium. Lineage (GTDB taxonomy): Bacteria > Bacillota > Clostridia > Oscillospirales > Acutalibacteraceae > RGIG2945. The sequence continues at coordinate 67,105 of JAZQHB010000098.1, read as the reverse complement.
TGAACGGCGAAAAAATTGCCGATGAAATCAAAACAATAGAATTTAAAAATGTAAGCTTTACATATCCGGGCGCTGAAAAGCCGTCACTTAAAAACATATCATTTAAAATTCAAGACAATGAAACAGTTGCTGTCGTAGGCAAAAACGGTGCGGGAAAATCTACTTTTGTAAAACTGTTATTGCGTTTTTATGACCCCGACGAGGGTGAGATTTTTGTTAACGGAATTGATATAAAAGAATACGACCTTGAATCATTAAGGGAAAGAATAGGTACTGTTTTTCAGGATTATAAGGTCTTTGCATTGACGGTAAATGAAAATGTCCTTTGCCGTGAATGTGAAAGTGATGAGGATAAAAAGCTTTCTGAGCAAGCACTTATTGCAAGCGGTGCTTATGATAAAATAATGACTTTGCCGCAGGGTGCCGAAACTCAGCTTACAAGGGAGTTTGACAAAAACGGTACGGGATTGTCTGGCGGTGAACAGCACAAGGTTGCGGCCGCAAGAATGTTTGCCCATGCTTTTGATATGGCAGTTCTTGATGAGCCGTCATCTGCACTTGACCCGATTGCTGAATATAAGATGTACGAAAGTCTTATAGAGGCAACCAAGGATAAAATGGTAATTTATATTTCGCACAGGCTTTCAAGTGCGGTTTTGTCAGACAAAATATTTGTTTTCGACGGTGGCGAGGTTGCAGAAAACGGCACACATAAGGATTTGATGGAGCAAAACGGAATATATGCCGAAATGTTCACAATGCAAGCATCAAATTATAAATCTGACGGAGAGGAGGCAACAGTATGATAAAAAACAGAGAAAAGAATGCACATTCCATTCCGCAGAACATTTTTTATATTGTTAAACTGATGTTTTCAATTTCTCCCTGGCTTGTAGTAACGGAAATATTACTGAATATATTTCATACAATTCCCGTAAGACTTGTATCAGTCATAGGAATCAAGTATATCATTGATGAAGTTGAGAAGGGTGAAACCGACAGTATAATATGGGCGGTTGTTGCAATAGCCGTGATTTTGTTATTATCCAATATACTCAACGGTCTCATATTTGAAATCTACATACACAGAGAACGAGAGAACCTCTATCGCGGTATTCACTCAAAGCTTTATGAAAAAGCGATGAAGCTTGATCTTAAAAAATATGATGACCCGAAGTTTTACGGTGATTTTATACTTGCTATTGAAACCTCATCTGAAAATATACAAAGAATACTGATGCTGGTCCGTGGTTATATAACCGAGATCATTTCATTTATAACCATCAGTACGATTATAGTTACAATAGATTGGGTTTGCCTCGTTATCGTTCTTGTTTTTGTTCTTGCATTTATTCCGCTCGGCAGAAAAACGGGTAATGTTCAGATGGAATACAGAGAAAAAACAACCGAAAAACGCAGACGATCGGACTATTTTGCAAGGGTATTTTATCTGCCCGAGTATGCGGGTGAAACAAGAATGAACGGTATAATTCCGCTTCTGATACAACGCTTCAGAGAGAGTGCAGACGAAGAAAGCAAAACTCAAAGAAAATATGTCAAAAAAATCGATTGGATGTTCTTTATTCAGGATGCATCTGTTCAGGTAATCGGTTTTATGCTCGTGCTGACAGGATATATCGGATATCAAACACTTGTTACAAAGACAATGTCAGCCGGAGATTTTGTTGCAACCTTTAACGGTGCGGTGCAGATAGGAAGTGCAGTTTTGTATCTGACCGTTTACGCAGTCCGTAATTTCACCGAACGCTCCAAAATGATTGAAAAGTACAGAGTTTTCCTTTCAACCGAAACTGAAATGAAAGACGGAGAACATATTGCAGAGTGCGGAAAGCCGAAAAAAATCGAGCTTAAAAATGTCAGCTTCAAATATGAAGGCAGTGACAAAAACGCACTTGAAGATATAAATATGACAATTAACCCAGGAGAGAAGGTCGCACTTGTGGGCTATAACGGGGCAGGTAAGACAACCCTTACAAATCTGCTTTTGAGGCTTTATGATGTTGATAGCGGTGAGATTATAATTGACGGCAGAAACATCAAAGAAGAAACTATTGATTCACACCGTGACCGCTTTGCCGCAGTATTTCAGGATTTCAAAATCTTCGGTGCAACGGTTGGTGAAAATGTAGCTTTAGATGTTGATTATGACAAAGACAGGGTTCTTGAAGCTTTGAAGCACGCCGGTTTTAAGAAGGAGTTACCTGACGGAGTTGACACTGTTTTGCTCCGTGAGTTCAGCGATGACGGTATGATGTTATCAGGCGGTGAGGAGCAGAAAGTCGCTATCGCAAGAGCATTTTACAAGCAATGTCCTTTCGTTATTCTTGACGAGCCCTCAGCAAATCTTGACCCGATATCTGAGTATGAACTCAATCAATCAATGATTGAAGCGGCAGAGGACAAAACAGTTATATTTATCTCACACAGACTTTCAACCACAAGAAATGCCGACCGCATATTTATGATGGAAAACGGCAGAATTATCGAAAGCGGAAGTCACGATGAATTGATGAAATTAAACGGCAAATATGCCTATATGTTCAATCTTCAGGCTGAAAAGTATCAGGCTCAGGAGATAACCCCCTGATTCATCGGTGACTATCTGAATGAAAAAAAGGTTGCTTTGCTTTTTCGCAGAGCAACCTTAATTCATTTGATTAAGCTGTTTATTTGATTTTTATAATAATCGTCAGTTTTTACTTTTATTACATATCTTTGGTTTCCGTCAGGTGCTTCTGTGAAAGAGTTGTGTCCTGAGTCGGGGTCAACATAAGCTTTACCGACGACCGTTTTATAACCGGCTTTTTCTTCATTACCGATTATTGCCATGGCAACTAACATCGGGTCCCATGAGCTTCTGCCGTTTGGTTTATTGTGGTCGAGCAAAACCTGATAGAGAACATCATTTTTATCGAGCTCACCGCCTGTGATTACGGAATGTCCGACCTCCCAACCCAAAAAAGTGACGGGAACGGGGCAGAGGTCACAGAAAATATGACCTGCTTCAGCCGAACGGGAATTTCTTGCAAAGTTATTTTCGCACCCTTCATCTTCATCCCATTTTCCTGCCATAACCCATATTTTCGAAACATTTTCTCTTATGAGTTCAAGTCCCGATTTATCGGAAATATCATCAGCAGAACTTTTAAATACATCGGCAATAACCTGAAGATATCCTATCTCGATGATTTCGATTTTTTCATCGATGTCATTGAGAATTTTTCTGTAAAGCCTTACTGCATCAACGGCATCTTCATTAGATTTATAATGTTTTGAATGTGCGGATAACCTTTTCTGATATGGAGGATTACCACCGAAATCGGTAGCTTTTAAATCGATTCCCAAAGGTATATCGGAAACTTTTTCCGAGTTGAGAAAACCTTCGAGTGAGGTTACGGAATATTCCATGCAAGCATTGATTCCGATTCCCTCAATTTTGATGTCACCGTTTTTATGTGCTCGTGCCAGTATTCGCATCGCAACCGCGTCGTCGCAATCCGTCCACCAATCCGTGCCTACAATAAATTTTCTCATATTACTTTACCTTGAGAAGAAGTGCATCTGCGGGTTTTAAAACGCAATTTGTTGCCTTTGTGTTTTTAACAACATCAATAACATCTTCAAATCCTAATTCGTCGAGAGAAAATTCGCGGTCACATTCGCCTTGATTTGCAACGAGGAGATATCTTTCTCCGTCAGCACCTGAAGTACCTACTGTTTTTAGTCCGTCAAGCTCGGGTGCAAATAAATTATCAAGCAGAGCTTTTGTGTCGTCTGCATTGCCTAATGACATCGCGAAACCTGTGTCAATCATATTCTCACCGCGGTCAAAGAAACGGCGTTTTGCAAGATAGGGGGAACAGATTTCTTCTGCGTACAAAGAGCCGCTGTCTACACCTTGCTTGTGTCTTATGCTGACTTGTCGCTTTCCGTTTCTGACTAAGGTCAGCGGAGTTTTGCTTGCAATACCGATTTTGTTATCAAAGTTAGCATAGTAACCAAGCTCCATTGTTTCAAATTTGTTTGCAAGACTGCCGCCACGCAGATACTCTTTTTTGTTTCCGTAGTAAAGCGTGCGTTGAGATTTATTAAAAATATCGTTGGGTACATTCCAGAGAATACCTCTTAAAGCAGCAACATATACTCGGTTAAACGCATCGGCATATTGCAGACAAAGAATTGTTTTTTCATCGGGCAAAGCAGCGAAAGCTACATATTTTTTAGCGAGATTTTCTCTTGTTCTGCCTTCTGCAAGGAACTTCAGAGAATGAGAGAAAGTAACTCCTGATGTAAGGAAACCGCCGTCAAACTGTTCAACCGACTTCTTGTAAACATCATCTTCGTTTACAGTTCCTGCACCTCTGATTTTTCCGCAGAGATTGTATCTCCATTCGGCAAACGAACTGTCACCTTTGGGAAGAATTAGTGCCTGAGGCTTTTCTGATGAAATCCATGTAAAGGAAGTAAATCTGTTTCCGTCAGCAGAAAGAACAGAGCCATGATAATCGTCATACCATTCTTTCATTTCAGGAGGTTTGACATTGGTGTGTTTTATATTGAATTTCTTATGCCAGTATAAAAGCATAGAGATTGTATTTGCCCTGTCGGTTTCAAGTCTTGTATAGTAAACAGGAGAAGTTTCTTCAAAATATCCGAAGCGTTCGGAAAGGAAAGAACCGTCGCCGTTTATTGATGTTTCTTTCTGCAAAATTTTGAGCCACTCATCTTCCATATCGGAGCAGTCGTCACCGTAGACATCTTCAATCAGAGCCCATACAGGGAGAAGATAATCCTGACAGTAGGAATATCTTGCACGAGAATCTCCGCCGATTCTTATAAGTCTGCCGTCAGAGTATGTGCAGGTGTTCACAAGCTTCCACAGGTCATAGACATTGTGATAGGGGATATCACCGACGCTCACACCCCGACCCTTAAGGAAAAAGTGAAGCATGGCAATGTTTGAGAGACAAATTGCCATATAACCGACATTCATATATAAATGGTGATTGCAGGCAAAAGAATTGAACATATTAGCACCAACAAAATAATCACCGACACGAACACCGTCAATAATTTCATCGGAGTTTTCGTCAGATTCGATTGAAATGCCGTTAAGGAAAAAGCGTCGTGCTTTATCAATATATTTTTCTTTGTCGGGCAAATCGGGGTAGAGGACGGTAGCTCTGTAAAGAATTGCACCGTTCCAGATATTGCTTTCGGGTTTATTCTTTTCTGCTAATAATCCGGCTTCAACAGGGTATTCGTTTAAAATGAATTCACACTCAGAGAGGATAACCGTCTTAATATTTTCGCGGTCTTCATTGGTGAGGTATTTGTCAAGTACCTCAATGCCGTGATACATTCGTTCAATACCTAAAACATAAATCCAATTATGCCCCCATTTTTTACCGTCAGTACATTTCTGATTTCCGGAAATGTGAGTAGCAAGGTTGTAACGAAGCATTGAGAGGGCTTGTTTCAATACTTCTTCACGGGTAAGCGGAGTGTCGTCCCAAGATATGTCCTCATCAGTTGCGGCAATCGCAAAAGCGGAAAAAGCCTTCTGATGTGTATGTGTGCCCCAATGTCCGTGTTCACCTGCACCGTAGCACATAAGTTCAGGATTTTCAGGCAATCTGTAAAGATGCTTTTGTGAAAATACAACCCAGTTTTTAAGTAAATCGGAATAACCTTTAAAGTCAAAAGCAGACATAAAATAACCCTCCGAGAATTTTTTTTACATTATATCACATAAAAGATGAAATGAAAAGGAAAAATCAGTTGTTTTTGAAAACAACTGATTTTCAAAGAGTGGTATAAAAAATAATTGCAAAAATTATAAAAATCACTAAAGCGATTAAGCCGATAACAAGCTCGACAAAATTTTTATCTTTGCCGAAAACTGTTTTCTTGTAATGATACTTTTCGGAATTCAAGTATCTGAAATTATCCCATAAATTATTCTTGCAAATCTTTTCAACAGACATTTTTTCAGCTTTATTGAGAGTTTTACGGATTCTTTTTTCTATTTTACCGAGTATTTTGTCAAGCTGATAATCTTTTTCCTTCGGTGCATAGCCTGCTTCGTAACGAGTAATTTTTTTGCAGAGAAAAGAATATTCTTTGCAGTCAGGTTTTTTGACCAAAGCTTTGTCGCATGGAACAAATTTTAAAACAAGAGTGTAGTATTTGTCAGGTTGATTTTTAAATATTTCTTTCTCGCGTGATTGTTTGATGCGACGGAGAAAGGCTTCAGAAAGAATGAACACTAGTCCTCTGTGATTAGGATTAAATGATGAAGGCGATACCTTGTGTTGAAAATACTTTTGAGAAATTTCACAAGCCAAGCCTTTTGAAGCTAATTCTTCCGAAAATTGTTCAACTAAATCAAGTGCTTTTTCTTTAAGTTCGTTTTGCATAAATAACTTCCTTGTTAAAGTTTTATGATTTTTTGTTTTTAGAGATGACTTTACCGATTATCCCTAAAGTTATATTTACTAAAATTATTGCAAGGGGAATAAGGGTCATATATTTACCGACAGGTCTTAATTCTATTTCTTCGTTTTGAGCCCAAAATATAATACCCAAAAAGAGAGAAATAAATGAAAATACGGCAATTGTTGCGACGATATTTTTTATTTTTTTCTTGGTACTTGCCTTTATGTTAACATTTTTATCGGGAACAATCATTGTCATCAGTGAGATATAGCCTTCGAATAACACTTCAAAGATAATCTCACAAACAAATTCCATAAAAAACTCGGCTATACAACCCATGATGTGGCTCCTTGTTTATATTATTGTTTTTGATTTGCTTTTGCCGTATTTATTGATTTTATGAGTAATATGCGTATTGTCGAACAAAGCCTGTTAAGTTTTTTATACTCGTTCATATCAATGTTATCTGTTTTTAAAAGCATTTCTAACCATTTACCGGTTTCGCTAGCCTCCTTTAGAGCAATATGTAGTTTTGCAATAAAATCTGCTCTGCCGTGTGCATATTTGCTTTCTGCGATATTTGCACATATACTCGAGGCACTCCTACCGATTTGATTAGAAATAATGTTTTCTTTTTGTGATTTTAGTCTTTTGCAAAGATTTAAGATATCAACAGATAACTCCATTGATAAATCACCAAGCTTATCTTCTTTCATAATATCACCGAATCTATTATATAACAACAAATTTTAAAAATCAATTCCGTTTGCCCGTCAGGGCAACTTCATTGAGGTACAACCTCACTTCATTGGTGAAACCACATCATTTGCAATAGCAACTTCGTTCATTTGTGTCCGAAAAATGAAGTACGACTTAAAAGTCGTAATGAAGTCATCGTCACAAGTGCCGCTGAATGAAGTTGTGTCCTTACGGACATAAATGAAAAACCTCGTTCAAAGAACGAGGTTTTTGGCTGCGGAACTAGGATTTGAACCCAGACAAACAGAGTCAGAGTCTGCCGTGCTACCATTACACAATTCCGCATCAACGAGAGATATTATAACCATTCGTGAACGGAATGTCAAGTGTTTTTTTGAAAAAAATTAAATTTTTTTAATTGGAGTAATCGTGTTCGATATTTATAACGACAAAGTAGCTTTCGTCGACCTCTGAAAGTTTAGTTTCTATCATCTTTATAAGAGCAGAATTTTTGATCGGATATTCAAAAGGAACGACTAAGTCAAAGATGAAATTTGTATGAGTAGGTCCGTCAACAACCCTGAAGTCATGGAGATTTAATTGCGGGTCAATTTCTTTGACAATCTTTTTGGTCAGATCATAAAGTCTGTTAATATGTTCGTTGTTGATGTCAAGAGGATCAAGATGTATTACTAAAAGCATCTTATATTTTTCCATAATCTTGCGTTCAATTAGGTCTATGGTGTCATGAGTTGTCATCAGGTCAACATCACAAGGAACCTCTACATGAACGCTGCCGAAAAGTCTGCTCGGACCGTAGTCGTGGATTATCAGGTCGTGAATACCGACAACCTCATCGTATGACAAGACCTCTTCTTTTATATGTTCAACCAATTCTTTTTCGGGCGGTTGACCCAAAAGCGGTCCGAGTGTTTCTTTCAATGCATTGATACCAGCAATAAAAACAAATACCGAAACGATGATACCGGTAATTCCGTCAACGGGGAAGGATACGAATTTTGATAAAACAAGCGAAACAAGAGTAACTGCAGTAACAACGGAGTCGCTGATACTGTCTTTAACAACCGCCGACATTGAAAGTGAGTTTATTTTTTTACCGACTTTGTTGTTGGCGTAAGCAAGCCACAGCTTTGAAAGTATCGAAACAGCCAAAACAATAACTGCAACGAAAGAAAATTCAACTTTCTGCGGGTTGATAATCTTATCAAATGAATCCTTAAGCACCTCAAAGCCCATAAGAAGAATCAAAAATGAAACAATAACAGAGCTTATGTATTCGATTCTGCCGTGACCGAAAGGGTGCTCCGGGTCAGCGGGTTTTGATGCAATTTTGAATCCGACCAGAGAAATTCCCGAGGATGCTGCATCGGAAAGATTGTTGACCGCATCGGCAGTGATTGAAATACTGTTAGTCAATGAGCCGACAAGGAGCTTGAATACAGAGAGTATAACATTAACTAAAATTCCGATTACACCCATCATAACTCCGTAGGCAAGTCGCACCTTTTCATTTTTTACATCATCGCTGTTTTTGATAAAAATTTTTGTCAGTAAATTTATCATAGAATCACCGTCTGAAAATGTAGTTTTTTAGAGTATATCATGAATTAGAAAAAAATGCTATAAATATTTAAAATAAGTTAAAAAAGGTATTGCCGACTTGCACTAATCTGTGTTACAATGTATTGTATATAATTATGTATAAAATTATTGGGGGACTGTATTATGCAATGGACAGGATTGAATGAATTAAGAGAAAAATATCTCAACTTCTTTGAAAGCAAGGGACACCTCAAGCTCCCGAGCTTTCCGCTTATTCCTCAGGGCGATAAGAGCTTGCTTCTTATCAACTCAGGTATGGCTCCGATGAAGAAATATTTTACAGGTGAAATCACACCGCCGAGAAACAGAGTTACCACTTGTCAGAAGTGTATCAGAACACCTGATATCGAGAATGTCGGTAAAACTGCAAGACACGGTACATACTTTGAAATGCTCGGCAACTTCTCTTTCGGAGATTATTTCAAGAGAGAAGCTATTTCATGGGCATGGGAGTTCTGCACAAAGGTGATTGAACTTCCCGTTGACAGACTTTACATCAGCGTTTATCTTGAAGACGATGAAGCTTATGATATCTGGACAAAGGAAATCGGTATAGCTGAAGACCACATGGTTCGTTTCGGCAAAGAGGACAACTTCTGGGAGCACGGTACGGGTCCTTGCGGTCCTTGTTCCGAAATTTATTTTGACAGAGGCGAAAAATACGGTTGCGGCGATCCTGATTGTAAAGTCGGTTGTGAATGTGACAGATATATCGAGTTCTGGAACCTTGTTTTCACACAGTTTTCAAATGACGGTGAAGGCAACTACTCAAACCTCGAAAAACGCAATATAGATACAGGTATGGGTCTTGAAAGACTTGCTTGCATCTGCCAGGATGTTGCTAACCTCTTTGAAGTTGATACAGTTCAGAACATAATGAAGCACATTATGGATATTTCAGGTGTTAAGTATCACGAAGACGAAAAGAACGATGTATCTCTCCGTGTTATCACAGACCACATCAGAAGCACAACATTCATGGTTGGCGACGGTGTTATGCCTTCAAATGAGGGCAGAGGTTATGTTTTACGCCGTTTGCTTCGTCGTGCTGCTCGTCACGGCAGACTTTTGGGCATCAAGGATTCTTTCCTTTATGAAGTAGCAAAGACAGTTATCAAAGAAAACGAATCAGCATATCCGCTTTTGGTTGAAAAGCAGGATTATATCATCAAAATTATCAAAAACGAAGAAGAAAACTTCGCAAAGACAATCGACACAGGTTTGCAGATTCTCAACGAAATGATTGAAAATCTTGAAGGCACTGTTTTGTCAGGTGAAGACGCATATAAGCTTTCGGATACTTACGGCTTACCTTTAGACCTTGCAAAGGAAATCCTCGAAGAAAAAGGTCTTACAATAGATGAAGCAAGATTTACCGAAATTTCACTTGAACACAAACGCCACAACCGTGAAGTTCAGATGAACCTCGCAGGCAGTGCTTGGAAGAATACAGAAAATGCAACAGAGGGTCTTGAGTCAACAGTATTCTGCGGTTATGAAACAACAGAAACTGAAGCAAAGATTATTGCAATCATCAAAGACGGCGAAAAGGTTGATTTTGCAGAAAACGGTGATGCTGTAACAGTTGTACTTGATAAGACATCGTTCTACGGAGAAAGCGGTGGACAGGCCGGTGATAACGGAAAGATTGTCGGTGCAGATTATACATTCTCTGTAATGACAACAGGTAAGACTCATGATGCAATTATGCTTCATCACGGTGTTCTTGAAGACGGAGAAAGCATTAAAGTCGGCGACACAGTAACAGCACAGGTTGATAAGGCTGCAAGAAATTCAACCATGCGTAACCATACTGCGGCTCATATTTTACAGGCGGCATTGAGAAAAGTTCTCGGTTCACATGTTGAGCAGGCTGGTCAGCTTGTAAATGCAAATCAGGTTCGTTTTGACTTCACACACTTTGCGGCTATGACTGCAGAAGAAATTAAAGAAGTTGAAATGCTTGTAAATGAAACAATATTGAACGCTCTTGAAGTTGAAACTTCAGAAATGGGTATTGATGAAGCAAAGGCACTCGGTGCAATGGCATTGTTCGGAGAAAAATACGGCGATGTTGTAAGAGTTGTTAATGTTAAGGGCTTCTCTATTGAGCTTTGCGGCGGTACCCATGTTGACAATACTGCAAAGTTAGGTTTGTTCAAGATTGTATCAGAGTCATCAGTTGCGGCAGGTGTCCGCAGAATTGAGGGTGTTACAGGCTTCGGTACACTTGATTTTATTGATAATAAAGTTAAGCTTATAAATAATACTGCAAAGAATCTCAAGGTTGCTAATGTTAACGAGCTTGAAACAAGAGCTGCCGGTGTTATGGCTGACCTCAAGGCAAAAGAAAAAGAAGTTGATGCACTTTCACAGAAGCTTTCTGCAATCAAAGCACAGTCAATCATGGATTCGGGCAAGGAAATCAATGGTGTTTCAGTAATTTCAGTAGTTATGGAAAATGTTGATCCCAATGACCTCAGAAAGATGTGTGATGACATCAAGGCATCTGACGGTGAAAAGGTTGCAGTACTTATTTCAAAGAACACACAGAAGGGTGTATTGAATATTGCAACTGCTTGTTCTGCAGCGGCAGTTAAGAAGGGGGCACACGCAGGTAACCTTGCAAAACAGGTAGCCGCAATTGCAGGAGGTTCAGGCGGCGGTCGTCCCGACGGTGCAATGGCAGGCGGTAAGGATATTACCAAAGCTGAAGAAGCAAGTGAAGCAGTATATTCTATGGTAGAAGAAATGCTCAAATAAAAAATTGGCTAAAACAGGGCGGATAATATCCGCCCGAATGCAGAGTGCAAAATGCAAAATGCAGAATGTCGGGTGGGCGTTTGCCCACACCCGATTATAACGCTTAAATACAGAAAGGATGGTTTTTATGGACTGTATTTTTTGTAAAATTGTCAGCGGTGAAATTCCGTCAAAGAAAGCGTATGAAGACGATGATGTTTTAGCTTTCTACGATCTTGAACCGCAGGCACCCGTACACATTTTAGTTATACCTAAAAAACATATAACATCTGCGGCTGAAATTGATGGAGATAACAGCATGGTTGTTTCCAAAATATTTGAAGCAATTGCAAAAATAGCAAAAGACCTCGATCTGAAAGACGGATTCAGAGTTGTAACAAACTGCGGCGATGCCGCAGGGCAGACGGTCAAGCATTTGCACTATCACTTGCTTGGCGGCAGAGATTTCACATGGCCTCCGGGTTGATTTCTGATTCTTTCTGAGTTTGGAGCTGATATGCAATGTCGCGACCTTTGATGGTTGTAGGTTTTGTGTTTCTGTTTGCACTGATTATAATAAACAATCTGTTTGCTGATGTATCTTTATTGTGGTTGCTTGTTTTATTGGCTTTATCTCTTTTGACAATACCGCTTCTTATAAAGAAAAAAGGTATATTGGCATCGGTTGTTTGTCTTACGGTAACCGCGGCATATATTATGATGTATGTATTTACCGTAACGGAATACAAGCCGGCACTTAGATTTGAAGGCAATGGTCGGACTGTTGTTGCAGAAGCTGTTGATTTTCCGAAAGAAAATATCAGCGGTATGTCTTGCAACATGAGAATCAAAGAAATTGCAGGACAGGATGTTAACATTAAAACTATTGCATATTTCAGCAAAACTTTTGAACTCAAGCCTTATGAAACTTATACTTTCAAAGCAGATTTAAAAGGTGTATCAAGCGAAAAAGAAACGGATAGATATTATAAATCTGAAGGGATATACCTGATAGCTTCGGTTGAAGACAAAGCACAATATCTTTCTTCAAGAAACAATATATCACGCTTTTTTTCAAATATTAAGAAAATCTTTTCAGAGCGGATAAACGATAATCTGACATCTGATGTTTCAGCTTTTGTCAATGCGATTTTTCTCGGCGACAGAAGCTTCATGGAAGATGAAATGCTTGACGCTTTTAATATAACGGGTACATCGCACATACTTGCGGTGTCAGGTTTGCACATGAGTATATGGGTCTTATCGTTTTATAAATTCCTCAGAAAGCTTGCGGTCAATGAGAAAATCGCTTCGATTTTCGGTATAGCATTATATTTTCTGCTCTTTATGCTTATCGGCTTCAGATATTCCGTTGTAAGATCGGGAATAATGTTGGTTGTAATGCTCGGTGCAAACTTTTTTGAAAGGGACTATGATTCAAAAAGCTCGCTCGGACTTGCAGTTTTGATTATTTGTATGATGAATCCGTTTTCTGCTATGAATAACGGTTTTCTGATGTCGGTATTTGCAACACTCGGAATACTTGTTGTTTATCCTGATTTGTTAGATTTTATAACAAGACCTATAGCAAATCGTCACGGATTTTTTGCAAATGTTCTGAAAGGTATGCTCTCGACGATTGCGGTTACTTTGTCAGCAAGCATAATGCTTATCCCGATATACATTTTTTCAATAAAATCATTTCCGATAATAGCAATTATTGCAAATTTACTGATTATTTCGTTGTCAACAATAGTCATGGTTTTCGGTGCAGGTGTCGGTATTTTCGGAGAAGTTAATATACTGTCCGATATATTCAGCCTTATAGTGCAGTATATAGGAAAGTTTGTCCTTTTTATAATCAACAAGCTTGCAGAAATACCTTTTGCGAGTATCAATGTATCAAATAGCTTCTTTAAAGTCTGGCTTGTTGTCGCACTTGTTATATGTGCAACCACATTGATTTTTCTTGCCGACAAGAAAAGAAGGCTCAAGGTCAACGCGATATTGTGCTCTTTTGCCTTCGTGCTCAGTTACGCAACATTTTATACAATCGAGCAAAATGTCACAAAAGTTGACTTGCTGACTAAAAATCAAGGGTTTGCGGTTATTGTGAGGCAGGAAGACACTTGTGTTGTTATTGATTACAGCGGCTCGGTCAGAACATATAAAGCTGTAAAGAATTTTTTGCAAAGAGAATTCGTTGATAATATTGATTTTCTCGTCTGTGATTCAGATGCAAAAATCCTTAAACTGAATGACAAGATAGGTGAAAAAGTATTTATGGATAAGAGTAAGTCTTTTTCACTCACAATAAAAAATACAATATCTGTAAATTATTACGAACAATACAGAAAAAGCATATATGTTGAGGTCGGTGATTTATGTGCGGTAATCACACCGGATACACGAACAGACTACAATCAATTACCGCTTTATATGAAATCTGCACACTTACTTGTGTGCAACAACTCAGTACCGACAAATTTCAAAACGGAAAAATACAGAAGCATCATGGTTTCAGAAAAAACAAACAAGGACCGGACGGCTGATGTTTTATATAAAAATGCTTATTCAACTGCAAAAATGAGTGCGATATCACACCGAAGTACAGATGATGGTAATTATGAAATAAGGAGAGCTTACTGATGCCGAAAATAACCGAACAGGAGTTAAAATTGCAAATACGCAACAAAGATTTTGCAAGGATATACCTGATTTACGGGCAGGAGGCATTTTTGAAAAAATCGTACTGCGAAAAACTCGTTTCAAAGTGCGTGGACAAAGATTTTTCAGACTTCAATTTTCATAAATTCGACGGTAAAGATATTTCTACGGATGATATTTCTGAGGCGGTTGAAGCCTTTCCGATGATGAGTGACAGAACATGCACTCTCATAACGGATTTAGCTCTCGATTCACTCACACAGACACAGTTTGAAAATCTGATGGAAATACTCGAAGACCCACCGGAAACAACTGTCATTGTTATTTTGATGGAGAATATTGATTTTTCAATCAATAAAAATGAAAGATCAAAGCTTTTTGCAAAAACTGTTGAGCAGGTTGGACATATAGTATCTTTTGATAAGATGACTTCGGGAGATCTCGCAAAGGTACTTGCTAACGGAGCAACAAAAAGAGGCAGTGTTTTAAGCAGAACAAATGCAGAATACCTTGTATCCTACTGCGGAAATGACATGAACACCCTGCAGAATGAATTGGATAAATTGTGCTTTTTCGTAGGCGAGGGTGAAATAACAAAGGCGATAATAAATGATATTGCTTCGAAATCCTTTGAAGCATCTGCATTTGATATGGTGAAGGCTATAATTGCAAAGAATGCGGACAAGGCGTTTGAGGTTTTGAATGATCTCAATATGCAGGGTATAAAAGCCGAAATGATTTCAGGTGCAATAATTTCAATTTTTACTGATATGTATAGAGCAAAGGTCTGCTCTCTTGCGGGTGAAAATGTAGAATATGCAGCAAATATATTCCCCGCATACAAAGGAAAAGAGTTTAAATTAAGGAAAGCAAATCAGAACAACAAGGGGCTGACAATCGAAAGACTGAGAATGTGCCTTGATGAGCTCGACGCGTGTGATGAAGCACTTAAAAGCTATGCACAGGAGCCGAAAATTACGATTGAAAAGCTTATAATCAAACTGATATTGCTTTTATCATAGGATGTAATAATGTTAAAGATTAAAGAAACGGTAATCGTTGAAGGTAAGTATGACAAAATTAAACTGTCAGACATACTTGATACGGTGATAATAACAACCGACGGATTCGGTATATTTAAAGACAAGCAAAAGCTTGCAATGATAAGAACACTTGCCGAGAAAAACGGAATACTGATTCTGACAGATAGTGATTCAGCAGGGTTTAAAATCAGAAACTATATCAGCGGAGCAGTAAAGAGCGAGCATATAAAGCACGCGTATATTCCTGATATTTTCGGTAAAGAAAAAAGAAAAACGGAAGCATCAAAAGAAGGTAAATTAGGCGTTGAAGGTGTATCTGTAGAAATTATAATGAAGGCATTGCAGAATGCGGGTATAGCGGTTGAAAATAAACCGAAGACAGACAGACGGCTTATAACACACACAGATCTATATGATGACGGTCTGAGCGGTGGCGTTGAGAGTAAGAAGCTGAGAAAAGAGTTTCTTAAAAAACACGGTCTACCCGAGAAGCTTTCAACCTCAGCGTTGATAAAGGTGCTTAACACAATAATGACTTATGATGAATATAAAGAAGCAGTAAAATCTGCGGAGGAATAAGATGATAAGAATCGGACACGGATACGATGTGCATAAGCTGGTTGAAAACAGAAAGCTGATTTTGGGCGGTGTTGATATCCCTCACGAAAAGGGTTTGCTGGGTCATTCAGACGCAGATGTCTTGCTTCATGCAATATCGGACAGTCTGCTCGGTGCGGCGGCTTATGGTGATATCGGCGGAATGTTTCCCGACACCGATGAAAAATATAAAGATGCCGACAGCCTTGTTTTGCTGAAAGCAGTTTATGAAAGGTTAAAGGAAAACGGTTATTCAATAGTAAATATTGATGCGACCGTTATCGCACAACGACCAAAGCTCAAAGAATATATTCCGCAGATGAGAAAGAACATAGCGGAATGTCTTGAATTACCTGTTGACAGAATAAATGTTAAGGCAACAACCGAAGAAGGCTTGGGATTTACAGGAAGAAAAGAGGGCATAGCTGCTCATTCCGTAGCTTTGATAGAAATATAAGATGTTGCTTCTTGTTATATGTAAATTACTCACGGTGCGAGTAATTTCCTATATTATAAACATAGTGTAAATTATTCGTAAAAATTTAAATTTACATACTTATTTGTGATACAATTATATTATGGCGAAAAGGAGGAGTGATCCGATGACATTCATTGAAACGATATCCGATTTCATAGAAAAGCTCGGCAATATATTTGCGTCGTTTACTTTGTCAGATGCCTTGGATATAGCACTCGTTACATTTATAATCTACGGAGCAATCAAGCTTTTAAGAGATACAAGAGCTATACAGCTTATAAAGGGTATAGTTTTGATTGGTGTTATCTACCTTGTAATCATGGCACTCAACATGAAAGCAAGCGAGTATCTTTTCAAATCTGTATTTTCGAACATTGTATTGGTATTACTCATACTTTTCCAACCTGAAATCAGACATGCTTTTGAAAGTATCGGCAGAAGCAATATCACCAAGAAAATCCCTTTGATTGGCGGAAACAATGTTATTGTTCAGGATGATGAAAGTGTTAAAACAGCAATTGATGAGGTTATCAAGGCTTGCGATGAAATGAGCGAAAAGAAAATCGGTGCTTTGATGGTGTTTGAGCAGGGAACATTGCTTGGAGATATAATCCAGAACGGTACACAGATTGATGCGTTGATTTCTCAGCAGATGCTCGGAAACATATTTTATCCTAAATCACCGCTGCATGACGGTGCGATTGTGATAAGAGGAAACAGAATTATATCTGCGGCTTGTATCTTGCCGCTTACAACCAATCATGATCTTGATAAAGAGCTCGGAACAAGACACAGAGCCGCTTTAGGAATGACAGAGGAAAGCGATGCACTCGTAGTTGTGATTTCTGAAGAAACAGGTGCAATTTCCTATGCTTCAAAAGGTGAGCTCAGACGAGATGTGACCAAAGAAGAGCTTGAAAAGGTACTGAATTCAAAGCTTCTCGAAAGAAAAGCAGATTCAGGTTGGTTGAACAGACTCCGAAAAGTTGTCGGTGTATCCAAAAAATCCGACGGAAAGGATGTCGGTTGATTTATGGCAGATAAAAAAACAAAACTTCACTCCATGCTTGAAAGCAATAAGTTTGCACTTGCGTTTTCGTTCGTGCTTGCATTTGTTATTTGGATATCTGTGGCCATGGTTTTCAGTCCGCAGACACAGAGAGTAATCGAAGATGTCCCGGTAAAAATAGTTATGGAAAACAGTGTTCCCGAAAAATTCGGTTTACAGTTATTCGGACAGACAGAATTTTTCGTTGATGTTACAATAACCGGCAAGAGATATGTTGTCGGTGCTAAAAATGTTAACGCAGATTCAATTGAAGTAATAGCGGAAACGGGTTATGTCGATTCAGCAGGTAAAAAGACACTCGATCTCAGGGCATCACTTGTTGACACAACCGCGGATTACAAAATTGAAGCGATTTCGGCTGATTATATCGAAGCGTATTTTGACGAATACAAGGAAGCGAAATTCCCGATAGAGTTAAAGCTTGATTATGACGGTGAGATTATCTCGGAGGGTTATATTCAGGGTGAACCTATCATTACAATTGATTCCGAAACGGTAAAGGAAGTCAAAATCACAGGTGCGGCACAACAGATAAACCGAATAAAGAATGTCTTTGCGTATGTTGAACTCAAGGAACCTTTGACCGAAACTATGGTTTTAGATACAGAGGTTGTGCCTACTGATGAGTACGGAACTTCCTTGAAATATATCAAAATTAACGGTGAAGACACACTTAATGCGATAGTTACAATACCGGTATTAAAGACAGGTGAGCTCAACACGGGTGTAGATTTTTCGGGAGTTCCCTCAATGTATGTGATAAATCCTTTGCAAACCGATATCTACCCTGCCAGAGTGGTTGTAGGAATGCCCGCGGACACATTGGAAGATACAAGTGTTCTTACTCTTGACGAAATTCCTTTTTCGTCATTGGATGCAAAACAAAATGTTTTTGTGTTTTTAAAAGATGATGTGGAAAACTCAAACAGAAAGATTCTTGATGAAGTCAATGAATTCAAGGTTCTTATTGATTTATCTCATCTGTCAAAAAAGAAGATTGAAATAAGCACACAAAATATAGAGCTTCTCAACAAAGATGCGGCGAAAGATATTTCATTCCGCAACAGAACTCTTACGGTTGATGTCGTAGGTCCTGCAGATGCATTGGAAAACATAACTGCTGATGATATAATTGCTCAGATAAATCTCAGCAACATAAATATGGTTGACGGTGTCAATGAGGTTGAAGTAAAGGCAAGCCTTAAAAATTCTGTTACATCATGGGTATTCGGAACATATAAAACTGCATTGTTGGTGAAGTAATCCGGAAGGAGGATTGCAAGTGTTAAGAAAATTGAAAATAACCTCAGTAATAGCACTTTTTACTGTTGTATCAATACTTTTCGGCGGATGCTCGTTTTCAATAATTTCGGTTGAAAAGCTTGTAAGACCTCCGTATCCGTCAGGTGACATGAAAGAAGTGCAGCAGGCCTTTTATGACGATGTTGAAAAAACGATATCACTTCTTATACC
Source organism: Acutalibacteraceae bacterium (assembly GCA_045540355.1). Taxonomy (GTDB): domain Bacteria; phylum Bacillota; class Clostridia; order Oscillospirales; family Acutalibacteraceae; genus RGIG2945. Next base: position 48,255 of record JAZQHB010000098.1, on the reverse strand, counting down.
GCAGACGGGTGAATACAGAACCTCTTTTGTTATGCAGGATTTAGACGGTGACAAAACAGAAGAAGTTCTTGCGTTTTACCTTGCCGACGATGGCGATGCATACCTTAACATACTCAGATTAAATGACGGTGAATGGCAGACAGAAACTGTTTTTCACGGTCCCGGTAATGTTGTGGAATTCGTCAGCTTTATTAACATGAATGATGATACACTTCCCGAAATACTTGTAGGCTGGAGCAGAGTAAATGCTACAACAAGCAATAAATATTTCACAGTATTAACTTGTGACAAATTATCAAAATCGTTTGAAGTCAGGTCTTTGATAAATGAGAACTATACTCTTATATCGACCGCCGATGTTGATAGTGACAGAGATACCGACATTCTTATAACAATTCTTGATACAACACAGACCAAGCCCGAGGCTTATGCCCGTATGTTCAGCTATCAGGAGGGCGTTACACTTGCGGATGCAACTGATAGTTCCAATGTCAGGTCACAAAACGGAATGCCGGTAGTTACAATGGTGAATGAAGTTGTGCTTGACGGAAATATAACTTCATACTACCGTATATATAATGAGATTACAGAAACAGAAAACATCTTCTATATTGATGCCTATAAAGGTGATTCACAGATGATTACCGAGGTTCTTGTTTGTGAGAAACCACCTGAAACATCAAGCGGGTTTGTTGAGAAAAAAGCACTTGAAGCAAAACTTCAGGACAAGACAACTAATACAATGACCGCTACATGGAGAGGCTTTAATCTTCCTGCAAGGGATATTGACAATGACGGCAGTATAGAAATTCCTGTGCAAGTTATTATAGATGAACCCGGTTATTCAACGATTGACCAAGCTGAAAAAGAAATCGGACTTATGGATTGGGTCAGATACAGAAACGGTAATCTTGAAGTTGAGAAGTCATCGTTTGTTTCAAGCGAGGGCGACTATTATATTTATATTTCTGATGATGTGAAAACTCAGGTCAAAGCAAAGACCAACAAAGAAAACAATACAATGATTATTTTTGCAAACACAAGTATAGGTCCGCAGACAGAGCTTTTATATCTTCGTGAGTACAGTAAAGCTGAGTGGGATATTATGACCCAATCACCGCAAGGTGCAGAATATACGATTCTCAGTGAAAATCAGAATACGAATACTGTTTATGCTTATAAACTTACAGCTTACGGACAAAATGATTTTGGCTTGACGGCAAAATATGTCGAAGCAAATTTTGTCGTAATATAACAACAGTTTGATTGGGGAGGAATAAAAATGAAAAGAATACTTGTAGCGGAAGATGAAACCTCCATTCGCGAGTTTATTGTAATAAATCTCAAGAGAAGCGGTTATGATGTTACAGAGGCCGCCGACGGTGAGCTTGCTTTAAAGGAATACGAGCTACATAACGGTAATTTTGATGTTGCGGTTTTGGATATAATGATGCCCAATATGGATGGTTTGCAGGTTTGTAAAGCCCTGAGGGAAAGAAATAAAAACATCGGAATTATAATGCTGAGTGCCAAAACTCAGGAAATTGATAAGGTAACAGGTCTTTTGTACGGTGCAGATGATTATGTAACGAAACCTTTTTCTCCGTCAGAGCTTATGGCAAGAGTGGATGCTCTCTATCGTCGTGTTGCAATGAACTCACCCCAAAATGATGAGGATGCTAAAAATCATATAAAACTCGGAGCATTTGACCTCGATACAAAAAGACGAACTTTCCACAAAAACGGAAAGGAAATTGAACTTACACAGGTTGAGTTTCAGATTGTCGAATACTTTTTGAAAAATCCGGGAACGGCAATTTCAAGGGCAACAATATTAAGTGAAGTCTGGGGCGAAAACTTCTTCGGTGATGATAAGGTTGTCGATGTAAATATGCGTCGACTCAGAATGAAAATTGAAGACGACCCCTCAAATCCCGTAAATCTTATAACCGTCTGGGGCGTAGGCTACAGATGGGAAGCATGATAAAATAATTTGACTGAAGGCAGGTGAGCAAAATGAAATCAGGAATAATTCGCAGATGGACTTTAAGAGTTTTTCTGGTTTTTGCTCTCAGCCTCTTGGCGGTAGCGACAATAGCATGTGTTGCGATAAAGAATAGCTACTACAGCACAGCTCGTCAGTTTATCAGTGCACAGACAGATAATATTTCAAATGTAAACCTCGCAGTAAAAGGTTATGGAAATCCGAACGCGGATGCAAAAGAAAAAGAAGAAGAGTTTTTCAGATTGGCTCGCAGCTTTGTAGACTCCTTTACCGAAAAAAGCAGAATGGAGTTATGGGTGATTGACGCAAACGGAAATGTTGTTGTGTCATCATCGGGAATGGAAGTTGAAGGAAAAGTTGAAACCGAGGACTATAAAGATGCTATCAGCAGTAATTCCAAGGGTGAATGGCTGGGCAGAAATAATAACGGCGAAAAAATAATGGCACAGACCGTTGTTCTTAACGCACCTCAGAATACTGCTTTGCGATACATGGTATCAATGGAGGATGTTGATGAACAGCTTAACTCAATGGCATTTATAATATATTCATCGGTAATATTCTTCATCGTGCTTCTTATGGTTTTGGGATATTTCTTTATAATGTCTCTTGCAAAATCTATAAAAGCGGTCAATGTTACCGCAAAGAAATTCGGTGACGGTGATTTTGATGCACAGCTTGATGAATATCGCCACAACGACGAAGTGGGCGAGCTTTATAAAACATTTAACAGTATGACAAAGGATATAAGTCAGGCTGACAGATTAAAAAATGACTTTATTTCGACTGTTTCTCATGAGCTGAGAACACCTCTGACCGCGATAAAAGGTTGGGGTGAGACGCTGTTGCAGGTCGGCGAATCTGACCCGGAGCTTTCAAAAAAAGGTATGCAGGTTATAATTAACGAAGCGGGCAGATTGACAGGAATGGTTGAAGAACTCCTGGATTTTTCACGAATGGAAAGAGGCACAATGGTACTTCAAACCAAGAAAATAGATGTGCTTGCAGAGCTTGATGAAACTGTGTTTGCTTGCAGGGACAGAGCGGTAAGAGTAGGTATAGAGTTGGTATATAATGCACCGCACTTTGCAGCACCTATGACGGCTGACCCTGACAGAATCAAGCAGGTATTTTTCAATATAATTGATAACTCAATCAAATATACAAAGCAAAACGGTACTGTAATTATCCTTGCAGAGTTTAAAGAGGATAATATGCTTGAGATAATTGTCAGCGATGACGGTTGCGGTATTCCTGAGGAAGATTTGCCTAGAATTAAGGAAAAATTCTTCAAGAGTAACAATACTGTCCGAGGTTCAGGTATCGGACTTGCAGTAGCGGATGAAATCGTACGCTTACATGGCGGCGAATTAAGAATAAACAGTAAGTTGGGCGAGGGCACAACCGTAACAATTGCATTACCGGTTGACTCAGCTCCGACAGAAAAAGAAGAAAGGGGTCTTGTAGATGAGCAAGAATAACAAAGTTTCCGTAGGAGGACAGGCACTTATTGAAGGCATAATGATGCAGGGACCGAAAGGTTGTGCAATGTCTTTGAGAATGCCCGACGGCTCGATCGAAACAACTAAAAAAGAAGTTAAGCATTTAAGAGATAAGGTACCGTTTTTAGGTAAGCCCGTTATCAGAGGTGTTGTTAATTTTATAGAATCCATGATACTCGGCTATAATTGCCTTATGGAATCGGCTGAAAAAACTTCTCTCGATTTTGAAGAAGAGGAGGAAATGAGTAAGTTCGACCGTTGGATAGTAGATCACTTCGGCGAGAAGATGATGCCCGTTATTTCAATAGTTGCACTGGTTTTGAGCCTTATTTTGGGATTCGGTCTTTTTATGTGGCTTCCTACTGCGATCGCTAACGGACTTAACAGTCTGACTGGTCATTCGATAACAGGACTTTGTCCGCTTATTGAAGGTATACTCAGAATGGCTATCTTCGTAGGCTATATGTTTGCAGTGTCACAGATGAAGGATATCAAGAGAGTATTTATGTATCACGGTGCAGAGCACAAGGCTATTTTCTGCTATGAAAATGACCTTCCTCTGACAGTTGAAAATGTAAAGGCACAGTCAAGACTTCATCCGAGATGCGGTACAAGCTTTATCTTTGTTGTATTGATTATCAGTATTCTGGTATCATCAATAATCGGACTTATCCCCGGTGTAAGAGAGTCAACATTTTTATGGCTGTTTGTTAAACTTTTTGTGCTTCTTCCTTTAGTTGCAGGTCTTGCTTATGAATTTATCAAATATGCAGGTAAAAATGAGGACAAAAAGTGGGTATGTGTTTTATCTACACCCGGTCTCTGGATGCAGCAGATTACAACAAGAGAGCCTACAGATGACATTATCGAAGTAGCTATCGCAGCACTCAATGGTGCTTTGTACGGAGTTGAAGAAGTTGAGGAAACAACAGAAGCTACTGAAGAAGTAACTGAAGAAGCAGTTGAGCAAGAAACAGCGGTTGTTGTAAACACCAAAGCACCCGAAGAAGTCATTTCAATCAAAGATGAAGACGCATTAACAGCATCATTTGATGATATACTTAAAGAAATTGAAAAATTCGCACCCAAATATAATCCTTCACCCGATAAGTTTGAAGACGAGTTGCAGTTAATGGAATTTGATGATGAGGACTAATTCACAATGTCTTAATGAAGCGACCGCACTGCTTTTACAAAGCGGTATTGATGACGCACGCTTTGACGCTGAATGTCTTTTTGAAAAGGTTTTTGGAATCGGCAAATCTCAATATCTGCTGCTTAAAAGTGATGTTGCTGATGCAAAAAAGACAGAAGCATATTTCGAATTGATAAACAGAAGAAAAAGCGGTGAGCCGTTACAATACATATTGGGTGAGTGGGAATTCTACGGTTTGCGATTCAAGGTCGGCGAAGGCGTATTGATTCCGAGACCCGATACAGAGATACTCGTAGAGTATGTGACGGAAAACAGAATTTCTGATAATCCGATTGTGTATGATTTGTGTTCCGGTAGTGGTTGTATTGGTATAGCGATTGCGAAGAATATGCCCGAGGCTCAAGTTTATATGGCGGAAAAATCAGAACTTGCATACAAATATCTTCTTGAAAATATTGAGCTTAACAAAGTTGGCAACGCAAAGCCGTACCTGAAACCCATACCCGATGTCTTATCTGATTTTCCCGATGCAGATATCATCATTTCTAATCCGCCGTATATAAAAACAGACGAGCTTCCGACTTTGCAGAAAGAGGTTCAATTTGAGCCTTCAATGGCACTTGACGGTGGAGAAGACGGTCTTGATTTCTACAGAGTGTTAAAAGAATATGCTTTGCCAAAACTCAAAAAAGGCGGATATATTATAATGGAATGTGGCGATACACAAGCTCGCGATGTTGCAAAAATTTTTTCAACAGATATTATTTTAAAGGATTACAACTCGATTGAAAGAGCAGTAGTTAAACGAAAGGAATGAATTTAATTGCTTACAGCTTTACTCAGCGGAGGCGATTGGCGTGATATTTTATTAAAGCTTGCGGTAAAGGTTTTTATTGTATTCTGCATTTTACCCATACATGAATTTGCACACGCTTTTATTGCATATAAGCTCGGTGACCATACTGCAAGATTATCGGGCAGACTGACCCTTAACCCCTTGGCACATATCGACCCGATAGGCGGACTGATGCTTTTACTTGCGGGCTTCGGATATGCAAAAGCAGTTCCGGTAAACATGAGAAACTTCAAAAATCCCAAGGGCGGTATGGCTTTGGTTGCACTTGCGGGACCTGCCTCGAATCTGATCATGGCAACTGCATTCACTACCTTTTCGGTTCTGATTGCTAAGTTCGGATATACAAGCTTAGACAGCGGTATTGTAAACGCATTGTTTACATTTACTTCTTATGCTGCAATAATCAATGTCAATCTTGCTGTATTTAATTTATTACCGATACCGCCGCTTGACGGTTCAAGAATTATGAATGCGGTATTGCCCGACAGAATTTATTTCAGAATAATGCAGTATGAAAGATATATTATGATAGGTCTTTTACTCCTTATGATTTTACCCATAGGTGATTTTATCTGGTCAGGACTCGGTTATCTGTCAAACGCAATATTTCAAGGAATATTCAATCTTATCGCATTACCGTTCGGAATAAGAATGTAATCGACTTAGTTCGGAGATGAATTTTAATGGAAAAAATATCTTACAAGCTTGATGTTTTCGAAGGACCTCTTGACCTTCTTTTGCATCTGATAAGTAAGCATAAACTGAATATAAATGATATTCCTATTCTGATGCTCATTGAACAGTATCTCGACTATGTTCGTCAGATGCAGGAAACAATGGAAGTTGCGAGTGAATTTCTTGAAATGGCGGCAAGACTTATATATATAAAAACTGTTTCACTTTTACCCGTTCACGAAGAAGCTGAGGAGCTCAAAAAAGAGCTTACCGGGGAATTATCCGACTACTATGAGTGTCAACTTATGGCGGGTAAATTGAAAGAACAGGCAGACGGTTTTGATTACATCGCAAAAAGTCCGTCAAAAATAGAAAAGGATATGTCTTATACAAGAATACATGAGCCGATGGAAATACTGAGTGCGTACATAGCGGCAATAGGCAGAGGTAAAAGAAAATTGCCTCCACCGGTTGAAGCTTTTTCAGGAATTGTTGCACATAAAATTGTTTCCGTTGAATCAAGAATAACCGCGGTTGTCAGCAGATTGAAATCGCACCGAAAAAGAAAGCTTATCAGCTTTTTTGAAGAGGCAACATCAAAGTCGGAGCTTGTTGCAACATTTTTAGCACTCTTGTCTTTGGCAAAAGATAAAATTATCAGAATTGACGGCGAGGGTGCAGCTATGGAGATAGTTATAGTAGAAGACGAAGAAGGAGTTGAAAACTCTTGAATGTAGTTGAAATGCAGGCGGCGGCAGAAGCTATGCTTTTTGCTGCTGGAGAGCCTTTAGAAGTTGACAGAATAGCAGAAGTGCTTGAAATAGATATAGAAAACACAGAGCAGATACTTATGAATTTACAAGCTCAGCTTGACGAAAGAAGCAGCGGAATCTGCCTTCTGAAGTTAGGTGACAAATATCAGCTTTGCACCAAAAAGCAGTTTGCCGATAATATCCGTGATATTATGGATATGAAGCGTAATTCTCCGTTATCTCAGGCGGCGTTTGAGGTTCTGGCGGTTGTCGCTTACAATCAGCCCGTAACCAAATCGTTCGTAGAGCAGGTCAGAGGTGTTGACTGTTCGGGTGTAATGGCAACTCTTTGTCAGAGAGGTTTGCTTGAAGAAAAAGGCAGACTTGACTTGCCCGGCAGACCTTTGCTTTATGGTACAACACCCGAGTTTTTAAAGTGCTTCTGCGTATCGTCACTTGATGAATTGCCGGAGCTTCCCGAAAAAGAAGCAGAGGACGAAAATGCATTGACACAAGGTAACGAGCCGGAAAATACTGAAATAATTGAAGAAACCAATGAGCCGGAAACGGTTGAAGAAGTACAAAATGAAGAAACTGATGAAGTTTCTCAATAAGAAAGGCGGATAAAAAATGAAAGAAAAGAATGCAGCCGGGGTACTTGAAACAACAATCTCAAAGATTAAGGATTTGGTAGATGTAAGTACAGTTATCGGTGAGCCGATAAAAGCGGGGGAAAACACAATCATTCCCGTATCAACAGTTAAATATGGCTTTGCATCAGGCGGTTCTGATTTTCCGAGTAAAAATTCTCAGGAATTATTCGGCGGCGGCGGTGGTGCAGGCATCACTATCAAACCTATTGCTTTTTTAGTAATCAACGGAAGCAATGTAACCGTTAAGCCTATAGTAACAGCCGATTCACCCGTTGACAGTGCAATAGCTATGATTCCCGATGTTCTTAATAAACTTACAGATTCAATCGAAAAGATTGCCGATAAGAAAAAGAACAAGAAAGACGAAGCTGAAGAAAAAGCTGAATAATAACACTTTTCATCTGCATATATTTAATAAATAATGTTTGCAGGTGATATGATGAAAAAACTGAAGATTTTCGCAATTGTTGTTTTTTTGATAATAGCATTCATGCCTAAGATTTATGCTGAAGATATAGATGTTTCCGCAAAAGCGGCGGTTTTGATGATTGCCGAAACAGGAGAACTTCTCTATCAGAAAAATGCCTATGATAAGCTTTCAATGGCAAGTACAACGAAGATAATGACTTCGTTAATTGCTCTGGAAAGCGGTCAGCAGAACAAAAAAATAAGAGTAAGCCGTGAGATGGTTGCCGTTGAGGGAACATCAATGGGGCTTCTTGAAAATGATTTTGTAACAGTTGAAAATCTTGTATACGGAATGCTTCTGCAATCAGGTAATGATGCGGCAAATGTAACTGCAACTGTATTATCCGATGAAACAGATTTTATGACAAAAATGAATAACAGGGCGAAGAAAATCGGAATGAAGAATACAAACTTCGTAACTCCGTCAGGACTTGATAGCGAAAACCACTATTCGTGTGCTTATGATATGGCACTTTTGGCGGCGGAGGCTTTGAAAAATCCTGAATTCAGGTATATTTGCTCAAAAACGAAAGCAACAATTTCTTACGGAAACCCTCCGTATCTGCGGACACTTTCAAACCATAATCGTCTGCTCTACGAGTGTGAGGGTTGTATAGGTGTCAAGACAGGCTTCACTAAAAAGAGCGGAAGATGTCTTGTGTCTGCGGCAAAACGAAACGGCTGTCTGTTAATTGCGGTTACGCTTAATGCACCGAATGATTGGGCAGACCACAAAAAGCTATATGATTTCGGTTTTTCAAAGCTTATACCTGAAGCAATAAGCTTTGATTCCGAAATTAAAATAGTCGGCGGTAATAAAAGCGGTGTGTCCGTAGGCTTTTCACAGGCACCGCTTATTACCGTAAGAAATCCTGAAAACATAAAACAGAAAGTTTACATCAAACATTTTGAATATGCACCGATTAAAAAAGGTGAGATCGTCGGTTTTGTCAGGTATTATTATGATAATGTCAAAATCCGAGAAGTACCGATTGTAACGACGGAAGCAGTTGGAATGAAGTTCGTCGGAAAGGAATAAAATGGCAGATAATAAAGTAAGATTACAAAAATATATGGCTGATAACGGAATAGCATCCCGCCGCAAATCAGAAGAGCTTATAACAAAAGGTTCTGTTAAGGTGAACGGCAGAGTTGCACAACTCGGGGATAAGGTTGACCCGAAAAGAGATACTGTTCATGTGAGCGGTCGTAAGGTTGTTAATGTCAGAAAGAAGATATATATAATGTTACATAAGCCCAGAGGTTTTGTTACTACAATGAGTGATGAGATGGGCAGAAAGTGTGTTGCCGAGCTTGTTAAAGATGTGGGTGCAAGAGTGTATCCCGTCGGACGCCTTGACAGGGATTCGGAAGGACTTTTATTTCTCACAAATGACGGCGAGTTTGCAAATGCAATGATGCATCCGTCAAGGCATGTTCCGAAGACATACCGTGTAACGGTAAGACCCGATATAAGTGAGGAACAGATTACAAAGCTTACCACAGGCATAATGATTGAAGGCAGAATGACCGCCGAAGCTCAGGTGCAGATTCTAACTAAAGAGGAAGGCAGAGTCGTTTTACAAATGACAATATATGAAGGCAGAAACCGTGAAATCAGAAAGATGTGTGAGGCTGTAGGATTGGAAGTTGCAAGACTTAAGAGAACTGCAATCGGCTCAATTAAGCTCGGAATGTTACCGCAAGGACAGTACAGAAATTTGACGGAAGATGAAGTTCATAAGCTTATGACTTCATCAGGTGCAATCAGACCGAAAGGATAAAAATATGATTACCGTAAAACCCATTGAAAAAAAAGAAACAGTTATATTCACAGCTGACGAAGACGGTATTGATGAGGGTAACTGCGAAATAGCGTTATCAGGCTATGAAGTTGAAGTTTTAACTGCAGAATACAACGAGGACAAGCCTTACATACTTGAGCTTTTATTAAGAGCTGCGTTGAATTTTGCTGCAAACAGAAATGCTTATCTTGCAAAAACAAAGCTTGATATATTCACAGATTTCCCATTTGAAAAAGACGGTGATTTTTTCAAAGGTACAATTCCCGAATTGCTTAAAGGCAGCTGCAAAAGTTGACAAACTGATATAATATTTGATAAAATAAAGTGTTATTCTTAAAAAAGTATAAAAGACCGGTCACTTAAGAAAGGATGGTCACAATGATTAAGAGCATGACAGGTTACGGACGAGCTCAGCTTTCATTTGAGGATATGTCAGTAACAGTAGAAATTAAAAGTGTTAACCACAGATATTTTGAATTTTCTGCGAGAATACCCCGAGCTTACGGTTTTCTTGAAGAAAAGTTAAAATCTCATTTACAACAGTTTATATCAAGAGGTAAGGTCGATTGTTTCGTGCTGATAGAAGCACTCGAGTCTGACGATGTTACAGTTAAAGTAAACCACACTCTTGCAAAAGGCTATGTTGATGCCTTAAAAGAGCTCGCCGAAAGATACAACTTATCCGACGACATCTCGGTTTCAACATTGTCAAGATATTCAGATGTTTTCTCAATTCATAAAAACGAAGCTGATGAAGAAAAAATCTGGAATATCGTAAAACAGGCGGCAGATGCTGCTTGCGAAAAATTTATTGAAATGCGTGCTGTTGAAGGTGAAAAACTCAGAGCCGATTTGATTGAAAAAATTGATGTGATTGCAGAGAATGTTACATTTATTGAAGGTCGTTCACCTGAAACCGTCAAGGAATACCACGAAAAGCTCAAAGCAAAGATGGAAGAGCTTTTGCAAGATACTCACATTGACGAGCAGAGAATTCTCACAGAGTCCGCAATATTTGCAGAAAAGATTGCTGTTGATGAGGAAACAGTAAGGCTTAGAAGCCACCTTCAGCAATTTAATCAGTTCTTTGAAGCTGACGGACCCATCGGAAGAAAGATGGATTTCCTCGTTCAGGAAATGAACAGAGAAGCAAACACAATCGGTTCAAAATCTCAGGATATTGAAATAGCAAAGAGGGTTATTGCAATAAAGTCCGAGATTGAAAAAATCAGAGAACAGATTCAGAACATAGAATAATTCGGAGGATACTAATGAAACTTATCAACATCGGATTCGGTAACATGGTCAATGCCAACAGACTTGTTGCGATTGTCAGCCCTGAATCTGCTCCCATAAAAAGAATGATTCAGGAAAGCAAAGAGAGAGGCATGCTTATTGATGCCACTCACGGCAGAAGGACAAGGGCGGTAATAATTACCGATACCGATCACATTATACTTACATATTTGCAGTCCGAAACAGTAGCAAACAGATTAGAAAGCGAAGCGGATGAAATTGATGAGGAGGTATTTGAGGGATGAGCTCAGATAAGGGAACGCTTATTATTTTATCCGGTCCGTCAGGCTCAGGAAAAGATACTGTGTTGAGCGAGCTTTTGCAGAGAAATGAAAAAATTCAGTTGTCAGTATCAGCAACAACAAGAAAACCCAGACACGGTGAGATAGACGGCGTACACTATTTCTTCATTTCAAAAGAAGAGTTTGAAAAGAAGATTGAAAATAACGAGATGCTCGAATATGCGGAGTACGGCGATAATTATTACGGCACACCTAAAGGTCCGGTTGATTCCTGGCTTAATGCAGGTAAAACCGTAATACTTAAAATCGAAGTTCAGGGTGCTGAAAAAATCAGAAAAATGTACCCCGATGCAGTAAGCATATTTATCTTACCGCCGTCAATGGAAACTCTTGAACACAGAATCCGTAAAAGAGAATCCGAAAAAGAAGATGAAATCATAAAACGACTTGCAATAGCAAAGAGCGAGCTGGCTCGTGCTGATGAATATGAATATGCGGTTGTCAACGATGTGCTTGATGTAGTCTTAGGTGATATCGCCGCAATAATCAGAGCAGAAAAATTAAGATATAAAAATATGAAAAACATTATAAGTGAGGTAAAAAAAGATGTTTAATCCCGATTTGAAAGATGTATTGAAAAACCGCTTGAGCAGATATTCTCTTGTTACTGCAACTGCAAAGAGAGCAAGAGAAATTGCTGATGAAGCAGAAGAAAATAAAGAAATTATTGTTGAAAAGCCCGTAAGTCTTGCAATTGATGAAATTATCAAGGGTGAGTACGAGATAATCGAGCCTGAAGAAATCAGAAATATCTGATCATGTCGAGAGTTGCAAAAATTGCAGTTGAAAAGACCCTGTATGATTTTGATATGCTTTTTGATTATGATATACCCGAAGCTTTATCGGGTTTAATCAAAAAGGGTGTCAGGGTACAGGTTCCTTTTGGTATTTCCAACAGCGAAAGAATAGGTGTGGTTTTCTCTGTCGATGAAAAAACGGAGGAGAAAAAACTAAAACAGATAAAGACAGTTTTAGATGAAGAGCCGTTATTATCATCAGAGATGCTGATGCTTGCCGAGTGGATAAAAAACAGAACATTCTGCACATACTACGAAGCGGCAAAGGTGATGTTGCCTTACGGCATCAATCACAAAACTGTCGGCTATTATTCATACTTTCGTGATGCGGAAGCCGATTCTCTGACAGATGAAGAAAAAAATGTAATTGAATACTTAAAAAAGAAAAATAAACCATGCATCAAAGCGGCAATCTGTGAAGCTCTTGATATGACAACCGATACCGATGTGCTTGATGAATTGCTGAAACGCAATTTAATCAAGTATTCATGTAAAGCCGTCAGACGAGTTCAGGACTCAAAAATCAAAATGGTAAGGTTGCTTGATGATTATTCCGAAGCAAAGCTGACCCCGAAGCAGGAGCATATCATTGATGTTTTAAATGACATCGGTACCGTTTCACTTCAGGATTTGTGCTTCTTTACGGGTTACACACAGTCAATTGCCGAAAGAATGGCAAAACGGGGAATACTTGAAATCTTTGAAGAAGAGGTTTACAGAAATCCCTATAAATACACAGAAACTCCCGAAACCGTACCTGAAATAGTGCTTACTCCCAAGCAGAACGAAGCCTATGAAGCCTTAGCTGAAAAGTACAAGGCTGATGACGGAAGCGTTTCGCTTTTATACGGAGTAACCGGTTGCGGTAAAACTCAGGTTTATCTTAAATTGATTGATAAAGCGGTTGAGGATTCAAAGGGTGTTATTGTCATGGTGCCCGAAATTTCACTTACTCCGCAGACACTTGAAATATTCCATAAAAGATACGGCAAAACCGTTGCGGTATTTCATAGCGGACTGTCAATCGGTGAACGAGTTGATGAGTGGAAACGGGTTAAAAGAGGCGAGGCAAAAATCGTTGTCGGTACTCGTTCGGCAGTATTTTCACCCGTTGAAAATCTTGGCCTTATCATAATGGACGAGGAGCAGGAATATGCTTATAAGTCCGAAAAAACTCCGAGATATGACGCAAAAGAAGTTGCAAAGTTCCGTTGTAAATATAATAAAGCCTTATTGGTATTAGCTTCTGCAACTCCGAGTGTTGAAACATTCGCTTCGGCAGAAAACGGTATATATTCATTTACCGAAATTCCCGAAAGATACGGTGAAGCTGTGCTTCCTGAGGTTATAGTTGTTGATATGGCACAGGAACGCCGTAACGCTAACAGGACGAGTATCAGCGAAACATTAAGAAAAGAACTCGAATATAATTTAGAAAATTCACAACAATCAATGCTTTTGATTAACAGAAGAGGATATAACACATTCGTGGCTTGCGGTTTTTGTAATACCGTAATGTCGTGTCCTCACTGCAGTATATCTTTGATTTATCATTCTTCGTCAAATAAGCTTGTCTGTCATTATTGCGGATATACCCGTGAATACATAAGCAAGTGCGAAGAATGCGGCAAAGAAAATATCAGATATTCAGGTGTCGGCACTCAGAAAATCGAGGAAGAATTGCACACAATGTTTCCTGAAGCAAGGATACTGAGAATGGATACCGACTGTGTTGCTACAAGACAATCTTATGAGGATAAATTGAGCTCCTTTAAAAAGGGTGAGTTTGACATACTTGTCGGAACACAGATGATAGCAAAAGGTCTTGATTTTGAAAATGTAACCCTGGTCGGGATAATATCCTCCGACCAGCAGCTATACAGCGATGATTTCAGAAGTCTTGAAAGAACATTCTCACTTCTTACTCAGGTAATAGGCAGAGCCGGCAGAGGAAGTCTTCACGGCAGAGCTGTCATACAGACCCTGACCCCTGAGAATAATATAATCAAGCTTGCAGCGGCTCAGGATTACAGAGCGTTTTATGAAACTGAAATCGAACTCAGAAAAAATCTTATATATCCGCCGTTTTGTGATATATGTCTTTTAGGCTTCTCGGGAGCTAACGAAGATAATGTTGAAGTGTCAGCCGAGTGGTGCCTTGAACAGATAAAAACTCTATGTCAGACAGAGTACAAAGAGCAGAAAATCATAGTTTTAGGTCCCGCAAGACCGAGAGTTTACAAAACGGGTGACAGATACAGACAACAGATAATTGTGAAATGTAAAAACAGCAAAAGATTCAGGGAAATGATATCTGAAATTCTTAAAAAGTTCGCTAAAGAACATAAGAATAAAAGAGTTACTATGTTTGCGGATATCAACCCTGATACCAATACTTAATTATCCACAGAGAGGAAACAGACAATGGCAATCAGAACAATAATAAAATTCGGTGATCCTACATTAAAGAAAAAAAGTCGTGTAGTTGAAAAGTTTGATGACAGACTTGCAACACTTCTTGATGATATGAAGGACACAATGTATGCTTCCGAAGGTGTCGGACTTGCGGCAGTACAGGTTGGCGTATTGAAAAGAGTTGTTGTTATTGATATAGGCAACGGACCGATGGAGCTTGTTAACCCCGAAATCATCGAGACAAAAGGTGAGCAGAAGACTGCAGAGGGTTGTCTTTCACTCCCGGGCGAAAGCTATATGACAAGCAGACCGATGGAAGTTAAAATTAAAGCACAGAACAGAGAAGGCAAGTGGGTTATTTATAAAGGCACAGAGCTTCTTGCAAAAGCATTTTGCCATGAAATTGACCATCTCGACGGTATTCTCTATACTTCCCACAGAATCGATTAGGAGGCAGACTGATGAGAATTATTTTCATGGGAACACCTGATTTTGCGGTACCTTGCCTTCAAAGATTGATAACAGACGGTGAAGAAGTTGTTGGCGTTTTCACTCAGCCTGACAAACCGAAGGGCAGAGGTCATGTCATGACGCCGCCGCCGGTTAAAGAGCTTGCATTAAAATACGATATTCCTGTTTTTCAGCCTACGAAAATGAAAGACGGAGAAGCTTACAAAATCATAGATGAATTAGACCCAGAGCTTATTATCGTAGTTGCGTACGGCAAGATATTGCCCAAGGACATCCTTGAAAGACCGAAATACGGATGCGTGAATATCCATGCATCATTGCTTCCTAAATACCGTGGTGCTGCACCGATTCAATGGGCGGTCATCAACGGTGAAAAAGTAAGTGGTGTGACTTCAATGCAGATGGGCGAAGGTCTTGATACAGGCGATATGCTCATAAAGAGCGAGGTTGAAATCACCGACAATATGACCGCAGGCGAGCTTCACGACATTCTTTCACCTTTAGGTGCTGATGTTATGAGTGAAACGATTTCCGCTATAAAAGACGGAAATTTAAAGCCCGAAAAGCAGAACGATGCCGAAAGCACTTATGCTTCGATGCTTGACAAGAGCTTATCTCCGATAGATTGGACAAAATCTGCAGCTGAAATTCACAATCAGATCAGAGGCTTAAGTCCGTGGCCGACGGCAACAACCACACTCGACGGCAAAGTTTTAAAGATTCATTCATCGCGAGTTTGTGATATGAAAGCAAAGAACCCGGGAGAAATAATTTTCAACGATAAGAAGCTGGTTGTTTCTTGCGGTAATGATACAACACTTGAGATTGTTGTTTTACAGGCAGAGGGCAAAAAAGCGATGTCTGCCGACCAATTTTTATTAGGTAAAAAAATAGAAGTCGGCACAGTATTAGGAAAGTAGGAAAGACTGATAAATGAATTCAAGAACCGTTGCGTATGAAATTTTATTGAAAATTGAACGGGATAAAGCGTATTCAAACTTAACGCTTGACAAGGAGCTCTCGGAAAGTGACCTGAGCTCACTTGATAAAGCGTTGGCATCTCGTATCGTATATGGTGTTCTTGAAAGAAAAATTACTCTCGACTACGCTCTCAACCAATATATAAAAAGCGGTGTCAAAAAGCTTAAACCCAATGTTAAAACCGCGTTGAGAATGGGTGCATATCAGATTCTTTTTATGGATAAAATTCCACCATCAGCGGCAGTCAACGAGAGTGTAAAGCTTATAAAGAAAAAAGCACAGTATGCTTCGGGCATGGTGAACGGTGTTTTGAGAAATCTGATTCGCTCGGGTTTTGAATGGCCTGATGAAAACGATAAGATTTTATATAATTCAGTAAAATATTCCTGCCCCGAATGGTTGGTTGAGCTTTGGTTTGGCTACCTCGGAGAAGAAGATACAGTAAAACTGCTCGAACATTCATTGTTGCCGCCACCGTTATATATCCGTGTGAATACGATAAAAACAACGACAGATGAGCTGATTGAACTATTAGCGGTAAAAGGAATTACGGCAGAAAAAACAGATGTAGAGGATAGCTTGTTGCTTCACGGTGTTTCAGATGTGAGCAACATGAAGGAATATAAAAGCGGTTTCTTTTTCGTTCAGGATTTATCCTCACAAGTATGTGCAAAGTCTTTGAATGCCCAAAGCGGTGATACAGTTTTTGATATGTGTTGTGCACCGGGCGGAAAGACCTTCACAATAGCACAGACAATGAAAAATAAAGGTAAAATCAAAGCCTTTGATATATACGATTCCCGCTTACAGCTTGTTGAGCAATCGGCAAAAAGATTGGGAATCGAGATTGTAGAAGTTAAGAATCAGGATGCAAGCAAATTTTATCCCGATTGCGGTATGGCGGACAGAATACTATGCGATGTGCCGTGCTCAGGTCTCGGCATAATCAGAAGAAAACCCGAGATAAAATACAAAGCAAAGGAAGAATTGAATTCCTTGCCCGAAATACAGTTTAGTATATTGATGAATGCATCAAAATATTTAAAGTCTTCGGGTATCTTGATATATTCAACTTGTACTTTAAACCCCTCGGAAAACGAGGAAATCTGCGACAGATTTATTTCAGAAAACCCTGACTTTTCTAAGGTAGGAGAGTACAGAAGATTACTTCCGCAGAATGATTTATCAGACGGATTTTTTATAGCGAAATTCAGAAAAGGTGAACAAATTGAAGATTGATATTGCCTCAAAAACCTTAGATGAACTTAAGTCAGAATTTGCCGAAGCGGGTGAAAAAGCGTTTCGTGCAGGTCAGGTTTTCTCTTGGCTGCACAAGAAGAATGCAGTCAGTTTTGAAGAAATGACTGATATTTCAAAGAGTTTACGCAATTTTTTAACCGAAAAATACATAATTTATACTTGTACTATTGAAAAAAAGCTAAAATCGGAGTATGATGGTTCAGTAAAGTATCTTTTTAAATTGTATGATGGTGAGTATATTGAGTCTGTACTTATGAAGTACAAATACGGATATACGGTCTGTGTTTCCACGCAGGTCGGATGTAAAATGGGTTGTCGCTTCTGTGCGACCGCACAAGGCGGTTTTGAAAGGAACCTCTATCCGTCAGAAATTCTTTCGCAGATTTATACAATTCAAAAAGATATGGATATAAGAGTTTCTCATATTGTTTTAATGGGAATGGGAGAGCCTCTTGATAATTATGAAAATGTACTGAGGTTTCTTGAGTTAGTAAATTGCAGCGACGGAAACAATCTCTCAATGAGGAATATTTCACTTTCAACCTGTGGAATCGTTCCGAAAATTTATGACCTTGCAAAAGAAAAACTCCAGCTTACATTATCGGTCTCGTTGCACGCACCTACGGACGAAATTCGTTCAGGTATGATGCCTGTAAATGATGCTTACCCGATAGCTCAGCTTATTAAAGCATGTAAGCATTATATCGATCTTACCTCAAGGCGTATTTCTTTTGAATATGCAATGGTCGACAATGTCAATGATAGTGACGAATGTGCCCGTCAGCTTGCAAAGCTTCTTAAAGGAATGTTATGTCATGTCAATTTGATACCAATCAATAATGTTGTTGGTAATCACTTTTCAAAAAGCACGGTAAACCGCATTGAGTCTTTTTCTAAGATTCTCGAAAAAAGCGGAATTACAACGACCGTGAGGAGGAGCCTTGGCTCCGATATAGATGCGTCATGCGGTCAGCTCAGGCGTCGCATCATTTCCGGAAGGGAGGAATAAATATGAAAATATCAGCAAAAACCGATGTCGGAATTGTAAGAAAAAATAATCAGGATGCTTATGCGTGCGGAGAGTTTTCTCCGAATGCCGCGTATCTTGTTGTTTGTGACGGCATGGGTGGTGCCTCCGCAGGAGATGTTGCAAGTTCAACTGCAGCAAAGATGATTTCTGAAAAAGTTGTTGCTTCATACAACGAAAAAATGGCGGGTAAATCGATAAACAACCTTTTTGAATGTGCCATAACAACAGCTAATGCGTGTCTTTTCAGCATGGCAAAAGAGGATGACGATTTGTACGGTATGGGAACAACAGTTGTTACTGCGATTGTTGTTGACAATAAAATTTTCGTAGCGCATGCAGGTGACAGCAGAGCATACATATTTAGCAAAGAAGATGGATTGAAACAAATCACTACTGACCATTCCATAGTTCAGGAAATGGTTGACAGAGGTGAAATTACTCAGGAAGAGGCTAAATTCCATCCGAGAAAGAATATTATAACAAGAGCTCTTGGCGTTAGTGATGATATAGAAATTGATTTCCATGATCAAGAATTGACCGAAGATTCAATAGTTTTAGTATGCACAGACGGACTTACAAACTTCGTTGATGATGAAATTATTGAAAAACTCTTATCACAAGAACCGTTTGAAGGTATAGCTGACAAGCTCGTTGACTTAGCTAACACAAACGGCGGCGGCGATAATATTACCGCTGTTGTGATATCAAACTGAAAGGAGTGCGAAGCTTTCCATGGAAAATTATGTAGGTAAAAGACTTGACGGCAGATATGAAATTCAGGAAATAATCGGTGTCGGCGGAATGGCCGTTGTATATAAAGCCTATGACAATATCGACGACAGAATTGTTGCAGTTAAGGTATTAAAGGAAGAATTTCTTGCAAATGCCGATTTTCGTCGCAGATTCAAGAATGAATCTAAAGCGATATCTGTTCTTTCACATCCAAACATAGTAAAGGTTTACGATGTCAGCTTCGGTGACAGATTACAGTATATCGTAATGGAATATGTTGAAGGCATAACTCTCAAAGAGTATATTGAGCAGAAAGGTGCAATCAGCTGGCAGGATTGTCTGAAATTCCTTATCCAGATTCTCAGAGCTTTGCAGCACGCTCACGATAAAGGCATAGTGCATCGTGATGTAAAACCGCAGAATATAATGCTTTTACAGCAGGGAACAATCAAAATAGCTGACTTCGGTATTGCAAGATTCAGCAGAAGTGAAACAAGAACAATGACTGAAAATGCGATAGGTTCAGTTCATTACATCAGCCCTGAACAGGCAAAAGGTGACCTCACGGACGAGAAGGCTGATATCTATTCTGTCGGTGTTGTAATGTATGAGATGCTAACAGGTCAGCTTCCGTTTGAATCTGATAACCCTGTTACCGTAGCACTCATGCAAGTACAGAAGGACGCTAAAAATCCCCGCGAAATCAAACCGGATATTCCGTTGGGTCTTGAGCAGATTACAATGCGTGCCATGCAGAAAAATTCAGCTGACAGATATCAGTCAGCCGCTGAAATGCTTCTTGATTTAGACGAGTTCAAGAGAAATCCGTCAATTAAATTTGACTACTCATATTATGTTGACAAGCAACCGACAAGATATGCTGACAGGGTACTTGATAAGCTTCCTGTTCCTCCTGAGGACAGCGTTGAAGTGGTCGAAGATGTCAACGAAACAAGAAAATCTTCGGGTTCAAGAGCATTACCTATAATTTTAGGAATAGGAATGGGTCTTGTTGCCGTTGCTATAATTATTGTATTTATGCTTGTCAGATCGGGCTTCGGAAGCGGAGGCTCAAAGCTTGAAGTTGAGAATTTTATCGGCAAGAACTACTATGAAGAAATTCAACCGAAGCTTGAAACCGATTATGCAAAATACACATTTAAGTTGGAATTTGAGGCTAACAGTCAGAAAACCGAGGGTGAAATCATCAGACAGGATCCTTCGGCGGGAACAAAGATTGATTTTGCCGATGAAGTAACATTAACGGTTATTTCAAACTCAACAGTTGAAGTTCCCGATGTTTACGGTGATATGTATTCTCAGGCTCAGACGAAGCTTAAAAACGCCGGATTTATCGTAACGATTGAGCAGGTTCAGGATGCAACAAAGACAGTCGGTACCGTTATTTCAACTGAACCTGAAAAAGGTGCTCAGGCACCGAGAGGCTCAACGGTTAAATTGCTTGTAGCTGTTAAGAGTTGGGAAAATCTCGCACTTGTACCTAATGTTGTAATGTGGTCTGTAAACGATGCGAAGGCTATGCTTGAAAAAGAAGGCCTTGTAGCAGATATCGTATATACAAACAGTCATGAAAATCGTGATATTGTTATTTCACAGTCTGAAGAGAAGGGTACTTTAGTAGAAAAAGGTTCATCTGTCACTATCTATGTAAGTAACGGTGTACCGCCGACATCTTCTCAGCCAACGGAAACAACAGAGCCTCCGTGGCCGACTGACCCGTCGTCGACTGACCCGTCATCGACTGATCCGTCGTCAACAGATCCCTCCTCGACAGATCCGTCATCGACTGAGCCGTCAACTGAACCGTCAACACAGCCGACTACTCAGCCCACAACACAACCGACTACTCAGCAACAGGGCGGAATTGATAATAGTCAAACTTTATAATGAAAAGATTAAGGAGAAGCAATCGTGCTTCTCCTTTGCATTAGTCGCTTTTTTTGATTCCGAATATCATACGCAACAATGCTGAAATGCCCTTGGGACTTTTCAAAACAACAACTTTCATAAATTCACCTTTCTCTATGTATTCTTGCAAAGCATAAGCCCCAAAATTATAAGGACAATTGCAAGAATGACAATTGTAGCTGTGATGGGAAAGCAAGATGCCACCAATAAACCTGCACCGAAAGCGACAAACGAAAAACCATTGTGAGATTTTCTGCAGCTTCTCCTGTTCATAAAAACACCGCCCTTGTATTTTGTAGCTTAGTACAGTATATACAAGTGCGGTTATTTTGTTAAAGTTGCCATTCTTTGATATCTTTCACCTGATTATAAATTTCAAGATAACTGTCATGTCGTGATTTGCTTATTTCTCCGTTTTCAACTGCCTCAAGAATTTTGCAACCTTTATCATGCGTATGTGTGCAACCTGTAAATTTACAGGTTCCGATGTAGTCGTTGAATTCGCGAAAATGATACTGAATGGATTCCTTCAGAAAAGCTTGATTCAGCTCAAAGTCAACAGATGAAAAACCCGGAGTATCAGCAATATATCCGCCACAGAGTTTGAATAATTCAACATGGCGGGTTGTGTGACGACCTCTGCCGAGCTTTGTGCTTATCTGTCCCGTTTGCAATTCAAGAGAAGAGTCAATCTTGTTAAGTAAAGTTGATTTACCGACACCGGAATTACCCGTCAGAACAGAAGTTTTGTTTTTGAGCAGAGCTTTAATTTCATCAATATTCTCATCACATACTTTGATGCATTTATAGCCTGTTTTTCCGTATATCTCAAAAAGTGAATCAACACTTTTTAAGTCGTCCTTTGTAAAGAGGAGAACAGGCTCAATTTCAGCTGCCTCGGCAATTACTGTAAGTTTATCTATAACAAGGGTGTTTGGCTCCGGCTCCGTTGAAGATATTACAATAAACAGAGTGTCGATATTTGCAACCAAGGGGCGTTTCAGAGAGTTCTTTCTGTCTGAAACACTGTCAATGGTGTTTTCCTGACCTTCGTTTACTGATATCGTAACCCGGTCGCCAACCAGAGGTGTAATCTCTTTTTTTCGGAAAATGCCCCTGAGCTTACACTCGTAAATATTTTTATCAGCTTCGACATAGTAAAAACCGCCGATTCCTTTTATAATTCGTCCGTCTAAAATCATTTCATTACCCAATTTACAATATCATTATATGTTGTTATTCTGTCGACTTCGTTATGTATTTCGTGACGAGCATCTGTGTATAATTTAATGCTTACATCTTTAAGACCGACTTCCTTAAGCTTATTGTAAACCTCTTTGACGCCTTTAGAATAATTTCCGACCGGGTCCATGCTGCCGGCAATCAAAAAGACGGGGAGGTCTTTATCAATAGCTTCATACCAAGAATCTTTTGAAACATCTGCAAGTATGGAAAACATATCAAGATATCCCCGAGCTGTAAAGAGATAGCCGCAAAGCGGGTCTGCCACATAAGCGTCAACAATCTTTTTTTCGCGGGTAAGCCAATCAAAATCGGTACGCTTTGGTTTGAATTTATTGTTGTAGCTGCCGAACGCGATTTTGTTAATCAATTCACTACGATGCATTTCGCCTTTAATTTTTATTATAAGTTTTGTAAGCGTTATTCCTGCATTGACCGCGGGGTTTGAACCGCTTGTGCCGCAGATAATAGCTTTATCAATTTTATCGCCGTATTTTCTCATATAGCTTCTTGCAACAAAAGAGCCCATACTGTGTCCGAAAAGACAAACAGGTCTGCCTGGATACTCTGCTGTAGCAATGTCCGTCAAGGTCTGAACATCTTCAACAAAGCTTATCCAGCCGTGTTTTTTGCCGAAATAACCGAGCATTGCTTCGTCGGCAACGGATCTGCCGTGACCGATGTGGTCATTACAATACACAACAAAACCGTTATTACAGAGATAATTTGCAAATTCCTCATACCTTTCACCGTGCTCAGCCATGCCGTGAGCAATCTGAAAAATGCCTTTAATTTCGTTGGGGTTAGCGGGTGCCCAAGAACGGGCATAGATATCACCGATGTCCGAAAAAGAACGGTACTTGTATTCTTTCCTGATTATATCCAAAATTAGACCTCCCGAAATTATTTTAATTTACAACATTATATCATAATAACAAAAACAATTCAACAAAGCAAAGCTCAGCTTTTTAAACAAAAATTATTTGCTGCATTGACAAAAAGAATATGAAATAGTATAATGAATCGAAAGTATAGAATAAGGGGGTACTATATGGTTAGGCGAATTATTTCGGCTATATTGAGTGTCATACTCATAGCAACGAGTATCTACTCTATTTTCTTTATTCCTAAGAACCACGAGTACATAGATTTAGCTTATGGTACTCATGAACGGAATGTCCTCGATTTATATATCCCCAAAAGAAACGATGGGGAGGTCGGACTGATCCTCTTTATTCACGGTGGCGGATTTACTTCAGGCGATAAGAAAGGTTATCGTGAGCAGATTCAGGAGCTTGCTGATGACGGATATGTAACTGCCGCAATGAACTATCGTTATCTTGCCGAGAATATTCGAGCTGAGGATATGCTTGATGATATAGACCTTGCGTTGAAGAGCATCAAGAAAAAGGGTGAAGAGCACGGTGTTGATATCAACAAGGTTGTTCTCAGAGGATACTCAGCTGGTGGTCATTTATCCATGTTGTTCGGGTATTCAAGGATTGAAACGGCAGAAATAAAGCCGGTTGCAGTTATAAGTGATGCAGGTGGTCCCATGGATTGTTTTGATAAAAATTTTTATCTGAATAGTGCATGGAAAGATACCGAAGGACTTGTAAATATAATGTCGATGTTATCAGGAAAGAATTTTACCTTTGATACTATTGATTCTGCTAAGGAAGAGCTTTTAAAAGTTTCGCCGATTTCCTATGTCAACGAAGCTACTGTTCCGACACTTATGAACTATGCAATGAAAGATGAGCTCATTCCGTTTGAGCAGGCTCAGAGACTTCATAATAAGCTTCTTGAAAATGGTGTAAAGTGTGACTTTGTCATTTATCCGAATTCCGGACACGGCTTAGAAGGTGACAAGGATAATCGCAAAAAGTCCGAAAAACTTTTCGAAGAATATTGCAAGACATATCTTAAATGATTTTTAACAAGCAGGAGGAAATACTATGTTGAAGAAGGTTTTATCTGTATTTGTAAGCATAACTCTTGTTTTGGCTTTTACTATTACAAGTTATGCAGGATTGATCGGCGATACAGGAAATGCTGCTGTTTTTTCAGAGTCTTACGGTTCGCACGAGCGTCAGAAATTTGATATTTTTCTTCCGTGGGAACATGACTCTGACTTCGGTGTTGTTCTTTTTATCCATGGTGGTGCATACACATCAGGTGATAAATCAGGTTACTGGGAACAGTGCGAAGCTCTTTCGGATAAAGGCTACGCAGCAGCTACCATGAATTACCGTTACAAGAGCCCCACGGTTTCACTTAACGATATCATGGATGATATTGATGATTGCTTGTGGGCAATAAGAGATTTAGGTGAACAATATGGTGTCAGCATCAGCAGAGTTCTTCTCCGAGGTTATTCAGCAGGTGGACACTTGGCTATGTTGTATGCGTATTCACGCAAAGACACCGCACCCATCACACCTACTGCAGTTGTAAGTGACGCAGGTGGTCCGGCTGATTGTTCCGATCCTTATTTCTATCAGAATAACATTCTCTTTGATGCGGAAGGCGGAGCAGCTTTTATGTCAGAGGCATGCGGTAAGCGTTTTACTTTTGCAACGAGAAATACTGCAAAGAAAGAGCTTTTAGCTATATCTCCGCTCACTTATATCGGAAAGGGTACTGTTCCTACACTTTTGAGCTACGGTTATTTAGATACTATTATTCCTTATAATCACGGTGTGAAGTTGGCCCAGGCTCTTTACAACAGCGGTTGTACTGTTCACTTTGTAGAGTATGGTAATTCAGACCATTCTTTGAATAATGACCCGAAAAAAGAAGCAGAGACAGAAGAGCTTTTCGAAGAATATGTTCGTTATTTCGTCGGTACTTGAGTTAAGAGGTAGTTTGTTATGTATATGAAATTAAAAGACGGTAAGTCAAAGGTGCTTACACTCAGCTATGATGACGGTGTTGTTCAGGACATCAGACTTGTCGAAATTATGAATAAATATGGCATCAAGGGCACATTTAATGTTAATTCAGCTCTTTATCTGCCTGAAGATGCAGTTCGCGAAAAATACTACGGAAGAATGAAGCTTTCAGAGGCAAAAGAACTTTTTGAAAATTCAGGTCAAGAGGTTGCAGTTCACGCGTATACGCACCCCTTCCTTGAAAAGTTGAAGCTTGATGAAGTCTTTGTTGAGATACTTGAAGACAGAAAGGCAATAGAAAAAGATTACGGCACTCTGGCTCGCGGTATGGCATATCCGTTTGGTACATATAATGATTCTGTTGTTGATGCCCTCGAAAAATGCGGAATATGTTATTCAAGAACGGTAAAAGCGACGGAAAATTTTAATTTCCCTGAAAACTGGTTAACACTTCATCCTACTTGCCACCACAACAGTGTAAAGCTGATGACTTTAGCAAAGAAATTTGCCGAAGAAAAATCTCGTTATTCGAGCGATAATTGGATGTTCTATCTTTGGGGACACAGCTACGAGTTTGATAATAACGACAATTGGAATGTTATCGAAGAATTTTGCGAGTATATCGGTGGCAGAGATGATATCTGGTATGCTACGAACATAGAAATTTACGATTATGTAAAAGCCTATGAAAGCTTGCAGACAAGCGTTGATAAGAAAATTGTCCACAACCCCACAACAATTGATGTTTGGTTCGTACAGGGCAAAGAAACTTATTGCGTAAAAGCAGGAGAAACAATATACACCAAATAATATTTTCCCACTCTTTATGAGTGGGATTTTTTTGCTTTTTCGTTTATTGTTATGTACTTTTATTTTTATGTGTGGTATAATCACTCGTGAGGTGATAATCGTGAGTGCCATTGCAAGAATTGATAAAAACTTCAAGGTTGAAACAAAAATCAACAAAGATGATATAAAGTTTTATGACATAAAATCCGAGCCGTTTAAAATATACGGTGTGTTTTATCAGAGCGGAAAGTTCAGAAGAATGCCCGAAGCTGTTGCGGAAAAGGTAAGTGACGGAGTCAGAAGACTTCACGCAAATACCGCAGGCGGCAGAGTCCGTTTTAAAACGGACAGCAAGTATGTTGCAATCAATGCAAAAATGCCCGATCTCGGCAAAATGCCTCACTTTGCATTGACAGGTTCAATCGGGTTTGACATCTATGAAAACGACAGATATATGGGCACATATATACCGCCTTTTAATATAACTGACGGTTATGAAAGTATTATCGAATTTGATGAAGCTGAAATGCGTGAAATCACAATCAATTTCCCGTTATACAGTGAAGTCAGTGAACTATACATCGGATTAAGTGAAAATGCTCAAGTTCTTGAACACGATGATTATAAATGCGAAAAACCGATTGTATACTACGGGTCATCAATTACACAGGGCGGTTGTGCTTCCAGACCCGGTAATTCATATCAGGCAATCATTTCTCGCAGATTTGATACCGACTACATAAATCTCGGATTTTCAGGCAATGCAAAAGCGGAAGATGAAATTGCAGAATATATAAAAAATCTTGATATGTCCGTATTTGTATATGACTACGACCACAATGCACCCAGTTGTGCTCATTATGTAAAAACACACGAAAGAATGTTTAAGGCTGTCCGTGAAGCACATCCCGATTTGCCGATAGTTATGATGTCTCGTCCCAAACACTATCTTAATGCGGACGAGAAACGACGCGTTGAAATAATGACAAAAACCTACGAAAACGCAAAAGCTGACGGTGACAAAAATGTCTATATGCTTACAGGCAAGGAGCTGACAGCACTTTGCGGAAACGAAGGCACGGTTGACAATACTCACCCCAATGATTACGGTTTTGCATCAATGGCACTTGCATTGGGTGATTTACTTGAAGATAAAATTTTTAATTTAAAGGAATGATATTATGAAATTGCTTGACAAAAAGCTTCTTGCCGAAAAAATTGAAAATATTGCAAAATATGACTTCGATAACAACAAAATTTTCGGCTCTGCTTATGCCGTTTATCAGGAAGGCAAGCCATTGTATAAAAAATGCTTCGGTGCAACAGGTCCCGACGGCCAAACTCCCATAACGGATAAAACCATATTCCGCTTGGCTTCAATGACTAAGCCGATTACGGCAGTTGCGGCACTTATTGCAGCGGAAAGAGGTTTGCTCGACCTTAATGATAAGGCGGTTAAATATATCCCTCAGCTGAAAGGTGTCAGAGTTCTTAAAGCTGATAAAGACGGAAACAGAGTTGATATGGGTGAGGCGAAGAACGATATACTCATATACCACCTTCTTGACCACACATCAGGCTTGGGCTCAACTCCGTTTGAAATTAAAATGGCAGATGAACATAAACAGACCCTTGAAAAATCCATCGATTTCTTCATAAGCCGAGGACTTGATTTTGAACCTGAGACCGAAACTTTTTATAGTGCAATAGCTGCATTTGAGTTGGTAGTTGCAATCATTGAAAAGGTTACGGGAGAAGATTATCTTGAGTTTATCACAAGAGAAATCTTTGAACCTTGCGAAATGGTTGACACAACATTTATTCCGACCGAAGAACAGTGGAGCAGATTGGTTACAATGCATAACAGAGTTGACGGTAAAAGTGTTGAAAAAGAAATGGAACCCGGCACAATAATGGGGGATTACCCATGTGAGCACTATGTTGGCGGTGGCGGACTTGTTTCCACTCTGTCTGATTATGTAAACTTTGCTCAGATGCTCTGTAATAAGGGTGAATTTAACGGCAAACGCATCTTGTCGGAAGAATCGGTTGAGAAAATGAGAACACCCCATGTACCCGAAAGCATAATGTATGGCAGAGAAAGATGGGGGCTTGGTGTAAGAATAATCTGCACCGAAAAATACCCGGTATTAGATGTCGGTACATTCGGCTGGTCAGGTGCTTACGGCTCACACTTCTGGGTCAATCCTGAAAATAGGGTTATCGCAGTCTATATGAAAAATTCAGTCTGCGACGGCGGTGCAGGTAACGAATCCGCACGAAACTTTGAAAGAGCAGTTTATGAATCGTATATATCGGATAATTGAACAATAAAATCTTGACAAATCTCTTTACTTATGTGTATAATACACATAAGTAAAGTGCAGAACGAAGAACGAAGAACGCAGAACGAAGGGTCTGCGACGCAACTATAATGGATGTGGGTGAAACCCACCCTAACTTCTTACTTCTTCACTATTACTTATTACTTTGCCGTCAGGCACAATGGGTGAGGGCAACGCCCTCCCGACGTTTAGTACTTAGTACTTTAAATGTATTTTAATTAGCGGAAAGGTTTGACTGTTTTTATGAAGTTTGTGATAATCTTGACAGACAGACAGACAGACAGGGTATAACTATCCTGTAAATTCCGTACGCAATTTAATATTTGTTAATTAACCGTTCAGGTTCGCTTTTTTGCGGACTTGGCGGTTTTTGTTTTGCATAAAATTTTAAAGGAGGAAAAACTATGCAGAAAACTTTAAAGAAAACATTATCAATCATCCTTGCAGTCTTAATGATTGCAGCAACAATTCCCTTTGCCTTTGCGGCTGAAGATTACACCTACGATGAAGCAACCGACACATACACAGTTTACACTTTTGCAGGTCTTGAAACTGCCTTAACAGCAGGTGGAAATATTATTTTGGGTGCTGACATCATAAGAGATGACACTACGGTTCTAACTCTAACTGCAGTGCCTGAAAATATTACTGCTGTGCTTGACTTAAACGGAAATACTATTACAACTGCTCCTGGCTTTAATTATGAAATTATTAATGTAAATGGTAACCTTACAATAAAAGATAGTGGTATAAATGGTACTATTGATTCAACGGCAAGTAGCGTTAGTTCTTGTCTTCAGGTTGAAGGTGGTAGTCTAACAATAGATGCAGGTAATTTTATCTGTGACACTAATTTAGCATTTGCTGTTGATGTTTTTAGTGGAAATGCTGTTATCAATGGCGGTGCATTCACTAATTTTAATGTTATGGATGAGGGTAAAGCAGTTATAAATGGTGGTGAATTCCAAAGTAATATTTGGACATCGGGAAGTTTAATCATCAATGGCGGTACATTTTATGGAAAGAAATATACTTTTGGTGGTACATTTGATATCTATGGCGGTGAATTTCACGAAAACCCCTCAAAATATGTAGCCGAGGGCTGTGATATAACCGAAAATGATAATGGCACATGGTCAGTTGCTTGCAATCACTCATTCACAAACTATGTTGAAACAACTGCTCCCACTTGTACACAAACAGGTTTAGCAACGGCAAAATGTGATATTTGTAGTATTGCAACAGATGAAAAAGAAATACCTTCAACCGACCATAAGGACGAAGACGGCGACTACAAATGTGACTACGATTGCGGTTATGAGTTTGAAAAACCCGAAGAAGGCTTTAAACCCTCATTAAATGCACAGACAAATGCAGACGGCAGTCAGATCAGATTTGTAACCTGTGTTGATTCACTCAAATATAAGGAAGTCGGATTCGTTATCACAAATGCAAATAACAAGGCACAGACAATTACAAAGAATTCAAAGACGGTTTACACTTCAATCACAGCAGGCGGTAAGAAACTCACAGCAGCAGATATCACAGGTAACGAAGATATGAAATATATCCTCACATACACAGTAAAAAATCTTCCCGAAAACGCTGCATTTGAAGTAACCTCATTCGTAGTAAATCTCGATGGTACAAAAATTTACGGCGAAACTGAAACTTATACAGTAGCAGATATGCTCGGATAAAATTAAATAAAAACAAACAAGGCAGTTGCGGTGAAGCAACTGCCTTGTTTTAAATGTAGGAAAAATTATTGATAATTTACTTGTCTGCCTGTGAAAAGCTCTGTTAATTTTATTCCGAGAAGCTGTCCGTATTTCTGGAAAAAGCCTTTAAAGGTAATCTCCAAAGCTAAATTTCCGCCGAACTTGTCGCCGTTTTTATAAAGCTCAAAAGCGTCGTTAAGTTCAAAAAAATCATACCAATGCACAACTCTTGTGCTGTATTTGCTTGTGTTATTTTCGTTTATATCAATGATTCTGTAGCCGTATTGAGTAGAAAACATATCAGAGTTATATCTCGTGCTTAACGAGTTAGTGATGTTGATGTTTTTATATTTCACGCTGAAAGCATTTGTATGGTCGTGTCCCGTAAAAATTCCGTGAACATCACCGCGGTTTACCATAGCTTCAAACTGACCGTGATTATAATATCCCGGGCACGGTGTTTCATGCAAAAGACCGTGATTTTCCAAGTCCTGATTAAAATAATAATATTCACCTTTGTTATACAGATGCTCATAAGCGTAAGGAATTTTATATGAACGCTTATCCAATGCATCGTAAATTTCAGGAACGATTATATGCTGAAAAGCAAGTGAATCAATCTTTTTTGTGTTCTCCTTTTCAAGCCACTCGGATTTTTCTTTATACCATTCTACCTGGTCGGCAGGTACATTTGAATAGTGACCCTCACCGTCAGATGAGCCTGAATCAAAGAACCAGAGATTATATTTTATGTCGTCACTTTTTGAAGATAAAATCGGTACATTGTATGTTCCGCAACCTGTCAATTCATCGCCTTCGTCTATAGAAATCGAGCAGTTATAGCTATTATATATCTGTATCAGCTCTTCGCCGTTAAAATGCGGAGTTTCGATATCGTGGTTGCCGAAAGTGACAGCAACAGGGATTTTATATTCTTCAAATATGTTCATCAGTCTGTCAATGCAAGTGAGCATTTCTTCTTTATCGTCAGACATTGCAATATCACCGGTCAAAGCAATTAAATCGGGCTGCTCCCTGACACAAGCTTCTTCAATCAGCCAAACTGATTTATCAAGATTATAGTATTCAAGATGCGTGTCTGTGATATGCATGATACGGAAGCTTGAATCGTTATTGAATCTTTGTGCTTTTGCAGTATTATTCAATGCAAAGCCCTGCAAATTAAATACAATTATAAGAACAAATGATATTATCAGAGCTGAAAATTTTTTGAACATCTTTATCTCCTTTTAATTTGTTGAACTCAATTTATTTGTTTTTTATATGGTTAGTCGCCTTTCTTACTTATTCTACAATAGTCGATAGTTTTAAGTCAAGAGCATTTTTATTCTTGAAACTCGGATTGATATATGATATACTTTTTTCAGTAACCAACGGAGGTATGAATATGAGTTTACAGGATAAAAAAGGTTTTATATGTGATATGGACGGTGTTGTCTATCATCAGAACAGATTGTTGCCGGGTGCAAAGGAATTTGTTGAATGGCTTTATAAAGAGAATAAGAAATTTCTCTTTTTGACAAACAGCTCGGAACGCTCACCCAAAGAGCTTTCTCTTAAAATGCAGAGATTGGGTCTTGAGATAGACGAATCACATTTTTATACATCGGCACTTTCAACTGCAGCATATCTTAAAAAGCAGAATCCCGGATGCACTGCTTATGTAATAGGTGAGCCGGGTCTTATGAATGCACTTTACGATGCAGGTGTTTCAATGAATGATATGAACCCCGATTATGTTGTTGTGGGTGAAACAAATAACTATAACTATGCAGCAATCCGTAAGGCTGTAAAGCTTATTCAGGGTGGTGCAAAGCTTATCGGAACAAACTCCGACTTAACAGGTCCCGATGCTGACGGTGCCGCAATTCCTGCTTGTCGGGCATTGACGGCTCCAATCGAAATGGCGACAGGACAACAGGCATATTTCCTGGGAAAACCCAACCCTTTGATGATGCGTCACGGAATGAGTATTTTAGGTTGTGAGCAAGAGGATATTGCGATCATAGGTGACCGCATGGATACTGATATTGTAGCAGGTATCGAATCTGAAATTGACACCGTTCTTGTATTGAGCGGTGTTACATCAAGAGAAGATTTAAAGCTTTTCCCGTATCAACCGCAGTATATTCTGAACGGTGTCGGTGATGTCATAAATAATTGAGGTGTTTCTTGTGGATATTACAAAAGCAGATAAAAATTTAAAAGTTGAAACAAAGATTGATAAAGAAGATATAGTGTGGCTCGATGCAGCTGAAGCTCCGTTTGAATTATACGGTGCAGTTGAGGTCAATCCTTATGCGAGAATACCGTCTGATGTAGCGAAAACTGTTTCAGACTCAGTTGAAATGCTTAATAAACACACAGCAGGTATCCGTGTAAGATTCAGAACAAATTCTCCGTACATCGCAGTTAATGCCAAGTGGGGCAAACAGACAAGAATGAGCAAGATGACTGTGATAGGAATGTCCGGATTTGATATGTTTATCCGTTCGGAAACCGATGGAAAATACAGTTATTACAATACTTTCACACCGCCGTCAGATTCCCCCGAAGGCTACGAATCCGTAATTGATACAAAAGGTGAAATGAAGGACTATATCATCAATTTTCCTTTGTATAATTGCGTTGAAAAGTTATATATCGGAGTAAAAAAAGGAGCGGACTTTGAAAAGCCTGCGAAGTATTATAACGAATTACCGATAGTTTTTTACGGCTCATCTATAACACAGGGAGCGAGTGCATCAAGACCCGGAAATTCCTATCAGAATTTTTTGTCGAGAATGCTTAATATGGATTACATAAATTTAGGTTTTTCGGGGAGCGGTCGTGCCGAAGATGAAATTGTAAATTATATGGCGGGTCTTAAAATGCTTGCATTCGTTGCTGATTATGACCATAATGCACCGACGGTTGAGCATTTGCAGAATACCCACTTTAAGATGTATGAAACAATCAGAAAAGCACAGCCTGATTTACCGTATATCATGATTTCACGACCTGACTACAAAACAGCACCTTTCAAGTCCAATTGTGATGACGAACGCAGAAGTGTGATTATGGAAACCTATCAGAAGGCACTTGCAAACGGCGACAAAAATGTTTATTTCATAGACGGTGCAACAATCTTCCGTGGATCCGAAGCTGATGCTTGTACGATTGACGGTTGTCATCCGAACGACCTCGGATTTTTTAAATTTGCAGAAACACTTTATCCTATTCTGAATAAAATACTCTATTTTTAGTAGGTGATTGCATGAATAAAAATCTCAGAAAAATAAATCATAAAGCAGATTTATGTGTAGTCGGTGGCGGTATGTCGGGTCTTTGTGCAGCAGTTGCGGCAGCAAGACACGGGTTAAAGGTCGTTCTTATGCAGGACAGACCGGTTTTAGGCGGTAACGCGTCATCTGAAATTCGAATGTGGATATGCGGTGCACATGGTAGTAATAACCGAGAAACCGGTATTCTTGAAGAAATACATCTTGAAAATTATTACAGAAACCCCAACAGAACATATCCCATATGGGACAGCGTATTTTTTGACCTTGTAAAACGTGAAAAGAACATAACACTTATAATGAATTGTTCCTGTAACGATGCAGAACTTGAGGGCGATTCAATTAAAAAAATTGTGGGCTGGCAGACTACCACTCAGATGTGGCACACAGTTGAAGCAAGATATTTTGCAGACTGTTCAGGTGACAGTATTTTAGCACCCTTGACAGGTGCAGAATATCGCGTAGGCAGAGAGGCAAGAAGTGAGTTTAACGAAAGCATCGAACCTGAAGTTGCCGATAAAAAGACAATGGGAATGACTTGTCAGTTGCAGGCGGTTGAAACGGACAGAAAAATTTCATTCATTCCGCCG
This sequence comes from Acutalibacteraceae bacterium, assembly GCA_045540355.1. GTDB lineage: Bacteria > Bacillota > Clostridia > Oscillospirales > Acutalibacteraceae > RGIG2945. The sequence goes on along the minus strand of JAZQHB010000098.1, from coordinate 14,287 downwards.
GAACAATCAAGAAAGTTTACGAGGGAAAATCTTTATCCGAGATATCCCAATATGACGAGCAACTATGAAAACTTCTGGTATCTTGAACTCGGTGGTGAAGCTGACAGTATTCACGATACCGAAGAACTTCGCGATGAACTTGTTCGTGCTGCTTACGGCATGTGGGATTTTATAAAAAATGACCACGAGATAAATGCTGATAACTGGGACTTGAGTTTTTTAAGCTTTTTACCCGGTAAGCGTGAGAGTCGCAGATATGTCGGTGATTATATAATGACGCAGAATGACATTGAAGCAGAGGGCAGATTTGACGATATTATTGCTTACGGCGGATGGACTATGGATGACCACGACCCGAGAGGACTCAACGGTAATGAAAGAGCAACTACATTTTGGCCTGCACCATCACCTTACGGAATACCGTACAGATGTATTTATTCAAAGAATATCAGTAACCTTTTCTTTGCAGGAAGAAATATCAGCGTAACTCACGCTGCTTTAAGCTCAACAAGAGTTATGGCTACTTGTTCAATTTTAGGACAGGCTTTGGGTACTGCTGCTTCAATTGCGAAGAAGTACGATACAACTCCGCGAGGAGTATATCAAAATCATATCAAAGAGTTACAACAAACTCTGATGCAAGACGATTGCTATATTCCGTTTAACAAAATGGAAATGTCTGAAATTTCAAAAAATGCTACCTATAAATCAAGCGGTAAAGATGTTGAAATGCTGATAAACGGCTATCAACGTCCGATAGGCGAATGTAAAAACAGGTGGGTAGGTAAGTGTGGCGATACAATTGAAATTACTTTTGATAAAACAAGTGAAGTAAACGAAATTCACTTTGTTTTCAACAGCGACCTTAACAGAGATACAGTTTCTGACGAAGAATCACTTCGTGATAAAATTACAATTTGTAACAGAAAATTGTCACTCAAGCCTGTTTGTGTTCCTAAAACACTTGTGAAATCACTTAAAATTGAAGCTTTGATAAACGGAGAATACAAAGAAATTGACGGAGTTAAAGACAACTATCAAAGACTTGTTAAATTGCCCGTCGGTCTTTCAGCGGACGGACTTCGAATAACACTTACCGAAACAAACGGATACGAAATAGTCGGTATTCACTCAATAAATATTTTATAACCGAGGCATTACAAATGAGAATGAGAAGAAAAAAGAATCTGGAACAAAGAATGGACAATTGTCATAACTATTTCCAGATGTATTCCGAGGAGAAGAATTTCATCGAAGCAATAAAGGTAAAAGAGTATCTTGATTTTGAAAAGATATTCGGAAATGAAAATCCCGTATTGCTTGAAATAGGGTGCGGCAAGGGACAGTTTGCTTGCGAGTATGCAAAAAGACATCCCGAAATAAATATCCTTGCTGTTGAGAAAGTTGAAAATGTTATTGTTCAGGCTTGCGAAAAAGCACAGAGAATGGAATTGAAAAATCTCTTTTTCTTACAGGGATGTGCAGAGTACCTTCCGAAGTATCTGCCTGAAAACAGTATCGAGCAGATTTTTCTGAATTTTTCTTGTCCGTTTCCGAAAGCAAAATATGCAATTCACCGTCTGACACATCACAACTTCCTTGAGATATATAAGCAGCTTTTAAAACCTGACGGTGAAATTCATCAGAAAACTGATAATATGCATTTCTTTGAGTTTTCAATTCAGGAGTTTTCACAAAACGGATTTGCACTCAAAAATATATCTTTGGATTTACACAACAGTGATTTTGAAGGTAACATCGTAACGGAATACGAGCATCGCTTTTCTTCAATGGGAATGCCTATATACAGACTTGAAGCATATATGAAATAAGGAGGTTTTATTGTGAAAAAATTGATTTCTGTTTTACTCGTAACGGCACTTTTGATGGTATCTGTTATACCTGCTTTTGCAGCCAAGGAAACAGAGGTGATTGTCGCAGATGCTGAAAATCTTACAGAAACAGTTGATTGCGAATATCCGATTATATTCGTAACGGGTATTGGTCAGACATGGACACATCTTGTTAACCCGGACGGTACATACAAGTTAGATGAAGAAGGAAATATTATCGAATATAATCTTTTCTATGCTGACTTTGACGGTCTTTTATCAAGTCCGAGACATTTGATGCGTATATTGAAAGTCTTGGGAGAGCTGCTTGCAACAATAGTACTCGATAAAAATTTTGTTAAATCTGAAGATGTTGGTGCCATTGCAGCAAAGTTACTTCGTTGTAACATGATTGATGAAAATGGAAAATTGCCGGAAGATGTAGAAGACACTGTCAAGAAATATCCTCTTTCTGAGTACAACGAACTCAATTTAGGTAATTTCTACAGATCAATACCTTGTCAGGATATTGTTGCAAAGGTTGGAGCTGAAAATATCTTCTGCTATAATTATTCGGCTTTTTCATTTATTCCTCATAATGCTGACGGTCTTAATGAGTTTATAACGGAAACCGTACTCGGCAAGTATTCGGATAAAGATAAGGTTGTACTTGTTCCTATGAGCATGGGTGCATCTGTCGTAAGTGCTTACCTTGCAAAGTATGGCGATTCAAATGATGTTGCAAGAGTAGTCAGCATTGTCGGTGCCTGGGACGGTAGTGATGTTATAGCTGACCTTATCGAGGCTAAATATGCATACAATTCAGCTGAGATGTTCTATGACGGAACTTTTTCGCAGTTGCTTTCAGGTTTGTTTGGTGTTGAAGAAGCATATACACCTCTTGTTTCAACCTTGCTTGATGTTGCACTCAGATTGCTTTCAAAGCAGACCTTAAGAGATTTTATTGATGCGTTTATTAACGGCATTGTGAGTGATTTTCTCCTGAAAACTCCGTCGCTTCTTGCTTTGATTCCGAGTGGAAGATATGAAGCGATTGAAGAAAACTACCTTTCGACACCCGAGCTCGCGTATGTAAAAGCACAGACCCGTGAATATTACGAAGCACAGACTACTCTTAGAGACAGAATGACACGGCTTGAAAACGAGTATGGTATGGAGTTCTATTTCATTTGCGGATACGGACTTGAGTTTGGCGAGGGTAGCCCTGACTATGATATTTTCAAATTTCTCTATTCTTCACCCACAACAAACTCAGATGAGATTATTCAGATAAGCTCAACAGCACCGGGTGCAACATATACAGTGCCCGGAGAAAAGCTTGAAAATGTTTCTGACAGTAAATATCTTTCACCTGACGGATCGGTTGACCTTTCAACATCGCAGGCACCTGACAGAACCTGGTGCTTCTATAAGCAGAAGCATGAGCTTGAACGAAACAACACCGCTATCAATCTTGCCTTTGCACTTGCAAACGGTCAAATTAAGAGCGTTGATGATTGCAAGGATACTTACCCTCAGTTCAACAAGTCAAGAAACCTCTATGACCTTGTAAAAGGTGATTGTTATCTCTATGAACTTGAAGATTTCGTGGAGGATAATAAAAATAACCCCGCAAAGGCTGAAGAGGTAAAGCTTGCACAAGACGCGTTGGATGAAATCGCAGTTATGATGGATAGAACAATCAATGACCCCGATATTGATAATGCGGTTATTGAAAATGCTCGTGATACACTCGTTACTCTCGGCGTTTTGGAAGCGGAAGAAGTTGTCGAGGAAACCTGGTATATGAATATTGTGAATAATGTTTCTAAGTTTATTGATAAAAAGCTCTTTGACTTTTTCGGAACAGGCGGCTTTAAAGAAGGTATATTAAACTAAAAAGATAAGGCAGGTTGCTTAGTTGCAAACCTGCCTTTAGTATTTTAGTTGAAGAATGAGAAAATCTTGTGGCAAGCATTTCTTGCCTCTTCAAAAGTTACTTTGATACCGAGTTTTTCTAAAACGAACACTGCTATTTGCGGATAAAGGAGATTGTCTGATTCAGACTCTTTATATTGATTTGGATTTGTGTAAACTTCGGTGTATTTGTAACCGGTAGCGGTGTAGTCAAACTTTTTTTCGGGAGTTTTCACAATGTGGTCAATCATATCGTACATAAGATGCTGTGAATCATCGTGGAAATAAACTTCCTGATGTGCGTGTGGGACATAAAATGTTGTTTCAGGAGTGCACATATTCATCGTTGCACTTTCGATTAACAATGAACCATCGCCTGCAGATGGGTTATCGGTTGTTACTTGTTCGCAGTTAATCGGTGTCCTTTTGCCGTTTTTATCTTCTGTATAGTTTATCTGAATATGTGTGTATGTACCGCTTGCAAGTCCTGCAATGTAGTAGCAATTTGAACCCAATTCTTCCATAATGTGAACAACATCGGTATCGGGGTTGTTGTCATGGTCGATGAAAATGTAGTCGTTATAGAAGTTCTGCATATTCTGAAGATAATCGCCGTTGTCGCAAATCTTTTTCAAATCTGAGAAAGCAAGGTCCGCATCAATGTCCTCATAAACGACTGTACCGTCGTTTTTTTCAATCTTGGCAGTTGCATATTTTCTTCCGTAGAGAGTTTCTGTTTGAGTGGGTGCCGCAAGCTGTGCACGAGATGGGAAAGAAAGCTCGTTCTGATAGGTTATGTAACCCGGAGTTAGCTTTTTAATGCCCTTATATGAGGTCTTGTTGAGATAATATAAGAAACTGCCGAGAACCGTCGAGCCGACATTGACGGTATAAACCTCAACATCATTCGTCTTGTCTTTGTCCTGTTTGTCATTCCATAAAAGCTTTGCGGTACCCGAAGCGATAAGACCGCCCATACTCTGAGTTACCATGATAACTTTCTTGTAATTTTGGAATTTGATTATTTCATACAAATCATTTACGGGGATTTCTAACGGGTTTCTCCAATCAAAATCATAGATTATAACATCACAGGTATCGCCGTAAAGCTCAACGCAGTTGACAAAGAAGGAGTTGTAGATATCTGCAAGACCGAATCCGCCGTCTTCGGATACGGTCATTTCTTTATCTCTTAATTGAGAGGTTAAAAGCATATAACCGCTTATAAGAAGATTAGCAAAGCCTTTTACAAAATTCAAAACTGCGGGTTGTTTATCAGAAACCTCAAAAACTTTACTACCGACGGCAAAAGAAACTAAAATTTCTTTGTCACCGTCATCATCAATATCTTTTCTTGTTTCAAGATTTGTGCATCTGTAACCGGGAACATATATAATCGCGGTATCGTGTCCTTTTATATAGGCGTTATCCTTGTAGGTCTTATCGGGCTTCGTAATGCTGTATTCAGCAGATACAGTAGTGGTCAAGGGGGCGAGAATGAGTACAAAAGAAATAACTAATGCTATGATTTTTTTAACCATATTTTCAACCTCCGTTGTTACTTTATAAAATAATTATATCTTATATTTAAAGAGAAAACAAGAAATTTATAAAACAATTAAATAAATTGATTTAAGAACTATAAAAACTTGACAAATCCTGCTTGCGGATATAATATATAATTTGGTATATATATTCCATATATAAGTATTTTCGATTTTTGAATTTTAGGAGGTTTTTTTGCAATGAGGAGAAAAGTGGTAAAAAGGATAATGAGCTTACTGTTAAGCATTATAATGCTTTTAGCTTCATTACCGATGGGTGTTGTCGCGGCTCCGTCTATTACAACGGATGCTGATTTCTTTGCAAAGCTGAATCTTGACACCGTTGGTATGGATTCAGTAAAGACTGCAGTAAATTCGGGTAATTATACCACTGCAAAATCGGCTTTGCTGACTTATTACAAAAATAAGTTTGCTGATTTTCAGACGACCACAGACGGAACAGGTGGGACTTTCGGTACCCTTGGAATGGTCGATACTTTTGCGTATTTCGAAAATTATTTAACAAGAAAGACGGTCGAGTATAATAGCGGTGCGTTTAAGCAGTATAGCCTGGGTGTTGTCAGCGACACAACGGGTGTATATGTTTTATCTGCAGTTAAAAAGACTTCGTATTCTGTTGAAATTGCTTCAAAAGAATATGCTACAGAGAGTATGCGACCTGTACTTAAATGCTACAATTCATCGGGTACGTTATTGGGTTCTGTTAATCCTACCGCTGACGGATATGTAAAGTACGGAGCAAAAACTACAAACTACGGTACTGCAACAACTCTTTTTGTTCGTCACGATTCCACAACCACATTACCTTATTCCACTAATTCACAACGAGCATATTTAAAATTCACACTTCCGAGCGGTACTGCAAAAACAGAGCTTGTCATCTATGCAAAAATTAACGGCGGCTCTGCAACCACTCATACTCTTGATTTATACCAATTTGCTGCAAGAGGTACAGCTTGGACAGAAGCAAACCTTACTTGGAGCTGGCTTGTAAATAATGATGCAATCGGTCACTATGCTTATGACGGTGTTACCGGCGGATATGATTGGGCAGATGAAGAAGGAACACCTCCCAATGATTGGGTTGATGCACATTGTCGCTTGTTCAGCGTTAACGGATTATTTCAGTTCGCGGTTGCATCGGGAGTAAGTACGACTGACAAAGAAGCCTATCTCAACAAGGCTAAATCATTACTCTTTGACTTTATAAACGATGCCGATGTTACTAAAGGTTGGCCCGACGGACGAGATAAAGAAACTCCTTTCAGACTTAATTATGCTCCGTTTTTCTACAAGACATTATTAGCGAATAATAAGTTAACAGCGGACGAAAATGTGACTTTCCTCAAGTGGATTTATGATGAGGTTGAATTTTTGAACGGCGGCGGAAATCTTTTCCCCTTAGCATCAGCGTCCAAGGCTTCTTCTGCCTATACAAACCATGTGTTCCACCACATTTCCGGATTCTGTTCAGGTCTTTCGTATTTCTCGGAATTCAGTAACGCAAGTACATGGAGAACAACATACGAGAGCAGATGGACTTCTCTTATAAATGAGATAGGTCTCCTTGGCACAGACGGCTCTTATAATGAAGGTGCGCTGGGAGCTTATGCTATGGAATCAATGACCTGTGCTCGTAATATAGTAAGGGCTATGAACGATACGGGTGATACGACATCTGCAAACGCCAAGTTATATACCTCATATCTGATAAAGTTTATGAGATTTATGATGGATATGACTTTCCCGAACGGCAGCACACCGGCAACGGGTCAGCGTTGGGGAAATGCATCAAAATCGTATATTACAAGATTCCTCGAAGCATTAAGCCACGATTTTTATAATGAACAGGGTGTTGAGGAGTTAAAATATTTTATAGATTCTAACGACGGAACAGAGCCTGACACACTTGCATATTATCCGAGAGGACAATTTGCAACTGACCGTACAGGTTATACTACAAGCGATTCGATGATATATATGTCTGCAAGAGAAGGCGGAAACTACGACCACCCCGACTCGTTGGCATTACTTTTCTATAACGGCGGGAAATATCTCTTAGCTGAAACTGATTATACGCTAACATCGTCAAATACAACGGCGGCTCATAACACAATTGAGTGTAACGGTGCTAATCAGACATACGATACATTGAAACCACTTACCAACATTAACAAATCAACACTTACCGCTGTAGGTAATAAGGGTGCTTCGTCAATGTCCGGTTGGAATAACCTTACGGCAGGCTACGATCACTATCGTGAAGTCAACTATTTGAAAGCTTTGAACGATATTGTTATTGTTACAGATAAGGCACAAAAGCAAAGTGGTACGGGCACAATAAATTATGTTCAGAACTGGCATACATCATCAGGTTCAAATGCAACAGTTGCATCTGATAGCTACGACACAGGCACAACTGCATTCACATCAGGCTCAAACCTTGTTATCGCACAGGCAAGCGGAAACAGTATTACACCTACTGTCTCCGGAAACAACTTCAAATATACTCAAAGTGTTTCAGGTACTGCTGCAGCTACATATCAGACAGTACTTTATCCTGTTAAAGCAGGAGCAACCGTAACAGTACAGCCTAATAAAATTACAATGAGTGATACTGATGATTCTGTTGCACGAGCATCACAGATTACTATCAGTGACTCTGCAAACACAAGCCTGAGAAGCCTTTATGTTTATCAGTCATTCGAGGAAACTCCCACATCAAGAGCATTCAGTAATTTCACAACAGATGCATCAAATGCGGCAATTGCTCATAATTGGCAGGGTGAAAGATTTTTTGCATCAATGACAAACGGTTCCGTTATTACGCATACCTCGGGTGCAACTGTTTTGAAAACAAGTGAGGTTGTAACAGATTTATCTGCAACCTTAAACGGAACAACGCTTGAACTCGAAAGCTCAGATGAAGATATAAACAATATAAGCATAACAGCAAACTTAAACGATGTAACCGTAAGTAAGGTTACACTTAACGGTGAAGAAATGCCCTTCTATACGGATGCTGATTCCAATATTGTTATCGGACAGCAGATAATTCATTTTTACGGTGATGAAGCAGGTGACGCGTCAAAATGGAATGGAAATCAGGTAACTTTAACTTGGGATACTGCAAACAGTGTAGTTAACGGTGTTACTACAGGCACAGACCCCTATTTTTATCATAATGCAGAACACTTAAATTATCTCGTCAAGAGTGGCGATATCATTGAGATTCGCCTCAAAACAACTATTGATTCAAGCACTGCACCGACTGTAAAAGCGTTCTACCAGACATCTGACGGACTCGGATTTGCCGGTAACGGTGGTATAAACGGAACAAGAACGGGTGCCTATGTTGACGGTGAATTTTCAACAATTAAATTTACTATCCCGTCAACAAAGGTGGGAAAAACCATTACTAAGGTTCGTGTCGACCCGTTCGACGGTTATACAGGTAAAACATTCTCACTTGACTATATCTATATAGGCTCGCCTGATAAGGCTCCGTCTACATACAAAAACAGTCTTTTCTTCGACTTTACAAATGATGAAGAGGCTGAGCGTCGCTATACCTCCGAGGCATACGGTGACCGTAGCTATGATGAGGGCGGATACAGAGAACACGCGCTATCAACCGAAGGTACATGGTATACAAACGGTACTTCAATATCTGCTTTTGAAGTTTCGGGTGGAGCTATTGCGGCAACTTTCAGGCCTAATGACGAAAATTGGGCATATATCTCAACGCCTAACTGTCTGAAATACTATACCAACTCGGGAGATATTGTTCAAGTCAGACTGAAGACTCTTAATATGAAGAAAAAAGACGGAGTAAATATGGGTCTGTACCTATATGCGAACAACACCAATGAAGACCTATATAACACCGATCCTGCAGTATTCCCGTTCCCGACTACATTTCAGAATGATACATGGTATACCTTACAGGCAAATTTGTCAGATGAAATGATTGCGGCTGATTATTTGACCTCTGCAAGATTTCAGTGGGTAAACCTGGAAAATGAAGAGGGTAAAACGGGTAAAGTTGTAATTGACTATATTTACATAGGTCCTGCAGCAAATGCACCCGGTGCAAAGAGTGAATATTATGTAGCTTACAATGACGGATTTAACCTTTTGACTTCACTCGATAAGGATGTTTCAACTTCAAAAGTAAACAGAAACTCAACTGATACATCAACCTATTCTGTTTCAAACAGAACTGTTACGATAACGAATAATAACTCAAGCGGTGAAACATACCACTATTTCAACCAATCAGGTCAAACATTCAATCTGACAGCGGGAAAGCAATACCGTTTTTCCTGCACAACATCGGGAACATGGGGTAACTCTTCACAGGTTCAGGCATTCCTCAGAACGGGGTCTACCCATGTTCATATGGATTCAAATAACTTTACTTTCACACCGACTATAACGGGAACATATTATCTTCGCTTTGATGTTAATATTGCGGGTGAAACGCACACATTCAAGGATGTCAGAATAATTGAGGTGGCATCACTGCCGTTGACAAGCGGTTCAACAGCGACATCAACACACTACTTCGGTGAAGCGAAGACACTTACATCAAACGCTTATACAAGACCCGGTCATGTATTCAAGGGTTGGGCAACAACAATGGGATCAAGCACAGTAACCTACACTAACGGTCAATCTGTGAAAAACCTTACAAATGTTCCGGATTCAACAGTATATCTCTATGCAGTTTGGGCAAAAGGTACTTATACTGTCACATTCAACGCGAATGGCGGTACAACACCGACCGCGAGCAAAACAGTAACCTATGACAGCACCTACGGCACTTTGCCTACTCCAACAAGAACAGGGTATACCTTTGCAGGCTGGTGGACTACGGCCACGGGTGGTACTCAGGTGACGTCAAGCTCAAAGGTAACAATCACCAAAGCACAGACCCTCTATGCACACTGGACGGTAAATGAGTATTACCTCAACATAAAAGGCTTGCTTGACGGTGTTGAATCTGCGAATATCGGAGCTTACGCGACAGTTGATGTCTATGTAAATGGTGAACAGGTTGCAGATGATGTGATCGACTATTGGACAAAACATCCTTACGGCTCAACCTATAAGATTGATGATATGAAGGTTGCAACCGGAAAAACTTTCGTAGCATCGGCTTCAACGGCACTTTCCGGAACAATGGATGTTGCAGGCGAAAAAACAATATGGCTCAATTTTACAACCAATACCTATACAATTAATTTTAACGGAAACGGCAGCACAGGCGGGTCAACTGCATCAATGAGCATGACCTACGGCACAGCGAAGAATCTTACGGCAAACGGATTTACGAAAACAGGTTATACGTTTGCCGGTTGGAATACAAAGGCTGACGGAACAGGAACCAGCTATACAAATCAGCAAAGTGTTAACAACCTTACTGCAACTAATGGAGCAACACTAACACTTTACGCACAATGGACGGCTAATGCAGTCACGATTACACTTGACAGCGATGGCGGTACCGACGGTACAACTTCAGTGGCAGCAACTTACGGTAGCGAATTACCGAACATTACCGTTCCGACAAAGCCGGGATATACCTTTGGAGGCTACTTTGCAGATAACAGAAAAACTTCTTTAACAAGTGATATAATTTATAATAATGCTTCTTCATATGCAAGAGTTAATTTCAAAATGGAGGGCAATAGCTGGAACTTAACAACGGATGGTGATAAGGGAAGACATCTTACAGCTGTTATCACACTTGTAGATCCGTCCCGTACAAATGCACCGCAAATTCAGTTCAATGACCGAGATCTTGACAGCTCTATGTATCAAGTAGAAGAAATCACAAATGGTTGGAAATATACCGTTGACTTTGATATTACAGAAGAAATGGTGACGGCAAGGGGAAGTACTCTATACGATACAAATTATCGTTTTATTGACTTTTCATGTAAACCAACGGATGACACAGTAATTACAGTTTCCTCAGCAACATTGGGCGGAAATATGTATTATGATGCAGTCGGAACAGGTGTTTTAGTAAGTGATTTTGTAACAACTGATACTCTTTATGCACATTGGACTGCAAATACATATACAGTATATTTCAATGCAGAGGGCGGTACTTGTGATACTGCAAGCAAGACGGTAACCTACGGTAATGTATACGGTGAATTACCGACACCTACAAGAGCAGGATATACATTTGTAGGTTGGTTTACTGTATCAGACCTTGAAAAGACATCAACGATCAAAGTTACCGCAGACCATGACCATACCCTCCACGCAAAATGGACAGCAAATAATTATACTGTAACTTTTGATGCAAATGGTGGTGCGTGTGATACAGCAGATATAACTGTAACCTACGACAGAACATACGGCACACTACCCACCCCGACGAGAGATGGATATGAGTTTGCAGGCTGGTATACACAGGCGAGTGGAGGTGCACAGGTAACAGAAACAACAAGTGTTTCAACCGCATCAGACCACACACTTTATGCACATTGGAAGTCAAGTGAAGTAACGATAACCTTTAATGCAAACGGTGGTATTTGTGACACTCCAAGCAAGACGGTAACCTACGGAGATGCATATGGGGAATTACCGATTCCAACAAGAAACGGTTATACATTTGCAGGATGGTTCAGCGATACAGGTGAGCAAAAATTTGAAACAACGCAAGTTATTTTGGCGACTGACCATACCCTCCATGCACGCTGGACGGCAAATGAATATACAATAACCTTTGATGCGAACGGTGGCGAGTGTGAAACAAAAAGCAAGACGGTAATATTCCACGGTACCTATGGCGAACTTCCGATACCGACGCGAACAGGCTATACTTTTGACGGTTGGTACAGCGATACAAATCAGTTGAAGGTTGAAACAACGCAAGTTATTTTGGCAGCTGACCATAAACTCCACGCACAATGGACAGCCAACACTTACACAGTAACCTTTGATGCAAATGGCGGCGAGTGTGACACAGCAGATATAACTGTAACATACGATAGCACCTACGGAACACTACCCACCCCGACGAGAGATGGATATGAGTTTGCAGGCTGGTATACACAGGCGAGTGGAGGTGCACAGGTAACCGCAAGCTCAAAAGTGACAATCACAGCGGCACAGACCCTCTATGCACATTGGACTGCAAACACATATACGGTAAACTTTGATGCAAATACCGGTACAGGAGCACCGTCGGCACAGACAAAAACACACGATGTGGCACTTACCTTAAGCACCGTAGAACCTACGCATACAGGATATACATTCTTAGGTTGGGCAACATCTTCAAGCGGTGCTGTGGAATATCAACCGGGTGACAGTTATACTGCAAATGAGTCGGTAACACTTTATGCACGCTGGTTGGCAAACGAATATACGGTAACCTTTGATGCAAACGGCGGTACTTGTGATACTGCAAGCAAGACTGTAAGGTATAATGGCACCTACGGCACTCTCCCGACACCTACAAGAACAGGCTATACCTTTGCAGGTTGGTATACTGAGGCAAGTGGCGGAACACATATAACATCATCAACCAGAGTAAGTCTTACTGCAAATCAAACCTTCTATGCACTGTGGACGATAAATGAGAATTACCTCAATATAAAGGGATTACTTGACGGTGTTCTTTCTGAAGATCTGGGAGCTTATGCGACTGTTGACGTCTATGTAAACGGTGTAAAGGTTGCAGATGATGTAAATGACTATTATGCAAAACATCCTTACGGCTCCATCTTTGAGATTAATGATGTTAAGGTTGCTGCAGGAAGAACTTTCGTAAAGTCAGGTTCAAACGCACTTTCCGGAACAATGAGTGATGAGGGCGAAAGAACAGTAACTCTCAAATTTACAACCAACACCTACACAGTAACCTTTGATGCAAACGGCGGTACTTGTGATACGGAAAGCAAAACAGTACTGTACAATGATGTTTATGGTGAATTACCAACAGCAACAAAAGTCGGATATATATTTGAAGGTTGGTTTGTAACTGCAACAAGTACGATAGAGGTATTGCCGACAACAAAGCATACGCAGCTATCTGACCGTACCCTATATGCAAAATGGACAGCTATTACATATACGGTTGACTATGATTCAAACGGTGGAGTCGGAACAGGACCTGAAAATGATATTTGCACCTACGATGTACAATATACAATTCCGACAAACACATTCTCAAGAGCAGGATATAAGACAGCAGGCTGGAATACAAAGCCGGACGGCACAGGAACTTTCTATGAATTGAATTCAAAATTCATAAACCTTACAACAGTTGACGGAGAAGTTGTAAAACTATATTCAATGTGGACTCCTAATGAGTACAAAGTCTCATTCTCTGCGAACGGCGGTACTTGTGACACAGCAAGCAAGACAGTAACATTTGACAGTCCTTACGGAACGCTTCCTGTACCTGTAAAAATAGGTTATGTGTTTACAGGTTGGTACACCTCAAGTACATCAGGCGATCTTATTACCAAGGATACAATAGTTGATAAATCATGGAATCATACTCTGTACGCTCATTGGACGGAAGCGGAAGGCTTTAACTTTGAGGCAAGCTCTGTAGGCTCATATATGATGTTGCAGCTTGACGGACAGACCGCAACTCTCATAGGTGACCATCATATTACAAAGCTTCCCTACGGTACAACTGTTTCGGTTCAAGCAATAGTCAACGAAGGCGAAACAAGAAGATTTATGTTCTGGGTAGACGACAGAGGCAGAATAGTATCCTACACACCCGAATATACATTCATACTTGAAGCTGACAAAACAATCGAAGCAGTATATTCAGAAGAAGTTAATTCGGACTATTACACAGTAGCCTTTGTAGATTCAATTCTTAAAACAGTACTTGATATTCAGCAGGTAGAAAAAGGTGCTTCTGCAAAGATACCGACAACAGTTGCAGAAAACACAGGTTATGTATTTGACAGATGGGATACAGATACAAGT
>JAZQHB010000097.1:0-182749 GCA_045540355.1 Acutalibacteraceae bacterium | reverse complement strand
CGGTCACTATGAGGGCGTAGATGAACGCATACTCGAGGAAATTGTTGACGAGGAAATCTCAATCGGTGACTATGTCCTCACCGGTGGTGAGTTGCCCGCAATGGTGCTTGCAGATTCCGTTGCAAGAATGTTGCCGGGAGTACTTTCAAGCGAGGAATGTTTTACGGGCGAAAGTCACTACGATTCCCTGCTTGAGTATCCGCAGTATACAAGACCCTTTGAATGGCACGGCAGAAAAGTGCCCGATGTGCTGCTTTCAGGTCATCACGCAAATATCGACAAGTGGCGACACGAGCAATCACTCATGAGAACCTACAACCGCCGTCCCGATATGCTCGAAAAAGCAAACCTGACTCAAAAGGACAGGGAATTTATTAAATTAAAAGAAAAATAACGGTAAGGTGTAATTTATGAGCATTTTAAAATCAACGCTTCTTATAAAAATTTTGAGCATGATACTTTCTGTATTGTCCGTTATCGGAGTACCGACACATACTTTTTCCGATATCGTTGATGCCGCGGTCAATGGTTGGTATCTCGAATACACCGCTGAAGAGCGAGCTGAAATGATTTCAGAGCTTTTACTCGCCAACAAAAACGAAACCTTCGAAACAGAAACCGCAAAGTCAGCAAAAGAAATTATTTATGCTGTTGTAATTCAGTTTGCAAACGGCAACGCTGACGAAAATGCGGTAACCGACATACTTGCAAATCTTCCTCACGAGGATATTGTCCGCGATAGTACAACGACACATCCTTGTACTATAAATCCTGAGCTTCTTGAAAAGCTTGTGGATGTAATTCCGCAACCGATTGACGGTCTTGTCAATGCAATCGGCATGGGAATTTATGACCTTTATATCTATTTGAAAAACACCGAATATAAGGATATATACGAATTCAAAGGCAGCTATGTCGATGGTGACGGCACGGTGCATCATGTTGATTCAGGTGCTTATTATGACAGCAAAACAGGTGTTATTTACGGCAAAAATAACGACGGTATTTTCGGCATAGGCTTCGACTACGATGCAAAGCAGTATATGCTCCAAACACCCGTTGACTGTTGGATGAAAAACATGGGCTTCAATGTAGGCTACGATATCCTCGGCAAACTTGTGTATATGGATACAAACACAGTCCGAATCAAATTCAACGCCTGCGGAAAAGATTGGATGATTCAGATGTGGAAAGGTAATTACACCGTTTTAACTAACGGCTGCGAAATCGGTTTGTATTATCTTGAAGACGGCAATAAGTTTAATTACACCTGTGCAGTTGACTGTATGCAGACAATGGAAATGAACCTTACTTACGGTGAAGAAGTTTTGCTTGAAAGAACACCAACAAAGCATTGGTGGCTGAGTGCAGTTCAGATAGGCCCCGCAGTCGACCGCGAAGACCTCACGCTCAACGGAAAAATCACATTTGATAACGCCGAAATGTCAAAAGCTTTTTCATCGGCACTTGCAGAAAACAATATCACTCCCGCAACAGACGGAAACACAGTTTCTTTCAGTTGGAGATAATATAAATATAATCACAACCGCCGAAAGCACTGCTCTCAGCGGTTTGTTTTTTTACATTAAATTTTTATCTGCCACTTAACTCTTTGAGGAAATCTCCTGTATTTTCGCCAAAGAGTGAATCGCCCGAAATCATCTGCGGGAACCATATACCCTGTCCTCTCAGATTAACTTCAACAATAACAATGTTTCCCTCTTCATCAATAGTAAAATCCCAAGAAATTACTTTTGCATTAGAGAGAATGCCATGAAGTTTTTTTGCATCCTCAATCAGTTCTTCAATAAAGCTGAGCTTGTAATCTTTAAACACCACCTTGGTGTCAGGGTGTTCTGAGAATTTTTCATCACTGTCGCCGTAACCCAGACGGTATGCAATTTCCCCAAGATGACCCGAGGTTTCAACGCTGACGCCCATTCCTCCGGCATGAATATTGTCAACAACTCCACCGCACGCACCTATTCTCAATGAAATTGGTGCAACATGAACTTCTGAGTCAAGAATATATGAGGTAAGACGAATTGTATTGATTGAATCGGGGTATAAATCCTTCAACTCTTTGTGCGGTCTTATTTTTTCCTGAACAACAAAATTACTGCCGTATTTATCAAATAATTCGTCCAAGGAAATGTCAGCCTTTGTATCCGTTCCGTTTTTAATATCAAGCATCTGAACATTCTGGCCTGAGCTTGAATCAACTGTCGGCTTTACAACAACAGATCCGATGTTGTTTAATATCTTCTTAGCTTCATCTCTTGAAATTACTTCACGATTAGCGTTATAAAAAACACCGTAGCTGTTAATCACATAATTTTCAGGTGTCCTTACTTTCTCGATTCTGTTATCAAAAAATATACCTAACAGGGATTTATCAGAAGAAACTTTGCTGTAAAAATAATCATTGAACTTGCTTTCGATTTTTGTTGTATAGATTATTTCAGGCATATAATCGATTCTGTAAACTCCATTTACAGACTGATACAATCTGTGCCATCTGTTTGAGATTTTTTTGCCGTAATTCTTTTTCCAGAATTCATCAAATTCTCTCTGCTGTTCTTTTGTCCATTTTATATTTTTGTATAAAGACCTTTTGGCAAAAATCGCATACCATTCTGCAATGAAGGTTTTAAAAACCTCAATCTTCAAAGGAATTTTAAAAAAGAGATTTAAAAATCTTTTGTATAATCTTTTCATAAACATCCCCCTAACCGATACTTGATTCAGTATATCACAATAATATTAAATTTACAAGTTCTATAATCGACAAAACCCACCGACATTACCGTCGATGGGTTTCGCAAATTTAAAAATTATACTTTTTTCTTAATATTTATAAGTCTGTATATTCCGGGGCTTACGATTACATTCGCAAGAAGCTCTGCTACAAAATTGATTCCGACCATGCCTACAATTATATAAGTTCCGATAGGCATTCCGCTGTCAGTTGCCCATGCACGGATTGTATCCATAAAGAATAAACGGCAACCTAAAAGGAATATTCCGGTGTTGACGACGGGGCAGACTATCGCACCCACAACAACTGCGAAATATTTGTTGACTTTTTGAAGAAGCCTGTAAATAAGACCTGCACAAAGACCTGCCAACAAGCCTTTGATGAGCACCGTAACGATTGTTCCCGGTACACTCAGACCCAGCCAGAATGTTGCATCGGGTGTTGTAAAAAATACCGCACCTGATACCAGACCTAACCATGCACCCGCCAAAGGTCCGTAAATTGCCGCACCTAAAACTACGGGAATCAATGTCAGGTTGATTGAAGCCGGACCGATTTTGATAAATCCGCCAAAATAAGCGAGTACCGCTACCAGTGCCGTGAGCAATGCCATAAGTGCTAACTTTCCGACTTGCCCTTTTTTCTTTGTTGTTTGCATAAAATTTCCTCCTTGCTGTCGTCTACATAGCCATCAGTAACCGAAGCCAATATGCCTAAAATGCAAAATATTCAGCACCTCAAAGCATTTTTCTCCTCAAAATACGAAAGTATTTCCTCGTCGAAGAAATACTTTGATGCACCAAATCTTTTGGATTTTAGGTGCGGGCAGTTTTAAGAAGAAAGATTTTTGTGTTAGTCAAGGAAGAAAAGTGAAGTAATGTGCGACATTACGAGCTTTTCTGACGAAGAATAACCAAAAAGATTACTCTTAAAACCATATTGTATTCGGTTACTGATGGCTACTACAGTACAACGCATAAAATTTATATCAACCGCTTCTGCGGTTAACAACAACATATTTAATTTTCTAGATTATATCACTAAACAAAAAAAATTGCAAATAAATCATAAAAAAATCCTCCGTCTCATATAAGTTAGTGAACGGAGGGTTTTTATGAACAAAACCATTATCAAACAATTTGCTGTATGTCTTATTTCGGGTCTGGCTGCATTTCTTGTCCTCGTGTCAATTGCCGCCTTGGTGCTTTTGAAATTTCCCGTATCTCAAAGCAGTTATTACGCAATTGCATTTACGATTTCCGTTATCTGTGCGACACTTACATCTTTTATCAACACGAGAATCACGAAACAAAAAGGCATTATAATCGGCAGCACAACGGCACTTTTATTCGATTTGTTTTTAGCCGTACTTCTGCTCATTGCAGGTGCGGAAAGCTTAAGCGGAAAATTTTTTGTTTTAGCAGCGGTCAATTTTGTTGCAGGAACAGCTGCGGGAATTTATGCAGCTAACTTAAAAAGAAAGCGTTAAAATAAATCTTCGCAGTCGCCCGTATACGGTGCAATGACTTTTGTATCGGGCTTTAACGCTTTTATACCTGCGGTCACCAAACCTGCGTGCATATAAGACCACATTTCATCGGGTGTTCTTACATATTCATTGAGGTGTCCGAGAATAATTTTATCAGGCTTTAAATCTGTAGCAAATTTTGAAATATCACTCGCATAAGGCTCGAACGGATAATTTTCCGCATTCTTGCCTCCGAGCCATACATGTAAAATCAAAGTGTCAATTTTTCCGAAATCTCTGAATAAATCTTTTTCATAACGGCGTACATCTCCCGGGCAGACGATACGCTTTTTTTCTTTTGTGTCGAAGATATAACCGTATTCTTCAACACCCTCGCCCGTCGGTCGGAAATGACGGCTTTCAAAGGGTGTAACCGTACCGAAATCAAGCTCGAAGCTTTCATCTTTTTTTGCCCAAATAATTTTTTCTTCACGAAGTCCCAAGGACAAGACCTCTTCCTTGTTGAAAAACTCGGGAATAATCCAAACTATTTCTGTGTCTTTTAAAGCGGAAATCAAGGGCTTGTCATAATGGTCGACATGGCTATGTGTAATAAAGAAATATTTAAGCTTTTTTAAGTCCTCAAAATATCTGTCCTTGACCTGTTCTTTAAGCCACGGTGTTCTGAAGACGATATCCATACCGAAAACCACCGAGCATATTTTAAAAACATAGCCCGATGCACATTGAAAATATATTTTATTGTCAACATCATTTTCAAAGACATTTTCAAAAATATTTTCCCAGTATTTACGATAATTTTTTCTGTGGTCAGCTTCAGCCGAAGCTCTGATAAATTCATTATTCATTTTTAATCGCTCCATCTTTGTTCAATTAAGCACTATTGTAGCACGAAAATTTATTTACATCACGAAGTCTTGCGTTTTGCACTTACAAGCGTTTCTACGCTTGTAAATAGTCCGTCTTCAGGTTCCTTATAGTCTGACCAGAAGTTCGGGGTCAGCTCCAAATTATAAACACCGCTGAAATTTTTATTCATAGCTTTCAGATATTTTTCAAGCGGTAAATTTGTTTCATTCAGATCATAATGTGTTTTACCGTCGACAAGTCCGTGAATGTGGGTGTGCACCACTCTTTCTAAAAATTCTTCTGACGGCAAAGCAAATTCGTCGTCTGTAAAAGCCTTGCAATTATAATAATGATGTCCCATATCCCAGCAGATTTTTATCTTATCGTTATCAACCGCTTTAACCATTTCCAATACCTTTTCTGTGCAGTTGCCGGGGTCATCATCTTTCTTTTTGCGGTTGTTTTCAAGTGCAATAACAACGGGCAAATCTTTGATTTTTTCCGCGAGCTTTTTAAGTGCGTTTATTGTCGGAATCGGTGAAGTTTCCACCTCAGGAAATTCTTTGTTTTTAATCGCGTGTACTGTTATATTAAGCTTGTCCTGCTTTAAGTTTTTCAGTATTTCGGAAACAGGATTAAGCACATCTTCAACCGCAGTTTCCTCACTGTCCATCATACCGTGAACGGTAATTTCCATTCCGTGTGCCCATATTTTTTCAGCCGTTACAAGTGCTTCTTGCGGGTCCTGATTTGCAAACAATACCCTTAACTCAACACTGTCAACTCCCGAATTTTTTACCGCAGTAAGAAGTCCGTCAAGTCCTGAAAAATTATCGAGCAATTTTTGATGCGTACTGTCCCAGGCTTTTTCGCTTAAAACATCAATCCTTAATGACAAACCGATCATAAAAACACCTCCGGAAAGTTACACAATATTATACTTCAATATCAAACAAAAAGCAAGAAACCCGCCGATTTTACCGACGGGTAAGTTTCAGTTTAAAAGATAAATCGTAAAGTTGAGATAGCCTGCAAAGGTTACCCACAATAAATACGGAATGAGTAACCATGCGGCGGGCTTTGATACTCTGTAGAAAAGAACGGCAGTTATAATTATCAGCACCCACAAAAGTACAAGCCATATAAATGAAAACAGATACAATTCAAAATTGAAAAAGAATATAGACCAGAAAAAGTTTACTGCAAGCTGAGCGGCATAGAATATCAACGGTGTTTTTTTCTCGCCCATAGGCACATCTGCCGTCAGAACAAGGTATGATGCTATGCCCATAAGTATATAAAGTATTGTCCATACCACGGGAAACAACCACCCCGGCGGTGATAACGGCGGTTTTGTGATTTCGTCAAAGGTCTGCATACTGTCTCGTGTCAGCAAAGCGGAAAGTCCCCCGACCAACAACGGAATTACAACTGAAATTATTAACGGTTTCCATTTGATTTTCATAAAGCTCACCTACACCTTTTATAATTGCCGTGTGCAACACCCGACATTCTGCATTCTGCATTCATTCAATATATATGTTCAAAAAATTAAATTTAAACTTCTTGCATAAAAAAATTCCAACGGACAAAACTATAATCAAACAAAATAAAGGATTGATATCGTGAAAAAAGAATTATATGCAGGGAAATCGTTTTACATCATTCTCGGACTTTGTGTTCTTATAACCGGCTTTGGTGCAACAAGAGCTTTAAGGGCACGAATTGTCGCAGAAAACAACACAACCGCACTTGATACAACCACTTATGATTGGGCGAATCAGACGGAAGTTATAACCGAAAAAGAAAAGCCGGCGAATATCGAAGCAACCGATATTCCCGACACAAGAGAAGAAAGAGAACCTACTACCGCAGAAAATTTTGTCACCACTCAGGAAAGCACCGAGGAGCATCCGTATGTGGGAGATTTTGCTCTGCCGCTCGGTACGGACATTATTAAAGATTACAGTAACGGCGAAATGGTGAAGTCAAAAACCATGAACGATTGGCGATTGCACGACGGCATCGACTTCAAGGGCGAAAAGGGTGATGCTGTCCGTTCAATTCAGAACGGTGTTGTGCTTTCGTGTGAAGAAGATCCGCTTTGGGGAACAGTTGTCACAATCGACCACGGCAAGGGCATGGTTGCAAGATACTGCGGACTTGACGAAAACACCAAAATCAAACCCGAAACCTATATTGAAAAAAATCAGACAATCGGCAAGCTCGGCACAATCCCGATAGAATCCGCTGACGGCTACCACCTGCACCTTGAAATCTCCGTCAGCGATAAAATTGATGACCCTCTGGCAGTAATGAATAAAGCAGGGAATTAAACAAAACAGACCAATCAGGGAACCGTCCCCTGATTGGTCTGTATTCTGACTGATTTACAGTTAGTTTTATTTTTATGCATTGAAGCGTCTATGAATTATTTATATGGCTTGATTTCATCTGTTCTGTTTAAAAGATAATCTACACTTGTGTTATGGAAATCTGCAATTTTACATAATGTTTCAGGTGTCATTGAGTTTACACCGTTTTCATAAGCTGAATATGTTCTTCTGTTTATAAACAAATAATCAGCCATTTGCTGTTGCGTCAAATCCTTATCTTCTCTTAAATCTCTTATTCTGTTGTAAATCATAAAAATCACCTCTGAAAAAATTATAAATGCCATAAATTCTGCCATTGACATTTGGCAGAATTTATGGCATAATTATTATTGTCTGAAACACGAGCAATTAGTTAAAATTCATATCTATAAGTGTTTTGACAAAATTCAGCAAGTCAGATATTCCGGTAATTTTTGTGATTATGTGGATTTTATTGTATTGCTGATTACATTATTGGCTGTATTCATAACAGTATTTATTTTATGGAGGTAAGAAAATGGAAACTAACCAAACAACACAACCGACTATGCAACAACCCCCAATACAAAACAAAAAAATGATGTTTTGTAAGACCTGCGGTACACAAATGGCAAAAAGTGCAAAAAAATGTCCGTCATGCGGTGCAAAAAATTCAAGAAGTAAAATAGTAAGAGTTTTCAGAAATTTATTTATCGTCGTGTCAATAATTCTCGTCGGTATTATTGTAATTAACATTCTTAACGCACCAAAAATCATTGGCATCGGAGATATTGTAGAAGAAGGAAATCTTAAAATTGAACTTAAGAATGTACAGTATGACAACACAATTTATGTTGAGGGAGATACAAGGTTAGACAACTTTTTAACCCCCATACAAAAAGATGATATAAAGGACAAGTATCTGTATTCTTATAATAAAGACACAGCACCGGTTGTAATTACAGTTGTTGTCGAAAATATAGGAAAAAATGATACTGACTTTGGTCCGAAAATGTTTGCGGTAAACTATGATGACGGCAACAGATATTATGCAACCGGTTGTTATGCGAAGACTGAAAGTGATTACGGTATTTTGGGCTATGAGTGGAAGGAGTTTGACAAAATCACATTGGAAAAGGTTACCGGCGGTGCAATTGAAGTTAAAATCCTCGCATGGATTCCGCTTGTAGTTTTCGAAAATTCCAAATCTCTAACTCTGGAGTTTTGTGATGCGGTTTACGAAATAAGATAATCAAAAAATAGTTGAGACCAATCAGGGAACCGTCCCCTGATTGGTCTGTTTTCATCATAACACTATCAAGTTTTTCTCAGCTCTCGTAAGGTTGAGAGGTGTATCATCAATATAAATCATATCCTCAATTCTTACGCCGAATTTTTCGGGGAGATAAATACCCGGCTCGACGGTCATTACATTACCTTTTTTCAAAACCGCCTTGCTTCTCGGTGAAAATGCAGGAGCTTCGTGGATTTCAATTCCGACGGAGTGACCTGTTGCGTGATTGAAATTTTCACCGTAACCGGCATCTTCAATTACATCTCTTGCTGCTTTGTCAACGGCGGAACATTTTACTCCGATTTTTGCCTCATCGAGTGCGGCAAGCTGAGCCTTTAAAACTATGTCATAAATTTTCTTCTGTTCGTCGGAAATTTCACCGACCGCAACCGTTCTTGTCATATCGGAACGGTAACCGTCAATCTCCGCACCGAAGTCCATTGTGATGAAATCGCCGCTTTGAATTTTTCTGTCTGTCGGTACTCCGTGGGGCTTTGAAGTGTTTTCACCGCTGATTAAAATTGTATCAAACGAGGGTGCATCCGCACCGTTTTTAAGCATAAAGTAATCAAGCTCCAACGCCAATTCTTTTTCGGTTTTTCCGATCGCAATTTCTTTTAAAATATATTCAAAAGCAAGCTCGGAAATTCTCTGAGCTTTTATAATTTTTTCAAGCTCTTTTTCAGATTTTTTTGCACGCAGACCGTTTATAATTTTTTCAGATTTATCTGAAGAACAAACTGAAAATTCTTTTAAAATTTTCTTTAAATATTTGAATCTTTGCAGAGAAATTTTTGACTGCTCCACGCCGATTTTTTTAACTGAAAACTCTTTTAAAATTTCGGGGATTTGTTCGGATAAATTTTTTAAAAGTCTTACCTCGCAGACATCAATTTCCTTTTGTGCCGCTTCAATATATCTTCCGTCATCGAGATAAACCGCACCGTTTTTTGTGATGATAAGCACAGCATCTTCTGACGAAAATCCCGTAAAATATTTTCTGTTTTCTTCGGAAAAAATTATCACTCCGTCAGTACCTTTCGGGAGCAAATTTTTCATTGCATCAATCATTTATAAACTCCTTGATTATCTTTGATAATGTGGCTACGGGCAAGCCGACTACATTGAAATAATCGCCATTGATACCTTTGACCAGAAGGCAACCTCTGCCCTGGATTCCGTAACTGCCTGCTTTATCCATAGGCTCCAAAGTGTCTATATAAGCGTTGATTTCTTCATCGGTCAACTCATAAAATTCAACCTCGGTTGCGACTGCTTCGTTTACAATTTTTTCACCGCAGATAACTGCAATTCCCGTATAGACAATATGTGTTTTTCCCGAAAGACTTTTGAGCATTTTGTATGCATCTTTTTTGTCTTTCGGTTTACCTAAAATTTCATTGCCGAGGACAACTATTGTATCTGCACCGATTACAATTTTATCGGGATTATCTTGTGCCACTGCCTGAGCTTTTTGCAAGCTCAAAGATTTTGCAACTTCCTCTGGAGTTAAATTTTCTTCAATTTTTTCTTCAGCGTTGCTGACAATAATTTCAAAATCATAGCCCGCCGTTTCCATAATTTCTTTGCGTCTCGGCGACTGTGATGCCAATATAATCTTTTTCATCTTTTAGTCGTCCCACCTTTCTTCTAATATGCACCTTGTTGGCACGAAATTCTATTTCAAAATGCAGAATTCAGAATTCAGAATGCAAAATTAAGGGTGGGTTTCACCCACACCCAATTATAAAAAATTTTTCGAGCATAGCAAAGTTGGATTTTTATTAAAAATATATTTTCGTGCATAAAAGGTTCTTTACAGAACAAAGGTGGGACGATTAAAAACGCCGTCCGCAGGACCCTTCATTCTGCATTCTGAACTCTGCATTCTGCATTAAGAATTAGCTTTGTCTTCCTGCAAACGCAGTATCTCTAAAGTTTTAGCGAGTGTCTCCAGCACCGCTTCGTCATCTGATTTTTTGACGCAGATGAACGGTTTTGTGCCTGCGTTTACCATAATTCTGCCGCGAAGATGTTGTGCAAGTCTTGCTACCGATTTCATGTCGATATTGTTTGAATAAAGCAGAAGTTTTCCGTCGTTGTTTCCGATTTCATAGATGCCTAAATTTGCCGCGGTATTTCGGAGTAATGCGATTTTGATAAGACCCATTACACTCTCGGGCGGTTCACCGAATCTGTCGATAAGCTCGTCTGTGACATCTTCCGCATCTTCGTTGGTTTTTATATCCGCAATTCTTCTGTACATTGCAATTTTATGCGGTAAATTTTTGATATAGCTGTCGGGAATATGTGCATCAAGCGGTAAGTCGATAAGACATTCCTTTTCTTCCTCTGCGGGTGTGACCTCGCCCTTTTCCTCTGCGATTGCACGGGATAAAATTTTGAGGTACATATCATATCCGACCGCTTCCATGTGACCGTGCTGTTGTGCTCCGAGTACATTACCTGCACCGCGGATTTCCAAATCTCGCATTGCGATTTTGAAGCCCGAGCCGAACTGTGTAAACTCTCTGATTGCATCAAGTCTGTGCGTTGCGATTTCCGTCAGCATCTTACCTCTTGTAAAGGTAAAATATGCAGATGCTCGTCTTGACGAGCGACCTACACGACCTCTTAACTGATGAAGCTGTGCAAGTCCCATTCTGTCCGCATTTTCAATGATAAGCGTATTTACATTGGGTACATCAACGCCCGTTTCGATTATCGTGGTGCAGACTAAAATATCAATTTCGCCCTCAAGCAATCTTCTCCAGACATCGGATAATTCGTCTTCGGTCATCTTTCCGTGAGCAACCGCGACTTCCGCTTCGGGCATGAGTCTTTTTATCTCGCCCGCTTTTCTCTCAATCGTTTCAACCTTGTTATAGAGGTAATAAACCTGACCGCCTCGGCGTAATTCTTTCGCCATTGCTTGTGTAAGTACCTCTGTATCGTGCTCGATTACATAGGTCTGTACGGGCTGTCTGTCCTGCGGTGCTTCTTCCAATACGGACATATCACGGATTCCCGACATCGCCATATTGAGTGTTCTCGGGATAGGTGTTGCCGAGAGTGTAAGCACATCAACCTTGGGGAATAATTCCTTGAGCTTTTCTTTCTGTGCAACACCGAAGCGTTGCTCCTCATCAACTACAAGCAAACCGAGTCGCTTGAATTTGAGATTTTTATTTAAAAGCTTGTGTGTTCCGACTACTATATCAACCGTACCCCGTTCGAGGTCTTTCATTGTTTTGTTCTGCTCCTTGGTCGGCACAAAACGGGATAACATTCTGACTTCAACGGGGAAGCCTTCAAATCTTTTCTGTATTGTCTGATAGTGCTGAAGTGCTAATATTGTTGTAGGTACTAAAATTGCACATTGATAACCGTCACCCACACATTTGAATGCCGCACGAAGTGCCACCTCGGTCTTACCAAAGCCGACATCACCGCAAAGCAATCTGTCCATCGGGTGCGATTTCTGCATATCGTTTTTGATTTCATCAATGCAACGAAGCTGGTCTTCCGTTTCTTCAAACTCGAATCTGCGTTCAAAGTCGTTCTGCATATCAAAATCTTCCGAAAATGCGATACCGTCAATTTTTAATCTTTCAGAATATAATTTTATGAGCTCCTGTGCCATATCGGCTGCGGCAGATTTAACTCTTGACTTCGTTTTCTGCCATTCCTTACCGCCTAATTTGCTTAATTTTACCGTCTTGACATCGGACTTCGGTCCGATATATTTAGAAATAATATCAAGCTGTGTTACGGGAACATAGAGTAAATCCCCTCTGTCATATTTGATTTTAATGTAGTCCTTGACTGTTCCCGATGCTTCTAATTTTGTGATGCCCTCAAAGATACCGATACCGTGAACATTATGGACGATATAGTCACCGCGATGCAGTTCTTCAAGTGAGTTGAACGCGTTTTTCTTTGAGGTCTTTTTAACTCTTGATTTTAAAGATAGTCTTGCACCGTAGGTTATGAGAGTAAACCTCGACCTTGCAAACTCAAAGCCGCCCGAAACTCCGCCGGGAAGTATAGTTATTATTCCTTTTTGGAATTTTTCAGGTGCGTTTTCGAGGTAGACAGTAGAAAATCCCTCGTTCAGCAAATCTTCGGAAAGTGCCTTTGCACTTTTTTCTGTACCTGCCATAACCACACAGATGTGGTCTTTTTTATTTTTATACGGGCTGATGTCCTCTGTTAACTGCGTAAGTCCGCCGTTCCACGGTGCTAACTGATTGGCAGTTATCGAAACCAATTCCCTGACGGGTGTGTCGAAACTGCCTCTTGCCAGGTTATCGAGATAGACCGCACCTTTCTTTTCATAGAGTGCAATCAACTCGGAACCGGACAGCATAAAAGTATCAAGTCCGCCTGACAAAACACCGTCCGATAAAAGTGCGGTGATTTCTTCGTGCAGTAATTTTTCTGCTCCCGAAAATTTTTCTTTTGTATTGAAGCTTTCCGAAACAAAAAGCATATCATTTCGGCAGTAGTCAAAAAGTGATTCGGTTTTATTATAGGCGAGAGATAAAAATTTGTCCGTCGATTTTAATGAAATACCCGACTTCAAGCGTTCAATTTCAGAGTTCAGAACTGCTTTCATTTTGACGGAGCCTTTGCCCTTGACCGTGGATAAATGCTCCTCAATTTTTTCAGCAAGTATTTCGTTTGACTCAAACAAAATTTCACGGACAGGTGTGATTTTTATTTCATCAATATTGTCGGTTCTTCTCTGGCTTTCAAGCTCAAAATAAGCCATCGTATCGATGTCGTCGCCCCAGAATTCCATTCTCACAGGCATCGGTGCATCAGGCGGATAGAAGTCGACTATACCGCCTCGGACGCTGAAAAGTCCCGTGCCGTCAACCTCAAATGAACGGGTATAGCCTGCCTTGACTAAAGCTGAAATACAGTTATCCAAGCCGACACTTTCGCCGACTTTTAATGTGAGTATTCTTGATTTCAGCTCATCTGCGGGGATTGTCAGCTGTGCCGCTGCTTCTGCTGATGCTATTACAAAATCGTAGTCATCTGCAATTATTTTTGCAAGCGTGCCAAGTCGCATGATTTCATATTCGTGCGATTGACCCTCTGTTGATATAAAGGAAAAATCTCTTGCAGGATACTGAAGTGCATTTTTCCCCAATGCTTTAAGGTCGTTTACCAACCTCTGGGCAGATGCCTCATCAGGTGTGATAACGACCGATTTTTTATTCATATATTCTCCGAGTGCCAAAAGGAATACGACCTTGTGAATGTGTGCAAGACCGACTATTCCCATCGGTAACCTTTTGAGCTTTAAAGCTTCGGCGGCGGTTTTGAATTCGGAGGTTTTATTTACCGCTTCGGAAAAACAGGACATATATTATTCCAATCCTAAAAGCCTTACTGCATTGTTGCCGAAGATGTCAGCCTGTGCTTCCTCCGACAAGTCAAGACTTTTAATAAATTCCATTTCTTTATCAGTTGCAGACCACGGCAAATCAGAACCTAAAAGTATCTTTTTTGCACCGTGCTTCTCAACTATTCTCTTTGCCCAGATAGGCGGCATTCTTGTGTGGCAGAAAGATGTGTCGATATAGAGATTTTCTTCACCGACTAAAATCTCTTCGACCTCGTCCCATAAAAGATAACCGCCGAAATGTGCCGCAATAACATTTGTATTATCAAACAGAGGTAGAATATTCTTAAGCCTCTGCGGAGTTGCACGGACAGGGTCGGGGATACCGATATCCACTCCTGCGTGGAAAGTAAGAAGAAGTCCCAGAGAATTGATTGTTTCGTAGATTCCGAACATTCTCTCGTCATCGACAAAAAACTTCTGATAATCGGGGTGAAGCTTGATACCTTTGAGTCCTGCTTCCTTGATTCTGTGAAGCTCCTCAATCGCATCGGGTGCATCAGGATGAACACTGCCGAAAGCAACAACATCATCGCGTTTGTTTAATTCAATCAGAAAATCATTGACATTTTTCTGCTGCTTGACATTGGTGGCAATACCTAAAACTACTGCAATATCAACACCCATTGAGTGTACTAAATCAAGCAAGCCCTGTGCAGTTCCGTCAAAAGCAGGCGTGGCATTGCCCGAAGCTTTAGCCAGCTGTGCAACCGCACGGTTGGCAATCTTATCGGGGAAACAATGGGTGTGGAAATCAATTATCATAATTTCTGCTTCTTTCTTAATTTCTTATAATTATTAAAATACTGCCTCTACGCAAAACTTTCTAAGTGCTAAGTACTAAGTACTAAACGCTAAACGAAGGGTGGACTTTGTCCACACCTATTTTAAAAAGTTATCAGTTTGAAGTTGAATCTATCAGAGAACCGTCCCCTGATAGATATAAATCGTCCCATCTTGCTTCTGAAAAGAACCTTTTTGGCACGAAAGTTTATTTTGTTCTACTTAAACCATTAAGGTTAAAGTAAACATTTTTATAATTGCTGTGCGCAGCACCCGACGTTTTGCGTTTTGCACTTTGCACTCATAAGAAGTAAAATTACTTCTTATGAAGTTGCTTCATTCTTTTCTCTTTTGACAACACTCTTTTTCTGAGTCGGAGGCTGTCGGGTGTGACTTCAAGTAATTCATCGTCCTTGATAAATTCCATCGACTGTTCAAGGCTCAAGACTGTATGCGGAACAAGTCTTAATGCATCATCTGAACCCGAAGCACGAGTGTTAGTAAGTTGCTTTTTCTTGCAGACATTACAGGTTATATCTTCATTCTTGGCACATTCGCCGACAATCATACCCTCGTAGACATCAACGCCGGGACCAACGAAAAGACGACCTCTGTCCTGCGTATTGAAAAGACCGTAGCCTGTTGTTGTGCCTGTTTCGTGAGCAACAATTGAGCCTCGTTCTCTTGTTTCGATATCTCCCTTATAGGGTTCATAGCCTGCGAAAAGCTGATTCATAATACCGTTACCGTTAGTATCTGTCATAAACTCTGAACGGTAGCCGATAAGACCTCTTGACGGTACGGAAAATTCAAGGTGTGTTGAGCCTGATTCTCTTGTTCCCATATTTTCAAGAAGTGCTTTTCTCTTACCTAATTTTTCAATAACCGCACCGACGTACTGCTCGGGAACTTCAATAATCAATGTTTCCATCGGTTCACAAAGCTCACCGTCGATTGTTTTGAAAATTACCTCGGGACGTGAAACCTGCATTTCATAACCCTGTCTTCTCATTGTTTCAATGAGGATTGAAAGATGCAATTCACCTCTGCCCGATACCTTGAATGTATCTGTTGAATCCGTTTCCTCAACACGCATACTTACGTTAGTCTGCACCTCTTTGAAAAGGCGGTCACGGATATTTCTTGATGTAACAAACTTGCCTTCTCTGCCCGAAAAAGGACTATCGTTTACTATGAAGTTCATCGAAATTGTAGGCTCGTCAATCTTAACGAACGGCAACGGGTCAATGTGGTCGGGAGCACAGGCTGTTTCACCTATGCTGATACCCTCAATACCCGAAACACAGATAAGATCGCCCATCTTTGCATCTTCAACCTCTACTCTGCGGAGACCCTCGAACTGATAAAGTCTTGAAACCTTAACATTTTCAGTAGAGCCGTCCTGCTTGCAGAGAACCACCTGCTGACCTCTCTTAACTGAACCTCTTTCAACTCTGCCGACACCGATTCTGCCGACATAATCATCATAATCAAGGCTTGAGAAAAGTATCTGAAGCGGTCCGTCAATATCACCCTCGGGAGCTTCGATTTCTTCTAAAATCTTATCAAGAAGCGGACGCATATCGCCCTCTTTTACATCGGGGTCAAGTGAAGAATAGCCGTCTCTTGCCGAAGCATAGACAACGGGGAATTCTATCTGGTCATCGTCTGCTCCGAGGTCGATGAACAAATCGAGCGTTTCGTCGATAACCTCTGCGGGTCTTGCACCTGGTCGGTCAATTTTATTGACAACAACCAATACTTTTTTCTTAAGACCCAATGCTTTTTTCAGAACAAAACGGGTCTGAGGCATACAGCCCTCAAATGCGTCAACCAAAAGCAAAACGCCGTCGACCATGGTGAGGATTCGCTCAACCTCTCCGCCGAAATCGGCATGACCGGGTGTGTCAACGATATTGATTTTTGTGTCCTTGTAGTGGATAGAGGTGTTCTTTGAAAGAATTGTGATTCCTCTTTCTCTTTCAAGGTCGTTTGAGTCCATAACTCTGTCAGCTACCTGCTCGTTGGTACGGAATGTACCGCTCTGCTTGAGCATTTCGTCAACCAATGTTGTCTTACCGTGGTCAACATGAGCTATGATTGCGATGTTTCTGATGTCATTTCTGCGTTCCAAGTTTTCACCTTCAAAAAATTTTATTTCCTGATAGGGGAAAATACCCTATCTGTTTTTATTTAAATATCTCTATTTTCCTAATTTTTCTCTTCTCTTATATATTTAACCGCTCTAATACCCGCATCAATATAATCAATAAATTTAATTTCATTTTTATCAGAATCTTCATCTTCAGGCATATCAATTTGGCTTCTTAATAAATCTTCTGTCATATTAAAAGCATTTGCCATCTCTTCAATTTCACCAGAAGACGGTTTTTCTATATACCAATTTTCTTCCCAACTTCTAATAAAAAACTCGGTTGAACATATTTTTTGTGCTAATTCTTCTCTTGAAATATTATTATTTTCTCTTATTTCTTTTAATCGTTTACCATTCATAATTTTACTTTTTAAACTATATCAGATATCGTATCTTCCAATCTTAAATTATTTATATTATATCCGGGGAACCCCCGGCGAGGGTTCCCCACACAAAAACAGTCCACCGGACTGTTTTTGCTCCCCTCCTGCGCTTTGTGAGGATAAGGAGTTTCGCTGTCTGCGGACAGCGACAAAGGCTCCGCCTCTTGACTCCGTGACCTTTTGAAAAAGGTCAACGAAAACTTTTGATGTTGTTTATTGTATCTTAAAGGTTGAAATAGCTTAAAATAAATTTTCGTGCCATAAGTCTTCTTTCCTGAAGAAAGGTGGGTCGATTTAAAATAGGTGTGGACAAAGTCCACCCGACATTCTGCGTTCTGCATTCTGCACTCTGCATTTTTATTCCTCATCTCTGAACGGGGCGGGGATAAGCTCCTCTGCCGTTGTTTCGTCGGAGATTTCTTCTTTCATGCGGAAAATGCAGTCCGTCAGCTCTGCCGCACCCTTTGCGATGTCTTTTGCCATTGCGTTACACGACGGAGCACCGCAGGTACCGCAGTCAAGACCGGGTAACAATGCTCTGATCTCATAGACCTTTGTCATAAGCTCCATTGCATCAAAGACATTATCGGCAAGCTTTAGTGAATGTGTTGCGGTCAACGGTTTTTCCCACATCATACTTTGCGGAATTTCGTCTGTTTCAAGTCTGTTCTTTGAAACAGGCAGATATTTTCTTAATCTCTGAATTCTTGCTTTTGCAACATAGGGATTTTCGACCGTAAGAGGTCCGCCGACACAACCGCCGGGGCAGGCGTTCAGCTCAACAAATTCCAGGTCGGGGAGTTTTTCGTTTTCAATCTCCGCAAGAACCTGCATTACATTTTCTATTCCGTCAGCAGCAAGGTATCTGTCCTTTAAAACTCCTGCAGCTTCACCGCCGCTGCTTGCCCAACCGACACCTATAAGACCTGAATTGTTGAGGTCTTCGGGCTCTTCTTCACGGGTCATTTTTTTTATGAGATACGGATAGACATCCTTGATTGAAAAAGCACCGTTAATATATGAAACTTCGTTGCAAATCGGATTTTTTATTGCAGTAATCTTTGCAGGACACGGTGTGATGAAAAATACACCGATATCCTTATCCTCAAGACCTGTTTTTTCCTTTGCAATTTTTCGTGCCTGAATTGCCGCTTCGACCATAGGCGGATTCATCGGTAATACATTGGGGATAAGCTTGGGATAACGAACCCTTATAAGCCTTACCACCGCGGGACAGGCAGAGGATATTATAGTTTTACCCTTACCGTTTTCTTTCAGCCATTTTCGTGTTGCATCTGATACTATTTCTGCACCGCGTGCAACCTCATAAACATCATCAAAGCCTATTTTCTTAAAAGCGGTAAGTATGTAATTTGTATCATCAAGGTTATTGAACTGACCGTAAAGTGCCGGAGCAGGCAAAGCAATTTTATATTTGATGTGTTCAAAGTCATCAATTCTGTCACGAAGGGCATACTTTGCCCTCTGCGGACAGATTCTTATACACTCTC
This sequence comes from Acutalibacteraceae bacterium, assembly GCA_045540355.1. GTDB lineage: Bacteria > Bacillota > Clostridia > Oscillospirales > Acutalibacteraceae > RGIG2945. The sequence goes on along the minus strand of JAZQHB010000097.1, from coordinate 163,757 downwards.
CGCAGTCGATGCACAGCTCGGGACTGATTCTCGCCTTGCCGTTTCTTACTCTTATAGCTTCGGTCGGGCATCTTTTGATGCAATTGATACAACCCTTGCATTTATCTTCATCAAGTCGTACTGAATGGAAAAAATCCATATAGCATACCTTCTTTTTTATTTGTTTAAAACCTTTATAGTCATGGTCGTTCCTACTCCGACGGTTGACTGAATATCCATTTCGTCGGAATATCTCTTAATGTTCGGCAGACCCATACCGGCACCGAAGCCTAAATTTCTTACATTATCCTGAGCAGTCGAATAACCTTCCTGCATTGCCTGTTCGACATCGGCAATACCGGGACCCTCGTCTTTGAATACCGCAGTAACAGCTTCGGGAGAAATCTCAACATCAATCTCACCGCCGCCTGCGTGGATAACAAGGTTAATTTCAGCCTCGTACATTGCTATTGCAACATTTCTTACTGTTTCGGGGTTAAATCCTAATTCCTTTAAGGTATTTTTTATCTTACCGGAAGCTTCACCTGCTCTTGTGAAATCGTCACCCGAAATATCAAAGTGCAGTTTTATACTCATTTTATGCTTCCCTTTCCTGTTTTCTTAATCCGCTTTCGTATAATTTTCCGCAAGCGGTAAACATATCAGTTTTTGTGCAGAGAATTACCATATCTCTGTCCTGTGCGAGTGAGAGCATTGCATCATCGGGGCGTTTGCCTCTGACAAATACAATACATTCCATATCCATCATTTCTGCAGTTCTGATGACCTGCGGATTAACAAGACCTGTGAGTAAAACAGCCTGATTTTTGACATAAGCCAGAACATCAGACATCATGTCACTTCCGCAAGCAGATTTAACCTCTCTGTCGAGTGAATTTTCACCGCAGAGAACATCTGCTTCAAGAATTTTTGCAACATCGCTTATAATCATATTCAAAATCCTTTCTTTTAGATAGAATCTATATAATTTTTATCTTTGTTTGTTTCAACAAGCTCTTACTGAATGCAGAATTCAGAATGCAAAATGCAGAATTAAGGGTCTGCGACGCTATTGTAATTTTCGTGCATAGCAAATTGCTTCATTTATTAAGAGTACTTTTCGTGTTTTAATGAATATTTTTAGAAAAAAGTACGGACGACTTAAAAACCACCGTGCCAAAAGAGTCGGGCAAGATGCAAATAAACTTTCGTGCTACAATGGTACATATTAGAAGAAAGATGAGACGATTTAAAATAGGTGTGGGCTTTGCCCACCCGACATTCTGCACTCTGCATTCTGCATTTTGCATTCAAAAAGTCTTACTTCTTAATTTTTCCCCAATAAGCTTCTGCTGCTTTTTCGTTTTTGTTGTTTCCGTACTGATAATATTTTTTATTTTTCAGCTTGTCGGGGAGATATTGTTGCTCTACCCACGCATTTTCAAAAGAGTGCGGATAGAGGTAAAACTGTCCTTTATTTTTATTATCCTCACCGTCGAAGTGCATATTCTGAAGCTGTCTCGGTATCGGCAATGCACCGTATTTTCTGACATCTTCGATTGCTTCATCAAGTGCGATGTGTGCGGTGTTTGATTTCGGTGATGTGCATACAAGCACTACTGCATCACCCAAAGGTATTCTCGCCTCGGGCAGACCTACCTGAAATGCTATATCCACAGCCGCTTTTACTATCGGGATAATCTGCGGATATGCAAGTCCGACATCCTCGCAGGCACAGACCATCAATCTTCTTGTTGCAGACGCCAAATCGCCTGCTTCCAACAATCTTGCAAGGTAATGAAGTGCCGCATCGGGGTCAGAGCCTCTCATTGATTTCTGGAATGCGGATAAGATATCATAATGCTCGTCACCGTTTTTGTCATATTTCATTGACGATGACTGACCTAAATCTTTTGCGATTTTCTCGGTAATCTTACCGCCTTTTGATGCAAGCAGACAAAGCTCTGCCGCATTGATTGATTTTCTTACATCACCGCCACAGGAATTTGCAATGATTTTTATAACATTTTCTTCAAGCTCGACTTCCTTTTTTCTTTCTTCGCCTAAAAAGTCGAATGCTCTTTTTACTGCTTTTTCTATTTCATCTGCTTCAACGGGTTTAAATTCAAAAACCGTTGCTCGGCTTAAAAGTGCGTTGTAAATATAAAAATACGGGTTTTCGGTTGTTGATGCTATAAGCGTTATTTCACCCGTTTCCATATACTCTAAAAGTGTCTGCTGCTGTTTTTTTGAAAAATACTGAATTTCATCAAGATACAATAAAATTCCGTTGGGTGCCAGCATTGTATTGAGCTTTGACACCGCTTCCTTTATATCTGCGGTTGAGGCGGTTGTTCCGTTTAATTTTACAATGTGACGGTTTGTTGTCTTTGCGATTATCGACGCAAGCGTAGTTTTTCCGACCCCCGACGGCCCGTAGAAAATAAGATTCGGGAGCTCACCGGAGGACAGAATGTTGTAGAGCGTTTTACCTTCTGAAAGAAGGTGTTGCTGCCCTACCATATCTTCAATTTTTTTTGGACGAATCCTGTCCGCTAAAGGTTTCATTTTAAATCGTTCCACCTTTGTTCTAATATGCACCATTGTGGCACGAAAATATATTTTCATATTACCCAACCCTTTTGGCAGGGTGGTTATTTGGCACGAAAATTTATTTATATCTTATCCGACATTTTTTACTGAATGCAGAGTTCATAATGCAAAATGCAGAATATCGGGAGGGCAAAGCCCTCACCCAATTAATTAGTGTAAAGTAAGCATTTTAAAATAGGTGTGGACGGAGTCCACCATTCATTCTGCACTCTGCACTTTGCATTTTGCACTTAGATATTTAATGAAAGAAAACTTTCATTAAATATCAAGATTCTGAACAAACTTTGCGTTTTTCTCAATAAACTCTCTTCTCGGCTCAACTTTGTCACCCATGAGATTTGAGAAAGTTTCGTCTGCCTGAATTGCATCTTCGAGTGTAACACGGAGCATTGTTCTGAATTCGGGATTCATTGTTGTTTCCCAGAGCTGCTGAGCATCCATTTCACCGAGACCTTTGTATCTCTGAATGTCACAGCTGCCGCCCATTTCTTCGATTATTGCATCTCTTTCTTCGTCTGAGAATGCATATTCGTGTCTCTTGCCCTTTGACAATTTGTAAAGAGGAGGCTGAGCGATGTAGATATGACCCGCATCAACCAACGGACGCATATATCTGAAGAAGAATGTAAGTAAAAGTGTTCTGATATGAGCACCGTCAACATCGGCATCGGCCATGATAACAATTTTATGATATCTCAATTTTGTAATATCAAAATCTTCACCGATACCTGTACCCAAAGCTAAAACTACGGGCATAAGTTTTTCGTTGCCGATAACCTTATCTATTCTTGATTTTTCAACATTGAGCATCTTACCCCACAAGGGAAGAATTGCCTGATGCTTACCGTCACGACCTGATTTTGCAGAGCCTCCCGCAGAGTCACCCTCAACGATATAAAGCTCTGTCAAAGACGGGTCTTTTTCAATACAGTCAGCTAATTTTCCGGGGAGAGAGTTGGTTTCGAGTGCTGACTTTCTTCTTGCCATTTCTCTTGCTTTTCTTGCAGCTTCTCTTGCTCGTGATGCATCTAAAGCCTTTGAGAAAATTCCCTTGGCAACTGCGGGGTTTTCCTCAAAATATGTCATCAATTTATCATAAACCGTCTGAGATACAAGCTGAGTAATGTCGGTGTTACCCAACTTACCTTTAGTCTGACCCTCAAACTGTGCTTCTGTCAGCTTAACGCTGATTACCGCGGTAAGACCTTCTCTTACATCATCACCCGAAAGTTTCTTATCGGCGTCTTTCAAATAACCGTATTTTTTACCGTAGTCATTGAAAACTCTTGTCAATGCGGTTTTGAAGCCTGTTTCATGAGTACCGCCGTCAACAGTATGGACATTATTTGCAAATGACAAAACTATTTCATTATAGCTGTCATTATACTGCATTGCGATTTCTGCGGAACGGTCACCCTTGACAGCAGAAAAATGAATCGGCTCGGGATGTAATGTTTCAAGTGCACGGGAAGTATTGATATATTCAACAAAGCTTCCGATACCGCCTTCGTAGCAGAAAACATCCTCGACGATTTCTTCTTCGTTTCTCTTATCTGTAAGAGTAATTGAAAGACCTGCATTCAAAAATGCGGATTCTCTCAGATGTCTTTTTAAAATTTCATAATCATATTCGGTTGTTTCCTGGAAAATCTCCGGGTCGGGCTTGAATTTAACATAAGTACCGGTTGTTTCACCTTCACCGATAACTTTCAAGTCGGTAACTGTATTACCTCTTTCAAATCTCTGGTGATGCACCTTGCCGTCTCTTGTGACTTCAACCTCAAGCCACTCGGACAAAGCATTAACAACAGACGAACCAACGCCGTGCAAACCGCCCGATACCTTGTAACCGCTGCCGCCGAACTTACCGCCTGCGTGTAAAACAGTAAGAACAACCGTTACGGTAGGAATACCCTCTTTTTTATGAATATCAACGGGGATACCACGACCGTTATCTCTTACGGCGATAACATCACCGGGTAAAATTTCAACGGATATAGTATCACAGAAGCCTGCCAATGCCTCATCTATAGAGTTATCGACAATTTCATAAACCAGGTGATGTAAGCCTCTCGGTCCCGTCGAGCCGATATACATACCCGGACTTTTTCTTACCGCTTCAAGTCCTTCGAGAACCTGAATCTGGTCACCGCCGTAGCTTTCCGTTACGGTAGTTTCCATTTTTTCGATTCCGTTGTTTTCGTTCTGAATGCTCATTTTAATCTTTTTACGATACTCATCACAAGTTTACCCTGTGTAGTCGGTATCTGTCCTTTCTGTTATATTTAATAAGTTTCTTTTTTCTTGTTTTTCTTTTTTAAGAGTGAATTGCCCGAAATCTGTGAAAGATAAATTTTCTCTCCGTCTGCTTCGTTGCACAAAATGAATGTTTTCGGAATATCCTGACTTTTATTAAAAACCTTTTTTTCTTTTTCGGCTCTGCTTAAAAAGTCTCTTGTCCTCTTTGAAACAGTTGAGGTATCAAGATCGAAAATTCCGATTATTTCATCATCTTTAACCGATTTTCCCATTCCTATGTGTATATACATATCAGTAAAAAATCTCTCCGTTTTTAATTTCAAAATATTTACCTTCGGTAAATCGTCTGACCTGGTCCTTGTCGCAACAGGTAATAAAGGTCTGACAATTTTTAAGATTTTTAAATAAATCGTGCTGTCTTTGTTGGTCAAGCTCGCTCATAACATCATCGAGCATGATTATAGGTATTTCTTTTGTAACTTCTTCCGAGATTACCGCTTCCGCAAATTTTACCGCCAATGCCGCACTTCTTCTTTGTCCTTGAGAAGCAAATATTCTTGCAGACTTTGAATTGATATAAAACGCAATATCATCTCTGTGCGGACCGATGGTGGTCATTTTTTTCTCAACATCTGTCTGCCTTGACTTCTGAAGTCTTTCAATAAATCGTGCTTTTACTTCTTCATCTGTTTCATCACCGTTACAAACCTGACTGCAATAATGAAGCTTCAATTCATCTTTATTATCGGAAATTGATGCATAAGCACTATAAGCATGAGCTTTGATTTTTGAGATATAATCCCTTTTCATAGCCGTCAGAATTGTTCCTGCTTCAGCTAATGCTTCGTCGTAATAATCAAGCAGGATATCGTTATCCTTCGGCGAGAGCTCATAATTTTTCAAAGTAGAATTTCTCTGCTTTAAAACAGCGTTGTATCTGACAATATTATTACTGTATTTAGGATAAAGTGCACTGATTGCAACATCAATAAACCTGCGTCTTTCCTGAGGACTTCCGTTTATCAGATTCATTGTCACCGGCGAAAACAAAACTGCCTGAAATTTTCCGATATAATGACTTCTCGATTCCATTTCTTCGCCGTTAAAAATAATTTTTTTACTGTTCGGCTCAAGTCTGATTTCCGCCTGATTTTCACCGTAAGAATCATGAAAGTCTGATTTTATTAAAGCCTTTTTTTCACCGAATAATATAAGCTCTGAGCTTTTTCTTGTCCTGAAGCTGTGAAAACCCGTCAGAAGCCACAATGCCTCCATCAGATTTGTCTTTCCCTGTGCATTGTCACCGTAAATGATATTTACACCGTCGCAGAAATCTACAGTCTGATATTCAAAATTTCTGAAATTTTCAATACCTGTTTTTTCTATCCACATAATCAGTTGTTTTCGATTTTATAAATCTTTCCGTTAAATTCAATACTGTCACCCGGACGGATTTTCTTACCGCGGGACACACATACCTCGGAATTAACCTTGACTTCTCCGTCCTGAATTACAATCTTGGCATGACCGCCTGACTGTACCGCATCTGCAAGCTTTAACGCCGCATCAAGTCTTATGTATTCAGTATCAATATGAACTGTTTTTTCTTCTTTTTTCTTTATTCTTGCTTTAATTATCATTGATTATCCGCCTTCAATCTTACAGGAAGTATTAAGAATAAGAAGCTGTCACCCTCGACAGGAGTGATAATTATAGGTGATGTTGCAGAAGTCAGCTCAAGCTTAACCTTTTCAACATCGCAGACCTTCAAAGCATCTGTGATAAATCTGTTGTTAAAACCGATTTCAATTCTGTCACCGACGATTTCTGCAGGTATTCTGTCATTTGCATAACCCAAAGCGGTGTTACTTGAAATATTGATATAATTATCTTCAAATATGCATCTTACGGGGCTCTTATTTTTATCTGTAAGAATCAATGAAATTCTGTCAATACTGCTTGCAAATGTAGCAACATCAACCTCAACACTCATCGCATAAGTCGGCGGAATATTTGCTTTATAATTCAAGAACTTACCGTCAAGAAGTCTTGAAACTATCTTGTAGTTTTCTGCTTCAAAAACAATATGTCTTTTTCCGATGCCGAGTGAAATCTTTTCATCGGAGTTTTCAACAATCTTAATAACCTCTGTCAGAGTTTTTGCAGGTACAATGAAAGAAAATTCTTCACCGTTGTAATCAATTTTTTCACTTCTTATAGCCATTCTGAAGCCGTCAACTGCAATTAACTTGAGGTTGTCCTTGGAAATTTCAAATTTGATACCTGTATAAACCATTTTTGAGCTGTCACCGATAGCAACTGAGAAAGCAGTCTGTCTTACCATGTTTTTCAAAAGAGGTAAGTCGAGAATAATCGGGAAACCGCCGGATACTGTCGGCAATTCGGGATATTCATCAGCAGAAATACCTATGAGTGAATATTTGATGTCACCGCTTTTGATTATAACCATATTTCTGCCGTCAACATCAAATGAAACAGTTTCATAAGGAAGCTTTCTTAAAATATCGCAAAGTACTCTTGCGTTAATAATAACGCTTCCGTTCTCCTGAACATTAGCTTCAACTGATGTGTTGATTCCCATTTCAAGGTCATATCCTGTAAGTATGAGCTCATTTCCCAAAGCTTTAATCAAAATACCCTCAATAGCAGGGATTGTGCTCTTTGTGGAAACTGCTCTCTGAACTTGTAAACATGCTGAACATAAAATTTGTGTGTCACAGATAAACCTCATTTTGAAATCCTCCAATATCAATACATAAATATATAAATATTTTAGTAGTATTAGTAGTGCCTGTCTAATTTTACTATAAGTCCGGCACAGCTTGAAAAATCAAGCTTTTTAATTAAAAAATTATGTTTAAAAAACTTTGGAATTTTTTGTGTTATGAACACCCCGAAAATGCCAATGTTCAAAGTGTTTAAAAAAACTGTGTTGAATGTGCAATCAGTGTTTAATTTTCTTTGACATTTTTGATGATGTTATCAATCTCTGTCTGAAGATTCGGGTGTCGTTGTAATTCGTCTTTAATTTCTTTTATTGCATATAAGACGGTCGTATGATTTCTTCCGCCGAATTCTTCACCAATTGATTTTAAGGGAAGCTGAGTAACTTCTCTTGCTATGTAAATTGCCAGCTGCCTTGCTCTTGAAGTAGCCGCATCCTTTTTCTTTGAACGGATATCCTCGGCAGTTGTACCTTCCGAAACTCTGACAACCTCGTCAATTATCTTTTTGATTAAAACAGGTGTTGACTGTTGTGCATCGTTATATATATCTTTAATCGCAAGCTGTGCTGTTTTAATGTTCATAGGAGCACTATCAATTACAACATAAGCCTGAATTTTACTTACCGCACCCTCTAACTGACGGATATTTGTCTTGAGCCTTTCAGCTATGTATAAAGTGATGTCCTCAGGAATATTGAGATTTAAAAACTGAGCCTTGCGGTTGATGATTGCAATTCTTGTTTCTAAATCCGGTGGTTGAACATCGGCAATAAGACCTTTTTCAAATCTTGTTCTTAATCTTTCATCAAGTAAGGGCATATTCTTCGGCGGACGATCAGATGTAATAACAATCTGCTTGCCTAATGAAGTTAAGGTTTCAAAAGTGTGGAAAAATTCTTCCTGAGTTGAATCCTTACCCTCGATAAACTGAATATCATCTACCAATAAAACATCTGTACCTCTGTATTTGTTATGAAAAACAGATGTGTCTTTTTTATTCTGAAGATAGCTGATAAGCTCGTTTGTAAAGGTTTCTCCTCTTGTGTAGATTATGTCAATGTCGGGAAATCTTTTTCTTATTTCGTGATTGATTGCTGAAAGTAAGTGAGTTTTACCAAGTCCCGAGCTTCCGTAAATGAACAACGGATTGTATGCTCCGCCGGGAGTTTCCGCAACTGCCTTTGATGCTGCGTGTGCAAATTTATTTGAACCGCCGACAACGAATGTGTCAAATGTATTGTCAAGATTCTTTGCGGTGAACATCTGTGTTTTATCATTACCGTCAAAACGCATTGTTACATTGTTGTAATCCTCGGGTGTAACAAATTCAATTTCTATAGGAAAACCAAGTACCTTTTCAAAAGCACCGTTGAGAACATTAAAGAATTTTGTTACTATAAATTTCTGCTTGATTTTATGTACCGCAAGAACAACTTTATTATCCTCAAAGCTGACGAGCTTTAAATCATTAAACCAGACATTGAATGCAGTTTCGGATAACTGTGAACGGCATTCATCAAGCACCATCTGCCATAAATTTTCAAAAAAATTGGTGTCTAAATTATTGTCCATTTATTTCTCCTTCTCTTTATTTAATTATTTTAAAAATAAAGTTAATTTTTAACCCCCTGAGTAACATAAAAATCGCATTTTTCAGGTACATTTAATTCTGTCCTGAATCAATAAAAATGCAATCTCACCCACGATACTCTATATAATATAATTATAGCATAAAAATAAAAAGTTTTCAACATATATGTTCAAAATTTTTCTTTTTTATATCATTCTGTCTTGGCTCTGAAAAGCACTTTCAGGCACGAAAATTTGTTAAATCTTATCATCTTGCAAAGAAACATATCGCAATCAATAAAAAAATTTCTGTCATGAGACAGTTTATGTCATAAAAGCTTCTGCAATTTGCACTCTGAATCCAGCATTTTATACATCATCTTGTGGTGTGGGATTTGCTTGTCCACTATTTTAATTTTAAGTAAAAAATTTGTTGACAAATGGGTATGTTTTGCTATATAATATTAGTCCATGCGGTATTCTTCAATTCTTACGAATTGTTTGATATTTAGATTTTATTTCGAATGGAGTGAATAAGATGAAAAGAACTTACCAGCCGAAGAAAAGACACAGAAAGATGGAACACGGCTTCAGAAAAAGAATGTCTGACAGAAACGGACGCAAGGTACTTGCTCGCAGAAGAGCTAAGGGAAGAAAGCAGCTTACTTACTGATTAGTTGCTAAGGGTATTTAAAATTGCCGAAGATAAATACACTGAAAAAAAACGGATATTTTCGTCGGGCTTATGCCAGAGGAAAGTCTTTTACTGACCCTGCACTGGTGACTTATGTCATAAAAAACGGTGCGGGCATTCGGCGTATAGGGATAACCACGGGTCGTAAGCTCGGAAATGCTGTCGAAAGAAACAGATGTAAGAGAATAATCAAAGCAGCTTATATGCAGCTTGAGAATAACCTTAAAAACGGCTATGACATTGTTTTTGTTGCTCGTCATAAGACTGTTTATAAGAAGAGTACGGAAATCAAGAAGATCATGGAAAAACAGTTCAAAGAAGCAAAGCTTCTGAATGCAGAATGCAAATTGCAGAATGCAGAATAAAGGAGTCAACGAATGAAAAAGCTTTTATTGAAAATGATAGCTTTTTACAGAACAAAGATTTCCCCAAACAAACCGCCTATGTGCAGATTTTACCCTACCTGCTCGCAGTATGCCTATCAGGCAATCGAGATTCACGGTGCATTTAAGGGTTGTTTGCTTGCAATATTCCGTTTATTGAGATGCAACAGGCTCTTTAGAGGCGGTTATGACCCGGTACCTGAGAAAAAAAGAAAAACCGTTAAACGGAGGAAGAATCATTGACACTTAAAATGGGATTCAGAGAGATACTTGCAGTACCTTTTGGTTTTGTATTGTCTTTAATATTCAATTTTACTGAAAGTTATCTGCTTTCACTTTTTGTACTTACCGTGCTCGTTAAGTTAATACTTTTCCCTTCTGCGATTACTCAGCAGAAATCAACCGCAAAGCAGGTAAGACTTCAGCCCAAGGTCAAGAAAATTCAGAATACTTATGCAGGTAATCAGCAGAAGATTCAGGCAGAAACCGCTGCTCTCTACCAGAGAGAGGGTTACAATCAGATGTCTTCAGGTTGTTTGCCGTTATTGATTCAGTTGCCTATTATGATTGGTCTTTGGGAAGTTATGTATACACCTCTTACGAGTATTCTGAAAATTCCCGCATCTGTTATAGAGAATCTTAAACAAGCTGTTTTGAAAATTGACCCGAGCATTAAAGAAGGTAACCGTCAGATACAAATTAACATTCTTGAACATATAGACAAGCTCGCAGATACAAAAGGTCTTACAGACGGTATGTTTGATTCTATCAAAGAATTTGCGGATAAATTCCAGATTTTCGGCATCAATCTTGCTGAAACACCGCAATTCAAGGAATTCAACATTTTATGGTTAATTCCGATTTTGGCAGGACTTACATCCTTGGCATCAGCTCTCTATACAATGATGAAACAGAAGCGTAATAACCCCGGAATGCAGGGCGGTGCTTCGATGGGTTGTATGGCACTTTCAACACCCATTATGTCATTGGCATTCACTTTCATGTTCCCCGCAGGTGTTGGTGTTTATTGGATAATGTCAAATATTATTTCATTTGTTCAGACGGTAGTTCTTTATAATATCTTCAGCCCCAGAAAGCTTATTGCTAAGCAGATGGTAGAAGAAACCATCAGAAGAAGGAGTTATGAAGAAAACTTGAAGTACATTTCCAAAAATTCAAACGAAGATTAAAAAGCAGGTGAAAAAATGATTAAAGAAGCGTTCGGTACAGCTGATACCATCGAAGCTGCACAGGAAGCAGCGATTGCTAACCTTGCAGCACCCGAAGATGTTGAGGTTACTACAGAAGTTGTTGAACTTCCCGAAAAGAAGATTTTAGGCTTATTCGGCGGTTCTCCCGCAAAAGTAAGAGCTTATTATGAGTACGAAGAAAAACCCAATTTTGATTATGCAGTTGATTACTTAAAAGATATCCTCAAGGGTCTCGGAATGGAAGTCAGTAAGATTGATGTGGAAGAAGACGATGATGTTTTAAGATTTTCAATCGATTGCGGCGAAAACTACGGTATCGTAGTCGGCAGACGCGGTGAAACACTCGATTCAATCCAGTATCTTTTAAGACTTGTTGTTAACAAGAATTCAGATGACTATAAGAGAGTTTCCGTAAATGTAGGTACCTACAGAGAAAAAAGAGAAGGTACACTTCAGAATGTTGCAAAGAAAATTGCTGACAAGGTTAAGAAGTACGGCAGAAGAGAAACACTCGAGCCGATGAATCCTTATGAAAGAAGAATTATCCATACAACTATCCAGGGAATCGAGGGTGTAACCTCTCGTTCAGTTGGTATGGGAGATTCAAGAAGAGTTGTTGTTGAACTTGAAGAAGGCTTTAAACCCTTAAGACCTTCAAGAAGAAATGACAGAAAACCTAACAACAACAATAATAATAACACAACACCCGCAGAACCGAGAGAACGCCGTTCCGATTTCGAAGGCTCCTCACTCTACGGAAAAATTGAACTCTAATAAAAAAACAGCTCGAAAGAGCTGTTTTTTTAATGCAGAATTCAGAATGCAGAATGAATGGTGGCAACACCATTGGTGAATGAAGTTACTTCGCATCTATCAGGGGACGGCTTTGTAAGTGCAAAGTGCAAAACGCAAAGTGTAAAACGAAGGGTGGACGCTGTCCACACCTATTGTAATTTAAGTCGCTTCATTTTCATTTGTTGTGTGTGATTAAAAATCATGCGGTGTTCTCTGATAGATATAAATTGTCCCACCTTTGTTCTATGGCTCTCTGTAAGAATTTTTTAAAAAAGTGTGAGTTTTTCAAGATTTTTGCGTGTAATATTTGGAAGATGCAAAAGTGCAGATAAAATCAGTTGAACAAAATTAGTAATTCATGATAATATTAAATTGAGAGGTACAAAAGAATAGGAGGGCAAATTTATGAAATCAAATTTAAGTCCTAAAAAATGGCGATTGATAATAATTGTGATTTATGCAATCTTAATAGTATTAAGAACAATAGCTTTCTTTTTAAGCAAAACAACAGATATACTTGATATTATTTCTCTGTGCCTCGGTTATATTGTTTTAACAATTCTTATTATTGAATTTATCAGATATAAAAAGAAAAATAACAAAGACCAACAATAACAAATTGGACATTCTATCAGGGAACGGTTCTCTGATACATGAAATTGATGAGTATAAAAAATAAAAAATTCCCGAGTATCGGTTGATACTCGGGAGATTTTATTTCTGCCAGAATGTTTTGTTTAACATTTCTTTTGCAATTTTTAAATCTGCTCTGTAATCTTCTCTGAAGTCACATTCGATTGCGATGTCGCCTTTATAATCGGCGGCTTTGAGCATTGATGCCCATTCCTTTAATGCCTCGAGATCTGCTTCTTCGGGAACGCGTCTTGATTCGTTTTGAGTTCTGTTTGAAAGATGTGCATGAATAAGAATGTCCTTTACCTCATTGAGTGCATCTTTCTTTTCGTTAACAAGCTCAAAGTGGAAGAAGTCAACTAAAACGCCGATGTTTGATTTACCGCATTTTCTTGCGAAGTCTGCACCCTGACCTACTGTATTTATAAAGTTTGTTTCGTCAAAGTTAAGAGGTTCAATCGCAATTTTCATACCGTATTTATCGGCAGTTTCTCCGCAGAGTGAAAGGATATCAAGAAACTTCTGATTTGCAATATCTCTGTCAATTCCCTCGTCAACATTTCTTGCAGCACCGCTTCCGATAACTGCAATTTTACCGCCGAGTGCAGATGTTCTCGGGAATGCGATTTCGATATGCTTTTTAATTGCTTCAAAAGCACCGTCTTCATAAATCTTCATTCCGTTGGGGAAAAAGCAGTTGTATGACTGAACGGGTAAACCGATTTTTTCAAATTCTTTTGCCTGATTTGAATATTCTTCATCTGTCATTGATTCGCCGAATTTCCAGAATGCAGTTTCAAGAAAATCAAATCCTGCTTCTTTAATCGCAGGAGCTTTGAATATGCTTCCGCAAGCGCCGATTTTCATTTTAATTACCTCCGTTATAGTGTTTATACGAAAAAGTGCCGAGTGTCGAAATAACACTCGGCAAAGTTATTTTACTGTGCGGCTGTTGTTGTTTCGGGAGCTGCCGTCGTTGCTGCTGCTGCGGTTGTGCTCGGAGCTGTTGTTGTCGGAGCCGTTGTGGTTGGTGCCGTAGTTGACGGTGCTGTAGTGCCTGAAGCCGCAGTTGTGTTGTAAGTTGCGGGTGCTTTATATGCCTGAGTGGTTGTTGTGGTAGTAGTTGTTGATTTTTTGGTTGTTGTTCTCTTTTTGGGGTCAACCTTGCTTGTTTCGATTGTATCCTCGGCATTTGCTTCATCAAGGAATTTCTTGACTGCTTCCTTACCCTCTTTAAGGTTGATATATTTTGAGCCGCGGAAGAGATACATCTCGAGTGTTTCGCCTGTTTCCTTATCTGTTGTTACGATAACACTTGTTTTATCGTCAATAGTATAAGTGTAGGTCTTATAAACACTTTCATTTTCTTCACAAGCATAGCCTTGGAAATCTGAGTTGTCAGCTTTTTTACCTTCTTCAAGCTTGTCGGCAACTTTCAGAACTTTGTTTGTTGTGAGGTTATCATCTGACCCACAAGCTGCTAAAGAGAAGACCATAGCCAATGCTAATAAAATTGCAAGAATTTTTTTCATTTTTTTCTCTCCTTAAAATACAAGTTTATCCTGAATATATTTTTCAAGCTCGTCAATCGGAAGTCTTACCTGCTCCATTGTATCTCTGTCACGGACTGTTACACAGTTATCTTCAAGAGATTCAAAGTCAAATGTGATGCAAAGAGGTGTACCGATTTCGTCCTGTCTGCGATATCTTTTACCGATTGAACCTGCGTCGTCAAATTCAACATTGAATTTCTTTGCAAGATTGTTATAAACCTTCATAGCATCTTCGGAAAGCTTCTTTGAAAGCGGAAGAATTGCAGCCTTAACGGGTGCAAGTGCAGGGTGAAGACGAAGTACAACTCTTGTGTCGCCTTTTTCTGCATCAACAACCTCTTCGTCATAAGCATCGCACAAGAATGCAAGAGCAACTCTGTCTGCACCGAGTGACGGCTCGATAACGAACGGTAAATATTTTTCGCCCGTAACCTGGTCAAAATACTCAAGTGATTTGCTTGAAGTATTCTGATGCTGTGTGAGGTCGAAGTCAGTTCTTGAAGCAACACCCCAGAGCTCGCCCCAACCGAACGGGAATAAGAATTCGAAGTCTGTTGTTGCGTTTGAATAGTGAGAAAGCTCTTCCTGCTCATGGTCACGAAGACGGAGATTTTCTTCACGAACACCGAGGCTTAATAACCACTTGTGGCAATAATCTTTCCAATATGCAAACCATTCAAGCTCTGTACCGGGCTTGCAGAAAAATTCAAGCTCCATCTGCTCGAATTCTCTTGTTCTGAAGATGAAGTTACCGGGTGTGATTTCATTACGGAATGACTTACCGATCTGACAAACACCGAAGGGAACCTTTCTTCTGGTTGTTCTTTGAACATTGAGGAAGTTTACAAAGATACCCTGTGCAGTTTCCGGACGGAGATAGAGCTCATTCTTTGCGTCTTCCGTAACGCCCTGATAAGTTTTGAACATGAGGTTGAACTTACGGATATCCGTGAAATCCTGCTTACCGCAATTGGGACAAACGATGTTGTTTTCCTCGATGTACTTTGACATTTCTTCAAAGCTCCAGCCTGCGGGGTTAACACCTGTATCCTCGATAAGCTTGTCCGCACGGTGACGGGTTTTACATTCTCTGCAGTCCATCAATGGGTCAGAGAAACCGCCGACATGACCTGATGCAACCCATGTCTGAGGATTCATAATAATAGCTGAATCAAGACCTACATTGTAAGGATTTTCACGAACGAATTTCTGCCACCATGCAGCCTTGACATTGTTTTTAAACTCAACACCCAAGGGGCCGTAGTCCCATGAGTTTGAAAGTCCGCCGTAGATTTCACTGCCTGCATATACGAAGCCTCTGCCTTTGCAGAGAGCAACGATTTTTTCCATAGTTTTTTCTGTATTAAGCATAAATAAATTCCTTTATAAATTAGTATTTGATTTCTACTTCATGACCGCAAGCTGCTGATTCGTAAATAGCATCGATCATCTTCATAAGAACCACGCCGTCTGCGGGAGAAACTCTGCAGGGTGTGCCGTTCTTTGCACAGTCAACAAAGTGTGCGATTTCTCTTGCGAAAAGACCGTCAAAGCTCAAAGCTGTGTTGCCGTAAGGTGTAACATCAACAAAGCGACCGTCCAAGTCTGTATAAATCTCAACTTCGGGAGAAACTGAAGCACCGCCCTTTGTACCGAAAAGCTCAATGTTTCCGACATCGTTTTTGATGTTGAGGTTGAAGCTTGCTTCAAGAGCCATTGTAAGACCTGAATCAAATTTAATCATTGCTGATGCAAAGTCTTCAACATTGTATTTATAATCTTTCTTTTTATGTGAAGAGGATGTCCATGCACCTCTGCCGCCTTTTGCTCTGTTAGGTCCGAGATTATCATAAGCTACTGCAGTTACTGATACCGGCTTCGGATTGCCTGCAAGATAACGGACTAAGTCCATAACATGAACGCCGAGGTCGATAACAGGTCCGCCGCCTGAATATGCTTTATCACCAAACCAGCCGCCCGGCCAACCGTTACGACGGAGGTATGTAGCTTTTGCATAATAGAGGTCACCTAAAGTACCGTTACTGATGAAGTCTGTAAGTACTTCCGCATCATTACCGAAGCGTCTTACAAAACCAACCATTAAAAGCTTGCCGGTTTTTTCAGCAACAGCTTCCATTTCCATTGCTTCTTTTGCATTCATTGCCATCGGCTTTTCGCAAAGTACATTTGCACCTGCTTCAAGTGCTGCGATGGTTGCCGGCTTATGCTCTGCGTTCCAAGTACATACGCTGACTGCGTCAGGCTTGACTTCTGCGAGCATTTTGTTGTAATCGGTATAAACACATTTTTCGTCAACACCGTATTTCTTTGCGTAAGCATAGACTTTTTCTTCGTCGATATCGCAAAGACCTACAACCTCTACATCTTCGGGTAATGCAAGATAACCCTGCATGTGCTCACGGCTTATTCCGCCTGTGCCGATGATAGCAACTCTTAATTTACTCATAATCAAAACCTCTTTTCCGTGAGTATACAATTATAGACTATACAATAATATCGTAAATTTTGTGAAAAGTCAATCTTTTAACAAAGATTTTACTCAATTTTGTTAGTGAAAACATTGCATTGACATATCGACAAAAAAACAGTATAATTGTTAGGATTAAATTTATTCTATCGGAAGGATGATAAAAATGTTAGGAAAAATGCTTGACACTATCGGTTTTGTCACTAATGTCGACCCCGAAGTCGGCGAAGCTATGAATAAGGAGCTTATTCGTCAGAGAAGAAACATTGAGCTTATTGCATCAGAAAACATCGTTTCCCCTGCTGTTATGGCAGCAATGGGCAGCGTTCTTACAAACAAATATGCTGAAGGTTATCCCGGTAAGAGATACTACGGCGGTTGTGAATGTGTTGATATCGTTGAAAATTTAGCTATCGAAAGAGCTTGTAAGCTTTTCGGTGCTGACTGTGCCAATGTTCAGCCTCACTCAGGTGCTCAGGCTAACATGGCAGCATACTCCGCACTTATCAATGTCGGTGATACAGTTTTAGGTCTTAACCTTGCTCACGGCGGTCACCTTACTCACGGTTCACCCGTTAACGCTTCAGGTAAGCTCTATAACTTCGTAGCTTACGGCGTAAACGATAACGGCGTTTTGGATTATGATGAAATCGAAAGATTGGCTGTTGAGCATCAGCCCAAGCTCATCGTTGCAGGTGCATCTGCTTATCCGAGAATCATCGACTTCGAAAGAATCGGCGAGATTGCTAAAAAAGTCGGTGCTTACTATATGGTCGATATGGCTCATATCGCAGGTCTTGTTGCTGCAGGACTTCACCCGTCACCCGTTCCCTATGCTGATGTTGTTACAACTACAACTCATAAGACATTGAGAGGTCCCAGAGGCGGTCTTATCCTCTGCAAGGAAGAGTTCGGTGCAGCTATCAATAAGGCTATCTTCCCCGGCAACCAGGGCGGTCCGCTTATGCATGTTATCGCTGCAAAGGCAGTTTGCCTCGGTGAAGCTTTGACGCCCGAATTCAAAGAATATCAGAAGCAGATTCTTATCAACTCAAAGGCTCTCGCTGACGGTCTTACAAAGAGAGGCATCAATCTTGTTTCAGGCGGTACTGATAACCACCTCATGCTCGTTGACCTTCGTTCACTCGGCATCACAGGTAAAGAGCTTGAAAAGAGACTTGATGAAGTTTATATCACAGCTAACAAGAATGCTATCCCCAACGACCCCGAAAAACCGTTCGTTACAAGCGGTGTAAGACTTGGTACTGCTGCGGTAACCTCAAGAGGCTTTACTGCTGAAGATATGGAAAAAATCGCTGAGTATATCTATCTCACAGCTACTGACTTTGAAAACAGTGCTGATATGATCAGAGCAGGCGTTGAAGAAATCTGCAAGAATCATCCGATTTATGAATAATAACAAAACTATTGCCGCCGTTGCCACTCCCATGAGTGCCGGCGGTATCGGAATAATAAGAATATCAGGCGATCAAGCCGTAACTGTTGCCGATAGGGTTTTTAAAGCGAAAAGCGGAAAATCCCTTTCGGCGCTTTCGGGTTATTCGGCTGCTTACGGAAAAGTGTATGACGGCGAAAAAGTCATAGATGAAGCTATCGCACTTGTATTCAAAGCACCAAGAAGCTATACAGGCGAAGATGTTGTCGAAATCTCATGCCACGGCGGTCTTTTTGTCACGCAGATGGTCTTGAGGACAGTACTCAAAAACGGTGCAAGCCCTGCAGAAGCTGGTGAATTTACAAAGCGGGCATTCTTAAACGGCAGAATAGATTTATCAAAAGCAGAAGCCGTTATGAATATAATCTCCGCAAACGGGGAGCAAGCCGCCAATGCCGCAGTTACCGCACTCGACGGTGCATTAAGCAGAGATATTCACGAAGCGGCAGATAAGCTGATTTCTGCTTGTGCAAATATGTCGGCTTGGGTTGATTATCCCGACGAGGAAATCCCCGAAATCGAATACCCGGCTTTAAAGGAAACTTTTAATTTTGTTAAAAATAAAATCACAAAACTCTTAAATGACTATGATGCAGGTCGTGCAGTTATCGAGGGCGTTAATACTGCAATCGTCGGCAAGCCGAATGTCGGCAAATCAACGCTTATGAATCTTTTGTCAGGTCATCAGCGTTCAATCGTTACACCCATTGCGGGTACAACGAGAGATGTTGTTGAAGAAACAGTTCGCCTGGGCGGTCTTGTCTTAAGGCTCGCAGACACCGCAGGTATTCATTCATCAGATGATGCGGTCGAAACCATCGGTGTTGAATTAGCAGAAACAAAATTAAGACAAGCAGATTTAGTCTTTGCGGTATTCGATGCATCAGATGAATTGTCCGATGAAGATTATTCTATATTAGAAAAATGCAAGGACAAGCAGACCATAGCAATTATAAATAAAACCGACCTTGACAGAAAGCTCGATGATGATTATATAAAGAAATCATGCAATCTGATAATTGAAATGTCGGCAAAGAATTCCGCAGGCTGTGAAGAATTGTCACAAGCGGTTGAGTCACTCC
Organism: Acutalibacteraceae bacterium; assembly: GCA_045540355.1. Classification (GTDB taxonomy): domain Bacteria; phylum Bacillota; class Clostridia; order Oscillospirales; family Acutalibacteraceae; genus RGIG2945. Next base: position 144,295 of record JAZQHB010000097.1, on the reverse strand, counting down.
TCGGAACGGATAAAATTGATACTTCCCTCGCAATGCTATCGACCGAAAGGCAGAGAGTGTGTTGCGAAAATGCACTCAGGTTTGTAGACGAAGGACTTGATGCAATTAACATAGGAATGACAATGGATGCCGTAAATGTCTGTGCAGAAGCAGCGGTTGAAGCATTGCTTGAGCTGACAGGTGAGAAAGCAAATTCACTTGTTGTTGATGAGATTTTTTCTCAATTTTGTGTCGGCAAATAGTTTATTAAATTTAATGCAGAATGCAAAATGCAAAATGCAGAATGTCGGGAGGGCAAAGCCCTCACCCGAATTTAATGAGTGTAAATTGTACATTTTTATAATAGGTGTGGACGGAGTCCACCCTTCATTCTGCACTCTGAATTCTACATTCTGCATTCAGAAAAGGTTGGTTAAGATGAAAATAAACTTTCGTGCCACAAAGGTACCTAATTGAAGAAAGATGGGACGATTTAAAATGGAGTATTTTGCAAAAAATTTCGATGTTGTTGTAATTGGTGCAGGTCATGCCGGAATTGAGGCAGGGCTTGCTTCTGCACGCCTTGGTTGCAATACTGCATTGTTTACAATAAATCTTGATTGGGTCGGCAATATGCCTTGTAACCCTTCAATAGGCGGCTCATCAAAAGGTCACCTTGTCCGTGAGATAGATGCTCTCGGCGGTGAAATGGGTAAAGCGGCAGATGCCAACACCTTGCAAAGTCGCATATTGAACCTCGGCAAAGGTCCTGCGGTACATAGCTTACGAGCACAGATTGACAGACGCCGTTACAGCGAGTATATGAAAGTTACCGTTGAACGCCAGGAAAACCTTGAAGTTTATCAGGCAGAGATTGTTGATTTACAAAAAGACGGTGACCTTTGGAAGCTTAAGACAAGACTTGAAGCAATCTATACCGCAAAGTGCGTTATTATCGCGACGGGTACATTTCTTCGCGGTAAGGTCTATGTCGGCGATGTTTCCTATGATAGCGGACCCGACGGAGTTTTCCCGTCAAATGAGCTTTCCGATGCTCTTCACAGATTGGGTATACCGACCCGTCGCTTCAAAACAGGTACGCCATCAAGAGTTAACAGAAGAAGCGTTGATTTCTCACGGCTTGAGCCACAAGAAGGTGACGAGAATATCGTGCCGTTCTCCTTTGATTGCAAGACAGAAGTTAAGAACACGCAGCTTTGCTATATAACATATACAAACGAAGAAACAAAGAAAATAATACTCGATAACCTCGACCGTTCTCCCCTATACGGCGGAAAAATCAGCGGTGTAGGCCCGAGATATTGTCCGAGTATTGAGGATAAGATTGTACGCTTTGCAGAAAAACAAAGACATCAGATATTCATTGAGCCCTGCGGTGAGAATACCGACGAAATGTATCTTCAGGGACTTTCTTCCTCACTCCCGGAAGATGTTCAGCTTAAATTTCTGAAAACTATTCCCGGACTTGAAAATGTTCAGGTTATGAGAACGGCTTATGCGATTGAGTACGATTGTATTGACCCGCTCTCTCTTAAATCAACTCTTGAATTCCATGATTTTGACGGTCTTTTCGGTGCAGGTCAGTTCAACGGCTCAAGCGGATATGAAGAAGCCGCAGGTCAGGGACTTGTTGCAGGTATCAATGCCGCAAGAAAGGTCAAGGGTCTGTCACCGATTACACTCCCCCGTTCAAGCTCATATATCGGCACGCTTATTGATGACCTCGTAACAAAGGGTTGCTCTGACCCCTACAGAATGATGACATCCCGTTCCGAATACAGACTTATACTCCGTCAGGATAATGCCGACAGAAGACTTACTGAAATCGGTTATGAAATAGGTCTTATCAGCGAGGAAAGAATGGAAGCCTTCAGAGAGAAGCTCCGCCTTATAGAGGAAGAAAAGAAACGCATTAAAAAGGTTGTAATATCTCCCTGTGAGGAGTTAAACAATATACTTGTTTCACGTGAAACATCACCCATGAAATCGGGTGTACGACTTGAAGAACTCATAAAAAGACCCCAGCTTGATTATAAAACCCTTGCTCCGTTTGATAAAACCCGACCCGATTTACCGTTCGAGGTATTTGAGCAGGTTGAGATTGACACCAAGTATGAGGGATATATAAAACGACAGCAAGCACAGATTGACGAAAACCGCCGTCTTGAGGTTCGTTCGCTCGTCGGTCTTGACTATAATAAGATTATCGGTTTAAGACTTGAAGCTATTGAGAAGCTTAATAAGATTAAACCTGAAAATGTCGGTCAGGCATCAAGAATCAGCGGTGTAACACCCGCAGATATCACAGTTTTGCTCATATATCTTGAAAAGGAGAAAGGTTACCATGATTGATAAAAAGCTTTTATCAGATGTTGTTTCTGAAATAAATGTAAACCTCTCCCCTGAAACTTTGGATAATTTCGACAGATTTGCTTATCTTCTGACGGAAACCAACAAAACTCTCAATCTTACGGCGATTACAGAACCAAAGGAGATTGTAACGAAGCATTTTGCAGACAGTCTGACTTTGCTTGATGTGGGTATTCCTGAGAATGCTAAGGTCATAGATGTCGGCACCGGCGGCGGTTTTCCCGCATTACCGTTGTTGATTTCCAGGAATGATATTGATATAACAATGATAGACGGTGCAAATAAGAAGCTCAACTTTGTCCGCTCTGTCTGCGAAGACCTCGGACTTGATGCGGAAATACTCCATTGCAGAGCAGAAGAACTCGGCAAGGACGCAGATTACAGAGAGCAATATGATGTTGCAACCGCAAGAGCTGTTTCTGCTTTAAATGTAATAGCAGAGTATTGCTTACCGTTTGTAAAAGTCGGCGGTACTTTTCTTGCAATGAAAAGTGCGAAAGCAGACGAAGAATTAGAAGCAGCAAAGAAAGCAATAAAACTCCTTGGCGGTGAGATAGTCAAGGTCTGCAAATATGATATTGCTGACTGCGGCGAAAGAAATATAATTGTTATTAAAAAGATATCGCAAACTCCGTCAAAATATCCTCGTGCTTCTGCAAAAATCGCAAAGCAACCTTTATAAAATTGTTGTAATATCAAGGAAAACGGCAGTTTTGCACGATGAAAAACTCTTTACAATTCAAACTCCCGATGGTATGATTATGTCGTAGTCAGCCACGGGAGTTTACTTTTTTGAAAGGAGCTTTGCAATGAGAACTCGTTCAGGTGGTCAGATATTGCTGATACCGATAAATGAAATCAGACCTAACCCCGACCAACCGCGAAGAAGCTTCAATATGCAGGAGCTGCAAAGTCTTGCCGAAAGCATCAGACAGAACGGAATTATTCAACCGGTTACGGTCAGGCTCGACAGCGACGGTTATTATGAGTTGATTTCGGGCGAACGCAGACTGCGAGCTTCAAAAATGATAGGACTTGCAAGACTGCCTTGTATCGTAATGGAGGCTACCGATGAGAAGTCCGCAACATTTGCACTCCTTGAAAACCTGCAAAGACAGGATTTGTCGTTCTTTGAGGAGGCAACAGCAATAGACAGGCTTATGCGTGATTATTCTCTCACTCAGGAACAGATCGCAATAGCACTCGGCAAGACACAATCTGCGGTGTCTAATAAGCTTCGGCTTCTCAGACTAAGACCTGATATGCGTGCAATGATAGCAGAGCATGACCTCACAGAACGACATGCAAGAGCTTTACTCAGAATCAGCGACGAGGACAAGCGTAGAAAGGCTTTAAAGAAGATTATCGAAAAGCAGATGAATGTAAAACAGACAGAAGATTTTATAACAGCATTGCTTGAAGTTAAGCCTGTAAAGCGGAAAAAAGACCCGAGCAAGCTTCCGATAAAGCTTTATAAAGATATTCGACTGTTTGTTAACACGATAGATAAAGCAGTTGACTCAATGCGACTTGCAGGCATGGAAGCTAAAGCCACACGCAAGGAAACAAACGATTATTATGAATATGTCGTAAGGATAGCAAAAAAATCGTCGACAAAATCCGATGTTTCACGTGAAACAGGGTTGTGGACAGAGTCCACAACCGGCTAAATTCGCTTCGCGAGCTAAATTGACTTATGCAGCTAAATTCCTACGGAGCTAAATGTGCCTTCGGCACGCTGAGGCACATTTAATTTAGCTTTACGAAGTAAAATTTAGCTATGAAATAATTTAGATGTTGCGAAGCAACAATTTAACTGCAAAGCCTTTGGCTTTGCCTAAAAAAGCCCATATCTTTCTCTTTCACACCCCACATCCACAGCGGAAAGGCAGATCTCATATTTTTGAGGTCTGTCTTTTCGCATTTTTTTGGAAAAAATCTTAAAAAACTCTTTAAAAATCGAAGAAAATGTGATAAAATATATGCAATTATGAATACAAGTCTGTTTTGGAATTAAACAGAATGATATAGGAGGTCAGAAATGGCTAAAACAATTGCTATTGTTAACCAGAAAGGCGGCGTCGGCAAAACCACTACCGCGGTCAATTTGGCAGCTGCTGTCGGTGCGAAAGGACAGCGGGTTTTGCTTGTTGATATCGACCAGCAGGGCAACGCCACAAGCGGTTACGGAATAAATAAAAGAGAGCTTGAAAAGACATCTTATGATGTCATAATCGGCAGAGCAAAGGCTCAGGATGTTATAATCAAAACGGAATATCAGAATGTGTCCGTTCTGCCGTCAAATATGAATATTGCCGGTGCTGATTTGGAGCTTATTGATATGAAGCACCGCGAAAGCAAGCTTAAAGAAGGTCTTGCCCCGGTGCAGAATGATTATGATTACATATTTATCGACTGTCCGCCTGCAATGGGTCTTATAACGCTTAACGGACTTTGTGCATCAGATACGATACTCGTGCCCATACAATGTGAATATTATGCACTTGAGGGGCTTTCACAGCTTATGCAATTAGTCCGTCAGGTCAAGAAATTGTATAATCCCGAAATTGATATCGAGGGCGTTCTGCTTACAATGTATGACGGCAGATTGAATCTTACTCAGCAGGTTGTAAGTGAAGTCAAAAAATTCTTCCCTAAAAAGGTTTTCAAATCTTTTATACCGAGGAATGTCAGACTTTCGGAAGCTCCGAGCTTCGGACAACCGATAATGTACTATGACAGAGTTTCCAAAGGCAGCGTTGCTTACAGCGACTTGGCGGCGGAGCTTCTGAAGAATAACGGAGGTGAGGCAAATGCTTAATAAAAGAGGCGGTCTCGGAAAAGGTCTTGATGCACTTTTTACCGACAACACCATTGACGAAGTCGAAAACGGCGGTGCGGTTGAAATCAGACTTACCGAAATCGAGCCTGACCGCAATCAGCCGAGAAAAGTTTTTGATGAAGAAGCTTTGGCACAATTGTCTGAAAGTATTTTGCAAAACGGTCTTATTCAGCCTTTACTTGTCCGTCCGATAGAGGGCGGTGGCTATCAGTTAGTCGCCGGTGAAAGACGCTGGAGAGCATCAAGAATGGCAGGACTTACGAAGGTTCCTGTGATTGTTAAAAATTTAACAGACGAAGAAGCAATGACAATTGCTTTGATAGAAAATCTTCAAAGAGAAGACTTAAATGCGATTGAAGAAGCAAAGGGAATACAAAGACTTATAAAAGAGCTCGGACTTACTCAGGAAGAGGCTGCGATAAAATTGCAGAAATCCCGTCCGGCAATTGCAAACTCCTTAAGACTTTTAGCGTTACCCGATGAAGTTTTGAATTTAATTTCAAAGGATTTAATTTCCGCAGGTCATGCGAGAGCACTTTTAGGTCTTGAAACAAAGACGATGATGTGTGAGCTTGCGGCAAGGATAGTCAGAGACGATTTATCCGTTCGTCAGACGGAAGAAATCGTTAAAACTTTCAGAGAAAAACCGAAGAAAAAAACTCCCTCAAAACGAAATAAATTTTTTGATGAAGTTGAGTTGGCTTTGGAAAAAACTCTCGGAAGAAAAGTTAAAGTTAAAAATCGTTCAGCACAGAAAGGCACGATAGAAATTGAATTTTTCAGTGCAGACGATTTGCAGAAATTAGTAAAAGTTTTTGATGAAAAATAAATAGCAAAGGAAGATAAAAATGTTAGACATCAGATTAATCAGAGAAAATCCCGACAAAGTAAAGGCAGCAATGAAATCACGCAACAAGGATATGGATGCACTTGTTGACGAAGTATTGGCATTGGATGTTGAAAGAAGAAAGCTTATTGCTTCAACAGACGCTTTGAAGCAGGAGCAGAATGCTGCAAGTAAGCAGATTCCGATGATAAAGAAATCAGGCGGCGACATCTCGGAAATCATGAAGAGAATGAACGAGATTAAAGAAACCCTTAAAGAAGATGATGCGAAGCTTTCAGAGCTTGAAGCAAAGCAGAAGGAAATTATGTATGAATTTCCGAATGTCCCCAGTGATACAGTTCCGATAGGAAAAGACGACAGCGAAAATGTTGAAATCAGAAGATGGGGCGAGCCTCGTGAATTTGATTTTGAAGTAAAAGCACATTGGGACATCGGTGCAGATTTAGGAATTTTAGATCCCGAAACTGCTGCAAAAGTTACAGGTGCGAGATTCCATTTTTACAGAGATTTAGGTGCAAGACTTGAGAGATCTGTAATCAACTATTTCCTCAATACACATACTGAAAACGGCTACACGGAAATCTTCCCGCCTTACATGGTAAACCGTGCTTCAATGACAGGCACAGGTCAGTTACCGAAGTTTGAAGAAGACGCTTTCAAGATTACAAACGACGACTATTTCCTCATTCCGACTGCAGAAGTTCCCGTTACAAATATGCACAGAGATGAAGTTATCGACGGCGACAAATTGCCGATAAAATACTGTGCATATTCAGCTTGCTTCAGAGCAGAAGCAGGCAGTGCGGGCAGAGATACAAGAGGTCTTATCAGACAGCATCAGTTCAACAAGGTTGAGCTTGTTAAGTTTGTTAAGCCCGAAAATTCTTATGATGAGCTTGAAAGCCTCACAAGAGATGCGGAAAAAGTCCTTCAGGGTCTCGGACTTCCTTACAGAGTAGTTTGTCTTTCAAGCGGCGACATCGGTTTCTCCTCAGCAAAAACTTATGACATTGAAGTCTGGATGCCTTCTTACGGCAGATATGTAGAAATTTCTTCATGCTCAAACTTTGAAGACTTCCAGGCTCGCAGAGCTGCTATCAGATACAAAGACGGACCCAAAGGCAAGGCACAGCTTGTTCATACTCTTAACGGCTCCGGTATCGCAGTAGGCAGAACTGTTGCGGCTATTTTGGAAAACTTCCAGAACGCTGACGGTACTGTTACAATCCCCGAAGCATTGAGAGGATTTATGGGAACAGACACAATCAAATAATTAAAAAATATTTTTGAAAGTGGGGAACAGTTATGAAAACAAAACAGTACAACGGCTTAAAGCTGATTAAAGGCTTGTCGATGATTGCGTTGCTGATTTTTTCATTTACATATCAATATCCCAACAACTTCAGCTATATCGCACCGAGCGTAAAATTTCACGCAATCGGAACAAATTTCGGTATTTATACGGTTTCGATTTTGTTCGTAATTTTCGGATTTTTTATTGCTCAGCAGTTGGAAGAAAAGGTTAAACCCTTGCAGTTTGCGGCACAGAAATTCGCATCGTATTATCCTATATATTTAATCGGTGTTGTGCTTACATTTTTGGCAACAAAGTTTTATCTTGTTGAAAGAGCATTGCCGATAAAGACAATGATTCTCAATGTTTTGATGCTCAACAATTTCGTCAATTACGACGGTTGGGGAAATGTTGACGAAGCATATTTGGTTATTACATTTTTCTTTGTATTTTTGGTGTTTGTCACATTTGTTTTACTCATCGGACAGAGAAGAAATCTTCTTCCGATAACAGCAATATGGAGCGTCATCGGCTTTATCATGAGCATGGTTGGTGAAGCTTACAACATCATTCCGATGAGAATAATTTCTATTGCTTTCTGCGGCAGATACGGACTTGTTTTTGCTGCAGGTATTGCAATACACAGCATGACAAAAAAAGATAAAACTGTTTTTGCAGGTTTTATCACTCTCGTATCGGTACTTTTTCTGCAGTTAGGATTTGATAACTGGAAATATACTGCGGTTTATCTTATCGGACTTGTAATGATTTTATTCGCAATTGCAGGCGGCAGAGAAGTTGAAAAATTTGCAGAGTCGAAATGGATGCAGTGGCTTATCGGTCTTTCGGAAATTTCTTTTCCGATATTCCTTCTCATGGGACATTTCGGTCAGGCAATAATGAAATTTTTATGCATCAGATTGCCGGAATTTCCGGGCGAAATTATTATGATAGTACCGATAGCAATCGTGATTGTTTTATCATCACTCATCTATACATTTTTACAGAAACCGCTCGACAGAGTAGTAACCAAGAGATTTGAAAAATAAGGATTGGGCAAAAACTTGAACACGGAATTCAGAAGCGATTTAACAAAAGGCAGTGTGCCGAAGCAACTTATAAAATTTGCTTTGCCGTTTTTGTTATCAAACTTTTTACAGGCACTTTATAATATTGTTGACATGGTAATCGTCGGTAATTTTTCCGATATCTCAAGCATCACCGGTGTTAATATGGGCTCACAGGTTTCCATGCTTGTTATCGGTGCAGCGGTCGGACTTTCGGTTGGCGGTACGGTGCTTATTGCACAGTACGGCGGAGCAAAAAAATATAATGACCAACGAGAAGTTATCGGAACAATGACAACACTTTATCTCATTTTAAGTGTTATCATTACTGCGTTGATGCTGATTTTAGCTAAACCGATATTGAATCTTCTCAACACTCCGACAAACGCTTACGGAGAAACCCTGAGTTATTACAGAATTTGTATTGCCGGCACAGTGTTTATGCTTTTATACAATGCAATCAGTGCGATTTTAAGAGGTATGGGCGATTCAAAAAGACCGATGTATTTTATTATCATCGCAACTCTTGTAAATATCGTTCTCGATTTGGTTTTAGTAGCAGGCTTTGATATGGGTGCTGCAGGTGCAGCTTATGCAACGATTGCGGCTCAGGCGATAAGTGTTATACTTTCAATTTTGTTTCTTGTAAAAAAAGATTTCTTCAAAGGTTATACCATTGAAGATTTCAAAATCAAAAAAGATAAGGCAAAATTGCTTATAAAAATAGGCTTGCCGTCAAGTGTTCAGCAGGTGTTGAATTCATTTGCATTTTTGACATTGACTGCTTTAGTAAACGGTCTTCCCGGTGCAGATATTTTGTCAGCAAGTCAGGGTGTTGCATCAAAGATAAATTCGCTTGCTATCTTACCGGCATTTGCAATGTCGGGTGCAATTTCCTCAATGGCGGGACAAAACCTCGGTGCAGGTGAGTTTGACAGAGCGAAGAAAACGATGCTGACCGGTATGGGAATAGCAATGGCAATTTTGCTCGTAATATGGGGTGGAATCAATCTTTTCCCCGAACAGATTACAAGATTATTTACCGATAATCAGGAGGTTATAAAAACAACTTCCAAATATATTTTCTATGTGTCACTCGACTTCCTTGTTGCAGTTCCGATGTTCTGTATGAACGGTCTTGCAATTGCGGCAGGCTCTACGACATTTACTCTTATCAACACAAGCATAGGTGCACTTTTCATCAGAGTCCCCGTTGCATACATACTCTCAAGAATGACACCGCTCGGTTTCAACGGCATAGGACTTTCTATCGGAATCGGTACGGTATTTTCTCTGATAGTTGTTGCAATTTATATCCATCTCGGAAAATGGAAAAAAGTAACGATATGAAAAAAAGGCAGAGACTTTTCTCTGCCTTTTGAATCGTCCCGTCTTTCTTCAATTAAGCATCTTTGTGGCACGAAAATTTATTTTGTTCTATTCCAAGCTTTAAGGTTAAATAAACATTTTTGCAATTGCGTCGCAGACCCTTCGTTCTGCACTTTGCATTTTGTTGGCTTCATGACAACAGTATATAAGCTAATGCGGCAAGTAAGAGCTTATCATTTGTTCCGTCCTTCATAAAAAGCAGAAGCAAGGCACCTAAGATAAGTGTATCGTTGTCGAGATTTAAAAAATTTTTCTTTTTTTCCGTCGGCTGTTTTTCGGTTTTACAGTCAGGAGATTTCTTTTGCATCTCAAACATTTTTCTGCAAGCATCTTCCTGCATATTCATCAAATCCTGATGACTGTATTCCTGCAAAAAAATCAGCCTCCGTTTTTAAATTTTTTAATAAGCTCCTGTGCTTTCTGTGAATTTAGTAATGCGTTGATTTTTTCTTTGTCCGATAAAATCGAATTAAGTTTTTTTACTTGTTCATCGCTGATACCGTTCTTTAAATTATCGGGCAGCTTGCCTGAAGAATTTGACAGAAGCCTGTTGATTTCTTCGGGAGTAAAATTGTTATTCATTAAATCACCACCGTTTAATTATATGTTTTTGGAGATTGAGTTATGAGAATTTTGGTTTTATCTGATTCACACGGAAGAAAGTACAATGTTTTTGATGCTATCGATGCAGAAAAAGATGTAAATGATATTATTTTTTTAGGCGACGGTCTCCGTGATATCGAAGAAGCCGAAGAAAAATATTTCAATAAAAATTTTTACAAAGTAAAGGGCAACTGCGATTCATTTATCTGGTCGGAAATTCCGATAAGTGATATAAAAGATTTTTGCGGAAAGAAAATATTTTTTACTCACGGTCACGAATTTAATGTGAAATTCGGTGATGCGGCGGTATTTAATCACGGTGCATATTCGGGTGCAGACATTATATTATACGGTCATACCCATAATGCTGTTACAGAATACAGAAACGGTTATCATATTTTGAACCCCGGTTCAATCGGACAAAAAGAATATGCCGTCATCGATATTGTCGACAACGGCATAGTGTGTATACTTAAATCACTGAATTGATTCTATCCATGCAAGGACATGATTTGCAACTTCCAAATCATAAGGAGTTGTAATTTTGAAATTATAAAATTCACCCTTAACTGTGTGAACTTCAATACCCTGTGAGAGGCAGACCTTTGTAGTTTCGGTCAGCAGCTTGCGGGTATTTTCATCTAAAGCGGCAAAAGCGTTCATCAGCTTGTTGATTTTAAATCCCTGAGGGCTCTGACCTGCAAAAAGCTCCGCTCTGTTGGGAATATCGATAACGATTCCGTCAGCACCTACACGGCTTATTGTATCATTAACGGGGACAACCGTATTACAAGCGTCACAGTGTTCCATTTCGTTGATAACATCATCAATTATTCTGAGGTTAACGAACGGACGGACTGCATCGTGAATGAGAACAACATCATCATTGGTGATGTTGTTTTCTGCTTTGATACCTTTCATGACATTGAGGAAAGTACCCTCTCTGTCAGCACCGCCCTCGCAAAGACGGATACGGTCATTATCACCGAGGTATTTTGCAAGCTGCTCTTTTGCAAGGTCAAGCCAATCACCGTTTGAACCTATCCACAGTTGTTCAATTCTTTCGTCCTTTAAAAGTGTGCGGATTGAGTGAATAAAAACGGGAGCGTTGCCGAGCATCATAAACTGCTTGGGGAGAGGACTGTTCATTCTCGTGCCCGAGCCACCTGCTAAAACCGCACAATAAACTTTAGAATTACCCATACTTTTAATCTCCTTTCAGACCGGATTTTTCTAAAACTTTTTCTAAATTTTCCACATTGTTATTATTGATATTCTGCACCGATTTTATATCGGATTTTAACTTATCTTTTTTAAAGAAAAATGCATTGAAAATTCTTGTCACCCAAAAGACGGGCAAAAGGAACGGAAATCTTTTAAGTGAGGGATAAGCAGAAACCATCTTGTTTTTTGACGGAAAAATTCTTGAAAAAATGAAAGAATTTTTACTGCCGTTTTGAACTTTTTTATTTGAGAGAGTGAGCTGCTTGTTCAGACCGAAAGCACCGCTTCCCAAAATATAATTTCCGATGAGTTTTAAATCGTCATTTTCTTCACCGCCGGCAAACCACATATTGCCCAATTTTTTCATCTGTTTTTCAAAGTCGGAAAGTGATAACTTTTTTAACTCATTTTCAATGTAATTTTTATCGGAAAAATCATGCTGATTAAAAAAGAAAATATCAGCTATTGCTCTTACACCTATACCGCCGTTTCTGAAATGCTTTGCGGTGTGCACGATTAAGAATATATATTGGTCCTCGTAAAACCAAGGGTTTTCGGGGTTTAAAAGCTGAGATATTTTATTTTTATAATAATTATATTCCGAGTGGTCAATCGGAACAGGGGAGTAGTGAAGCTCGATATTTAAAAGCGGAGGCTTCAGAAAAACATCTTCATGGGTGACATCATCAAGTGTGATTTCATAACCCGAAGAAAGCATTATTTCCTTGGCTTTTTTTCTGTCTTTTTCAAACAGTAAAATATCGAGGTCGGACATCGTTCGCATTGACGGGTCGGGATAAAGTTTTTTTATGACCGCACCTTTAAGCGGTAAGAACTTGATTTTATTGTCCGAAAATGCTTCGGAAATATACTCAAGCTCCGCATCAAAAACAGCAGATTTTTTTAGCGTAGATTTTTGTGCTTTTAAAAACTTTTCTTCAATATCCTTTTCAAGACTTATTTCGGAACGCTTTAAAACATCATAAAAAAGATGTGCAACCTTATGCTTCTGAGCAGCATAAAAAAGCTTGTCCCAATCCAAATTATCGGGCACAAAATCTATTGACTTTTTTTCAAACGCAGATGACAAAATATGAATAAAAAACTTTTGTCTGTTTTCCAAAAAATCACCTCTTTTAAATCGTCCCATCTTTGTTCTAAAAAGAACCTTTTATGCACAAAAATATATTTTCATCAAAACAAAATTTAGTAATGTGTTAAATTCATCTTTTATAATTGGGTGCGGGTGGAACCCGCCATTAATTCTGCATTCTGAACTCTGCATTTTGCATTACGAAGTCTTACTCGTCAAGGACACCCAATTCTCTTGCAGATTTTATAAAAATATCAAGACCTTTTTTTGCATCTTCTTCGGTCGTATCATATTTATCTAAAAGTGCTTCTACTGTTTCATCATAAGACCTGTTCTTTTTCAGAAAATTCCAGATGAAAACACCGCTTGCGTTTAAAGTCAGCATACCGCCGAGAGTATTCGAGCTTTTACCGACACCGACAACGATGTTAGTTCCTGCAACTTCATTTAAAACAAAACCCTTTTTTATCTTCATATCTTTTTTCCTTTCTCAAGACGGAAATATGTTTAATGTTTACGGAATGCAGAATTCAGAATGCAAAATGCAGAATGTCGGGAGGGCAAAGCCCTCACCCTTTTTAAATCGGTCCGATTTTGTTCTAAAAAGAACCTTTTATGCACAAAAATATATTTTTATCAAAACAAAATTTAGTAATGTTTTAAATTTATCTTTTATAATCGGTGCGGGTGGAACCCGCCCTTAATTCTGCATTCTGAACTCTGCATTCTGCATTACGGAGTAAAGCATTCTGCACTTATTTCGCGTTCATCGCAGAATGAGCAACCTCTGCCGCTTCAAGCGAAATATTACAGCCCATTTCATAAATCGGAACTGTTTTCATCAGCTTATCAATCATAGAAAGCAGATTTGACATTCTGACGGCATTTGACGGTCGTACTGTCTGATTCATAATATTTCTCAATGCGTCTTTTGACTCACATCTTTTTATTTCGTTTGTATCTGAACGGTGCAAAAAGCATACACCCTTAATCGGCACACAGATATCTTCATTCAGATTTGTTTTTCCGCTGAAGGGTGTACCGCAGGCATAGACCTTACCGTCTTTAAAAAGTATGACGGGTTTATCGTCATTGATAAACTTCACTTTATCTTTTCCGAATTTTTCTGCCCAGAGTGAGGTGTGTGTTGATTTGCCGGTACCCGAGGGTGCAGAAAAGAGATAAGCGTTGCCCTCATATTCAATCGCGGAGGAATGGAGAAGAAAACCGTTGAAGTCCAACAGCTTATAATAAAATTCAACACCGTAGAAAATGTACTCACAGGAGCCGATATCCAGATGCGGATTTTCTTTCTGCTTTTTTTCGAGAAAAGCATCTTCAACCGACAAAGTAATCTGAGGATTATCTGTATCCTCCGTGAGGTAAGGTTTGATTTGGCTTACCAACGGCTCATATTTAGGCGACATTGAAACTGTCAGCCCTGCGATTTTGTAAGTTGACATAAAAATTCTCCTAATTCGGAAAGTATGGAACAAACTCTGAAAGCTAAATTATCACATAGCTAATCTTCATTATATCATAAATAACATAAAAATGGAAAGTTTTTTTGAATTTTTATTGTAAATTAAAAAACTATAATTAGGGTGTTTACAAGTTGTCGAAAAAGTGCTATTATTATGGGTGGTTGATTATAACTCACATTCTTTTAAGGAGGAAAACAATAATGGCAAGAAAAACTAAAACCATGGACGGTAACAATGCCGCTGCTCATGTATCCTATGCGTTTACAGAAGTAGCAGGCATTTATCCTATCACACCGTCAAGCCCCATGGCAGACTATGTTGACCAGTGGTCAGCACAGGGCTTAAAGAACATCTTCGGCACAAAAGTAAATGTTGTCGAAATGCAATCAGAGGCAGGTGCCGCAGGTACAGTACACGGCTCTCTTGCAGCAGGTGCTCTTACAACAACCTACACAGCATCTCAGGGACTTCTTCTTATGATCCCCAATATGTATAAAATCGCGGGTGAATTGCTTCCCAGCGTATTCCATGTATCAGCTCGTTGTGTAGCATCACACGCTCTTAATATCTTCGGTGACCATTCAGATGTTTATGCTTGTCGTCAGACAGGCTTCGCAATGCTCGCTGAAACAAATACACAGGAAGTTATGGACCTTGGTGCAGTTGCACATCTTGCAACAATCAAGAGCCGCGTACCCTTCCTCAACTTCTTTGACGGTTTCCGTACTTCTCACGAATTACAGAAAATCGAAGTATGGGATTTTGATGATCTCAAAGAAATGTGCGATATGGACGCAGTTGAAGCTTTCAGAAAGAGAGCTTTGAATCCCGAGCGTCCCGTAATGCGTGGTTCACACGAAAATGACGATATCTTCTTCCAGAACAGAGAAGCTTGCAACAAGTACTATGATGCAGTTCCCGAAATCGTTGAAGAATACATGGGCAAAGTTAATGCTAAGCTCGGCACAGACTATCAGTTGTTCAACTACTACGGTGCTCCCGATGCAGAACGCGTTATCGTTGCTATGGGTTCATTCAATGATGTTGCTGAAGAAGTTGTTGATTATCTCACAGCTAAGGGTGAAAAAGTCGGTCTTGTAAAAGTTCGTCTTTACAGACCCTTCTCAGCAAAGCATCTTGCTGCTGCTATCCCTGCAACATGTAAGAAGATTGCAGTTCTTGACAGAACAAAGGAACCCGGTTCTCTCGGTGAACCTCTCTATCTTGATGTTGTTACTGCTCTTTCACTTACAGGCAGAAATGATATTCAGGTAATCGGCGGTCGTTACGGCCTCGGTTCAAAAGATACTCCTCCCTCAAGTGTATTCGCTGTATACAAAGAACTTGCTAAAGATGATTGCAAGACTCAGTTTACAGTCGGTATCGTTGATGATGTTACAGGTCTTTCACTTGAAGAGGAAGAAGCTCCCAACACAGCTGCTGAAGGCACAATCGAATGTAAGTTCTGGGGTCTCGGCGGTGACGGTACAGTTGGTGCTAACAAAAACTCAATCAAAATCATTGGTGACCATACTGATAAATATGTTCAGGCATACTTCCAGTATGACTCAAAGAAAACAGGCGGTATCACAGTTTCTCACCTTCGTTTCGGTGACAAACCCATCAAGAGCCCCTATTACATCAATAAGGCTGACTTCGTTGCTTGTCATAATCCCTCTTATGTTATCAAGGGATTCAAGATGGTTAACGATGTTAAACCCGGCGGTGTATTCCTTATCAACTGCCAGTGGACAGATGAGGAACTCGAAAAGCACTTGACTGCAGACGCAAAGAGATATATCGCAAAGAACAATATCCAGCTCTACACAGTTAATGCTATCGACCTCGCTGCTAAGGTTGGTATGGGCAAGAGAACAAACACAGTTTTACAGTCTGCATTCTTTGCACTTGCAAATGTTATGCCTTCTGATGAAGCTATCCAGTATATGAAAGACGCTGCAACAAAGTCTTACTCCAAGAAGGGTCAGGATGTTGTTGATTGCAACCATAAGGCTATCGACGCAGGTGCAACTGCTTTCCATAAGGTAGAAGTTCCCGCAGCTTGGGCTGATGCATCAGACGATAAAGTTGCTGTTGCTTCAGAAGGTGCAGAAAAGCTTGTTAAGATGGTTGACAACATTCTTAAACCCATCGGTGTTATGGATGGTTATTCACTTCCCGTTTCAGCATTCACAGACCACGCTGACGGTACATTCGAACACGGCGCATCTGCTTATGAAAAGAGAGGCGTTGCTGTTATGGTTCCCGAATGGGATAACACAAAGTGTGTTCAGTGTAACCAGTGTGCTTATGTTTGTCCGCACGCAACAATCCGTCCGTTCGCAATGAACGAAGCTGAGCTTGCTGCTGCTCCCGCAAACATCAAGACTGCTGAAAAGAAAGTTCTTAAGACAGATTACACTTACACTCTCGCAGTATCTCCCCTCGATTGTATGGGTTGCGGCGTTTGCGTAGGCGTATGTAATAAGGGTGCTATCAAGATGGTTCCTCAGGAATCACAGCTTGATCAGCAGGAAGTATTCGATTACTGCGTAGCTAATGTTTCAGAAAAGGCAGAAACAACAGCTAATATCACAGTTCCCTCAAGCCAGTTCAAGAAACCTCTCCTCGAGTTCTCAGGTTCTTGCGCAGGTTGTGCAGAAACAGCTTATGCTCGTCTTATCACACAGCTCTTCGGTGACAGAATGTACATCTCCAACGCAACAGGTTGTTCTTCAATCTGGGGTGGTCCGGCAGCTACATCTCCGTACACAGTAAACGCTGAAGGTCACGGTCCTGCTTGGGCAAACTCCTTGTTCGAAGATAATGCTGAACACGGTCTTGGTATGTACTACGGCCAGAAGGCTATCAGAGACAGACTTATCGACGATGTTAAGGAAATCGTTGCATCTGATAAGGCATCTGCTGAACTTAAGGCTGCAGGTGAAGAATACCTCGCAACTCTTAATGACAGTGCAAAGAACACAGAAGCTTCAAAGGCACTTGTTGCTGCTATCGAAGCTGCAGGTGCAAATTGCGACCTTTGCAAGGATGTTCTTGCAAACAGCGAATACCTCTCCAAGAAATCCGTATGGATCTTCGGTGGTGACGGTTGGGCTTATGATATCGGTTACGGCGGACTTGACCATGTTCTCGCTTCAGGCGAAAATGTAAATGTAATGGTATTTGATACAGAAGTTTACTCAAATACAGGCGGTCAGGCTTCAAAGGCTTCCAACATCGGCCAGGTTGCACAGTTTGCAGCAGCAGGTAAGGAAATCAACAAGAAGAGCCTTTCCGAAATCGCTATGAGCTATGGCTATGTATATGTAGCACAGATCGCTATGGGTGCAAGCATGCCGCAGACACTCAAGGCTATCCAGGAAGCAGAAGCTTATGACGGTCCCTCACTTATCATCGGCTACTCACCCTGTGAAATGCATTCAATCAAGGGCGGTATGATCAACTGCCAGGATGAAATGAAGAAGGCTGTTGCTTGCGGTTACTGGAACCTCTTCCGCTTCAATCCTGCTCTCAAGGCAGAAGGCAAGAATCCCTTCACACTTGACAGCAAGGAACCCACAGGCGACTATCAGGCATTCATCAAGAATGAAGCTCGTTACACAAGACTTATGCGTGAATTCCCCGAAAGAGCTGAAAAACTCTTTGTTAAGAGTGAAGAAGTTGCAAAGGATAAGTACGCACACCTTGTAAGACTTAAGGACCTCTACGAGCCCCAGGCATAAGTTTTGATTTGAAAAATCCAATAAACCCCATCAGGAGATAAAACTCTTGATGGGGTTTTTTAGTCGTTCCGCTTTATTGAAAGTACGGAAATTATAAGAAACAACATTAAAAGTTTTCGTTGACCTTTTTCAAAAGGTCACGGAGTCAAGAGGCGGAGCCTTTGTCGCTGTCCGCAGACAGCGAAACGCCTTATCGTCACAAAGCGCAGGAGGGGATAAAAAACAGTCCGGTGGACTGTTTTTTTGTGGGGAACCCTCGCCGGGGGTTCCCCTAAATAGAGTCTGCAATGTTTATTATTTCCAGATTGTTTTTTTGAGCGTAATTGACAGTAAAAGCAGTTCCACCTATTTGCTCTGTAAGATAACAAATGCAAACAGAGCTTTTATCGACAAGATATCGGTTTCGCTTATGCATACAGCCGTTGTAATAAGTTTGTGATGTGTAAAATATTTCGTCTGCGTGATTTTTAATTTCTTCATACTTGTCTTTATCTTTGTCAGACCAGTATTTCGCTTGCGAAATACAAGGAAGAATAAGAATAAGTCTGATTTGAGGAAAGGAATTTTTTAGCTTCAGTACGGTTTCTGCTGCCAAAGTATCAAACCCCAAAGCACCACCTGTTAAAAACTCTGTATATCCGTTGTGAATTAGTTTTTCAATTTCTGACTGTAATCGCAAACAAACGGAACTTTTTTGAGTATCAGGTATATTTCTGTGTCCGCTAAAACAGCAAGTCTTTTCTTTCATAATCAAAAACCTCTTTAATACAATACTATAAATATTAAATTTTAAACAACAACACTAATAGTATATAACATACAACAAAAAACATCAATAGTGTGTGGATATTTATTTTAAGTATTTATAGACTATATTATAAGGTGATTGTTATGAATAATTTAGCAAAACTTGTCGGACAACGAATAAGAAATTACAGAACGCAAGCAGGCTTGAGCCAGGAAAAGCTTGCCGAATTATCCTCGTGCCATCCGAATTATATTGGTCAGCTTGAGCGTGGAGAAAAGAATGCAACAATTGAAAGTGTATGGAAAATTTCTTCTGCATTAAATATACCTTTGTCGAAGCTATTTGAAAAACTTGACGAGTACAATAATGCTTCAAAAAATATCCCCATAGAGTGTTATGAGTTTTTATCAACAAAAACAAAAGAAGAACAAGAACAGCTTTATAAAATTCTTCGCGAAATTGATGAATATAAGAGCTAAACAAAATCCACCGAGAGAAATTCTCTTGGTGGATTTTTTGCCGTCCCCTGATAGATACGCGATAGAGAAGTGCAATATGGTTTGTGAGCAGTTTAGTGTATGATAATTTAGCATTTTGATATCATGATATCAAAATAGCGATATACGAACTTTGTTTGTGCGATATATTTGTTAGACAAATGCGATATATACTTTGTATGCGATATATTGCTTCGCAATGTGATAAGATTGGAATTGATTAAAATATATTTTCGTGCATAGCAAATTTATTTTTAGATAAGAAACATATTTTCGTGCTTTCAAGGTTTTTTACAGAAGAAAGCCGGGACGATTAAAAAGAAAACCGCTGAAATCAGCGGTTTTTATCTCTGTAATATTGAGTTTTCGGGTTGGGGTGGGGAGTTGATTCCCAGAGCTTTTGTGCTTCTTCTTTCCACGCCGCCGCAAACTTATCGCATCTTGCACATACGGTTTCGACATCTTCGGGAGCGAGGAAGTCGGTCGACTTTGCACCGGTCTTTTTAATCATTTCTCTCAATCTTTCGGGATTTTCAAGCATCGGGCAAGGTCTTAAGTGGTTATCATTGAACGGCTGATTGTGATAATATTCCTGGAAAAGCGGATTGTTGAGTGCTTGCAACAAAGTATGCTCTCTGATATTTGAATCGGCAAAGTGAATGAATACACAAGGTTCGATATCGCCTGCGGGGTTGACATGGAAGTAGTTTCTGCCACCTGCGATACAACCGCCGACATATTCGCCGTCATTCTGGAAGTCAACAATGAAAAGTGTTTTACCTGTCTTGGAGTTTCTGACTTTTCTCAACCAATGATAAAGCTCTTTTCTCTGTTCAACTCTCGGGATAAGATCGGGTACTGCATGAGCACCGACGGGCATATAATTGAAGTACCAGGAGAATTTTACTCCGAGGTCAATCATCTTATCAATAAATTCGTCAGATGTTACCGCTTCAAGATTCTGTGATGTGTAGCATACGGAAATACCGTAGAGAAGCTTATGCTTTTTCATCAATTCCATCTTGGAAAGTACGGTCTGATGTATACCTTCACCACGACGGGCATCGTTGCTTTCTTCACTGCCTTCGATACTCAAAGCGAATGTGAGGTTACCGATTTCCTTGACTTCTTCGCAGAATTTTTCATCGATGAGTGTTGAGTTTGTATAAGCTAAAAATACGCAGTCCTGATATTTTTTGCAAAGCTTGATAATGTCATTCTTGCGGATTAACGGCTCACCGCCGGTGAACATATAGAAATGCGTGCCGAGCTCTCTGCCCTGAGCAACGATTGAATCCATTTCATCATACGAAAGCTCTTTCTTATTGTCATATTCAGCTGCCCAACAGCCTTTGCATCTGAGGTTGCAGGCACTTGTCGGGGACATGAGAATAACCCAAGGGAAGTTGCAATCGTATTTTTCTCTGTTTTCTCTTACAGTCTTTGTTCCGTGAACACCTGCACCGAGACCAAAAGCGAGTGCCATTTTGAGAATGATGTTTTCGTCAACATCTTCAATAAATTTTTTGGCAAGCTTAGTCCAGTTGTTTTCGGGGTCAGCTGCACCCTCTTTGAGTTTTCTGAAATTGTCTGAGGGAAAAATTTTACCTACAAACATCTCTGCAAAACCGACAAGCTTAGGCATATTTTTGTCGGGGTTTTTCTTGACATATTTCAAAAGTCTTTTGATAATACCGCCGACAACCGCTCTTTCGGTTTTTTCTTTAAAAGTCATACTATTTCTCCTATATTTTTACTAAAATACAACTAAAAAATATTATATATCAGCTTTTGTGAAATTACAAGAGATTATTTAAATTTAATGCAGAATTCAGAGTGCAGAATTCAGAATGAGAACGGTGGACTCTGCATTCATAAGGAGTTTTATGACAAGTTTCATTTCAAGATTAAGTCATTTTTTGTGGGGTCCTTTTTCGCTGGTCGCATTTTTGGGTGTGGGGATATTTCTCACATTCAGGCTTCGTTTTTTTCAGCTGACAAAATTTAATTTATGGTTCAGGTCAACTATTCTGTCACTTTTTAAAAAAGATGTCGGAAAGGCAAGTGACGAAAACTCGATTTCCCAACGACAAGCCTTGTTTTCATCACTTGCCGCTTGTGTCGGTACGGGAAACATTGTAGGTGTTGCAACTGCAATTGCTCACGGCGGTGCGGGTGCGGTTTTCTGGATGTGGGTGTCGGCATTCTTCGGAATGATTACCGCATACTGTGAGAATTTTCTCTCCGTAAAATACCGCTTCAAAAATAAAAAAGGTGAGTGGTTCGGCGGTGCATCGGTGTATCTTAAAAACGGTGTGGGTTCAGATTTGCTTGCGGTTATCTTTTCAGTATTGTGTGCGTTTTCATCATTCGGCATAGG
Source organism: Acutalibacteraceae bacterium (assembly GCA_045540355.1). Lineage (GTDB taxonomy): Bacteria > Bacillota > Clostridia > Oscillospirales > Acutalibacteraceae > RGIG2945. The sequence continues at coordinate 122,711 of JAZQHB010000097.1, read as the reverse complement.
CAATATGACCCAGGCAAATTCCATTTCTGTTTCCCTGAATAAAAGCTTCGGTCTGTCGCCGATAATCTGCGGATTGGCGGTGGCACTAATTGTAAGTATTGTCATCTTCGGCGGACTTAAACGGATTGCGGTTTTTACGGAAAAGACGGTGCCGATTATGAGTATGATTTTTCTGATTGCATCTTTCGTTGTGATTTTCAGCTTTTATGAAAACATCATACCTGTGCTCAAAAGCATTTTTTCGGAAGCCTTTTCGTTCAGGTCTGTCAGCGGCGGTGCGATGGGTTTCGGTGTGATGAAAGCTATGCGGTACGGAATTTCCCGCGGTGTTTTTTCCAACGAGGCAGGACTCGGCTCGACGGGGATTATTCACGCGGCATCTGATGTCAAATCACCGCATATTCAGGGAATGTGGGGTATAGCCGAGGTCTTTATTGATACGATACTAATGTGTACCGTTACCGCATTTACAATCCTTTGCCCGATGGTGTGGAATAAAAATTCCGAGCTTGACGGAGTTGAACTTAACATCGAAGCATTTTCATCTGTATTCGGCAATTATGCACCCTATATTGTGACAGTCTGCCTCGTACTGTTTTCCTTTGCTACCATTGTAGGGTGGTCATACTACGGCGAAATCAGTTCAAGATTTGCATTCGGTGAAAAGTCAAAAATCCCGTTTAAAATTATTTATGTAGCTTTTTCTTTCGTCGGTTGCGTGACGAGGCTTGAAACAGTCTGGAATATTTCGGATATTCTGAATTTCCTTATGGCAGTTCCGAATCTTTACGCTTTGATAGTTCTATCAAAAGAAGTGATATTTTTTACTCCTAAAATCAAGATGCAACACAAATAACACAAGTTGTTTACAATTTGTTAACAATTATGTGTGAACTATGACAAAAGTGTAGTATATAATCATAGATGTTAAAAGAATTTTCCATCATTTCTTTTTATTAGTTTCTCTTTCCTAACCGAAAAACCGTAGGCAATGCCTACGGTTTTTCGGTTTTTCTGTTTTATGAAATATAATATTTTTGTTTGTATGATTCATATAACTCGCTGAAGTCTTCTTCCTCGCCGGATTTGATTCTGTTGAGGTATTCGTGAGTTTCAAATGAATCGTTTGAGATTTCTATGAAGCAAACTGCGATATTTGAGCAATGGTCAGCGATTCTCTCATAGTTTGTAAGTAAATCTGAAAGAATGAAGCCGAGCTCCATAGTACAGTCACCCTGTCTGAGTCTGGAAATATGTCCGTCTTTGATTTTTCTCTTAAGATTATCGATAACCTGCTCCAACGGTTCAACCGTCTTTGCAAGGTCGAGGTCATCATTGACGAGTGCGTCGGTTGCAAGAATAAGAATTTCAGAAACAGCATCTGTAATAATTTTGAGGTCTGACTTAGCTTTATCTGAAAAGTCGATATTCTTATCAAAGATTTCCTTTGCAGCTTCTGCGATATTGAGTGCATGGTCGGAGATTCTTTCGATGTCGCCGATGCAATGCAAAAGCTCGGTTACAATTTTACTGTCCTTTGAAGAAATCTGCTTTTCTGCAATTTTTATGAGATAAGTGCTTGTTTTGTCCTCATATTTATCGACTTTTGTTTCAAGCTTTTCAACCTCGCTGAATATGGCGGGGTCATATTTTTCTATGAGGGTTGTAGCTTTTTTGAATGAATTCAGGGAAATGCTTGCCATGTCGCAAACGAGTGCCTTACATTTTTCAACCGCAAAAGCGGGAACATCGAGGAAGCGTTCGTCAAGAGTTGCAAATACATCTGCTTCTTCCTGTTCTTCTTTTTGGATTTTGAAAGTAAGGAAAGCAAGCTTTTCAATAAGTTTTGTAAACGGAAGAAGAATTACGGTTGAAAGGATATTGAATAATGTATGGATAAGAGCAATTTCCATTGCACCGACATTCTGTCCCGGTTGCATAAAATCAAAGCCGATTATTGCGTTGAGTGCATAGAAGATGCCCGCAACAATTACAACACCTATCATCTTTATATAAAGACAGGAGAATGCAACTCGTTTGGAATCTCTGTTGCCGCTTAATGAAGAAATAATCGGAGTGATTGTTGTACCGATATTCTGACCGAGAATAACGGGGATAGCAGTTGAAAAAGGAATCGTACCGGTCAAAGCAAGAGCCTGCAAGACACCGACAGATGCCGAAGATGACTGAATAATTGCGGTAAAAATTGTACCGACCAAAATACCTAAAATCGGGTTTGAGAACATGGTGAGAATACTTGTGAAAGCTTCGTTATCTCTTAAGCCTTCAACGGCACCACTCATCATTTCCATACCGAACATCAATATTGCAAAACCGATAAGAATTGCACCTGTATTCTTTCTCTTGTCCTTTTTTGACATCATAATCAAAAGCAGTCCGATGATTGCAAGAATAGGTGTCCATGAATCGGGCTTGAGCAATTTAATAAAGGTTGCCGTACCGTCAATATCTGCGGTACTTAACAGCCATGCTGTAACGGTTGTACCGATATTTGCACCCATAATAATGCTGAGCGTCTGACCGAGCTTCATGATACCCGAGTTTACAAAACCGACGAGCATGACCGTAGTTGCTGATGATGACTGAATAACTGCAGTTACGATGAAGCCGAGCAGAAAGCCTTTCCATTTTGCAGATGTAAGGCTTGCAAGAATTGATTCAAGCTTACCGCCTGCTAATTTTTTCAGGCTGTCGCCCATCAAATCCATGCCGTAAAGGAAAAGAGCAAGACCGCCGATTAAAGCCAATATCATAAAGATGTCCATAAAACCCCTCCTGATTTTCAAATTGCCTAATCAGACTCATTATAATATAGATATGTCGAAAAAACAAGAATAAAAAAATATTTGTAAAAGTGACCATATATTTTTCGACTGATATCACTAAATTTCAAAAAAATATAAGAAATTTCTTGATTGTAAGAGGATAAAATGATAGAATGACCGTATACGATAATTTGGGGGCATGTCACCATGAATGCTTTTTTTACCAAAAATTTGATACAACAATCTCTTTTATGGGCTGACACTTCGGGCAGTAAAGTGTTGATAGCTTTAGTAGTTGTGCTCATTTTCTTTGTTTTGTTTATAGTGAGTTTTATTGTACGCAGAGCTTCATACAAACAGCAAAGACGCACGGCTATTGACAGAATTAACAGTATACTTTGCCTGACACTCGGATTGCTTTTGGTTTGCAGCAAGGTGTATTTTGTGGAGGAACCTGAAGTAAGTGTTGATACATTCAAGCCGATTGTTGAGGAGGAAGACAAGCAACCCGAGGAAGAAAAGGAAGAAGAGGTTGTTTATACACTCCAACCGAAAGCAATTGAAGAAACAAAGCCTTCCAATTGGAATATCAACTGGCAGGTAAGTGACGGTGAAATTACCGACGACTTCAAGAGAGAAGAAAAAATTGACTTTGGTGCAGGAAGTAAATATGCTCAGGTCGAGGGTATCGTAACTTTCAGAGGAAGCAATTACCGCACAGGTGCGACTTACGGAACATCTGTTGTTGAAAATAAAACTCTTGAAAATATATGGACAAAATCTGTCGGAAGTCTCGGCGGTTGGGGCGGCTGCGGTTGGACAGGACAACCCTTGGTAGTCCGTTGGGATAACGAAACCAAAAATCTTATGAACATCTATCCCGAGAAGAAGGCAAAGGACGGACTGGTTGAGGCTATCTATGCCACACTCGACGGAAATGTATATTTCATTGATTTAGAAGACGGAACTCCTACCCGTGATTCTCTAAGAGTCGGTATGAATTTCAAGGGTGCAGGTGCTCTTGACCCGAGAGGTTATCCGCTTTTGTATCTCGGCTCGGGTCTTTATAACGGCGGAAGATCCCCGGGAATACATATAGTAAACCTAATTGACGGAAAAATTTTGTATGAGCAGTCCGGTTCGGATTCATTCAACTATCGCGGTTGGGGAGCATTTGACAGTTCACCTTTAGTATGTGCAGATGCAGATACACTTGTATGGGGCGGTGAAAACGGTGTTATTTACACCATCAAGCTCAATACGAAATACGATAAAAAAGCAGGAACAATTTCCGTTGACCCGAAAAATGTCGCAAAGGCTCGTTATACAACAAGCCTCGGCAGAACACTCGGATTTGAAAGCAGTATTGTCGCAGTAGGAGAGTATCTCTATATGGCAGACAACGGCGGAATGCTTTTCTGCATAAACGCGAATACAATGGAGCTGATATGGGCTCAGGATGTCCGTGACGATATCAACGCAACACCCGCATTTGAGTGGGGTGATGACGGCAAGGGTTATATTTATATCGGAACTTCGATGGAATACGGCGGCGGCAACTCTTATATCTTCAAGATTGACGCTGAAAGCGGTAAGATTGTATGGGAGCAGAAATACGAAAGAATAGCAAAAGACAGTGAGGTATCAGGCGGCATTTTAGGCTCACCGATTATCGGCAAAAAGGGTACTGACTTAGAAGGTCTTATAATCTATCCCGTCGGCAAGACGAATTACAGCGGTGCAGGTATACTTGTCGCACTTGATACAAAGACAGGCAAAACTGTATGGCAGAAAGATATGTATTCGTATGCGTGGAGCTCACCGACGGCGATTTATACAGAAGACGGCAAAGCTTATGTTCTTTCGGGCGTAGCACAGGGAACACTTTATCTGCTCGACCCGAAAACAGGTGATACAATCCACGATATAAACCTTGCAGGTACAATAGAATCCTCGCCGGTTGTTTTTGAAAACAATATTATTTTAGGAACTCGTTCTGCAATACACGGAATAAAAATCAGCTAAAGAATCAGGGAGAAATCCCTGATTTTTTGTTGGGGTAATCTTTGAAAAACTGTCGCTGAAAGTTTATGTTTAATTTTGTTGAAATCAAGTGTGTATTATGGTATAATTTGTAGTTAGTTTAAGGGAATAATAAAATCAAAACGAAAAGGACAGAAAAAATGAGTAGTTTAAAATTTTTACCCGCATTATGGGCAGGCAAGGCAGCATCGCTTTTCTGCAAGCTTGTAAAAAACGGCGGCACAAACAAACCCGGTGCGATTGCTTGTAAAATTCAGAAGGATTTTATAAAGCAATTCAAAGGCATCGACCTTAATAAGGTTATTTTCATCACGGGCACAAACGGTAAATCAACCACCAATAATATGATTGTTCACACCTTGAGAAGTAACGGCAAAAAGGTTATTTCTAACCTTGAGGGTGCTAATCTTATGGGTGGTGTTGCGACTGCATTGCTCAACAGCTCAACTCTTTTCGGTAAAGTTAAGGGTGAGTATCTTGTTATGGAGGTTGACGAAAGATACCTTCAGTATATCTATGCATATCTTCCCGCAAAGCATGTTTGTATCACAAACATTCAGAAAGACCAGGTGCAACGAAACGGTGAGCCCGACTACATTTATCAGAAGATAAAGAAAGTAGTCAGCGGTGACACACACTTGTATCTTAACAACGAAGAGCCCCGTGTAAAATCGCTTGAAAAATTTGTTTCAAAGGTCACATATTACGGACTTGAAAGAAACTCAAAATCATTTGAGAAAAATTCTTTCTTCGATGTTTCTCTCCCTTGTCCTCTTTGCGGAAACAATATTAAATTTGATTACTATAATGTTGATAATGTCGGTCATTTCTCATGCACAGCCTGTGATTTTGCAAGCGGAAAAAATCCCGATGTATATCTCAGGGATAATGATTTTGAAAACGGTACATTTACCGTTGACGGTAAACAGTTTAAGGTAAACAACCGCGAGCCGTTTTTTTATTATAACTACGCTCTTGCAATTGCACTTTGCAGACAGTTCGGTTTTACAGATGACCAGCTTCAGCATGCATTCTCCACTTTCAAAAACATAAGCGGCAGAATGGAAACACTCAACTACAAAACAAAAGAAATCAAATACATCAGAATCAAGCAGGAAAATCCCGAAACCCTGCAGACCGCATTTGACTATATTATTTCCGACAAACGCAAAAAGGTTATGCTTTTAGGTCTTGAAGAATTAAAAGACTTTGACCCCTATTACACAAATACTTTCTATGCCTTTGATGTTGATGTGAGCAGACTTGAAGCTTCGGATATCGAGCACTATATCTGCTTCTCCGAGGCAGTTGCTTATGATACTGCAAACAGATTACTCTACGGCGGCATCTCAAAGGATAAAATCACAATACTTCCCAATGACGACAACGATGCAATTATGGGTGAGCTTGCAAAGTGGGATATCGACAATGTATATCTCATCACATGGCTTAAAAAATATAACGAGCTTGATAAATGGATAAAGGAGAGAGAATAATGGAAAAGTTAAATATATCCTGGATGTACCCCGATATTCTTAATCTCCACGGCGACAGAGGCAATCTTATGGCACTTAAAAAGGTTGCCGAAGAAATGTCACTTGAGCCTGTAATCACAAGAGTGGAAAACTTTGAGCAGAAGGTCGATTTTGAAAACTCCGATATTCTCTTTTTCAATGTCGGTGAAATTAAATCTGTCAAGGGAATCATTGAAGCACTCGGCAGACAGGCAGACGAATTGAAAAAATATGTTGAAAGCGGCAAGATGGTTATTCTTGTCGGTGCAACCGGTGCAGCTTTTGCAAACAAGCTTACAAGACAAAGCGGCGAAGTTATCAACGGTTTAGGTTACCTTGATATGGATTGTGATGAGGTTGAATTTATCTACGGTGACGATATTCACTTCAATCTTGAGCACTACACCGCAGATGAAGTTATCGGCACGCAGATTTCAATGGTTGATACAACACTCAAATCTGCAAAATCTTTGGGCAAACTCATTTACGGTAAGGGTAACAACGGTAAGGATAAAAACGAGGGTGCAGTTTATAAAAATGTTATCTTCACAAATTGTCTCGGTCCTATGCTTGTAAAAAATCCGTGGTTTGCACAGGCACTTATAAAGACCGCAATGGCTACAAAAAATATTGCGGTTGAAAAGAAAGAACTTGACTTCGACCTTGAAAGAAAATCGGCGGTCTGCATCAAAAGATTTATAAAAGAAAAGCAGGAATAACAATGTATCCTAATGTTGAAATTTTCACGGACAGAATTGTTGAAAATGCGAATAAGATGAAAGAACTTTGTAACACCTACGGCATAAAGCTGAGCGTTGTTACAAAGCTTATTTCCGATTGTCCCGAAATCACCGAAAAGCTGGCAGAAAACGGCGTTGATTGCATCTGCGAATCACGAATGGAAAATGTAAAAAGCTATAAGAATATCCCTTGCGAAAAGTGGTTTATCCGTCAGCCGATGATGTCGGAAATTGACGATGTTGTAAAGCTTATTGATGTCAGCCTCAACAGCGAATGGACGACAATAAAAGCACTAAATGAAGCGGCAAAAAAGCTCGGAAAAAAGCACAAGATTATTTTGATGTATGAATTGGGCGATTTGCGTGAGGGTTGCGACAAGGAAGAGCTTTTTGAAATAATCGAAAAAGCATTGACGCTTGAAAATATTATTGTTTACGGAATCGGAGTAAATCTTTGTTGCTACGGAGGTGTAATTCCTACCGAAGAAAACATGGCAGAGCTTCAATTTCTTGCGGAAGAAATCGAAGAAAAATTCAAAATAAAATTACCCGTAATCTCCGGCGGAAATTCGGGCAATTTAAAGTTACTTTTAAGCGGCAGACTTCCGAAGAAAATAAATAATCTCAGAATGGGTGAGTCGATTTTTCTCGGTAACATTCCGTGCTTTGAAGAACCGCTTGAAAACTTCAACAGAGATAATTTTATACTCAATGCACAGATAGTTGAGGTCAGAGATAAACCGTCCGTTCCCAGAGGAACAAGATATACAAACTCTTTCGGCGAAGAAACAAAAATTGTTGACCGCGGAATCAGAAAACGAGCACTGATCGCGATAGGAAAACAAGATGTTTCGCTCTCGGGACTTACCCCGACGGATAAGGGTATAATCGTTCTTGACGGCAGCAGTGACTATATTATTTTAGATGTCACCGACGGTGAGAAGGACTACAAGGTCGGCGATGTTTTAAGCTTTACAATGAACTACGCCGCAACGCTTCGGGTTATGACCTCGGCGTATGTTGAAAAAATAATAAAATAAAAAATCAGGGAGCAATCCCTGATTTTTTTGTGCATTAGTTCAGTTGAATTAGAGATAATCAAAATATTTCTGTCCGATTGCATCAAATGAGTTTTGTTTTACTCTTTCTTTTGCATTTTTTGTGCAAGATTTTTTGAGCTCGCTATCGTTCATCATTTTTATAATTGCATCTGCAAAAATCTGATGCTTTTTGTTTTTATTATTGTAATCAAAATCGGGTTTTTCTTCAAATGCGGGAGTAAGTATGCCGTTTTCTGCAATAACAAAATCGTTCTCGATTTCACCGAGATTTTTACTTGACATAATTTCTCTCGGACCCGTTTTGCAAGCGGCAGAAACACACGGTACTTCAACCGCCATTGCTTCAAGCAAAACATTCGGGAAACCTTCGCTCACCGATGAGAGTGCAAAAACCTCCGAATTTTTTACAAACTTGAACGGATTTTCCTGATAGCCGACAAGTAAAATATCGTCTGCAAATTTATTGCGGATTACCATATCTTTAATATCGTTTTCAAGAAGTCCTCTGTGCCCGACAATAACAAGTCCCGCATCGGGAATTTTTTCTTTTATAATTTCAAAGCTCTTGAGTAAATCCCAATGACCCTTGTGTCGACTGAAAATTCCGACATTGGAAATCACTCTGTGTGTGTCAAAAAACTCTCTGAATTTTTCATCAATTTTTTCATCGGATTTTTTAATAATGTTTTCAAAATCAATCGCATTTTCGATGACGGAGATTTTTTCCTGCTTTCCGTATTTGTTCTCAAAAAACTCTGCGGCTTCTTTTGAATTGAAAAGTAAATCGGCACCCGAATCAAGCATCTTTTTATATTCCTCGGGGTGAAGCTTCAGATGCTCAAACCCGCGGCAAGCACCGATTGTTCTGCATTTAAGATTTGCAAAACGGACTGCCCTGTTTGCGATTGATGTAAACGACACAACCGTATCGACATTTTTTTCTTTAACCACTTTTCTGATTCCGTTTGCTCGTTTGAAAGTGTTGAGAATTTTTTTGATAATTGACGGACTTGCAGGTACATTCAAGTCAATCAGTTCTGCATTTATTTCGTAGCTGATATCGTCGGAATCAAAAACAACATAAAAAATTTTACATTTATCTTTTAAAAGATAAGTCAGATTTGCAGCGGCTCTTTCGCTGCCGCCGCTTTTTAAATCGGGGGTAACAAAGACTATATTTTTCATTTCTTGCCCTCCAGAATTCCGAAAAGATTTTCAGTAACTTTTGACGGCAAATATTTTTCTGCTTCTTTCAGACAGTTAACTCTCATTGCGGAAATTTTTTCGGGATTTTCGGCACACTCACGGAGAATTTTTTCAAACTCCTCGAAGTTATCAAATTCATAAGACAAACCGACTTCGTTTTCTTTTATCATTTCCGAGCAGTAATGCCACCTCGCCGCAAGAATTGGAAGTCCCGCAAAAAATGAATCAATAACAGATGCGGGGTGCCCCTCTGTCTGACAACGAGTGGGGAAAAGCTGGAGAAAATAATTGTGGAGAATTTCGGATGATTCCCACGCACTTATAACGCCTTTGTACTGAATGTATGGCGGTGAAGTTTTTAAAAGTGAATCAAATTCTTCTGAAAAGTTTTCATCAATCGGACCGTAAATATCAAGAGAAAACACTTCTTTTTCGGAGTTGATTTTTTTGATGATTTCAACTGCTTCCGCAACACCTTTTAAAGCGGTAACACGAGAAAGGAAAACAAGCTTCAAAGGGTGAGAAATTTCGGGCAGTTCTTCTTTTTTGAAAAGCTTGATGTATTTGAAATTCGAAAGCATATAAACATTCTCAAGACCCAACGACAAAAGCTTATCTTTTAAAATGTCTGTTTCAACGAAGAAAGTTTTTATCTTTTTTGCAAGGGGTATGAGATCAGGGTTTTTATCAAGTGTGTCATAAAGTGCACCGCCGACTAAAATGAAGTGCAGCCCTCTCTTGTAAAACACATTCATTGCAGAAATAATCCTGACAAGTGTCCTCATAGCATCACCGCGAAGAATGAGTACAAGCTTATCGGAATTTTTCAAAGCGGAAAGAATAAGCAAGCCGAGCTTCAGAGGATTGCTCTTGACGGCATGATAGCTGTATTCGCCGATGTTGTCATCTCCGTATTTATCTTTGAAAGCTTTCACGAGCTCCAAGGTTTTGACGGTCTGACCGTCAGTTGCCGCATCTTTGTTGAAGCTTCCGATAATTCCGAATTTATACATAACGACCGCCCCATTCAATCATAATGAATACATTATACATTAAAGTCTGCTTTTAATCAAGTAAACATTGTCGGGATAATCTTGGCTTTAGCTTGCTTCGATTTTATCTGAAATCGACCCAACCGTAACGGTGTATGGTTCGCCGGATATGATATCGGGAGCTGAAAGAATAACCACCGCGAAATCCAGCTCGGGTTTATATGAAATAATTGTATCATTTTTGGAGTTTTTCAGTATGATTTGTGTTCCTGCTTTCTGGTTTCCTACATTGACCGCTACAATACCTTGCTCGGAATCGCTGAAGGTCTGTGCCATGCCGGCGGCTCCCGTACCGATAAAGGTTCCGCCTGTAATGACCGCACTTACATCATAGTCGAGAGTTGCTGTATCCCCTTGTGTCGGACCGACAACGGTTGTATGTCCGCCTGAGATTTCCAGAGTGCCGTTGGCATCCATGCCGTCGCCCGATGAATTGATATAAAGCGTTCCGCCTGAAACTTTAATACTGCCGTCGGAATTTGAGGACAAATTGCCGTGACCGCCCATATCACCGGGTCTGCCACCGTCGAACATACCGTCACGACCGCCTGTGGTACCGCTTTGGTCTGTGCCTCCGGCTGCATTGAGTCCGTCATCATTTGCCTTGAGTTTTATATTTCCTCCCCGAACATCAATGTGTAAGGCTTCAAGTCCTTCGTAGCTCTCAGAAATATCAACCTTACCTGCGATTACAGTCAGAGTATCTTCGGCATGGATAGCATCATCACCTGAAGCTATGTCGAAGGTTCCGCCGTTAACGGTAATCGAAACATCGGAGTGTATCGAATCATCAGCAGAGTTTACAGTAATATTACCACCTGAAATCAGCATACTGTTTGCAGATTTCAAGCCTTTCATGCTACTGCTTTCGTCGGTTGTTGATGTATCGTTCTCATTTAATGTTGCAGTATTTCTGTGCATATCATTGTGACGCATACCTCCCGGTCTGCCGTCACCCATAAATCCGCCAAAGGAATCTGAGTGCTCCTTGGTGCCGTTTTCACTTCCTCCGCCGGTAAGCAAATCTATTGTACCGTCGGCAATTTGCATATAAGCTCCTGCGGAAATGCCGTCGCCTTCTGCTTCTGCTTTTATATTTCCGCTTGAAATATAAACAAATCCGAGAGAAGCGTCTTCGTCGTTTTCAGCGTGAACGGCATCTTTGCCTGCATCAATATTCAAAGTTGCGTTTGTGATTCGCACACTGTCAGAGGCGTCTATACCATGAGAAGCGGAATTTACTATATATGAACCGCCTGTAATTACTAAATCGTCTTTAGATACAATACCGTGCCCTGCAGGAGAAGTGACGGTTAAAGAGCCTGTTCCGTTCAGGGTTAAATCCTGCTTTGAGAATAACGCGGCATCAATATTGTTTTCGTCTATTGCGGTGAAACTTCCGCCGTTTTCAAGAGTGTTTTTTGTGCCGTCAGCGAGCGTGACAAAAACCTTGTCGGATTCAAGTATATACAATGCTGCCGAGGTTTTGCTTGTAATATTTACGCCGTCAAAGACAAGCTGTAATTTGGCGGTATCGGGAGCATCTACGGTTATCATACCGTCATTGAGCTTGCCTGAAATTATATATGTTGATTCCTCGGTGATGGTTACGGTCGAGCCGGATATTTTAACACAGTCAGAGCTCGCATTTGCTGATGAGCCGTTGAGTTTGATCGTAATTGCCTTGCTCTCGTCATATTCAGTCTTTTTATCCCGCACAGTAAACATGTCCGCATCAGTTTTGGAAAAGTCGACTTCTGCAGCCTTGGTATCAGTGCTTGTTTTTTTGTTATCAGACAGTGAAGAGGCTTCCGTATTTGTTTCGGATGTCTGATTTTTCCGTCCGCATCCTGACAGTACACTAAGTATAAGTGTCAGAATCAATAAAATCGATAATATCCTTTTCATGTATACCTCCAATAATAGTTTGAATAATTATTGTATCATTATATCACAAGGAAATGAATTTTTATTGAACAAATTTTTATAAAATATTGAAGATTTATTGAAAGCGAATAAGACTGTTTTACGATTTATTTATCTTGGTCAGGGCGATTCTGTATTGAAAAATTAACAGCCTGCATTCATTTATAATATTTTGTAAGATATACTCCGGTTCGTCTGCATTCAATCGCCATTGAAAAAAGAGTGGTGGACTTTGTGTTCATTTCTTCAGCAACACTTCCTCTGAGCGTTTTGGTTTTTTCTCTCAAATTCTGTGCTTTTTTATAGAGCATTTCCGACTGATTGAGATATTGTATTCCTAAATCATATAAAGTCATATCATTATCTGATACAGCTCATGCATATTTTTATGCAAAGGGTATCTTTTCCTTTCCTTCCTTTTGTGAAAATGCGAACAAATGTTCTAAATTGTGATTATTATACACATTTCGAACAGTCAAGTAAAGGTGTAGTCGAAAAAGATTTTTAACAAAGTACCAAAAACCGTACTCTGCACATTTGATTTATATTTATTGAACAAGAAAAATAAAAAAATTTGAAAATATTTGTAAAAAATATTGCAATTTGAACAAAGCCGTGATAGAATGGTTGTTGTACTTTTATTGAAATTTTTGTTTAGGAGGACACTAAATTGAAAACATACAATGCAAAAGACATCAGAAACATAGCTATTGCCGGACATGGCGGCAGAGGAAAGACCACTTTGGCAGAAGCATTCCTTTATTTATCAAAAGGTACTGACAGATTAGGTCGAGTACTCGATTCAAACACAGTAACAGACTTTGACGCAGAAGAAAAGAAGAGAAAAGCTTCTGTTTCCATGGCAGTTGCACCTGTTGAATGGAAAAATAAGAAGATCAACTTCCTCGACACTCCCGGTCTCTTCGACTTCGCAGGTGGTATGAGTGAGGGTATCAGAGCTGCTGAATGTGCACTTATCGTATTGGCAGCAGGTTCATCTTATGATGTAGGCGGCAGCAAGGCATTCAAGGCTGCTGAAAAGAGAAATATCGGCAGAATGTTCGCAATTACCCGTTGTGACGCTGAAAATGCTGATTTCTACAAAACATTTGATTCTCTCAAGGGAGAAATCGATGCAGCTTGCCCCGTAGTCGTACCTCACATGGAGGGCGACAAGGTTGGTTGCTATGTTGACCTTGTTAAGAATAAGGCATTTACATATAATGCAGGTAAGGCATCAGAGGTTGCAATGCCTTCAGATGCAAGAATCGACGAGCTCCGTGATGTATTTAATGAAACACTCGCAGGCGTTGATGATGATTTAATGGAAAAATATTTCGGCGGTGAAGAATTCACAGCTGATGAAATCGCTAAGGGTATGCAGAAGGGTGTTGCAGAAGGTACAATCTACCCCGTATACGCTTGTGCAGGTTATACAACAGACGCAGTTGATTTGCTTCTTGATGCTATTGCTGACTACGGTCCGAATGCTGCTGATTATGCAGGCGAAACAGCACTCAAGGGTGAAGAAGAAGTTGAAATCAAATGTGACGAAAACGGACCTCTTGCAGCTATCTGCTTCAAGACAATCGCTGACCCGTTCGTAGGTAAGATGTCATTCTTCAAGGTTGTATCAGGTAAGATTACTCCTGACGCACAGGCATTCAATGAACGCACAGGCGAAGGCGAAAGAATGGGTAAAATCGTTACTGTCAAGGGTGGCAAGCAGGAAGATGCAGCTGCTATCGTAGCAGGTGACATCGGTGTTGTTACAAAGCTCGCAAGCTTCAAGACAGGCGACACAATGTGCAGTGCAAAGAATGCAGTTAAGCTTGAAAAAGTCAACACTCCCGCACCCTGCTATTCACAGGCAGTTGTTGTTAAGAAGAGCGGTGAAGAAGAAAAAGTTGCTGCAGGTCTTACAAAGCTTAAAGAAGAAGATACAACAATCAAATTTGCTATTGATAAAGAAACAAAAGAACAGGTTCTTTCAGGTCTCGGTGAACAGCACCTTGATGTTATCACTTCAAAATTGAAGGCAAAATTCGGTGTTGAAGTTGAACTCAAAACTCCGAGAGTTGCTTACAGAGAAACAATCCGTAAGAAGGTTGAAGTTCAGGGCCGTCATAAGAAACAGTCAGGCGGTCACGGACAGTTCGGTGATGTTTATATCCGCTTCGAGCCCCACGACGGCAACGACCTTATCTTCGCAGAAGAAATCGTCGGCGGTTCTGTTCCGAAGCAGTACTTCCCCGCAGTTGAAAAGGGACTTCGTGAATGTGTTGCAAAGGGTATCATCGCAGGTTATCCGATGGTAGGTCTTAAGGCTACATTGTATTTCGGTTCATACCACCCCGTTGACTCCTCGGAAATGGCATTCAAAACTGCAGCAGGTATCGCATTTAAAAACGGTATTCCGCAGGCTCAGCCGACAATCCTTGAACCCGTCGGCTCACTCAAGGCTTATGTTCCAGATTCAAAGATGGGTGACATCATGGGCGATATCACAAAGCGTCGCGGTCGTGTATTAGGCATGGGCCCCGCAGAAGACGAACCCAAGATGCAGCTTCTTGAAGCTGAAGTTCCGATTGCAGAAATGGGTGACTTCGCAATTTCTCTCCGTTCCGTAACAGGCGGCAGAGGTCACTTCTCACTCGAGTTCTTAAGATACGAAGATGCACCCGCTAACATCGCTCAGAAAGTTATAGAAGAAGCAAAAGCTAATTCCGAGGATTGATTTAGAAATCTCGAAATGTAATAATATAAATCTGAATGCCCTGCATAACGCAGGGCATTTTTTGAAAGTTGATATTTAAAACGAAAAGCATTTAAACAGGGAAGTTGTAATAAAGCTTTCCTGTTTTTTCTGCATATTTCATAGCAGTAAAAGCTCCGCCTTCACGATAAACACAGGTCAGTACATAGTCGCTGTTATTTATCATCCATTTATTTCTTTCGG
The DNA here is from genome assembly GCA_045540355.1 of Acutalibacteraceae bacterium. Classification (GTDB taxonomy): domain Bacteria; phylum Bacillota; class Clostridia; order Oscillospirales; family Acutalibacteraceae; genus RGIG2945. Next base: position 107,424 of record JAZQHB010000097.1, on the reverse strand, counting down.
TTATTGCTCTTTTGTAGTGAACGCGAATGAGATCTTCCGGAAGTATTATTTCGTCAAAAAAATTCTCATAATAATCCTTATACTTATTGATTTTAACTGAAAGGTATGGCAAAACTAAAATCAGTTTGATATCCTTGTGTTTTCTTTTTGCCGTTCTTACCGCAGAAGAAAACATTTTATCAAATTTACCCATATCACCTGTCATAAATGTTTTGACATTATGATAAGAAATTAGTTTTTCTATCATCATTTCTAATTCCTTTTCCTTATTTGTATGCAAATTACTGTGTCCGAAACCGCAACATACTTTTTTCATAAAATCACCCGTTTAATTTAATGATATATACAGTTTAACATAACGGTAACGACATTACAAGTATTGGGTACAAAACCGTTAAGTTAAGAGGTAAAATCATTTTAGAAGGTGGTGAGGCTTTTGAATACACATGAAAGACTTCGTCAGTTGATGAAAAGTCGTGGTTGGACGGAGTATCGTTTATCTAAAGAGTGCGGTTTATCCGAATCTACATTGGCAAATATTTTTCGCAGGAATACAATGCCTTCAATAAGTACTTTAGAAGCAATTTGTTCGGGCTTCGGAATTACTTTATCTCAATTTTTTGCAGACGGACCTATGGTTGAAATGAACGATGAGTTGCAAGAACTTTTTGATAATTGGGTCAGCCTCACATCAGAACAAAAAGCAGCAGTAATGCAGATGATACGGACAATAAATTCAAAATAAAATGTAACGCCTTGCTTAAAAAAAACAAGGGTCTTAAAAATCAAAAACACAACCCAAGTTGTTTTACAGCTTGGGTTGTTTGTTAATGTATTGAGTTTTAATTTTTAAATCATATCTTTTAACGATGTTTTCTTTTTTTCGCATTTTTCAATTTGCTTCAACCAGGTTTTGACGGTCTGCTCTTTCAGAACATCAAACATGGGCTTGATGTCTTGGTTTGTGTCCCAACTTTCCAAAGCGGAATAATAAGCTTTTCTGTCTTCCTCGTGTATTACAATCGGCGGGTGATTGTTGATAACTAAAATGTAGTTCATAAGAAGTCTGCCTGTTCTGCCGTTTCCGTCTGCAAACGGGTGAATGTTTTCAAACTTAACATGAAAATAGGCGGCAGCCTTGAGAGCGATATTTTCGTCAATATCCTGCATTTCTTCAAGAAGCTCGTCCATTTCTTCTTTTACATCTTCGGGTGAGGCTCCGATTTCTTCCTTACCTGTAACAAAATCGTGTTTTTTGTATTCTCCGGGACACTCGCCTAACTGATAACGGCGTGTATCATAGGTGTTTCGTGTAAGGATTTTCTGAAACTCCTTGACAAGCGATTCACTGAGGGGAAGTCTTTGGTTAAATGCGGTTAAGAAAAATTCATTAGCTTCTTTTGAATTTCTTATTTCAAAAAGTGTTCTCAGATCACCTGTGTACGAAGTGACACCGTCGTGTTCAAAGATTTCTCTTGTGTCATTGTAGGTAATGTTTTCGTTTTCTATTTTTCCCGAGTGATATGCAAATGCGATACTGTGACCGTTAAGTGCTTCGGCAAGCTGTGCATCTGTCTTTATGTTTTTTTGTTTCCATAATGAAACCGCTTTATTATACATATCCAAAAATATTCATCCTTTCGTTTGAATTTATTATATCATACTTTTTGGAAATTGTAACATTTATTTTTATCGTTTTATTTCAATGTTGAAATGCTATTATAATAATGTATCACTTGAAACTTGGATTTCTTTTTAGTATAATGGGGGAGTAATGCCAAAACGAAGGATGGGCGATAATGGAAAAACGAAAAAAGTTTTCTTTTTCGACAACGCAGATAATTTTATTAAGCTTTCTGATAACAATTTTTATCGGAAGTGTTTTGCTTGCATTGCCGATAAGCTCTGCAAGCGGACAAGCGGTGCCGTATCTTGATGCGTTATTCACAGCGACGACATCAACCTGTGTGACGGGACTTGTAACTGTGCCGACGGTGTCGACATGGAGTGTTTTCGGGCAGATTGTTATACTCATCTTAATACAGATGGGCGGTCTGGGCGTAATAACCGTTATGTCGGGTGCAATGATGATGCTTAACCGCAAGCTCGGTATCGGAGACCGATTGCTGATACAGGATGCATTTAATCTCAATACCACATCGGGACTTATTGAGTTTGTGCGAAAAGTTTTATTCGGTACGCTTGTTGTAGAAGGCATCGGTGCGATACTTTACATGTTTGTGTTTGTACCTGAATTTGGTGCAAAGGGTGTTTGGATATCGGTATTTAATGCGGTGTCAGCTTTTTGTAATGCGGGAATCGATATAATTGCAGAAAACAGTCTGTGCAATTATGCTGCAAACCCGTTGATAAATCTTGTAACGGCAGTATTGATTGTTCTCGGCGGTCTGGGATATATTGTCTGGTGGGATATACTTAAGGTTGCAAGAATGAAAAGTCCGAAAAGAAGGCACATCTTCCGCCACCTTACACTCCACAGCAAAATTGCGATTACAATGACACTTGCGTTGATATTCTGCGGTGCGTTGCTGATTTTTATTTTTGAATATTCAAACCCGAAGACGATAGGAAATATGTCCTTGTTCGATAAAATTCAGGTATCGTTTTTCCAATCGGTCACAACAAGAACAGCGGGCTTTGCCTCAATTCCGCAGGAAAATCTGACGAGTGCATCTGCAGTTTTGTCGGTATTTCTGATGCTTATCGGCGGCTCACCCGTAGGTACGGCAGGCGGTATAAAAACCGTTACGGTTGCGGTCTTGTTCTGTTCTGCTTTTTCTACAATAAGGAACAAAGAGGGTGCAACACTCTTTAACCGCAGAATTTCTACAGATTCAATAAGGAAAGCGGTTGCGGTTGTGGTTGCGTTTATGACAATCTGTATGACGGCGACATTCCTGCTTTTAGCATCGCAGAATGCACCGATTATGGATATTTTATATGAAACCGTCAGTGCAACGGCTACTGTCGGTCTGACACGAAACTTCACGGCAAGTCTTGATGTTTTCGGAAAAATAATTATAATAATAACAATGTATTTCGGAAGAGTTGGTCCGATTTCACTTGCAGTTGCACTCGGCAGTAAAAGTGTTGCTCAGAATGTGATTTCGGAACCGACGGAAGATATAAGTGTAGGATAAGGAGAAAAACAAATGCAGAAGAAAAAAACTTATGCTGTTTTCGGTCTCGGCAGATACGGAACTGCAGTTGCAAGAGAGCTTGTTGCAAACGGTATGGAGGTTATTGCCGTTGATTCAGACCACAAGCTTGTAAACGACGCGGCAGCGTTTCTGCCCGTGTGTAAATGTGCCGATGTGACTGACCCCGAGGTAATTTCAAGACTTGGTATAGACAGCGTCGATACTGTTATTATCTGTATGGCGAGCAGTCTTGAGGCGAGCGTTATGTCGATTGCACTCTGCAAAGAAATCGGAGTTAAGAATATCATCGCAAAGTGTGCAAACGAAATGCACAGAAAAATATTCAGCCGGGTTGGTGCTGACGAGGTTGTTTTCCCTGAAGATGAATCGGGAACCCGTCTTGCAAAAAATCTGTTAAGCTCGGGAATTGTTGATATGATTGAGCTTTCCGAAGATGTGTCAATGGTTGAAGTTGATGTAAGACCTGAGTGGTCGGGTAAAAATCTTATCGAGCTGAACTTACGCAAAAAATACGGATTGAATATCGTTGCTATCAAAAAGGGCGAAGATGTAGATGTAAATATCTTCCCTGAAAAAGTGCTTGAAGACGGCACAATTCTCATTGTCATAGCGGATACATCAAAACTCAATAAGCTGATGTGATAAATTTAAGGAGCGATTTTGTGATAGGTTTTGATATAGGCGGTACGAAGCAAAGATAGGGGGAGAAACAGCAATGGATAATAATTTGATAAAAAGCGGAGAAGTTTTGTTATACAACAACGGAGATGAAAAAGAATATGTGTCTGTTGTGTTTAAAGATGAAAATTTCTGGCTTACCCAAAGCAGTATGGCAGAGTTGTTTGGCTGTACATCGGATAATATTTCCCTGCATCTTAAAAATATTTATGCAGATGAAGAATTAGAGCCTTTGTCAACTACCGAGAAAATCTCGGTAGTTCGTAAAGAAGGTGAACGGAATGTTCAGAGAACACTTGATTTTTATAATCTTGATGCAATCATTGCTGTTGGTTATCGCGTTAATTCAAAAAAAGCAACACGATTTCGCCAATGGGCTACAAAGACATTAAAAGAGTATATTCAAAAAGGCTTTGTGATTAACGATGAAATGTTAAAAAACGGCAAGCCTTTCGGCAAGGATTATTTTGACGAATTACTTGAACGCATAAGAGAAATTCGTGCAAGCGAAAGGAGAGCTTACCAAAAAATAGCGGATGTATTTGAGCAGTGTAGCTATGACTATAATAAAAACAGCGATACTACAAAAGCTTTTTACGCTTTTGTTCAAAACAAACTCCATTTTGCTGTTACGGGTAAGACCGCAGCTGAAATTATAAGCGAGCGTGCAGTACTTAACAGTCCTACAATGGGATTAACAACATGGAAAGGTGCTCCTGACGGCAAAATTCTTAAAAGCGATACGCTTGTGGCAAAGAATTATTTGAACGAGAAAGAATTATCTCGTCTGAACAGACTTGTAACAATGTTTATTGATTACGCAGAACTTATGGCAGAAGATGAACAACTGATGAGCATGAAAGATTGGTTGGACGAAACGGATCGCTTTCTTGCTAATAATCGAAGAAATGTGTTAGAAAACAAAGGAAAAATTTCCCACGATGATGCAGTAAAAAAAGTTAGCGAAATTTATGAAGAGTTTCGCAAGAAGCAAGACGCTGAGTATATTTCTGAGTTTGATAAGGAAACAGCGAGATATTTAAAAGGGGAAAATTAAAATATAATTGCGATAGAGAACAAGGAGCGATTTTGTGATAGGTTTTGATATAGGCGGTACGAAATGTGCCGTATGTGTTGGTGAAGAAGTAAACGGCGAACTGATTATTAAGGATAAAAAAATTATACCGACCGACCACAGTGTTTCAGCGTATGAAATGATTGAGAGAATGTGTGCCGAGGCAGAGAAAATCACCGACGATTTTTCGTTGCTCGGTATTTCCTGCGGCGGTCCTCTGAACTCGGAAAAAGGTGTCATTATGTCACCGCCGAATCTGCCCGGTTGGGACGATATAAAGATTGTCGATTACCTCAAAGAAAAATATCACGGTGAAGTTTATATTGAAAACGATGCCAACGCCTGTGCGGTTGCGGAGTGGAAATACGGTGCGGGTAAGGGTAGTAAAAATATGATTTTTCTGACTTTCGGAACGGGTCTTGGTGCAGGGTTGATACTTGACGGCAGACTCTACCGAGGTGCTAACGATATGGCGGGCGAGGTCGGTCACATCAGGCTCAATGCTTTCGGTCCTGTCGGCTACGGCAAATCTGGTTCGTTTGAGGGCTTCTGTTCGGGCGGCGGTATTGCACAGCTCGGCAAGACCTATGCTCTTGAAAAATTGCAGATGGGTGAGGAAGTTTCTTTCTGCAAAAGTATTTCCGACCTTGAAGATATAACAGCAAAATCCATCGCAGACTGTGCAAACAACGGCGAAGCAGATGCACTTGAAATTTACAGACTTTGCGGCGAATCGTTGGGCAAAGGATTGAGTATTCTGATTGATGTTCTAAATCCTGAAAAAATCGTGCTCGGAAGCATTTTCCAAAGAAGTGAAAACCTCATAAGAGAAGCAATGGAAAAAATTCTTGAAAAAGAGTGCCTTACATTCTCACTTTCGGCTTGTGAGATTTTACCTGCAAAACTGGAAGAAAACCTCGGAGATTATGCGGCACTTTCTGTTGCAGCAATGAATAAAAAAGGTGATTGAAATGGATAGTTTATTGAAAAGAATTCCCTCGCTTGTATCTTGCAAGGAGGATATAGAAAAAGCACTTGAGCTTCTGATAAATACATACAAAAACGGCGGTAAGGTTTTAGTCTGCGGTAACGGCGGAAGTGCGGCAGACAGCGAGCACATCGTCGGTGAATTGATGAAAGGCTTTAAGCTTAAAAGAGCAGTCACCGATGAAAGAATTCCCGAGCACTTAAGACAAGGTCTTCAGGGTGCTTTGCCTGCAATTTCACTCCCGAGCCAGGTAGCGGTTTTGTCGGCATTCATAAACGACTGTGAGCCTGATATGCTCTATGCACAACTTGTTTACGGCTATGCAAATGAGAATGACCTTGTCATCGGACTTTCAACCTCGGGCAATTCAAAAAACATTGTCAACGCACTTGAGGTTGCAAAAGCGGTCGGAGCAAAAACACTCGCGATGACAGGTGAAAAAGAAAGCAAATTGTCAGACCTCTGCGATGTGACAATAAAAGTCCCCGAAACCGAAACCTACAAAATTCAGGAATTACACCTGCCCGTATACCACTATCTCTGTGCGGCAACGGAGAAAGAATTTTTCGGTGAATGATTTTTTAAGTGATTTTTGTTTGTGTGGACAAATAAGTATAATAAAGCTACATCACTCTATAATAAGTAGATATTGATATCTGCCGATGTAGAGTGGTGTATTTCTTTTGTAGGGTGACTGAAAAGGTGTTTTGTGATAAAGTGTGTTTGAGCGATTAAACGCGGAGGTAAAAAATGAAGCGGACAAAATTATCAGACAGAAAACTGCCTTATTATACTAAGGGCGAAGAAATATTTAATATGAGTTCTCATATCGTCGGTGGCGGTATGGGTATTGCGGCAACCGTTTTGTGTGTTGTATTTGCGGCAATCAGAGGAAATGTTTACGGCGTTATCGGCGGTGCAATTTTTGGTGCAACGATGATACTGCTTTATACAATGTCAAGTGTTTATCACGGCTTGAAATCGGAAAAGGCGAAAAAGGTACTTCAGATTATCGACCATTGTTCAATCTACCTTCTTATTGCAGGTACCTATACACCGTTTTGCCTTTGCACCTTAAGAGAACATAACCCTGCACTCGGATGGACAATTTTCGGAATTGTCTGGGGTCTGGCGGTGTTAGGGATTACACTCAAATCGATTGACCTGAGAAGCTTCAGGGTCATCTCGATGATTCTGTATCTCGGTATGGGCTGGTGTGTTATTTTTACGATAAAACCGATTTTTCGGCTTCTCGGAATAACAGGTTTTACGCTTTTGATGTCCGGAGGAATTGCATATACTCTCGGTGCAATTCTTTTCGGGTTCGGAATAAAATACAGATACGCTCATTCGGTCTTTCACATATTTGTCGTAATCGGAAGTCTTTTGCATTTTCTGTGCGTGTTGTTTTTTGTTATGTGAAACATCATTGAACCATAATTTATGCTTAATGCAAAATCAAGTGCCGCTTGACTTGATAAAGAGATTTATTATTTACACAGATTTTTTTGTTTGATATAATATTCGGGAAAGGTGGCAGATTTTTATGAAGAAAACTTTGATAAGAATATTGTTGTGTGTAATTGCAATTTTTATGTTACCTTCGTGCACTTTGGGTGTGCCGTCATGGCTTGCAGATGAAACAAATTTTGACCTTGATGAAGAAGTAATGACCGAAATCAGGGAGTTTGTCAAAGCGACAGATACAGATACAGCTTATCTTGTAAGAGACATCGGAAATGTTCATGAGTATTTTTATCATGACGATAAAGAGTGTCTTTGGTATAGGGAAAATTCGCTTGATTCAATTGAAGCATACCGAAGCGGAAAGCTTTACAATTATGATCATAACGCAGATAAACTGACCCGAAAGGATTATAAATTCGATTCCGCAGAATATGAATCGGAAATTGAAAAAGGCTATGAGATATTAAAAAATGTTCTCGGGTTTGATACAACCTGCTTTGAAGCTTATGCGTACAGAACAGCAGGCGACAGAAACAACATAAATGTCTTTCTTGATTTTAAAAATTCCGAATTATCATCGGATTCAGTGATGCTCGATGTAAGATTTGTTGAACTTGGTTTTGTCTATAATTCAAAAGAAAATACATATTCAAAACCGTTTATAAATTGGCAGATAAAAGGTGATAGTTACTCAGTGAGCTTTGATGAAGATAACAAAGAAGCTTTGAATGAAACGATAATCGGATTGTTTAGAATGTAATGCATTCAAATCTATCAGGGGCGGCTCTCTGATAGATGTTGTGTAAAACTGAACTGTCGGAAAATCTCCGGCAGTTTTTGTCTTTAAAGATATATTGAAAAAATTATACAGATGTGGTATTCTTTTTAAAAGAAAACGAATGATGCAGAAAAATCTTTTTATCCTGAAATACAAAGATTTTTTACCGTCGCAAGTGTTGCTTGACAAGTGCAAGTAAGAAATGCTTTCAGATTATTTTTGTTTCTGTTACAATGAATGAAAAGGAGGCGATAAATTTGACAATCGGTGAAAACATTCAAGAGTACAGAAAGAAGCTCGGATTATCACAGGAGGAGCTTGGACAAAAGCTTTTTGTAAGCAGACAGACAATCAGTCTTTGGGAAAAAGACCAGACACTTCCGACTATCGAAAATCTTATACGTTTAAAAGAAGTTTTTAATATATCAGTGGACGAAATATTAGGCTATAACAACGAAACCCAAAAAGAAACTTTTGAAGCAGAAGAATTTTATAAATTTAATTTTGATGAAAACGAAGTAAAAGAAATCTACCGCTTGAACATAAAAAACATTTACAAAAGAATAATTTTATCCGTGCTGATACTATTGTTTGTTATCGTGTTTTGTATCGGAACATCTGCACCTGATTTTGCGATCGGAATTTTCTTTGGCCTTACTGTTCTTACATTTATTTTAGGTGTAAAAAGTATTACAAGGTACAAGAATATCTGGAAAAAATCAGTTCCGCGAATTTGTGAATCAACCTATGAATACGAAGTGTTTGAGGATTATTTTAAAATCCGGATTTACCGCAATGATGAAACAGTCAGAGAATCAAAACACAGTTTTGCTGATATTGAAAATGTCAGAATATCGGGCAAGTGGCTTTTTATGCAGATATCGGGTCAACTTTATTTTCTGAAGACAAGTGCTTTGAAAAAAGAGTCGAAGTTTTTTAACCGTACCGATAATAAAGAGTTGAAAACTCCGCTCGAATCGGGAAAAATCAGAGTTGCGTCAATAGTATTGTTTATTGCTGCGATATTATCTCTTTTTGTTGCACTCTTTACCGTGGTTGCCATAATTGGCGAAAGCATGGCACTTACGGAATATATGTGGATATTGTTTTTGTTTACACCTGTTCCTATTTCTTCGATTATATTTGGTTTTGTGATGAAAGCAAAGGGTTACAGAACAAAAAAGAATATCATCGGAGGTATTATAATGCTTGTATTTCTTTGCATTTACGGTTCTTTTTCTTTCATTTTTTCCGATTTATATTCTCACACAGACGAACCGATAAAAAGAGCAGAGCAGATGCTTGAAATGAATATTCCCGAGCACAAGCAGATTGACACGACGAATTTAGCAGGTGCCGTAGATTGTTACAGTGTAGTTTATTTTGATGAAAATAAAATCGAATCATTTGAAAATGCACTCTCAAAGGACGAAAGATTTTTGAAAAATATGCCAAGCAAATTAGTCGGAATTTTATCAGAATTTGTTTCTGCAGAGTATTATGATTATATGCTTATTTATAATGTTGACACAAAAGAATATAATACCCTCCCCGAAAAAGACGGAGAGTACCGATTTTTAAGCATTGCGTACAACATGGAAAATAACAGCATGAAAATTACTGAATATCAGGTTGATTATATAAAATAGGTTTGGAGTAAGGGTTTTGAAGAAAAAGTTTTTAGATGTTAAAACTGAAATGAGAATACTTTTGCGGTCGATTCCTGCGACTGTTGTGACATTGTTTGTGGTGAGTGTTATCTGCATGAATTTACTTGCGAACAAGACGCTTTTGCAGCTTGACTGGATTGCACTCGACGGCGGAATTTTGATTTCGTGGCTGTCTTTTATGTGTATGGACATCATCACAAAACACTTCGGGCCTCGGGCGTCAAACAGAATTTCAATTCTTGCGGCGGCGATAAATCTTCTGACTTGTCTTATATTTTTTGTTGCAAGTATCATTCCCTCGAATGCGGCTGATTACACCGCATTTGACGGTATCTTCGGCGGTACATGGTTTATACTTTTAGCAAGCACGGTTGCATTTTTACTGTCGGCGGTTTTGAATAATTCACTCAACTGGCTTATCGGAAAATCTTTCAAAAAAAATCCCGACGGCAAAGTAGCCTTTATGATGCGTACATATATTTCCACTTTTATCGGACAGTTTTTTGATAACTTTATTTTTTCAATTATCGTATTTGTTTTTCTTGCACCGATTTTCTGGGACGGTTTTCATTGGACGGTCTTACAATGTGCGATGTGTGCATTGACGGGTGCGGTTGCGGAGCTTATTATGGAAGTGATTTTTTCACCGATAGGTTACCGCATAACTTTGAGGTGGAAAAAAGAAGCAGTGGGTCAGGAATATATCGAGTATTTAGAAAAGGAAAAATCAAAATGAAAGTTTTAATAACAGGTACATCACAAGGTATCGGCAAAGCGATTGCAGAGCTTTTTTTGAAAAAAGGTCATACTGTAATAGGTATCGACCGAGCTGATAAAAGCATCGAAAATGATTTGTATACTCATTTCGTTTGTGATGTAAGAGATTACGAAAATCTGCCCGAGGTTGAAGATGTTGAAATACTTATCAACAACGCGGGCACACAGAACGAAGCCGACATCGACATAAATTTAAAAGCACTTATTCATATAAGCGAACGCTACGGTGTTCAGGAAAAAATCAAATCGGTGCTCAACATAGGCTCTGCGAGTGCACACACGGGCTCGGAATTTCCAGAGTACTGTGCATCAAAAGGCGGAGTGTTGGCGTACACAAAGAATCTTGCTTTGCGTATAGCTTCTTTCGGTGCGACCTGTAATTCGCTCGACCCCGGCGGAGTACTTACACCGCTTAACGAGTGTGTAATAAATGACCCTGAATTATGGGGTCGGATTATGGACGAAACACCGCTTAAAAAATGGGCAACTCCCGAAGAAATTGCCGAGTGGGCTTACTTTATGACGGTCACAAACACATTCTGCACAGGGCAAAGTATCGTGGTTGACGGCGGCGAGTCAATCAAACATAATTTTATCTGGAAAAACTGAATCAATAAAATGTAATTTCAGGAGGAAAAATATGCTTACGATTCCGATTCCGCTTCCCTCAAATGAGGAAATGATGAAAGAATATTATAACGATTTAAAGCTATGCGGCGCTGACAAAGTTTTAATAACCGCATGTGAGATTTTTTGCGATGACGAAAAAAGAGAAGATATTTTTACTCGTATCAGAAAGTGTACGGAATATTACACCGAAAAAGGACTTGAACCGGGTGTGTGGACAACAACTCTCGGTTGGGGTGACGAAAGAGATGATGATTTTAAACGTAAATTCGATGACTGCACACGTATAACTTCTTTTGCAGGTAACACAAGCGGTGCTGTTTGCGTACTTGATGAAAAATTTACAAAGCATATTGAAAGAAATATTGAAGATTTCGTAAAAGCAGGGGTAAAACTTATCTTGCTTGACGATGATTTTGTTTTGTCCGTAAGACCGGGATTTACTTGTTCTTGCGACTTACATATAAAACTTTTCAACGAACGCACAAACAGAGAATGGACAAGGGAAGAAATCAGAGATTTGTTCACGGGCAAACCGACGCCCGAGCGTAAAATCTGGATGGATCTGACAGGCGAAACAATGATTGATTACTGCCGTCGACTTCGTGCTGTCGTTGACAAATTTGACCCGACAGTGCGCATCGGTCTTTGTGCAAGCTATACCCACTATGACCTCGATGGCTTCGATATAAACGAGTTGTTGAAGATTTTAGCAGGTGAAAATAACCGTCCGTATTTCAGACTTTCAGGCGCAACCTATTGGCAGGCTCACGCTCCGAGAATGACAAACATGACAATGTCGGGTGTTGTTGAATTTGTCCGTATGCAGTTGGGGTGGCTTAAGGATGCGGAGATTGATATTCTTGACGAAAATGACCCTCACCCGAGAAAAACAGATGTAGTTCCCGCACAGGACGTCGAGCTTTATGACAAAGCGATGCTTACACAAGATAGGGTCGAAAGACTTAAGTACATTCTTCATCTGGGTTCCGACAGAAATGCAGGCGACACGGCATACAGAGAAGCACACATAAAAAACCTTGAAAACGATGAAAAAGTCCGAAGTTTTTTTGAAAATAAAAAAGCAGTCGGATACAGAGCTTTTTCAGTTCAGCATAAAATCAGAGATGCAGAAATGGCAGACGAATATCCGCCGAGAAGCTCAATGCTTTTAAGCTTATACACACAGAATTTCGGAGCTTCACTTGCAGCAAGGTGCGGTATCCCGACCCGTTATGACGGTGACGGCCCTGTTATTGTATTCGGCGAAGATGCGAGATATCTGCCCGAAAATCTTGCGAACGGAAATATAATTTCCGACAACATCGGTGCAAAGATTTTAAAAGAAAAAGGAATCGATTGCACAGAGCTTAACATCGATCTTCTTAAAACGGATTTTTCAGATGTTCCGAGATACGATGAAATTTTCAGAGAAAATTATCCCGGACTTCCTGTTTATGCAAACGGAATTTATCCGCTTGCAAGCAAGAACGAGGACGGCGGCGAAATGGCGGTTATGCTCATAAACGAGGATAAGAAAGATTTTGAAAATCACGAAATTATACTCGATAAAAATTACACACTTGCCGACACAATAAACTGCGAAGCAAAAGTTGACGGAAATGTTCTTACACTCAAAAAAATCGGTGCAAGAGATTGGGTATGTGTTTTGCTTCATGGAATATAAAAAATAAAACTGCTTTCGGGCAGTTTTATTTTTTGAACCATGATTTTTTCTTCGGATGTTTATCTTTGACTTCCTGACTTACAAAAACAGAAGCAAGCTTTGCGGAAGTCAGCTTGATTCCCCAGATTATATCCCACTTTGTAACGGCGTGATTCATCAGAGGTCTGTAAATATCTTTTGAAATATCCTCAATTTTTGCAAGCGGTGTTGATACAGAATATTCCCTTGTTAAAATTGTATTGAGTGCGGAGACAAGCTGCTTTTTCATTTCATCAAGCGGAACAATTCCGTTAGAGAATCGGTCAAATGTGAAACGGTCAGCGATTTCATAAGTGAAATCTGCTGTGAATGTTACGGGTGCGATTGTTTCAAAATCGCCTTCTTTTATTTTTGCAGAAAAATATCCGTTGATGCTTGCGCGGTTCATATCGGTGTCCTCCAAAATTAAAGAATTTTTGTGTTCGTTTCAGACAATAAGCCACCGCTTGTCAATAGCATAAAGTGAATGATTTGTATGGCAAGACCGACTTATTTCTTCGTCACGAAAACGGTAGTTCTGTTTTTCTTTCTTCTCAGATATGCAAGTGTGAAAATTGTAAGTCCCCAAAGAAATATTGCCGCAAGCCAACTGATATACTGCTTGTTTCCGATATCAAAGCCGAAGACATTGAAGTGAAGATTTTTTGTCACCTCAATAAACTGAATTCCGAGATAATTACCCATAAATGTTGCAAGCAGAGTAACGATAGAAAAACAACTGAAATATGCAGAACGGTTTGCTTCGGGCATATTCAGATTAACGAGATTTGAATGTATGTTTGACACACCCGGAATAAAAATCGCACCGAGAATGATACAGATAAAATATACAAATTCAGTTTCTTTTGTAATAAACCCGTTGCAGATGTAAGCGACCGAATATAAAATATATGAAAATGCAAGTATCTTCGGCCATTGTATTTTTCTGATCAATCTGAACCAGACAGGCGTTATCAACAGAACAACAGGCACCGATATAAGTCCTGCCGAGGCAATAAGTGTATAGGACATTTTAATATCTTCGATAAGGTAGATGTTAAAATACTGACCTATTGTACCGGTAAAAAGAGACCATAGTATTATGGGCAGAATGGTGAGCATAAATGTTTTATCACGCAAGGGCAGAGAAAGAAGGTTTAAGCCCTTGTTGTCTTTTTCGTTTTCTTTTGTTTCGTACGGAAATTCTTTGATTTTTGTATTGGAATAACATTCCGTTAAAGCAAGGAGAAGTGCAATCGCACGGAGTATAAGAATTGCCGTTATTGTCGGTGAAAAACCACCCATGGAAAATTCAGATGCTTCAACTTTATCAAGAAACAAACCGGCAAGGAATGAGGAAATATTACTTAATACAGTAATAAACATATGTGTAGCGGCGTAAAATCCGCCTCTTTTGGTTTCGGGCAGAGACTGAATATGCCACGAAGAAAGACCGGGTGAAGCAATCTGCAGAAACGCGTTCATAAGTATGACGGTTAAAAAGAATAATACCAGTTTGAAAGTCTGTCCGACGGGCAAAAGAGGAGTCACACCTATGACAACAATACTCAGAAAATAGTAGAGTATTCTTGCAGTAATAAGAAAACCCTTGCGGCGGGGAAGTTTTTCTAAAATAAGCGGTGATACAACCTGAAACAATCCGCTGAATGAAAGTATGGCGGTGACATAGCCTATGTACGATTCGCTTGCACCCATCGCAAGCATCAGACTTGTAAAATAAATTCCCGAGCTTAAAGGAGTAATTACGCTTGAAAGCACGTTGGTGAACAACACGTTTCTTCGACTTCTCGCACAATTGTCGGAGTTTTCAAAAAACGTGTCGACAATCGTGCTTTCGGGAGATATAATTTTTTTGAATAAAGAGGTGAACATAAATATACCTCCGTACAAAAAGTAAAAATTTTAGGGAATTATATCACATGTAATGTTTATAGTCAATATAAAAATTCTTATTGTTTATTTGAATTTTCAATTTAAAAGTAATGTGAAGTTTTTTACTTCCTGAACCATGATTTTTTCTTCGGAAGTTTGTCTTTGACTTCCTGACTTACGCTGATATAAGTTAATTTGGCAGAGGTGAGTTTTATTCCCCAGATTATATCCCATTTTGTAACAGCATGATTCATCAGAGGTCTGTAAATATCCTTTGAAATATCCTCAATTTTTGCAAGCGGTGTTGCCACAGAATATTCCCTTGTTAAAATTGTATTGAGTGCGGAGACAAGCTGTTTTTTCATTTCATCAAGCGGAACAATTCCGTTAGAGAATCGGTCAAATGTGAAACGGTCAGCGATTTCATAAGTGAAATCTGCTGTGAATGTTACGGGTGCGATTGTTTCAAAATCGCCCTCTTTTATTTTTGCAGAAAAATATCCGTTGATGCTTGCTCGGTTCATAACTTCACCTCCAAAATTATTGACAATAGCTTGTATAAGTATTATACTTTTATAAATGGAAAAATTCAATAAAAATTTGTGTAAAGGAGATAATTTTGAAAAAGATTTTATATGTTTCCGACCTTGACGGAACACTTCTTAAAAGTGATGAAACAACATCCGACTACACAAATGAAATTATAAATTCACTTATTGAAAAAGGAATGATTTTTTCTTACGCAACGGCGAGGTCTTATTATACCTCACACAAGGTTGCGGGCGGTATTAAAACTCCGTACCCCGTGATAAATTACAACGGCACAATGATTACAGATAAAAACGGCAGTACAATTTTAAAAAACTTTTTTGATGTAGAAATAAAAGTCGTACTGAAAGAGCTTTTGAAAAATGACATCTGTCCGATTGTATATTCGTTTATAAATTCCCAAGAAAAATTTTCATACAATTTTGAAAAATCTTCTGAGGGAGTGAAAGAATTTATACTCACAAGGAAAGATGAAAGAAGCAGAAATGTTCTTACTGAAAACGAACTGCTTGACGGAGAAATTTTCCACATAACCTGTATTGATGAAAAAGAAAAGCTTGAGCCTGCTTATGAAAAATTAAAGGAAAAATATCATTGTCTTTTTTACTTGGATTTCTACTCAAAACGCCAATGGCTTGAGATAATGCCGAGGTCGGTGTCAAAGGGTAATGCCGTGTTACAGCTCAAGGAATATCTCGGTTGTGACAAGGTGGTTGTATTCGGTGATGCGGGAAATGATGTTGATATGTTTAAGGTTGCTGACGAAGCTTATGCCGTTGAAAATGCGGCGGAAGAGCTCAAAAAAATCGCAACTGATGTTATCAGAAGTAACAACGCTGACGGCGTTGCAAAATGGTTAAAAGAAAATGTAATTACGGAGGAATGAACATGGCAATTTTTCTTAACATTTTAAACAAGGTTTTTGCAGGAATTTTAGCGACACTTTTAGGTGTTACCGGAACGGTTAACTCATGGTTTGTCGGTGAGGTTTATGAATATAAATCTCAAACAGAAGTTTTCGGTGTTGAAGCACTTTCCCGTTCACAGGATGTAACGACAGACGGTGAAGCATGGATTTACAGCGGTAAAAATTATCTTGAAAGAGTAAGCCTTGACAACTCTGAAATTCTGGCGGCAGACTTTTCGGCAATCCCCGATGAAATCGCAGAAAAATATAACTCAAAGCACATCGGCGGTATCAGCTATTATGACGGAATAATCTATGCCGCTGTCGAGGACAGTAAGGAATGGAATCATCCGCTGATACTTCTCTATGATGCGGATACTTTAGAATTCACGGGTACATATTATGAGCTTTCAACCGCTCAGCACAAAAAAGGTGTGCCGTGGGTTATAGTTGACGGCGAGAATAAAATTGCCTATGCGGGCGACTCAAAACAGCATGACAGAATTTTCATGTATAAGCTTGAAAATTTTGAATACATCGGTGAGTATGTTTTCACAAATGAAATCAGAAAAATTCAGGGCGGAGAATACTATAACGGTAAACTCTATTTCGGCACAAACGATATGACGAGAGCAGTTTTCTCACTTGATGTTGAAAGCGGAGAAATCACAAAACTTTTTGACAGAATAATGTATGAGTACAAGCTGATTGACAATTTCGGCGGTGAGGGCGAAGGGCTTACAATTTTAGAAAGAGAAGACGGAACCTCACTTCACACACTCCAGCTCGGCACACTTTTTGTCGATTCTTCATTAAGACATTACGAGTGGGATTTAGCTTGAAACTTGTGAATTTGCCTGTAAAATCATCTTGACAAATATCGTCAATTTTTATATCATATTTGAGGACGAAAAATAAAGGTGGGGCAAGGATGAAAACATTCAGAAAAATTATCGCAGGGTTAATATGCATGGTCCTGATGGTGACGGCAAACACGCTGACCGGCGGTAATAAAGAAGTAAAAGAAACGGAAACAAAACCAACCGTATCCGCAGCCGAACCCACCTCAAAAGTTCCTATAGATCCTAATGAAAAAACTTCACCCGGCATAGATTATTTCGTTCCGAAAACACAGGAAGTCGACAAGACATATTTTGACGATGTTGTTTTTGTAGGTGATTCAATATCCTATAAATTGTCGCTTTACGACCTGAGAACAGATTGTCTCGGTGAGGCGATATTCCTTACATCAAGCAGTCTTAGTGCGATAAACAGTCTTTGGGGTCTTTATGACGACAACGCAGTTCATCCGTCATATAACGGAACAAAGATGCGTGTGCCCGACGGAGTTAAAGCAACGGGTCGCAAAAAGGTTTATATAATGCTCGGCATGAATGACCTCCCGTCTTTCGGTATTGATACAACATTGAGCAACATCAAAAAGCTCGTTATCCAAATAAAAGAAGCTTCACCGGATGTTCAGATTTTTATGCAGTCGATAACTCCGATTTACGGCGACAAAATGAAGATAACAAACGATTTTGTCAATGAATATAATGTAAAGCTTTCCGCAATGTGCAAGGAGCAGAACTGGTATTATCTTGATGTTGCGGTTGCACTCCGCGATGAAAACGGAGCACTACCGCTTGAATACTGCGGTGACCCCGAAATAATGGGAATACACTTCCTCGACAAAGGTTGTCAGGCTTGGGCGGATTATCTCTATAGCCACACCGTATAATAAACAAACTAAAGAGCTATGAAAAACAATGTTTTTCAGGCTCTTTTTTTACAAAAAGTTCAGGATTTCTTATTGACTTATTTTTTAAAAGTGTTACTATATTTAAGGTCGGATATTGTCGGCTTTTTTCGATTTATATCAGAGGAAAAAACTGACACTTATCAAATTCAAAATGAGAGGAAAAAAGAAAATGATTAAAAGAATTTCAGCACTCGTACTTGTAATGATTTCGTTGTTGAGCTTTGCAGCCTGCAAACCGGAAACAGATGACGCAACACCCAAAACGGTAGATTTGATTGCAATAAGAAATGAACTTTATGAGAAAACCAATGCAACAGACCCGATAGAAATCAACAAAGAGGAATTCTACAGACTTTTCGGAATTGAAGCAGACAAAATAAAGGTAAGTGCTTCATACATGGTATCAAATGAAATCTTCCCCGATGAAATAATGATGGTTGAAGCATCTGATGCTGAGGCGGCAAAAGAAGTTGCAGAAAAGCTTCAGATTCATCTTGACGAAATAACTGCCCAGGCGACAGGCTATGATGCAAAAGGTCAGGCAATCGCCGAAGCAACAACAATTATCGTAAAAGGTAATTATATCGCAATGTTCTTTTCTCAGCAGAGAGAAACAATGGAAGAAATTTATAACAGCCACTTTTAAAAAGTACTAAACGAAGTGCGGGCTTTGCCCGCACCTATAACATTTGCGAAGCAAATATATCACTTCGCCACAGGCGAAATATCACTCGTCGCAAGATGAATATAAGGGTTGATTTCGATAAAAGATAAACTTTCGTGCATAACAGATGCTTGCAGAAGAAAGTAGGAACGATTCAAAACACTGCAAAGTCTCAGACTTTGCTAAGGGGGTGCACCGCATGGTATTTTCAAGCTTAGTATTTATGTTTTTATATCTCAGCATCGTCATGACGGTGTACTATGTTCTGCCTAGGAAATGGCGTAACACATTTTTGCTGATTGCCAACCTTGTTTTCTACGGCTACGGAGAACCGATTTATATTCTGTTGATGATATTCAACATAACGGTAAACTATGCATTTGCGTTATTGATAGATAAAAAGCGAGAAAATAAATCGCTGAAAAAAGCATTGCTTATCATCAATATCGCATTGAATCTCGGTATGCTCGGCTTCTTTAAATATGCGGGCTTCTTTGTAGAAACAATCAGCATTATCCCGCTTTTCTCAAACCTTGTTGCTCCCGAAATTGCACTTCCCATAGGCATTTCTTTCTACACATTCCAGACGATGTCTTATACAATTGATGTCTATCGCGGTGAATGTGCGGCACAAAAAGATTTTGTTGCATTCGGAACTTATGTTTGTCTTTTTCCGCAGCTTATCGCAGGTCCGATTGTACGGTATGTTGATGTTGCAGACCAGCTTGTAAACCGCAGAGAAAATTTTGAGCAGTTCAACAAGGGTGTGAAGCTTTTCTTAGTCGGACTTGCAAAGAAGGTTCTCATCGGTAATCAGATGGGTGCATTGTGGAGTGCAATCAAACCCATGGACGATGCAGGTTTGCTCGGCTCCTGGGTGGGTATCATAGCATTCACATTACAGATTTATTTCGACTTCTCGGGCTATAGCGATATGGCACGGGGACTCGGTAATATGTTTGGCTTTGAATTTTTAAAGAACTTCGATTTCCCCTATATTTCAAAAAGCATTACTGAATTCTGGCGTCGTTGGCATATTTCGCTCGGCACATGGTTCAGAGAGTATGTATATATACCTCTCGGCGGCAATCGAAAGGGTATGGCAAGACAGATTCTCAACTTGCTCATAGTATGGTTCCTGACGGGTCTCTGGCACGGTGCATCGTGGAATTTTATATTATGGGGCTTGTATTTCGGAGTACTTCTCATTATAGAAAAGCTCGTGTTGCTCAAGGCTCTCAAAAAAATTCCGGCGGTATTTTCGCATATCTATGCACTGTTTTTCATTGTCGTCGGCTGGGTAATTTTTGACTTCATCGACCTCGGTGAAATGTTCAACTTCTTGGGCAATATGTTCTCACTTTCAAACGGCTTTATCGGTGCAGAAGCAAAAACCTATGCACTCGCATATTTACCGCTTATGATAGTCGGTATATTAGTCAGCACACCGTTGCCGAGAAAGATTTTCTTGAAGCTTTCTTCAATGAAATTCGGTTTTGTTTTAGAAACAGTTACGACAATACTTGTTTTAATACTGTCAGTAGCATCGTTAGTAAATAACAGCTATAATCCGTTTTTATACTTTAGATTTTAGGCGAAATTAAATTGGGTGTGGGCAGAGCACGCCCTTAACATTTGCGAAGCAAATATATCACTTTGCCGCAGGCAAAATATCACTTCCCAAGCAAATATCACATCGGCTCTGCCGATATTTCACTGCAAAGTCGAAGACTTTGCTATAGGAGGGTAAAGATGAAAAAGATAAATATAAAAAAATATTTACCTTCAATAGTTTTCCTTATCGTTATGTTTGTCTTAACGGTACTGTTTTTCGTCTTGCCAAAAACCGATTATTCCGTCAATGAAAAGCGTTATTTAAAAGAGATACCCAAGTGGTCTTTTGCGGATTTGGCAGACGGTAAGCTGTCGGAAGATATTGATGAATATCTCGCTGACCATTTTCCGTTGAGAGATTTATTCGTCGGAATAAACTCCTATTATAACATAGCAAACGGTACATCAGGTGTTGCAGGATTTTATCACGGAAAAGACGGTTATCTTATCGCTGCACCCACGAAAGGCAATGTTGAAAATATAAAAAATAACATCAAAAATTTTGATAGCTTTGCAAAGAAAAATAACCTCGATGCAAGCATAATTATTGTGCCGTCGACAGGTTATGTCATGAATGAAAAATTGCCCTTGCTTCATAAAGAATACAAGGACAAAAAATGGCTTGATGAAGCAAAAGCTGTTGCAGGCGATATTAAATTTATCGAAATCTGTGATGCTTTTAAAGCTGCATCAAAAAATACTCAGCTTTATTATAAAACCGACCATCATCTGACATCGGCGGGTTCCTATGAACTTTATAAGCTTTTTGCAAAATCAAAAGGCATAACTGCAACAGATGTTGACAAATACGAAATCGAAACAATCGATGATTTTTACGGCACATCATATTCAAGCGGCGGTTATTGGCTGACAGACCCCGACAAAGTTGAGTTATGGCATAATAAAGATTTGAAAGTAACCGTAGAAATCCCCGACCCCAAGGGCGATATTATATCCGATTCAATTTTCTTCAAAGAAAATCTTAAAGAAGTCGACAAATATCCGGTATTTCTTGACGGCGTACACGCTTATGAAAAAATAACAAATAAAAATGCAAAGGGCGGAAAGCTCTTACTTGTAAAGGATTCCTATGCCCACTGTGCGGCAGGATTTTTGGCAGAGCACTACAGCGAGATTTATATGATAGATATGAGAAGTTATCTTGGCAGTGCTTCAAAACTTGTTAAAGACAATGATATCGAAGAAGTTTTATTCCTCTACGGAATTAACAACCTTGCAGAGGATACTCAAAAGAGCGTTATGCTCACATTGAAATAATAAATCGTAATCCGTTGATTTTTCAGCGGATTTTGGTCTTTGTAAAAGAGTGGTGAAATATAATGCGACTTGACAAAATCGACAAAAGTAATTTTTTCAGGCTTCTTTTTCCTG
Organism: Acutalibacteraceae bacterium; assembly: GCA_045540355.1. GTDB lineage: Bacteria > Bacillota > Clostridia > Oscillospirales > Acutalibacteraceae > RGIG2945. The sequence continues at coordinate 85,696 of JAZQHB010000097.1, read as the reverse complement.
CATTGGCAGAGGGAGTTCTTGCACAGTTATTTCATCTTGCAGACAGTATGATGCTCGGGCAGATGGCGAATTCAACGGTATCTGTTGCGGCGGTCGGTCTATGTGTCGCTCCGATAAATCTTATTGTAAGTGTATCGAATGCACTTTTTATAGGCACAACGGCAACGGTGGCTTGGTATTTCGGAGCAAAAGAAAAGAAGAATATGCGTACCGTCGCGTGGCAGTCAATGGCTGTTGCAACTGCGGTTGCGTTGGTAGCATCACTTATTTCTATTGTTTTTGCAAGACCGATAATGCAGTTCGTCTGCGGTGACGGTGAAGTATTAGAGGTTGCGGCGAGCTATTACAAAATAAATGCTTACGGTTTTTTCTTTCAGATTATGACATTTAATATTACCGCGATTTTACGAGGTATAGGCGTATCAAAGACCCCGATGATATATAATCTCACGGGCGGACTTTGCAATGTTGTGCTGAATTATCTTTTGATATACGGCAAATTCGGTTTTCCTGAAATGCGTGCAGACGGTGCAGCATTGGCGACGGCAATATCGAAGTTCATTTCATTTGTGTTTGCACTTTTAGTGCTTTTGTTTGCGGATTCGGAAGTCAATCTCAAATACGGCATAAACAAAAAAATTGACCCGCTAATCAAAAAAAGACTTCTGCCCATAGGTGCAACCGCAGCAGGTGAGCAAATTGTTCTCCAGTCAGGTGCGGTGCTGACGGCTAAAATAATATCGGTGCTTTCCACACCCGAGATTGCAGCAAGTCAGATTGTAGCAAATATGGAATCCTTCGCATGGGTGACAGGTGCAGCCTCACAGATTGCGGTCACATCACTTTTCGGCAGAGCTCTTGGCGAAGGGAATATTCCGAAAGCGAAAAGCTTTTTAAGATTGGCTCTTAAATGTGCACTTATTTTTGCAGGTGTCGAGGTTGTGATTTTCTGCACATTCGGAACACCGATGGCATCAATGTTCACAAACGATACAAGCATTTATCCGATAATATCAACGACAATGATACTCGGAGCATTATCACTTCCGTTTGTCAATTCGCATCAGACAATTTCAGGTGCATTACGAAGTGCGGGTGACTCGGTCGCACCGCTGATTGCATCATTCATAAGTCTGTGGGTATTCAGAGTCGCAGCGGGTTACCTGCTTATTCATGTTTTTCACTTCGGGCTTTATGCGTACAAAATCTGCCTCGCAGCAGACCAGCTCGTCCGTTGCACAATAGTTTCAATTTTCTACCTCACGGGACATTGGAAAAGATTTCTTAAAAAATAATTTTTATACAAAAAGCCTGCCGGTTTGACCGACAGGCTGAATTTATTATATATGTGAAAAAAGTTAAAATAAATGTGAGACTTTTTTGATGTTTACACGACTAATAAGTGAGAGGGATAAAGATACCCCTCCGGAAAGGAGAGTAGTCAATGGATAACGGTGCAAGTAGCTACCGCCGTTTTCTTGACGGTGATGATAACGGAATAGTTGAAATTGTTGAAAGTTACAAAAACGGACTTATTCTTTATTTGAACGGTTATGTTAAAAATATTTTCATTGCCGAGGAATTGACGGAAGAAACCTTCTTTCGACTTATTACGAAAAAACCGAGATATTCGGGTAAAAGTACATTCAAGTCATGGCTATATGCCATAGGCAGAAATATAGCGGTTGATCATATAAGACATAATTCAAAAATACATAATATTTCTGTTGAAAATGCGGAAAGCTCTGCGATTGAGGAAGAAAATCTTGAGCAGTCCTATATCAAAGAAGAAAACAAAATTATGCTTAACAAAATGCTTTGTGAGCTTACACCTGAATACAGAAGCGTGATATGGCTTGTATATTTTGAAAACTTTTCAAATAAAGAAACCGCAATTATTTTAAAAAAGACAGAGCGGCAGATAAAGAATCTTTTGTATCGGGCAAAAAAATCTTTGAAATCGAAACTTGAAAAGGAGGGCTTTGAATATGAAGAGTTCTGAAGAAATGATTAAAAGCTTGTTTGAACGCAGGGAACAATATATTAAAGACAAAAAAATGAAAAGGAAAAGACTTATAATTGTTGCTTCGTCACTTGCGGTGTGCTTTGTTGTGATAGTAGTGGCACTTGGCATACCTGCTGTGATTGGTGATGAGGAAATTACTCTTTCTGTCGATGCCGTAAAAACCACATCGGTAAATGAAAAAGAAAACAGCACTTCCGACATTGAAAGCGAAGGCAGCTCAACTACAGAAAAAGAAAAGGAAAGCTCAGTTAACAATAACGAAAAAACTACTTTCTCTGAAAAGAAAGGACAAATTGAAATCACCGCGGGGGAAATAAAAATTTCGTTGTTTGAGGCAACACCGAAAGCGTCGGATGAGGACAGCTTCGGCGAGGACGAATTAAGACATATTGATGTAACTTTAGACGGATATAAATTTTATACCCAGCTTAAAAAAAGTGATTACAGTAAATACGGCATCAAACCGTATTTGAAAAAATCCGATTTCGGTAAAAAACTGGGAGTTATTACAGAAATCGACGGAGATTCAAAAGATTTGAAAACTCCTTGCTCACAAGAACCGACACTTGCAGGTTGTGAAGTGTATCTATACAAGCCTGTTGATTCTGAGGCAGTAATTATTGTAAAAGGAAACGGACATTGCAGCTTGTTTTACTTTTTAACTTTTGCAGAGGAAGGTCACAGCTATAATGAAAATTACGAAATTTTTAATGTTTCTTCCGCAGGGGATATAGAGCGAATTGATTATTCTGTTAAAAAGCCTGACGGTGCGATTATCGTCACGACTGAAAAGGGAAGCATAACAGATAAAAATGATATAAAAAAATTTGTAAACATTACCAAAGGACTAAGGCCATATATAAGGGAAAGTGCAGTATCGGGAGACCCCGAATGGCTCAATGATGCACGCGAGGAGTACAAAAAGAATAAGGAAAATATTGTATATATTGATGCGTCAATCGTTCTGAAAAACGGACTTTCCATACCGTTTGATTATGAACCTAATCTGGGTACGGGATATGTTCCTGAACACTTCTTTTTATCAGAAGCGGATAATGCTGTTATGAGTAAGCTTTTTAAGAGATAAGTTCAATGTTTATGAAGTGTAAAGTTAAAATAATGTGTCTTTTGTGTTGCAATATATTTTTATTTTTGTCAGTAGGATGCACAAAGGAATACAATGAAACTGCCGCGGAAATACAAACCGCGGCAAGGACAGAAGTAATTTCAGAGGAAACAGAAATTTCCGAGCAGATTATTACTGAAACAAGCACTGCCCGAAAAGAAACAACTACCGCACCAAACATCGAAACAACTGTACCTTATACGGAGATTGAAACAACTGCATTCTCGACAACAACAATGCCGATTTCCGTAATGTCACAGAATACGATGTCAGCTCCTTATGCAGGACTTTACAATGCCCAAACCATGGAGTGTCTTTATTCACAAGAATCAACCGTGCGTATTTATCCTGCAAGCCTGACTAAGATATTAACGGCTTGTACTGCCTTGAAATATGTTTCAGCGGATACAATATTTACGGTCGGAACAGAACAAAGCATTGTTCCCAAAGGCTCAAGCCTTTGTCTGATTAAACCGGGACACAGATTAAAGCTTCGGGATTTGCTGACGGGTATGCTTATGCGTTCGGGCAATGATGCCGCGTATACAGTTGCCGTAGGTGTCGCAAGAGAGGTTGCAGGTAATAAAGATATGAATGATGCGGAGGCGGTTTCGTATTTTGCTGAGTTGATGAACGACTACGCCCGAGAACTCGGTGCGGTAAACAGTAATTTTACAAATCCTGACGGATGGGATAACGAAAACCAATATTCTACCGTATATGATTTGGCGTTGATTTCAGCTCACGCCGTTCAGACAGAGGAAATACGAAGCATAGTGTCAAGTCGTAGTAAAAGAGTTGTTTTTGCTTCGGGTGAAATCGCCAAATGGAAGAACACCAACTTACTGCTGCAACCTGATAACCGCTTTTATTTACCGGAAGCAATCGGCTTAAAAACAGGAACAACCGCCAAAGCAGGAAATTGCTTAATAGCGGTTGTAAGGATTGATAATACACAATATATCGCAGTTGTTACAGGCTGTAAAAGTGACAGCGAACGATATGAATCAGTACATAATCTGATAAAAAAGATAAAGTAATACTTAAGGTGTGCAACCAATCAGAGAACCGTCCCCTGATTGGTTGCTTTTTTGATTATTTCAACGCAAAATATGCGTAGAGTAAACCTGATTCATTTAATTTCGGAGTTGCACCGTAGAGGTCCTGAGAGGAGCCTGTTGAAATTTTAACACCGTTACTTGTTGTTTCAATACCCATGGTGCGATAGCCGTTGTCGAGGGCGAAGCCCCAATACGCATTTACTTTTTCATTTGTAAAGTCGACGGTTACGGGAGAAACTTCAAACGCACCGGTAAAAAACACTTTCGGTTTGAAGCCGAGGTTGATTGTTCTTGAAGCAGCACTTGTACCTTGGTACAGACCTGTTTTTACAATGCCGTTCCAATAAGTTTTATCCTCGGCTGTTACATGGATATCGGTGTTTGAGATATGACTTCCGCAGAGAAGCTCTTTATCAAGGAAGGAGTGATAATTTTCTTCGATGGTTTCGGCGGGACAGAAGTCTGCCAGCACAAGTGCATAAGCAGTCATGACGAACGCACCGGTATCTCTGCTCGAGACAGTCTGACCGCAACCTGATTCAAGAATATTGAGGTCAGAATTGAAGGTCAGACAATCTATGATTCTTGTGAAGACGGTGTGACATTCGGTACCGCCTGAGGAAAACGGCACATGGATTCCGAATTCAACCTTGATTCTTGCGTCGCGGCAGTACTCGTTTTCAACGAAAACACCCGGTTCGGTTTCATCAAAGTGGTCGTTGAGTGTGATATTCTCGATGCCTACCGCAACAACAGGTTTTTTTACGGGATTTGCTTTTTTAATCGGGGGAAACTCACAAAGGAAAGTGATGTCGGAAAGATTTTCTTGCTCGGATAACCAGTCGACAATTTTACTTGGGAAAATTGCAATTTCGTCACTCATTTAATCCACCTCCACAATAGCTCTGATTATTGCCCAAATATAGAAAACCTGATTTCCCATATAAACTCTTTCTGCACGGTCTATGATAAATTTATCCGTGCCTGAAACAAGATAAAAGGAATCGTCGAGGTCGGAGAGGTCATGGTCGGGAGGACCTATATAGAGGTAGTGTCCCTGACTGTCATAACCGATTTCGGTGTTGATACCGTTTAAGTACATTTTATTTTTGTATCTCAGGGGCTCAATGAACCCGAAGTATCTGTCAGAAGTCCAGCCGTCATTTTTACACAAGACCATTTCTCTGCCGTATTTTCTGAAATTTGTTTTCAAGTTCATATACCCACCTGCCTGAAAACAAAATCACGGTCTTTTAAAATGGGTACTGCCCTTGCCAATGCCTCGTCACGGATATTGGCGGCAATTTCCATGATTGCGACGGGGTTTTTAGTGACGGTAACATCACCCGCTCTGAATGATGTTACCGCATCGTCAGCGGAAATGCTTGCAATCATCAGCTGATAATAAGCAAGTCCCGCCGCTGCAAGAGCAATTCTTTTATCTTCTTTGTCCGCGTCATCACGAAGATTTCCACGGATTTCTTCGAGGCATTGACCGCATATCGGGATAGCTTTTTCTACAGCTTCCTCATTCATCGGCATAAGCCTTTTGAGTTGTTCAAGCACATTCCACTTTGTCATTTAAAAACCGCCTTTCAATTAAACGGTGAGAATCTTTGAAGCATCGTTGAAGATTTTTGCAAAGCCTGCAATTGTTGTGATTGAAGCTCGTTCAAGCTGACGGTCGATAAGTTTATCGAAGTCAGTTGTGATGTCGCTTGCAACAACCATTTCAAGTGCACAAGACTTATCAAGACCGATAAGTGAGCCGGAATCAACTGCAGATGAACGGACAAGCTTTGCACCGATGGGGCTTACAAGATTACCTGTTGCGTGGAAGTTAAGACCTGCAGCAGCGTCTTTGAATTCGGGGAGATTGAGGATTTTTTCAAGAACTGCGGGGTCGGCAACGATGGTGTTGAGTGCATAGGGGTCAAAGCTGTTCCAGAATTTAACGATATCTGCATAAGTGAGAGTGCCGGCGGTTGCAACTGATGTAGTTGCAGCAGCGTTGTTGTTGCCGTCACCGTTTTTGAGAACGGCGATAGCATCGTTAAGCTGAGTGCGGGCGATATAAGCACCAATCTGCTTGAGTGTTACCGTGAAAAGGTCAAGTCTTTGGAAGCGGATAGCTTCATAAGATGCAACCAACATTCTGCCTCTCTTGTGGAGAGTGACGAGATTTTCCTGAGTTTTGACAACTGTCTGCGGAATCTGTGCACCCTCTGCAACTCTCTTTAATTCCTTGTCGTCATCTGCGGGTACAGATGTGATTGTGCGATAGTCGAGAGAGTCGATGTTTGTAGTTGTTGCAACGATGTCAGGAAGTACATTCGCCTCTTCAAGGCCCTGTCTTACTGCACGGGAGATATATTCGGGGAAGAGTGCGGCAGAATCGGTTGTCTTGAAGAATTTTTCAACAACATCAGAATGTGTACCGCCGACTCTGATGTCAAATCTCTTGAGCTGTCGTTCAAAAGCGTCAAGACCTTCTAAAGATGTACCCTTATAATTTTCAGAGGGGTCAAGCTCCTCTAAAGCCGATGTGAAGGATTTGCCTGTTGTGTAAAGACCTTTTTCAAGTTTAATATTATCAAAGTTAGCCATTATTTTTTCCTCCTTTTATTAAAGCAAAACGACTGCTGTTGATTTTGTTGTGTTAACATTAACAACAAGAAGATTTCTGCCTGTTGAATTTGTTTTTACACCGCCGTTGCCGTTTGCAACGAGTGTGTTGTAGCCTACAGTCGGGGCAGTACCTGAATAGGGAAGCTCAACGAAACCGCTGATCTGTACCGCTGCACAGCCGTCAACAACAGAAGCGGCAACACCGCAGAAGCTGTCGCCAGCTGCTGATTTTGCAACTGTGTCGTTTGCGTTTACAGTTACAGGCTCACCTGCAACTGCGTTTGTTGTTTTGAAAGTGATTACATTTTCACCGAGACCTTTGAAAGAAATTGACATAATTATTCCTCCTAAATTTTAAATTCATTGTTATTGTTTTTAATTGTAGTTTTTGACTGTGAAAACTGGGGCTTAAGCGGCATTTTCTCCGCTGCCTGTTTTTCAAACACGGACTTGAGTTCAATCAAATCTTCCGTTGAAAGCTTGTCGCAGGCAGATGCAATAATACCGCTTTTCATATCGGGCATTGCAATGCTTGCAAACTTGACGGTTTCACTTCTGAGCGATTCTCTGAAAAGCTCGCCGTCATGTGACTTCTTCTCAAGTGCTGAGATATAATCTGAAAGCTTCATTGCCTCATCACGATTCAATATAAGCTCCGAGTCAACGGATTTCAGACTTTTTATAATGTTTTCCAATTCAGGAACCTCCTTTTTTTCTGTGTGATAAGCCTTGGTAACACCAGCGGCTCTCTGTGCGGGTACTGCAACAAAGCTCCACTCATAAGCATCAGTGGGGCATTTCAATACCCTGTGACAGATTTTTCCGCCATAGGTCTTACCCTTCTGATGCTCGCAGTATTTGTGCTTGGTATCCGTACCGCAGATTGAACAGATTGAGTTATCAACGCTGCAACTGATACTGACCTCTTTTTTTATTCCGGCTTCAATTTCTTTAATCAAATCGGAATTGCCGTCAGTTTTCGGCATATAGCATTTAGCCTTGATACAGGTGTAGAAATTATCCGTAGAAGTGCGTTTTGTGTTGTCGGTCAGGACCTCGGTTGTATAAACTCTTGCAACCTGGTCGCCGCTTTTCATACTGTGGTCAAAGATGCCTGTTTTACCTACAAACATTTCAGCCAGCACCTTGAGTGCAGCTTCATCAAAGCGTTCAAAATCTCTGTCAACCTCGTTGTCACAAAGAATAACGGAGAAGGTAAAAACGGAATCCTTGTCCATAGGCGATTTTGTAAATCGGTTGATGAGGCTTAATTCCTCATCGGAAATATTCACACTTGTAATACCGTTGTTCAAGCTTCTTCCTCCTTTATATTTGTTTCAGATACGAGTCTTTCTGCCTGAGCGTCATAAAGTCTTGACTTACTCAGCTCAACATAGTCCTGGAGAGTGATGTCTTCCCAGACCACAAAGCAGTTGTCGTCATAGCCGTTAAGACGCAGAAAAATTTTAGAGATTTTTTCAATAATCGGGGTGAGTATTCGTCTGAAGGCTTCGAGCTCGCTTGTCAGAGCATCGGCCTGCTGAGAAGACATTCTTTCCGTGGTTGACCATGAAAGACCGAGCATAAACGGCGGTAGTCCTGTTTTTGCGACAATCTGTTCAAGCATCTGTCTTACGGGGACTTCCGAATCGAGAATCTGATTATCTGCACCGATGACCTTAATACCTACATCACCGACCGCAACGAAGTCCTTGACAGAACCGCTTTGCATCGCGTTACCCCATTCCTCGGCAATCTGCATCGCTCTGTCCTTGGCAAATGCCTTGTCGAGGACATCGTTTACAGGCTTATATGTAACTGCAAAACGGACATTGCCGACCCTTTCCCAGTTAGTGCCGATGGTATTGACAATTTTCAAAAATACCGAGCTTACAAACGGAAGACCTTTGAGCATTGAAGTGCCTTCAACATGACCCGGCTCAGGATTGAGCACCGACAAAAGCACCAAATCGGGGTATTGAACTTTAGTTTTTTTGCCGCCGTCCGTGATATAGATATCTATATCAAGACCGTTATCTGCCCTTTGAAGCTCGATGTTTTCAAGCGATGCGTTATAAAGTGCAACGGGCTTTGAGTCTGAAGATATAACTATCTCGCCCAAAGCAGTGCCGTAGGTTAAAAGCTGCTCAAAATAGCTTGAAATAAAAGCTTCAATACCTAACTGATTACCGCCGACATTTACAGTCCTTAAAAAATCTGTAAGTGCTTTTTCCGCTTTTTCGTTGTTACACTCAACCCTGAAACCGCCCGTCATTCTTACAAGCTTTAAGATTGCGGCATCTATAATCGGCACCGCTTCTCTGAGACTTGCAAATAGCTTTAATTGGGGATTGGACAGAGGAGTGTAGTTTTCAAGATGTGCAAACGGGTGCGAGTTTCGTTTTGTCGTTTGCAAAACTGAAGTGTATTCCTGATTTTTTCTTTTAGTCAGCTTCAAAATTTACCTCCTTTCCATAACCATTGCAAAAAATGAGCTGTCGGGAGCCGTCAGAACTGTTGTTACGAAATATCTGATGTCGTCCATAGCATGGTCATGCTCTTTTCTCGGTGCGTCCCGAACAGCTTTGTTATCCCAGCGATAGAGTGAAAATTCCTTGATAGAATTTACACAGGCGGGGCTGAACCTGATTTTTCTGCTTTTTAATGCATCAGAGGTAAGCCTGATGCCGTCGAGCACATCATTTTTCGCAGGAATAACCTTGTATCTTTTATGCCGCCTGATACATTCGATGAAGCTTGCGGCGGAGGGGTCAACCACAACCGCCTCAATTTGTCGGTCACCGCATAATTCTTCCAAAGCGGCATAATGTTCCTCGTCAGTGCGTTGAACTCCGAGCTTGCGTGAGTCGTGATAGTATTCGTTTATTCTGTACCACACACCGTCATATTCGCCCCACAGACCGAACGATGACGGATTGACCGTACCGTAGTCGCAGGAAACATAGTACGACGAAAAATCGCGGGGTAACTCACAAACCGAGGACTCATAAGAGAACATCGGATAAACAAGTCCGTCGGCGGCAACCCATTTACCCTCGATGAAACGCTCATAGAAAGCACCGCTGTAAAGACTTTTATAACGGCGGATTATTTCATCGGTGAGTGAGGGGTTGTCTTCCATTTTGAAATGGAGATAAAGACAGTTTTTTTCATGAGTTTTGGATATCCATTCCTCGTGAAACCAATGAAGCGGATTTTCGGGATTGCAGTTAAACCAGAACCTTGAGCCGTCAACCGAGCAACGGGCAAGAGCCTGTTCAACAAAGGAACGAGGCATAAGTGCGACCTCGTCAAACAAAACCCCGCCTAAGGTCATACCCTGAATAAGACTTGCAGAAGATTCATCTTTACCGCCGAAGAAGTAAAAGAGATTTTTCTTGCCGGCAAAATTGATTTCAAGCATATTACGGGAAAGCTTTTCTTTGCATTCAAAACCCAACTGCTCAAGTATCGGCATAATGGGGGTGATGAGATTACGCCTTAAAGAAGCAATGGTTTTTCCGCAGATAGCAAAGGATGTATCCGAAAAGCTTTTCATCGCCCATGTCACAAAAGATATGGACATACAAAGTGTTTTGCCCGACCTTACCGCACCGTCACAAATCAACGCATCGTGGTTTTTGTAGGGGCTGTTGTCACACCACCAGCAAAGTGCCGTAAGCTGCTTTTTTGAAAAGGTTTTGAACTCAGTCTTTTTCTTCATTGAAAATCACACCTCCGAGTGCACCCGCACCCTTTTCAAGTGCCGTAAGAAATGAAGAAGCACCCGACGAATCATCAAGCTCGGAGATTTCAAGCAGTCTTTCAAGAGCTTTCTGACGGTCAAAGAATTTGATTTCAAGACCGCCGTTTTTCGGTCTCTTTATGTCGGAAACATTGAACAAATCAAGGTGCTCAATTTCATCGTCGCTTATCTCGTCGCGGAAAATAAGCTTGACCGCATCAGCCGACGAGCCGAAAGCCAATCGTCGAAGACCCGACACAACCTCGGAAAAGCTTGTCTGATTTTTTATTTCAAGCTGTTTGATTTCTCTGCGTATGTCGGCTCGTTCAAGCAGCTTCACGGATTTTGACGAAGCAAAGGCAAAGCCTGCCGCCGCCGCAGATTCGCGGGGATTCCTGAAAACGGAATAGAATTTGCAAAACAATTTTTCTCTTTCTGTCATTCACACCAACCTCCTTTTGAGTGTTTATCTTTGATGTCCTGCACTAATACCCTGTTTTGCAACTGTTTTTCTCCAAAAAAAGAAACAAACGAAGAAAAATCTCCGTTTGTTCACAAAATGTTAATATCTTTGCAAAAGCAATTTTTAATCGTTAAATGCCTGTTAACGAAACTGATTTCTGTAAAAACGAAGCTGCCGAGGATAAATAAAAAATCCCCGGCAGCTTCTTAATAAAATTGCGTGACAACAAATGAGAGCTGTGTATAACTCCGTAAATTAAAAAATGCGTAGCCGAAGCTACGCATGAAAAACGCAGTCTTCTAAGTTGTCGCCAAACGAACTTATTTCCACATATCAGGCATGCAAAACAAACTGCGTTTTTACCGAAATAAAAACACACGCCCAATAACAGTGGAAAAATATTTAATTCGTTTGGCGAGATTATTTTATCACAAAACAATTATATTTTCAAGCTATTATTTCCTTGACAACAACTCGAAAAATAAATATAATCAAATTAGAAAAATAATTCGGAGGAATAAGATGAAAAAGACAGTTTGCACATTGATTTCATTGATTATAATTGTACTCTCTCTGATGCCGTTGTCGGCTTTTGCAGCGGAGGAAAAAGCCTACGGCGACTTTTTGAAATATACTGTTGAAAACGGCGAAGTAAAAATCACGGGTCACACGGACAAAATCCCGACACTTTGTGAAATCCCGTCTGAGATTGAGGGCTTGAAAGTTACAACAATCGGCGAAGAAGCTTTCTTTGATACTATCGGTGTTATTGAATTTGTCTTGCCTGATACAATCGTTACAATAGAAAAAAGAGCATTCAATTCCTGCAGAGGTACCGAGAAAATCAATATTCCCGAGGGTGTAAAAACAATAGGTGACGGTGCCTTCGGTGATTGCTCCGAAATGCTTGAGGCGATAATTCCCGATTCTGTTGAAAGCTTCGGAAAAAGAGTTTTCAAGGATTGTGAAAGTCTTCGTGACACAAAAATCCCCGACCATTTTACTGTTATTCCCGACGGTACATTTGACTATTGCGAGGACTTATATAATATTGTACTTCCCGAGGGCGTGACGGAAATAGGTGAGAGTGCGTTCAATGAGTGTGTTGACATAGTATCAATCAATATCCCGAAGTCACTTAAAAAAGTCGGCGAGTATGCGTTCTATTGCTGTGAAGAATTGCAGGATGTTTATTACGGCGGCACTGAAGAAGATTGGAAAAAAATCACCGTAGCAACCCATAATGAGTGGTTTACAAATGCAAATATTCATTACAATGCAAAAATGGAAGAATACATTCCCGCAATTCCCGACGAAACAAGCTCTGCAAGCTTTGATGCAGGCGAAAATGGTACCGCAAACAGCAGCGAAGGCTCCGTTGAGGAAGAAGTCGTTAAAATTATCAAAAAGCAGAACTTTAAACGCTACGGAATAATTATCGGTTCAGTTGTTTTAACGGCGGTAGTTGCAGTAGTTATTGTTGTGGTTGTTAAAAAGAAAAAAACTAAATAATTCCAAGGAATTATAAAACAGCTCCAACCTTGACATAATTCCCCGAATTCAATATAATGAACGAAAGTTATTTTGGAGGGGATTTGATGAAAAGGATATTGGCGTTGTTTTTTTCTTTATCTGTAATTATTATGAGCGTACCTTTTGTATCGGCGGAAACTCAGATACAAGATTATGAAAATTTTAAATATCAGATTAGCGATTCTGACGAAATAACAATAATTGATTGCAAAAAGAACGCATCGGGAGAAATTGCAGTACCTGAAAAAATCGAGGGTCGTACCGTGACGGCAATCGGTGCACAGGCCTTTGAAAATTGTAAAAGTATCACAAGCATCACAATTCCCGTGACAGTCAGAAGTATCGGATTTCTTGCTTTCTGGCAATGTACCGGTCTCAAAAAAATAACAATCCCCGATGCTCCCGTTTCAATTGAGTGCAACATACTTTCCGACACCGCATATTTCAACGATGCAAAAAACTGGAAGGACGGTGCACTCTATATCGGTAATCATCTTATAAGAACAAAGGCTTCGGTTAAAAGCAATTTCAAGGTTAAAGACGGAACTGTCACAATTGCGTCGGGTGCATTCAAGGATTCAGTAAATATCAATAAAATTACAATCCCCGACAGCGTTGTTGCAATAGGTAATGATGCTTTAAACAAAACGAAGTTTTATAAAAATAAATCCAATTGGAAAGCGTATGCACTCTATGCAGGAAAGCATCTGATTGAGGTTGCTGATTCTGCAAAGGGTGATATTAAAATTAAAGAAAACACTCTTACAATCGCTGATGATGCGTTTGATTTTTGTAAAAACATCAAGAGCATAGATATTCCCGATTCAGTTACAAAAATCAGCAGAAGAGCATTCATACATTGCACGGCTCTCGAGAGTGTGAATATTCCAAAAAGCCTGACACAGATAGGTGATTTTGCCTTTGAGGGTTGCAAGAGTTTGAAAGAAATAAATTACGGAGGTACCAGTGCTGATTTTGAAGCAGTAAAAATATGTCGCGGAAATACAGAGCTTGATAACGCGACGATTGCTCCGAAAAAATATGAGTTTAAAAAGGATTCGCAGGGTAATCTTCTTAGCTTTGCTTATGAAACGGTAGGCGACACGGTAGTGGTGACATACTGCGATCCCGAAACCGTAGGCTCGGTAACTATACCCGAAATACTCGAAAATAAACCCGTCACCAAAATTGCCGAAGAAGCCTTCAAGGACTGCTCGATTGTAAATGAAATAATACTTCCCTCAACCGTCGAAACCGTTGAAAAATCCGCATTTGCCAACAGCGGAATTACAAAAATTTTAATTCCCGAAAAGCTCACAACGATTGAAGAAAATGTATTTTCAGGTTGTGTTGCACTTGAAACGGTTGAAATTTCAAGCGGTCTTAAAAAAATAAACAAAAATGCTTTCAAAGGTTGTGCTGAGCTCGTTGATATCCGGTTTGACGGCGATGAAGCTGCATGGAGCAAAATAAAAATTGATGAGGGTAATAGTGATTTTGAAGATGCAAATGTAATTTTTTCCGCAACGAAGCTTTTTGGAATTGATATTCACGACCTTATTTTACCCATCATTGTCGGCAGCGGAGTTGCATTAGTAATAATAGCGGCGACGGCAATAAAAATGTCAAAAAAGAAAAAAGCTTAGGCGATTAAACCCGATCAGAGTTCCGATCGGGTTTTGTTATTGCATTTAGCAAACTTTCAATAAATTTCTTCCTTTTTATAATTGCAAAGACAGATTGTTTGTGATAAAATAACAGTATATATATGAAAATCGGAGTAGTGTCGATGGAGGTGATAAGTGTGAACGAAGCTTTGAATAACGCAGAAGTGCTTGAGTTTGATGAAGCGACCCTTAAAATGATTGCGAAAAAATATGCATTGAGAATGACAGCGGCGATTTTCACCGTCATTATTGCACTTATCGCAATTGTTGCGTCAATCTTCTATTTTGCAGGTAATTGTGAAATAACAACCGTAATAAACAGAGGAAATACCCACATTGCAGAAGAAAACTATTCCGCGGCATTAGATGAGCTTAATGCTGCACAAAAGCTGGTTGATACGAAAAACTCAGTCGCACCTCTTTTCAGAACAGGCGATAAAAATTTCTGGAAAAAAATAGAGGTTTATGAAAAAACTAACGGTCCGCTTAAATGTAAGGCATTGCTGGACAAGTATTATCCTGATTCGAAATATCCCGCAAAAGCGGTGAAATATCTTGACAATGCGAAAATATTTGCTGAAGCTTACGACGAACTGAGAAAAGCAGTTTATTTTGATTCGAAGGATTATTCTCAGGCCTACGAGGCGGTTGAAAGCATAGCCGCAGAAAATCCCGATTATCCCGAATATCTGGTTTTGTATTTTCATTTGCTCGCGACGCAAGCCTTTGAAGAAAGTGCAGCTTCTGTTCTTGCGGCATATAACGCGTTGGAAAAGAACGCACCTGACGAAAAATGGCTTTATGCCACAGCGGGCACAAAGGCATTGATTAAAAACAACGAACTTAACAAGGCACTGAGACTTTGTCCTGACAATGATGACGAAGAAACAAGGGCATTAAGAATTAAAATTTATCGTTTGATGGGTGAATATCAGAGGGCAGGTATGCTCTATGACGAGTATCGCGATTATGATGTACCGTCAGAGATGCTTGACAGAGAAAAACTGATTCTCGGTCTGCTTGAGGGCGACGCGAGAACAGCATTATCGTTGTGCTCATTTTATACTTCAGACCTTAACAACTGCAAGAGCATTGACATGATTTATACACTTTGGATTGCTTCAATAAAAGCATCTGATAAAAAGCTCGAAAAAAGAATTACGGACTTCACAAAAAGTCTGAAGATACCCAACTCCGAAGAGGTTACGGGATATAAGCTCGGCGACCTTAATCTGAGTGATATATTCTTAGACGGGGAGAGTGATTTGAGCTGATGGAAAAAATCTATTCACTTATAAGAATATTGACATACCCTGCAGTTTTTGTCAGAAAAATGCTTGAGTTTTTACTCTGTGCAATTTTTAAAATTGAGCCCCCCGAGGATTTTGAAGAATTAACCTATGATGAAATCAAGGGTCACAATCCTCACGGAGAGTTTCTGTTCCCTGCAAAAGCGGCGGTTTTCAATCTTTCAATATTTATTTTTCAGCTTGCGGGAGCCGTAGGCTTTTTGGGAAGTGCGATTATTTCGCTCTGCATTTTTGATGTAGGTCCCATAAACCCGATAACAGGCAGATTTGACCCGATATTTATTATGTGCATTGTGTTCATGTATCTCGGTATCTGTTTTGCCTCAAACCTTTTTCCGTCTGCAAACAGCGTGGAAAATTTCTGGGCATTGTGCATTTCCGAAGCAGGCTTTATCTCAAAGGTTGTTTTTATAGTACCTTGTCTGATTTTAAGAGCAGGTGTACTTCTTGAGAATTTGGGAATAACGGCATTGATTTCAGTGGTCTTGCCGATAATTTTAAAAATAGCATTATAATTGGAGGAATTTAAAATGAAGCTTTCATTCCGTTGGTACGGTAAAGATGACCCGATTTCACTTGAATATATTTCGCAGATTCCCGATATGCGTTCTATCGTTTCTGCGGTTTATGATGTTAAACCCGGGGAAGTATGGCCCGAAGAATCCATCAAAAAGATGGCTGATGAATGTAAAGAAAACGGACTTGTATTCGATGTTGTTGAATCAATTCCCGTTCACGAAAACATTAAACTTGGCAGAGAAAATGTTGATGAGCTTATCGATGTTTACTGCGAAAATATCCGCCGTTGTGCAAAGTACGGAGTTAAGTGCGTAACATATAACTTTATGCCCGTATTTGACTGGACTCGCACACAGCTTGATAAAAAAGCGGCTGACGGTTCAACAAGCCTTGTCATGTATTGGGACCAGATGAGAGGTCTTGACCCCTTAAAGGACGATATTCATCTTCCCGGTTGGGATTCAAGCTACACTCAGGAAGAGGTCAGAGAGCTTATCACAGCTTACGGCGAAATCGGCGAAGAAGGACTCTGGGCAAATCTTGAAAAATTCCTCAAGAAGGTTATCCCCGTTGCAGAGGAATGCGGTGTAAGAATGGCTATTCACCCCGACGACCCGCCGTATCCGATTTTCGGTCTTCCGAGAATTATCACAGATGAAAAGAATTTAGACAGATTCTTAAAGATTGTTGACAGTCCGGCTAACTCACTTTGCTTCTGCACAGGCAGTCTCGGTTGTGCAAAGTCAAACGACACAGTTGCAATGGTAAGAAAGTATGCCGAAATGGACAGAATCGCATTTATGCATATACGCAATGTCAAGGTTATGGACGACGGCTCATTTGAAGAAAGAGCACATCTTTCCAAGTGCGGAAGTCTTGATATGTATGAAATCGTAAAGGCACTCGTTGAAAATAACTTCGATGGTTATGTTCGACCCGACCACGGCAGAATGATTTGGGGCGAAGAAGGCAAACCCGGCTACGGTCTTTTCGACAGAGCATTAGGTGCGGCATATATCAATGGTTTATTTGAGGCAGTAGAGAAAAATTTAAAATAAATCGTTTTATAAATTTTAATGCAGAATTCAGAATGCAAAATGCAGAATGAAGGGTGGGTTTCACCCACACCCATTTTTAGAACGGAAAGGAAATTAACAATGAACAAGAATGTTTTAAATACAGATTTGACAGGTAAGGTTGCAGTTGTAACAGGTGCAGGCGGAGTTCTTTGCTCATATTTTGCAAAGGTACTTGCCCGTGCAGGTGCAAAGGTTGCACTTTTAGACTTGAATTATGAAGCTGCACAGTCATTTGCTGATGAAATCACAGCAGAGGGCGGAATTGCAAAGGCTTATGCTTGCAATGTACTCGATAAAGCAATCTGCACAGAGGTTGCAGAAAAAGTCAAGGCTGACCTCGGCCCTTGCGATATCCTCGTTAACGGTGCAGGCGGCAACAATCCCAAAGCAACAACAGATAAGGAATATTACGAAGCAGGCGACATTGATGCAGACACAAAGAGCTTCTTTGACCTTGCTGCAGACGGCGTAGGCTTTGTATTTAACCTCAACTTCCTCGGCACACTTATTCCGACACAGGCTTTTGCTGCACAGATGGTCGGTAGAGAGGGCTGCAATATTCTCAATATTTCTTCAATGAATGCATATACACCGCTTACAAAAATCCCTGCATATTCAGGTGCAAAAGCGGCTATTTCAAACTTCACACAGTGGCTTGCAGTCCATTTCTCAAGAGAGGGTATCCGTGTAAACGCAATCGCACCCGGCTTCTTCTCAACAAAGCAGAATGCAAAGCTTCTCTGGAATGATGACGGCACACCGACAGCAAGAACAGGTAAAATCCTTGCAGCAACTCCCATGGGTCGCTTCGGCGAAACAAACGAGCTTGAAGGCGGACTTCTCTTCCTCCTCAACAACGATGCAGCAGGATTTATCACAGGTGTAGTATTGCCCGTAGATGGTGGCTTCTCCGCATATTCAGGCGTTTAATTTGGGCAAAAGACAAATTTTCGTGCAAATCATACACCTTCCCAAAAGAGTTAGGCAAGATGTAAATGTATTTTCGTGCAAACAGAGTGCACTTTAGAACAAAGATGGGACGATTCAAAAAGGAGAGAAAACAGATGTCAACAGTAAACAATAGAATTTCAGAAATCGGTGTTGTACCGGTTATAAAATTATCAAATCCCGAAAGAGATGCAGCACCGCTTGCAAAGGCTTTGTGTGAAGGCGGAGTACCCGTTGCAGAGGTTACATTCCGTGCGGCAGGAGCAGATACTGCAATCAGACTTATGAAAGAAGCTTGCCCCGAAATGCTTGTAGGTGCAGGTACTGTTCTTTCAACAGAGCAGGTTGACAAGGCAATTGCGGCAGGTGCAGAATTTATTGTATCTCCCGGACTTGATGTTGATTTGGTCAAGTACTGTCAGGAAAAGAACATTCCGATTTATCCCGGATGCACAACTCCGACAGATTATCACGCAGCATACAAATTAGGTCTTGAAATCATCAAATTCTTCCCCGCAGAGCAGTCGGGCGGACTTGCAAAGATCAAGGCAATGTCAGCACCTTTCCCGATGTTCAAAGTTATGCCCACAGGCGGTATTTCATTAAAGAACCTCAAGGAATACCTTTCCGCACCTGTTATCTGTGCTTGCGGCGGTTCATATATGGTTACAGCAGACCTTATTGAGAATAATAAATGGGATGAAATTATCGACTTATGCAAACAGTCAGTTGAAATAGTTAAGGAGGCAAGAGGATAATGGCAAGAATAGTAACTTTCGGTGAAATTATGCTTCGTCTGGCACCCAACGGATACTACCGTTTTTTCCAGAATGACCAGATGCAGGCAACATTCGGCGGCGGTGAAGCAAATGTTTCTGTTTCACTTGCAAACTACGGAATGGACAGCGTTTATGTAACAAAGCTTCCCAAGCACGCTATCGGACAGGCAGCAGTTGATTCACTTCGCAGTTTCGGCGTCGACACAACAAAAATCACAAGAGGCGGCGACAGAGTAGGTATATACTTCCTCGAAAAGGGTGCATCACAGAGAGGTTCTGTATGTATCTATGACAGAGCACATTCCGCAATTCAGGAAGCAAAACCCGAGGATTTTGACTGGGATGATATTTTTGAAGGAGCAGATTGGTTCCACTTCACAGGAATCACTCCCGCATTGGGCGAAAACCTTGTTGAAATCTGCCGTCAGGCTTGTATCAAAGCAAAGGAAAAGGGCGTAAAAATTTCCTGCGACCTCAATTACAGAGGTAAGCTCTGGACAAGAGATGAAGCAAGAAAAGCTATGACAGATTTATGTCAGTATGTTGATGTATGTATTTCAAACGAAGAAGATGCAAAAGATGTTTTCGGCATTGAAGCAGAAGGCACAGATATCTATGGCGGTAAGCTCAACCACGACGGTTATAAGTCAGTTGCAAAACAGCTTGCTGATAAATTCAACTTTGAAAAGGTTGCAATCACATTAAGAACATCAATTTCCGCAAGTGATAATGATTGGGCAGGTATGCTCTATGACGGCGAGAATTATTGCTTCTCAAAGACATATCATCTCCATATCGTTGACCGTGTAGGCGGCGGCGACAGCTTCGGCGGCGGACTTATCTATGCACTTTTAAACGGCAAGACAAGTCAGGAAGCAATCGAATTTGCAGTTGCAGCATCAGCACTCAAGCACTCAATTGAGGGCGACTACAACAGAGTATCTGTTGCAGAGGTTGAAAAATTAGCAGGCGGCGACGCATCAGGCAGAGTTCAAAGATAAATGCAGAGTGCAGAATGCAAAATGCAGAATTAATGGTGGGCAAAGCCCACACCCGATTAAGGGCGACAGATGTCGCCCTTTTTCTTTTGAAACTTTTCATTTTTTGATGACATTTGTAAAAAAGTGTGATATACTTTGCAAAAGATGTGAGAGGAGATGCGGAGAATGAACTGGATAATTGTTGCAATATTGTCTGCGGTGTTTGCGGGACTTACATCAATCCTTGCAAAATGCGGAATTAAAAAAACGGACTCCGATGTCGCTACCGCATTGCGTACAGTTGTGGTACTTATGTTTTCGTGGGTGATGGTCTTTGTCGTCGGCTCACAAAATACAATAACCGACATATCAACAAAATCATTCGTGTTTCTGATACTTTCGGGACTCGCTACGGGTGCATCGTGGATATGTTATTTCAAAGCTCTCGCAATGGGTGATGTAAATAAGGTTGTGCCTATTGACAAATCAAGCACACTTCTGACAGTTTTGCTTGCAATTATTTTATTCGGAGAAACCGAAAATTTAGCCGTAAAGCTAACAGGTACTTTGCTTCTTGCAATCGGAATTTTCCTGATGATTGAAAAGAAGAAAACAGAAGAAAAATCAGAAAAGAAATCCTACATATTCTATGCGGTTCTTGCAGCCGTTTTTGCCGCATTGACATCAATACTTGCAAAGGTCGGCATAACAGGCGTCGAGTCAAATCTCGGTACCGCAATCCGCACCTGTGTTGTTTTAATTATGGCTTGGGTGGTGGTGCTTGTTCAGGGCAAGCATAAAACCCTCAAAACTATTGATAAAAAAGAGTTAGGTTTTATTTCTCTTTCGGGTATAGCGACAGGTGCATCGTGGCTTTGTTATTATTATGCAATTCAGAATGGTGTTGTCAGCGTAGTTGTACCGATTGATAAATTGAGTATAGTGATTGCAGTTGCGTTTTCGTATTTTGTTTTTAAAGAAAAGCTCACAATAAAATCTTTTATAGGTCTTGCACTTATGGTTGTGGGCACACTCGCAATGGCAATATGGTCATAGGAGGTAACAATATGATAAATAAATTATTTAAAAGTGTATTGGAGCAAGACGAGGCTCCTGTGGTTATCTGTGATATGGAGTCGACTGTTGTGTATATGAATCCATCGGCAATAAACCGCTATCGCAGAGATCTGACAGGGCAGAGTATAAAAGCCTGTCACAATAAAAAATCGTCTGAAATTATTGACAGAGTTCTTGATTGGTTCAGGAAAAGTAAGGATAATAACAAGGTCTATACTTTCAGAAATGACAAAGAAAACAAAGATGTCTATATGATAGCCTTGCGTGATGAAAACAATGAGCTTATAGGCTACTACGAAAAGCACGAATACAGAAATCGAGAAACGGATAAGCTTTACAATATTGTCTGAAAATAAGCAGATAAAATCGGGGGAAAATAAATGTGAAAAAATTAAAAGGACTGATAATTTTGTTAATGATTTCTCTGAGTCTTTTCGGCACGGTCGGATGTTCTGAACAGAATGAAAATGACAATGCAACCGAAGCGAAAAATTCTTATGAACAGATTTCTCCGCAGGAAGCAAAAAGGCTGATGGACAGCGAAAAAGATTATGTTATAATTGACGCACGAACCCAATCTGAATATGATGAGGGTCACATAGAAAACGCAGTAATGGTGCCTGAATATGAAATTTCAGACCGTGCAGAAAAAGAATTGCCCGACAAAAATCAGTTGATACTTGTATATTGCAGAAGCGGCAGACGAAGCAAAATTGCATCGCAGACTTTGGCGGATTTGGGATATACAAATGTAAAAGAGTTCGGCGGGATTATCGACTGGCCATATAATGTTGTTAAATAAAAACCTGCCACGGCAGGTTTCTTTTTTGTGTCAGTTTTCTTTCTTCGACATATTATAAATTGAGGCTTGCCTCAAATACAGAAGAAAGGAAGAAACAGATGGCAACTTTTACAAATCAGGCATCATTGACCTATAACGGCACAACGGTAAATTCCAATACCGTAACAGGTAATATCGTCGAAGTTCTTGCAGTTACCAAAACAGCGCTTGTTGACACGTACACCGCAAATGATGATATAACCTATATCATAAGCATAACAAACTCGGGTGCAGTTCCGTTTACGGGTGTAACAGTGACGGACAACCTCGGCGAATATGCTTTTGATGCAACAACAGTAACACCGCTTGATTATGTTGACGGTTCGGTGGCTTATTATCAGAACGGTGTTTTGCAACCCGCACCTGTTCCGACATCAACTGACCCTCTGACATTTACAGGTATCACAATTCCTGCAAACGGTAATGCGATACTCGTTTATGAAGCAGATGCAAACGGCTTTGCACCTTTAGCATCGGGCGGCACAATCACAAACGAAGTAACCTTGACTGCAGGCGGAATATCAACTCCGATTACTGCAACAGAAACAGTTACAGTTGTCGACGAACCCGTACTCACAATAACAAAGGCACTTTCACCGACAAACGTAACAGAAAACAGTGAATTGACTTACACCTTTACAATTCAGAACACAGGCAACACTGCGGCAGAGGCAACTGACAACCTTGTAATCACCGATACCTTTGACCCGATTCTTTCAGATATCACGGTAACGGTTGACGGAGTAATCCTCCCTACAACCGCTTACACCTATGACGAAACAACAGGTGAATTTGCAACTGTACCGGGTGCAATTACAGTGCCTGCCGCAACCTATACTCAGGACCCCGTAACGGGTGCATGGACGGCAACACCGGGTGTTACAGTAGTAACCGTAACAGGAACAGTATAATAAGGTGAGGGATGCTAAAAATCCGCAGACCGCTTTGCTTTGAATATAAAACCGAATAAAGTAAAAAAAGACAGTATCCCGAAAGAGATACTGTCTTGTGTTTTTTAAATCAGAACGGTAATTTTTTACCTTGCTTTTTCCATTCTCTGAATTCAGCGGTTGCACAGAAGATTACATCACCCGAGGAGTTGATTGCAGTTTCGAGTGAATCCTGAACAACGCCGACGATAAAGCCTACCGCAACAACCTGCATTGCGATGTCGTTACCGACACCTAAAAGTGAGCAAGCCATAGGTATAAGTAAAAGCGAACCGCCGGCAACACCCGAAGCACCGCAAGCACCCAAGGTTGCAACGAAGCTTAAAATGATTGCAAGGAAGATGTTCACATTGATACCCTGTGAGAAAGCAGCCGCCAAAGACATAACGGTGATTGTGATTGCCGCACCGTCCATGTTGATTGTAGCACCGAGGGGAATTGCAACGCTGTAATACTCTCTGTCAAGTCCTAACTTTTCGCAGAGGTTCATGTTTACGGGGATATTAGCAGCAGAGCTTCTTGTGAAGAAAGCGGTAAGACCTGATTCTCTGAAGCATCTTAAAACGAGAGGATAGGGGTTTCTCTTCAGTGCGATTGCAACAAGTGCAGGGTCGACTATAAGTGCAACTGCAAGCATACAACCGACTAAAACAGCAAGGAGCTTACCGTAGTTTACAAAAATATCAAGACCGTATTCGCTTACGGAACTGTAAACAAGACCCATAATTCCGAAAGGAGCGAGCTGAATTACCCAACCGACCGTTTTTGAAACTGCGTTTGAGATGTCGGTCATAACCTCCTTGGTCTTATCGCCTGCACCTACTCTCAAAGCAAGTCCGATAACAACCGCCCATGTGAGTATACCGACATAATTGCCTTCAATAATTGCCTTGACGGGATTCATGACCATATTGGAAAGTAGAGTTCTGAAAACCTCACCCAATCCCGCCGGTGCAGCTTGTTCTGCCGCATCAGCAAGAGGAATTGTGACCTTGAAGATGTAGCTTGCAATAACCGCAACACCTGCAGCTAAAAATGTACTCAAAAGATAGAATATGATAACGGTGCGAAATCTTTTTCCGATACCTTGTCCCGCAGATGCAAGCGATGCAATAACAAGGACAAAAACCAATATCGGGGCAATAGCTTTCAATGCACCGACAAATATGTCACCGAATACCGTAATAAAGCTTGCCTGAGGAACCCAGAGCCCCAGACAGACACCGATTACAAGACCGATTGCAATGCGAAGTATAAGCGGTGAATCGGTATAAAATTTAAGAACCTTTTTCATAATTAACCTCCGATATTTTAACATAAAGACTGATACATCATACCACATATTCCGATTTTTGTCTACCGATTGATATTGTTAACGACATATACCGGATTTGCAATATCAGGTTATTTTTTCGTTTATATTTGCCCAGATGTTAAAAACTGTGTGTTTTTAACAGTTTATTTCGCTTATCCAAATAAAATTTTAATTATTTTTTACATTTTTATAGTGACAAAATGAAAATAATGTGGTAAAATATAATGTATATTTTTATAATGTTCTAAAGCAATGCTTTATGGGAGGAATCCGAATTTAATGTTTGAGCAGATTGTAAATGTGGACCGCATGGAGCACGCGGTAAGCTTATTCGGAAGCTTTGATGAAAATATCAAGGTAATTGAAAAGGAATTTGGTGTAACAGTAATTTCGAGGGGTAGCGAAATAAAGGTTACGGGTGAAGCGGAGAATGTCGCAAAAGGTGTCAGAGCCATAAACGGACTTTTAATGCTTATCAACAGAGGTGAAAATCTTTCCGAGCAGAATGTGCGTTATGTCTTATCGTTAGTAAGAGATGACAGCGAATCAAAGCTTGCAACTATGGCGGCAGATTGTATCTGCATAACTTCAAAAGGAAAACCGCTGAAGCCGAAAACATTAGGTCAGAAAAAATATGTTGAAGAAATCCGCAGTAATACGGTGACTTTCGGCATAGGTCCTGCGGGTACGGGTAAGACCTACCTTGCGGTTGCAATGGCGGTAACGGCTTTCAGAGCAAAAGAAGTCAACAGAATTATCCTGACACGACCCGCAGTTGAAGCAGGTGAGAAATTGGGCTTTCTGCCGGGTGATTTGCAAAGCAAGGTTGACCCATATTTAAGACCGCTTTACGATGCACTTTTTGATATGCTCGGTGCGGAAAATTTTCAGAAATATCAGGAAAGAGGAAACATCGAAGTAGCACCGCTGGCTTATATGCGAGGCAGAACACTTGACGATAGCTTTATCATTCTCGACGAAGCACAGAACACAACACCCGAGCAGATGAAAATGTTTTTGACACGACTTGGGTTCAATTCCAAAATGGTCGTAACGGGTGATATTACACAGATTGACCTGCCCGACGGAAAACGCTCGGGATTGGTTGAGGTCGTGAGAATTTTAAAGGGCATAGAGGACATCTCAACGGTAAGATTTACGGAAAAAGATGTTGTCCGTCACAGATTAGTACAGGAAATAATTAAAGCGTATGAAAAATCAGAAGAGGGGCGTAGAAGAAAATGAGTGAAAAAACTAAAGTAATCATAACAAATGACCAGAATGTTGTTAAAATTCCCACAGGTGTACGAATGCTTGTCAGAAGGTGCTGTACCGCAGTATTGGTGAATGAAGAATTCAATTCATCGGCAGAAGTCAGCGTAAGATTTGTCGACAATGAAGAAATCAAAAGACTTAACAGTCAGTACAGAAATATCGACAGAGAAACCGATGTTCTTTCATTCCCCCTGGGCGAGAATGGTGAATATGATATCAATCCCGATACAGGTGCAAAGCTTTTAGGCGACATAGTAATCAGCATGGAAAAAGCTTTTGAACAGGCTGATTTGTATGACCATTCTTTACAGCGTGAGATTGGTTTTCTGACCGTACATTCAATGCTTCATCTTTTAGGCTACGACCACGAAAGCGGCGGCATGGAGTTGGTACACATGCGTGAAAAAGAAGAAGCAGTTTTGACACAGTTGGGGCTTAAGAGAAACGGCAGTTATTATATGGACGAGGAGTAATTGCGAAGCAATTACAGCTAAATTCGCTAATGCGAGCTAAATTGACTGTCGTCAGCTAAATTCCTAACGGAGCTAAATGTGCTTACGCACGCTATATGCGAATTTAATTTAGCTTCACGGAGTGAAATTTAGCTATGAAATAATTTAGCTGTTGCAAAGCAACAATTTAGCTTTACAAAACCAACCACAGAACCGTTTTCAGATTTTCAGAGTAAATATATTTAAAAAAGGATTTTTAATGATTAAAAATTATATTTTTGATTTTGGCAATGTCATAGTTCATTTTGAACCTGAATATATGACTGCCAAATATGTAAAAAATAAAGAAGATATACAATTGGTTTCCGATGTGGTTTTCGATTTGCTTTATTGGGATAAGCTCGATGAGGGAACGATAACTGATGAAGAAGTTATAGCAGGAATACGCAGTCGTTTGCCTGAGAGATTACATAGCAGTGCGATAAATGTGTATGAACATTGGTATGAGAACTTACCGTTGATAGATGATATGGTTGAGTTGATTGCTCAACTGAAAGCAGACGGAAAAAAACTGTTTTTACTTTCAAATATAAGTATTTACTTTGCCGAAAACTATCACGGAAACACGGAAATAAAAACCGTATTGGATATGTTTGACGGTCTTGTATTCTCAGGACCGATCGGCATTACAAAACCCAATGAACCAATCTTTCAATATTTGTTGAACAAATATAACCTTAATGCAAATGAATGTGTTTTCATAGACGATAAAGCAGAGAATATAAAAGGTGCCGAAAAGGTTGGCATCAAAGGCATTTTGTTTAACGGAAATAAAAACGACTTGGTTAATGAAATGAAAAATCTGTAATTAAATAGCAGAAAAACTTTCGTGTAAATAACCACCCTGCCAAAAGAGTCGGATAAGATGTAAATAAATTTTCGTGCAAAAATGGTGCTTTATAGAAGAAAGGCGGGACGACGTGAAAAAGACAGCGTTTATAACAATAATCGGCAGACCGAATGTCGGTAAATCATCAATATTAAATCATTTTTTAGGACAGAAAATTGCAATAGTTTCGGATAAACCGCAGACCACAAGAACAAGAATAATGGGCGTACTCACGGAAGACGAAACACAGCTTGTTTTTACCGACACACCGGGTTTTCACAAGCCTAAAACAAAGCTTGGTGAAAAGATGGTAAAGGCGGTAGGTGACAGCATCGCAGATGTTGACGCCTGCCTTTTTGTGGTTGAAGTCGGTGATGAAATCAGAGAAACCGAAAAAGAGTTGATTGAAAAAGTCAAGAGGGCAAAAATCCCGACAGTCCTTGCAATCAATAAGGTTGATACACTCGAAAACAAAGAGGAGCTTATGAAAAATATCCTCGAGTTGTCGGCTGCATATAACTTTGAAGCAATCGTTCCCGTATCCGCCAAAAAAGGCGACAATATGGACGAGCTGAAAGCTGAGCTTAAAAAATTATCGGTCGAGTCGGAATTTTTCTTTGATGAGGACACCCTCACAGACCAACCCGAAAGAGTTATTGCGGCGGAGATTATCAGAGAGAAGCTTCTTCGCTCACTCGACCGTGAAGTACCTCACGGCATAGCGGTGGGAATAGAAAAATTAAAAGAACGAGAAGACAAAGATTTAATAGATATTGAAGCTACAATTTATTGCGAAAAAGAAAGTCACAAGGGTATCGTTATCGGCAAGCAGGGTGCAACACTCAAAAGAGTTTCCACCAGAGCAAGACAGGATTTGGAAAGATTTTTCGACTGTCAGATAAACCTTAAGTGTTGGGTTAAGGTCAAAGACGGCTGGCGTAATCGCGAAGGAATTATCCACAACTTCGGACTTGATTAAAAAATTTTGGCTAAAATCGCCCACAGCACTATTTTTCGTTCGGCGATGTATCTGTATACTATCGCCTCGCTCAAAACAGCACTGTGAACGATTTTATCTCAAAATTACGGTTTGGCTATATTTGCCCAGAGCACTATTTGAATGCAAAGTGCAAAGTGCAAAACGCAAAACGAAGGGTGGACTTTGTCCACACCTATTATAAATAAC
Source organism: Acutalibacteraceae bacterium (assembly GCA_045540355.1). Classification (GTDB taxonomy): domain Bacteria; phylum Bacillota; class Clostridia; order Oscillospirales; family Acutalibacteraceae; genus RGIG2945. The sequence goes on along the minus strand of JAZQHB010000097.1, from coordinate 57,847 downwards.
GGATTCAACACCATTCGTTTTGTGTTTAATAACATAATTTGGTTTAGATAAAAAATATACATCAGCAAACAATAATCGTACTACTTTTCGGAGGCGTGCGTTATGGAAAATCATTGGAACAAGTTTGCTGAAAGCGGAAAAATTGAGGACTATTTAAAATACAGGGAGATTGTAAATGCGACTGAACACAGAGGGGTTGATTATACGCGAGCAGACGGTGGGCGAGAGCGACCGTCTGGTAACGGTATTAACTGCTGATTTCGGTATCATTCGCTCCTTTGTGCGAAATGCAAACAGAATAAAAAGCAGACTGTTGAGCTCGACTCAACTGTTATCCTATTCCCGCCTTTCTATCTACAAAGGGCGGGATAGTTACATAATTGACGAAGCAGAGCCTTTAGAGGTGTTTTTCTCACTGCGGGAAAGCATCGAAAAAATATCTCTTGCACAATACTTCTGCGAGCTTTGTTGTGAGCTTGCACCCGAAGAAGACAATGCGGAAGAAATCTTAAAGCTGATGCTTAATTCCCTCTATCTTCTTTGTAACAACAAAAACACACAGACGATTATTAAATCAGTTTTTGAGCTTCGGCTTATGAGTCTTATCGGATATATGCCGTCATTGGTTGCTTGTGATGACTGCGGAGCATTTGAAAGCGACACGATGTATTTCAACATTCAGACGGGCAAGCTTTTTTGTTCGGACTGCAAAAAAAGCGGCTACGAAACGGGCATCGGGGTAATAACGGCAATGAGGCATATCTGCTATTCCGAGCCGAAGAAAATATTCAACTTTTCTTTGTCGGAGGACGGAGCAAAAGCACTCTCTTACATAACGGAAACATATCTTATACAACTGACAGGCAGAAAGTATAAAACACTCGATTTTTACAGAGGATTAGTATAAAAAGGAAAAAGAATATGGATAAACATCTTAAAACATTAGAACTTGATAAAGTATTGGGAATGTTGGCGGATATGACCGCTTGTCCCGATGCAAAGGAAGAAGCCTTGAATTTAGTGCCGCAGGTGTCAAAATCATCTGCGGAAAATCTGCTTAAGGAAACGAGCGAGGCATATACCTTTCTTGCGAAATTCGGAGGACCGTCATTCGGTGGCTTACGAAATGTGAATAACGCTTTAAGCCGTGCCGAGACGGGCGGTGTTCTTAATATGACGGAGCTTTTAGATATTGCATCTGTTTTGAAAATAATAAGAGGTATCGTAACCTGGCGTAGTAATAATTCAGGTGTCGAGTCGGTTCTCGATATATATTTCAATAATCTTATGCCTAACAAATTCCTCGAAGAAGCTATCACAACGGCGATAATTTCACCCGAGGAAATGTCCGACAACGCATCTCCGACCTTAAGAGATATCCGCAGAAAAATCCGTGTTCAGGAATCAAAGGTGAGAGACCAGCTTGAAAAACTCACCCGTTCAGCGTCATTCTCAAAATATCTTCAGGACAGTATAATTACAATGAGAAACGGCAGATATGTTGTTCCCGTAAAAAGCGAGCACAGAGCTGACATCAGCGGTCTTGTGCACGATACATCGGGAAGCGGTGCAACAGTATTTATTGAGCCTATCGGAGTAGTTGAAGCAAATAACGAAATAAGGGTTTTGAAATCAAAAGAGCTTGAAGAAATAGAACGAATACTTGCCGACTTATCATCGCAGGCAGGTATGTTTGCAGACAGTATAAAAAGAAGCTACGAAAGTGCGGTTATGCTCAATGTGATTTTCGCAAAGGGTCAGCTTGCATATAAAATGAAAGCAAGTATGCCGATAATAAATGACAACGGCGAAATCAATCTCAAATCAGCAAGACACCCGCTTATCGACCCTCAGAAGGTTGTGCCCGTAAACATATCTTTAGGGCAAGAATTTGATACACTCATAATCACAGGTCCCAACACAGGCGGTAAGACGGTTGCGATAAAAACACTCGGACTTTTATCCGCAATGGCAATGTGCGGACTGATGCTCCCTGTTGCAGATGAAAGCAGAATTTCCGTATTCAATGAAATTTTATGCGATATCGGTGATGAGCAGAGTATCGAGCAATCACTCTCGACATTCTCGTCACACATGACAACGATAGTAGATATTTTAAAAGTTGCAAACGAACGAAGCCTTGTGCTGATAGACGAATTGGGAGCAGGTACAGACCCCGTCGAGGGTGCGGCACTTGCAACCTCAATACTTGAAACGCTCCACAATCAGGGTGCAAAAATCGCAGCAACAACCCACTATGCGGAATTGAAAGAATATGCACTCCGCACACCGAGAGTAATCAACGGCAGCTGCGAGTTTGATATTGATACATTAAGACCGACTTACAGACTTTTAATCGGTGTGCCGGGTAAATCGAACGCTTTTGCAATCAGCGAAAGACTCGGTATTGATAAAGAAATTACAAAAAAAGCGGCGGAATATATTTCACTTGAAAAAACCCGTTTTGAAGAAGTAGTTGAAAAGTTAGAAGAAACACGCCGTGAAATGGAGAAAAAGCAAGAGCAGACACAGATAGAATTAAAAAAAGTAAGACGCGAAATGGCAGAGGCTAAAAAGATAAAAGCCGAAGCAGAGCAATTGAGAGAAAAAGAGCTTGAAAGAGTAAAAGCTGAAGCACAGAAAATCACACAGGCGGCAACAAGAGAAGCAAATGCATTGCTTTTGGAAATTGAAAAATTCCGTAAGGAACAGAAACAGGCAAAAGATGCAAGCGAGTTGGCTCGTCGTGCAAAGGCATCAATGAAAAGAGGTCTTGACTCAATCGGTCAGGCGACCGACCCGATTATTGAATACGAGGACGACGGAGATTATGTACTGCCGAGACCCTTGGAAATCGGAGACAGCGTACTGATTTATGATTTACAGAAGCAGGCGACGGTTACAAAGCTTGCGGATAAAAATAATAATGTAGAAGTTCAGGCAGGTGCGGTCAAAATGCGTATCAAGCTTGAAAAACTCCGACTTCTTGAAAAGAAAGTTCAGAAATCAGCTCCCAAAAAATCTGCACCGACAATGCGTAGAACGGAATCCGCACCCCAGGCGGTCAAATCAAGTCTTGATTTAAGAGGTATGACGGTCGATGAAGCTATTTTGGAGGTCGACAGATTCATTGATATGTCACTTCGTACAAGTCTTAACGAATTTACCATAATCCACGGCAAGGGTACAGGTGCATTGAGAAGTGCGGTACAGTCATATCTCAGAGGCTCAACCTTTGTAAAAAGCTTCCGCCTCGGCACATTCGGTGAGGGCGAAAGCGGCGTTACGATTGTAGAGTTGAAATGATTACCAAGCAGGAATATCTATGAAAATTGCAAAAAAGTTGTCGGAATTTTTCCGGCAACTTTTTTATCAGGTATTTTGGATAAAATGATAACAAAAACAATGTTACGATGTTTGACAAAGTAATGTATATATGGTAGAATAAAATGGTTTTTTATTTTATTTTGCTTTAGTTTAGGAGGAAAAATTCTGATGAGCAAAAACTTTACATCGTGGGATGAAAATTCAATAGTTTTTTATTCCGATTCCTTGCGTGCAACGAGCGGTTCGCAGTCACTTGCGTCCTTGATGAATGCTTTTGTAAAGCAAGGTAAAAAAGTGGATTTAATCACCTACGCTCAACCGTCGGGTGATGACTATATCAGTAACGAAAAAGTTAAAAGACATTTCCTTAACTATTATGAGAATCAGGGTTATACCCTTGCAGATTCTTTCTATAAAATCCTCGGTGAAATTCCGTCGAAGACAGTCGTTTTCTGCGGTGCTTTTTATGAAAAAACTTACTTTCTTTTCCAGGCGGCACAGAAGCTCGGAAGATGTATAGTGATTTATCAGGACAGATCTCCGCTTATCTCCGTAGCAGGTGGTGTTGAAAAACAGACAGCAGAAACTTTATATATGCTTCAGAATGCGGATTGTGTCGTATCAATGTCACAGCAGGAAACAGAGATGCTCAATGCTATCGGAGTAAACGCTGTTTATCAGCCGTATTATTTCCCGTATTTTGATGATGAAGTCGGTGTTGCAGATGTAAGTCAGAGAAGAATCGTTTTCTACACAACCTATGCGGGCAGAAATACAAGAACCGTTATTTCTGCATTTTCGAGACTTCACGAAAGATACCCCGATTCAACACTCAAGATAGTTATCTATAAGGGTGTACGACAGACAGCAACACTCGAAAAGCTTATAGAAGATGTTGAAACATCAAATCTTGCAGATTGCATCACAATAGAAAACAAGGTGTTGAAGCCCTTAAGAGCTTTGAGAGAAGCAGATGTTTCAATCACTTATGCACACTTACTCCACATGCCCGAAACTGCAATGGAAAGCATCAGTGCAGGTATTCCTGCGATGGTACTCTATGATGCGGATTATTCACAGGACGAGGGTCCGGCAGTAAAGCTCAATGCGGCAGATGTTGCAGGAATTGAAGCTCACCTTGAATATTTCATGGACGAGAAAAACCGCAGAGATTATGCTCAGGAAGTCCGCAAGCTTTTAGAGCCGACATACCGTGAAAAGAAAGCGGCTGAATGGCTCGAAGCACTCAAAAAAATCGAAGCTGATTATGAAGCGAAGCTCGATAAAATTTATGACAGATATACGGACCTTGCAGAAAAAGCGAAGAAGACACTTGACAGTGCGGGTATATCGGCAGTTATCAAAGAATTTTTTATGGACAGAGCTACTGCTGACGAAACAATTGCCGCACTTGTTGAAAACAAGGTATCTGTTGAGGATATAGAAGACGGTTATCAGACAAACGACCTTTTTGCAAAGGTTGATTACAAGAGAGTTGCACCCAGACTTGCTGTTTGGAAAGAATACGGTAACAACTCCGCAGAATGTCAGGCAAATCTTAAAAAGTCAAAGCTTTTACCCTCGAATGCGGTAATCCAGTTGTCAGTATGCAAAACACCCTATCAGGATATTGCAAAATGTTTACCCGGGGTAGTACTTGATGAAAAGAGAGTAGTATATATCCTTTCACAGTCGATGAAAATTTCAAAGGGTCTTGCGGATACAAGAAGCATGGAAGCTGACCTTTCGGAAGACTTTACCGCAAAAAGCCCGATGGGTGTAACAATTCTCAACAGCTTCAAGCTCTTTATGTTTGAAAATATGCGTCTTTTCAGATATAAGAATTTCAAGATTGTTCAGAAAGCCATGCGTGTAATCGATTGGTACACAAAGCCCTTTAAGGATATGAATATCTTCGGAAAGCTTGTTGCATTGCCGTTCAGAGCAATCAAGGTGCTTAAGGATAAAATTAAAATGAGCGGCAGAAAAAGACTTGCCAAAGAAAAGATTGTTGAGATTGACCCCGGCGACATCAGAAAAATTCAGTTGATGGTTTTGAAAATCGCACTTGATTTCGACAAAATCTGCAGAAAGCATGGTTTAAGATATTATCTTGCAGGCGGAACAATCTTAGGCGGTATAAGACACAAGGGCTTTATTCCGTGGGATGATGATATGGATATCACAATGCCCAGACCCGATTACGAAAAATTCCTGCAGATTGCAAAAACCGAATTGCCCGATGAATATGTAATGGACCAGGACTGCAAGCCGTTCTTCCATAACAGAATCGAGTACAAGGATTCAGCTTTTGATACCTACTGGAGAAAAGGCGGAATATTCCTTGATATATTGGCGCTTGAGGGTTGTCCCGATGATGATGCATTAAGACTTGAGCACGAAAAGAAGTGCAAATACTGGAGAACCGCAATGCTTGAGCAGGCAAGAAGAATGCCCGTATTCACATTTGAAAAAGCGGTTACAAGGGTGTATTTCCGCAGACTTATCTGCAAGCTGACACCCAGATGGTTCATCAAAAAGATGTGGCATAAATGGGCAACAAAATATGATTGCAACGAAACTTCAACATGGGTATGTCTTCCCGCAAGTATTTATACCTATGAACAGGAACGCTTCCCCGTTGAATATTGGGGCGAGGGAGTACCGATGGAATTTGAGGGCTATGAATTCCCGACCATGAATCATTGGGAAGATTATCTCATCTGCCACTTCGGTAATTATATGAAGATGCCTCCCGAAACATTGAGAAAATCACACCACTTTGTTTATAAGTATGACCTCGGCAAATATAAGAATATGTCTGTTGAGGAAATGGAAAAAATGCTTGATGAAAAGAAAGCAAATAACAGATAACAGAAAGGGTGCAGAGAATGGAAGGAACAAGACTCCCTGCCGTTAATCCGTATGAGGATGCAAAAGGCAGAAAATATTTTTTTGACAATGCAAAATATATTCTTATAACACTTGTTGTTTTAGCACACTTTATTTCTCCTTTTAAAGAGGAACACGGTATTATTAAAGCTTTGTGGGTTATAATCAATACTCTCCACATGCCTACACTCATATTCATATCGGGATTTTTCGCAAAGAGTTATATCAAATCCGGTGTAATCAAGGTACAAAGACCCGTAACATATACCATTCTTTACCTTGCAGCACAGCTTACATTCGGTGTATTTGAAGCGGTTTTCAAAATAGACGATGTATCTTTGAGCGTATTGTCCGCAAGATCCTCGCTGTGGTTTTTGCAGTGCCTTATAGCTTGGTATATTTTGCTTCCGATAATTGAGAGATTTGACCCCAAATGGGTGATGATTGGTGCTTTTGCTATCGGTTTATTGATAGGCTATGATTCAAAGGTCGGACATCTTGCAAGCCTTTCAAGAATATTTGTCCACTTGCCGTTCTTCCTTCTCGGGTATTACCTGAAGCAGGAGCATATTGAAAAGCTTTTTGAAAAGAAAACCAAGATTGGCTTAGCTGTTGCGGCGGGTGTAATATGTATAATAGCGTTGTTTATAGCTCCCGACTTATCAACAAGACTTATTACCTGCAGTTATAAGTACATCGCTATCCCCGGTGTCCGTGATTGGCCGTTCGTTTTGCGTTGGTGTGCAAGAGCGTTATTCTATATCGCAGCACTCGTACTTGGTGCAGCTTTCCTTGCCTGGGTACCGAGAATAAAGGTTTTCTTCACAAACCTGGGCTCAAGAACACTTCAGGTTTATATCCTCCACAGATTCCTTTATATGATTGAGCTTGAATTGTTTGAAAGAGTAGCAGGACTTCAGAATATTTTCGACAATTTCTTCGGAATTACATTCTTCATGGGTCTTGCCGTTGTTACAGCTTATGCTCTTTCACTGAAGATTTTCTCATATCCCTTTGATTTCTTGCAGGGAATTAGGATTGACAGATTCTTAAAGAAAGAAAAAGAATAGTTTGGCTGATTTTGCCCATAGCACCATTTTTCGTTCGGCGATGTATTTCACATACTATCGCCTCGCTCAAAACGGAACTCTGAACAAAATTATCTCAAACTTGCTTAATAAAAAATAGTGCAGTAGGGGCGACCGGAATGTCGCCCTTAATATCATAAAGAGGTGAAATAATGTCCATACATGAACTTGACAGAATGAATAAAAAGCCTTGCCCTTGCGGTAAGGAGCACAGCTTCGATTCCGATGTGATTGTCGGTGAGGGAGTTATAAATCAGCTTCCCGAGGTCCTTGAAAAATTTTCCGCAAAAAAGGTTTATCTCATTGCAGATATAAACACTTATGCCGCTGCCGGTGAGGAAGTCTGTGCGATTTTAGAAAACGGCGGAATCACCGTTCACAAATACATATTCAATCAGGAACATTTACACCCGGACGAAACAAGCGTCGGACTTGCAATAATGAACATTGATATGTTGGTTGATGCGGTTGTAGGTGTCGGCTCGGGTGTTATAAATGACATCAGTAAAATTGTTGCGAATGTATCAAATAAACCCTACATCATCGTCGGAACAGCACCGTCGATGGACGGTTATGCATCGGCAACATCATCTATGACAAGAGACGGCTTTAAAATCTCACTCGACAGCAAATGTGCGGATGTTATTATCGGAGACACAAATATTCTTTCAAAAGCACCGCTCAAGCTTTTTGCAACGGGACTCGGTGATATGTTGGCTAAGTATGTTTCTATCTGTGAGTGGAGAATCGCACAAATTGTTGTCGGCGAATACTACTGCGAAGAAGTGGCTGATTTGGTCAGAAAATCGCTGAAAAAATGCGTTGATAATGCAGACGGACTTTTGAAAGGCGACAAGGAAGCGGTATCAGCGGTTTTTGAAGGGCTTGTAATAAGCGGTGTTGCGATGAATTTTGCAGGCTGCTCAAGACCCGCATCGGGAACAGAGCATTATTTCTCGCACTTGTGGGATATGAGAAGTGTTGAGTTCGGCACACCCGCAGAGCTTCACGGAATACAGTGTGCATTGGGAACACTCTTTGCAACTGAACTTTATGAAAAAATTAAAAACATAAAACCCGATGTTGACAAAGCTTTGAAGTCTGTTGAAGCTTTCAGCTTTGATTTGTGGTCGGAGGAGCTTCGGAAATTCCTCGGCAAGGGTGCGGAAAATATGATAGCACTTGAAGCTGAACAGAAAAAATATGATGTTGAAAAACACAAAAACCGTCTTGAAATCATAACGGAAAATTGGGATAAAATCTTAAAGATTATCGATGAAGAATTACCGTCATCTGAATACATTGCAGAGCTGATGGATAAATTCTCAATCCCGAAAACCATGGACGAAATCGGCGTTGGCTCCGATATCTATGAAACGACATTCCTTGCAACAAAGGACATCAGAGATAAATATATACTCTCAAGACTTTGCTGGGATTTAGGAGAAAATATAATATAAGATAAGAATAAATTACCTCACACGGTTAACAATAAAACTGAAAGTGAGGTAATTTTATGTTTAAGCACGAAAAAATTTTGTTTCATCCTGTGTCAGTTGAAAAACCGAATCCGCAGTATGCGGCACTTCTTCAGGAGCAGCTCGGCGGTGCAAACGGAGAATTGAAAGCGGCTATGCAGTATATGTCGCAGAGCTTCAGAATCAAGGACCCCGAAATTAAGGATTTGTTTCTTGACATTGCCGCAGAGGAGTTAGGGCACATGGAGATGGTTGCACAGACAATAAATCTTCTCAACGGACATGATGTTGATGCCATGACAGTACCTGCAGGTGAAATCCAGACACACACTCTCCTCGGGCTCAATCCCGGACTTATAAACGCATCGGGTTATTCATGGACAGGTGATTATGTAAGTGTTACCGGTGATTTATGTGCAGATATTCTTTCAAATATTGCATCAGAGCAAAGAGCAAAGGTTGTGTATGAATACCTCTACCGACAGATAAACGATAAAAAAGTCAAGGAAACAATCGACTTCTTGCTGAACCGTGAAGAAGCTCACAACGCAATGTTCCGCGAAGCTTTCAATAAGGTGCAGAGTACGGGTTCAAACAGAGATTTCGGAACTACAAAAGCGGCAAAGATGTATTTCAGCTTATCGGAGCCGTCACCTGCTGACAGCAGATTTACTCAGGTAGAAGCAAAAGAACCGTCATTCAGATAATTAAAAAAGTTGTATCAACACTTATCGGTGTACTGATACAACTTTTTGTTTTATATATTATTTTTTACGGAGCTTCTGACAGTACTGTGTGCATAATTTGTCGGTACACTCGGAACATTTGAGTGCGGAGTTTGTATATTCCCAAAAGCGTTCGGGGTAGAGCATAACGCACAATTCCCAAACAAGCCATGCCGCGATTGCCATAACAAGAAGTGAAATCGAGAAGAAGCCGCCGCCCATAAAAATCAAAGGCGTAAACATCATCAGGTGGTCCCAGTTAAAAATTCGGCAAGTGGTACAACACTTGTTTTTCATGATAAGTCTGAACGGACACCACACAAGCACACATATCAGATCGCAGACATAAAAGGTGACCGAAAACATAAAAAGCCAGATTTTATTTATGACATCAAAATGATATAAAACACCGATTACCGCAATAAGTGCCGTCCATAGGAGAAATACCTTGTAAGCGGCTTTTGTGGTTGTGACAACATGTTTCTGAAGGTGCTTGAAATTGAGTTTTTCAAAAAGCTCTGACGGTTTAAAATTTTCTTTAAAAAGTTTTAACGAACCGATTGCAAGCTTCTTTTTTATCGGAACAAGTTGTTGTATCATTCCGAGAATCCAAGCAAACCAAAGCAGATGCAAGGGTGAGAATTTTGTAAAAAACTGACCCTTATTTAAAATGTCAAACCACTCGGGACGCAAAAAATATGAAACGATACAAGCAACAAAAACAAGACTTCGCATAATAAGCCTTACAAAATATCTTTTTCTTAAATCTGACATTATAAACCTCTTTTGTATAAATAAATTTTGGAACTGCGTTTTTCTTTGAGCTTTACCTCAAAACCGTTAGTGATAAGCTCGTTACCGTTTAAAACAATTTCTTCATTTGTATCAATATCGGTGAAGGTGTAAGTTTTACTTGTGTTGATATTACCGAGGTTGAAACTTGCGGTATTATACGGAGAATTTTCTCTGCGGAAAACTTGAATCATACCGTCACCGTTTTCGGGTCTGTCATATTGTGTTGCCGACCATATATCCGTACGGGTGCTGACTTGTGTAAGCGGATACATATCTTCCGTGAGATAATCCCTGATTTTAACATATTCATCAAGGTGTTTTTTAAGCAGTGTGATTTCTTCTTCGTTTTCACCGAAGTTTTCACGTTCGGTTAAACCGTGAGCAAATGCCATAGCAGGAGAATAAGAACTTCTGATGCGGTATGTATCATAAAGTCTGCCTGTACCCGAACCCGAATAAGGCATCCAGGTGCCGTAGTTTACCGTATGGCATTGAGCAATCTCGGGCGGATAATTTGCAAAGCACTGTGCATCACTTCTCCACAAAGGAATACTTCTGCGGAGAGTTTCAATATCAATTCTTCTGCCGCCTGAAGCACAGTTGTCGATAATAAGGTGGGGGAACTTTTCCAAAAGTGCGTCCCACAGTTTATACAAACCGTTTATATATTTAATTTCTCGAACACCTTTTCTGTCTTCTGATTCCTGATATCTGAAGAAACCGTAGGGGAAACAGTTGCAGTCCTGACGGTAGCAGTCAATTCCGATTTTTTCAATTACTTCGGATAATGTTTTAAAGCAGTATTCCCATGCTTCATCGTCACCAAGATTCAGAAGAAGATCGGGTCTGTCAGGGAATCTGTGAGGCAAAAAGTATTCGGGATGTTCTTTCATAATCGGAGAGGTTTTACATACTCTTTCAGGTTCAAACCACAAAAGAAATTTCTTGCCCGAAGAATGAATTTTTTCGGAAACGTCACAAAGTCCGTCGGGGTGAATGTGTTTACTTACTCTCCAGTCACCTGTTGTTAAAAACCAATCATCTCTGAATTCATCGGGCGAGGGTTGAGCATCAACACCGTACCAACCTGCGTCCATCCAGACATAATCCGTCGGAAGATTGTTTTTATTGATAACATCAATTCTTTCAAGAACTTTTTTCGATTCAAGTCCGCCCCAGATTAAAGCACAAAGAGGTCCGTGAGAGTCTCTGCCTTTTTTACCGATGAGAGAAAAGTTTTCTTTGACAAATCTTCTCCATTTATTCTGTGAAGAAACAACGTCACCCTCATAAGGCATAATAACAACTGAAGATGTGCGGAATTTTTCACCGGGCAACATCTTGAAATCGGTGTTCATAATTCCCGATTTTATCAGAACATCATCGGCGTTACGTGTGAAATTGCAAAACCACTGACCCGTCCAGCCGATTGCGATGATATATCCTTTACCATTTTTATGAATATTAAAAAAAGGTGCCTTGTCTTCACTTGAACGTCCGCTTGTTGTTGTGATTTCAACAGTGGAATTCAGTTTAAGAACACCGTCAGTACCTTGCTTTTTCATCGTACCGACAGAAACGGAAAAGTCTTCACTTGAACAGGTCGAACCCACGGGAGAATAAAGCTGTGTTGTTTCTTCAAAAGGTGTTATGAAAGTCGAAAAAGCAGTTTCGTCTTCGTGAGGTAATTCAAGATTTATATCGCAGTCGGAAATATCCGAAATCATCAAAGAAGGTTTATCGGAAGTATTTTCAAAATAGTTTACCCACTCCCAACCACAAGGATATTTTGTTGCGACATTGGTGATTTTTAATCCGTCATCAAGGAGATATTCCGTAGTAATAACATTATCTTTTTCAGTTTGTTTTTTTGTGAATTTATATTCCGTAAAACTTTTTCCGTCATACAGAAAACTGAAACGGTTGTGATTTCTGAGCAAATTCATAATGCACCTCCGAAAATTGTATTTTGCCAAAGTATAACATATAAAATGTTTAATGTAAATAGATTGTTTTTTTAAATCTCTGTGGTATAATTACTCTGAGGAGTGATTACTTATGAGTAAAATTAAATTTGGTTTTGCAGATGAAATCATAAGATTTACAAGAAGTCAGTATTGTGACGGTTACGCATTCAGAATGAGTCAGGTTGAAAAGACCCGTGATGATTTGCATGTAAAGGTCTGTGCTGTAAAAACTGATGAAAACACACATCTGATTTTTTCAATCGACTCGGCAGGACTTAATACAAAATATTATAATTTAGTGACAGATCAGATTACTGCATTGACAGGTATTAAGAGAGAAAATATGTCACTTTCATATATACATACACATTCGGCACCCGCATCGGGGATTTTAGCCGATATGCCTGTTGATACCGATTATTACGCATACATGGGTGAAATCTGCGGAAATATGGCTTTAAGAGCATTGGACAAAGCAACTGAATGTACCGTAGAATTTGCAGTATTACCCGAAAAGCTTATTCACTCGGTAAATCGCAGAAACCGTGAAGATATAATTGACCGCAGAATAAAAGCGGCAGTCTTTAAAAACAGTGACGGAAAGGTTTGCGGAGTTTTTGCTCATGCAGCTTGCCACGCGGTGTTGCAGAGAGATATGCATTTTTCAGCAGACTTCCTTTGCAGACTTAATGATTATTCAAGCGATGAAGTTCCGTTTATGTATTTCCAGGGTCGTTGCGGTGATATAAACCCCACATGGAAAAAGGGCGAAGACATTGAAAAAATGACGGAAATTCTCAGCAAAGAGTTGGCAGACCCGGTTAAAAAGTTTTCAGAAAATTCAGGTGACGGAAAATATCTTGAGGGTGAAATAAAATCCGCTTATGAAACTGTTTTACTGCCGATGAGAGAGTTTGACGACACTGAAATGCTTAAAGAAAAAGTTAAGCTTTATGAAGAAAAATATTTCTCGACACCGATAGAAGAAGTGAACAAACGCTTCCATCTTCGTGATATGCAGTGGTTCCGTGAAATGCTTGAAAGAACAGAAAAAGGTATATCAAATGATATAACCGTTCCGTTGCAGATATTAAAAATCGGTGAAGAATTGGCATTTGTTTTTGTTCCGTTTGAGCTGCTCACTTTAACAGGCAATAAGCTTGAAAAAATGCTTGCAGACAAAGGCTACAAAGAAGAATGTATCTATGTCTGCGGATACTCAAATTCAATTCACGCTTATCTCACACCCGAAGAAGAATTTGACTTCGGCGGCTATGAGGTTGACGGTGCGGCGAAGTGGTACAATGTATCAGGCACCTGCATTGAAACAGAAAGAAAATTACTTGCTTGGTTCAAGGAGCATATTGACAAAATATAAATTGAAAGGCATCAACATGATTTACAGAACAGATAAATACGGTAACGAATTGTCCCTTTTGGGCTACGGCTGTATGCGTTTCCCGAGAAATCTCGGTGCAACTGATATGAAAGCAACCGAAGCACAGATAATGTGTGCCATCAACAGCGGAGTAAATTATTTTGACACCGCATACATCTACCCGGGAAGCGAAGCGGCACTCGGAGAAATTTTAGAAAAAAATAATGTCCGTGATAAAGTTTACATTGCAACAAAATTACCGCATTATCTTATAAAAAATAAAGAAGCTCTCGACAAAATTTTCAACGAAGAATTAAAACGGTTGCGTACCGGTTATGTCGATTATTATCTTATGCACATGCTCACAGACACCGACACATGGAACCGTCTGATTGAGCTTGGTATACTTGATTGGATAAAAGAGAAAAAGGAAAGCGGACAGATAAAACAGATTGGCTTTTCGTATCACGGAAATTCCGAAATGTTCTGCAATTTAATTGATGCTTATGACTGGGATTTCTGCCAGATACAGTATAACTATATGGACGAAAATTCCCAGGCGGGCAGAAAGGGTCTTTATCACGCACATAAAAAAGGTGTGCCTGTTGTGATTATGGAGCCGTTACGCGGCGGTAAATTAGTCAACAGACTGCCTGATGAAGCAAAGAGAATTTTTGAAAAACACGAGAAGAAATATACACCTGCACAATGGGCATTCAAGTGGCTTTTCAATCAGCCGGAGGTGTCGGTTGTATTGTCGGGAATGAACTCAATTGAAATGGTAAATGACAATATAAAAACCGCATCTGAAACACAAATCGGCGAATTGACCGAAGCAGATGAAAAGATGCTCAAAGATGTTGTAAATGCAATCAACTCAAAGATGAAAGTCGGTTGCACGGGTTGCGGTTACTGTATGCCGTGTCCGAAAAGTGTTGACATACCGGGAATTTTTGCGGCATATAACAGACGCTATTCCGAAAATAAATTCTGGGCACTTGTGGAATATTTTATGTGCACAACTTTAAGAAAAAATTCAACATCAGCTTCAAACTGTGTTGATTGCGGCAAGTGTGAAAAGCATTGTCCGCAGGGGATAGAGATAAGGAAAGAACTCAAAAATGCAAAGAAAGAATTGGAAACACCGATATATAAAATTGCAAATAAAATTGCAGGACGGTTCACCAAGTTTTAATTATGTGTTAAATATTGATTTACTGTTTCAGGAGGAAAAATGATGAAATACAATTTTTGGTTTGTGGTAGGCTCACAGTTTTTATACGGTCCCGAGGTTTTGGAAACAGTTGAAAAGCGAGCTAAGGAGATGGCGGAGGTACTATCCGATTGTCTGCCTTATCCTTTGATTTATAAAGTCACGGCAAAGACCAACAAGGAAATTACCGATATCGTAAAAGAGGCAAATTTTGATGACAGCTGTGCAGGAATTATTACATGGTGTCATACCTTCAGCCCGTCAAAAATGTGGATAAACGGACTTGCAAATCTGCAAAAGCCGTACTGCCATTTTGCAACACAGTATAACAGAGAAATTCCCGATGAAGATATTGATATGGATTTCATGAATCTTAATCAGGCGGCACACGGTGACCGTGAGCACGGATTTATCGCTGCTCGTCTGCGTATGCCGAGAAAGGTAATAGCAGGCTATTGGAAAGACGAAAAACCTCAGAAGCGTATAGCAGATTGGATGAAAGCTGCAGTAGGTGTTGCGGTTTCTAAGGATATGAAAGTTATGCGATTCGGTGATAATATGCGTGAAGTTGCAGTAACCGAGGGCGATAAGGTTGAAGTTCAGACCAAATTAGGTTGGCAGGTTAACACATGGGCTGTCGGTGATTTGGTCAAGGAAATGGAAGCCGTAACGGAGGCTGAAATTGATGCACTTATGCAGATTTACACAACGAAATATGAAGTAAATACCGACAATCTTGACGCAATCCGCTATCAGGCAAAGGAAGAAATCGCTATAAAGAAAATGATGGATGCAAACGGCTGCAAGGCATTTTCAAACACATTCCAGGACCTTTACGGAATGGAGCAGTTACCGGGACTTGCATCACAGCATTTGATGGCACAAGGCTACGGCTACGGCGGTGAGGGCGACTGGAAAGTTTCTGCACTGACCGCAATAATGAAAGCTATGGGTGAAAACGGTAACGGTGCATCTGCGTTTATGGAGGATTATACATATCATTTAGCCGAGGGCGAGGAGTATTCTCTCGGAGCACACATGCTTGAAGTTTGCCCCAGCCTTGCCGCAACGGACAAGAAGCCGAAAATAGAAACACATCATCTGGGAATAGGAATGAATGAAAAAGACCCTGCACGACTTGTTTTTGAGGGTAAAGCAGGAGATGCAATAGTTGTGTCGCTTGTCGACATGGGCGGAAGATTAAGACTTATCTGTCAGGATATCGTTTGTGTAAAGCCGATTATGACAATGCCGAATTTACCGGTCGCAAGAGTTATGTGGCAGGCAATGCCGAATCTTACCGACGGTGTTGAGTGCTGGATTACCGCAGGCGGTGCACATCATACAGTTCTTTCTTATGATGTTACGGCAGAGCAGATGAAGGATTGGGCAAGAATGATGGATATAGAATTTGTCCACATAACCAAGGATACAACAGTTGACAGCTTAGAAAAAGAATTATTTCTCAATGACCTTGCGTGGAAATTAAAATGAGGTGAGGGAAGATGTTAGAAGCTCTGAAAGAAAAAGTTTTAAAAGCCAATCTTCAACTTCCGAAGTACGGACTTGTTACATTTACATGGGGTAATGTTTCGGGAATTGACAGAGAAAAAGGTCTTATTGTTATCAAACCGAGCGGTGTTGAGTATGACAATATGACCGCTGAAGATATGGTTGTTGTTGATATGAATTCAAATGTGGTGGAGGGCAGATACAACCCTTCATCAGATACACCTACTCATATCGCATTATATAAAGAATTTCCGAATATCGGGGGCATTGTTCATACACACTCAAAATGGGCAACCTCATGGGCACAGGCAGGAAGAAGTATACCTGCATACGGCACGACCCACGCAGATTATTTTTACGGAGAAATTCCTTGCACCCGAAAAATGACAACCGAAGAAATCAACGGAGAATATGAGCTTGAAACGGGTAATGTTATCGCAGAAACATTCAGGGATAAAGCGGCAGATGATATTCCTGCGGTGTTGGTACACTCCCACGGTCCGTTCACATGGGGAACAGACCCCGAAAACGCAGTCCACAACGCAGTAGTGCTTGAGGAATTGGCATTTATGGCACTTCAGACGGAAGCACTTAATCCAAACTCAAGACCTATGCAGCAGGATTTGCTCAACAAACACTATCTACGCAAACACGGCAAAAATGCCTACTACGGACAAAACGGAAAATGACAGAACCGGCGGTGCATGTAAGGCTTGAACTTATTTTTTACAAAATTATGTGGAGTTGAGTATTGTGACAGGTAAGGTATATCTGAACTATCAGGATTTTAAAGAACAAAATGAAAAATTAAATACAAACTTGCTCTATTCCGAGGATATTTCAATTCTCTCAAAAGAGCTTGAAATTGCGGGTAAAAAAATTCCCAACCGACTTGTTTGTCAGGCAATGGAGGGCTGCGACGGAACTTTTGACGGTTCACCCGACGAGCTTACCAAAAGACGCTATGACCGCTTTGCTAAAGGCGGTGCAGGTCTTATCTGGTTTGAAGCAACTGCAGTAATGAAAGAGGGCAGAGCAAATCCGAGGCAGCTGTATATTGACGAAAAAAATCTTGACGACTTCAAAAAACAGGTCGAAGAAATAAAAGAAACCGCAATGAAAACAAACGGCTGCGAGCCGACGGTTATAATGCAGGCAACACACTCGGGCAGATACTCAAAGCCCGAGGGAAAACCTGCACCCTTAATAGCATATAACAATCCGATTTTTGAAAAAGATAATCCCATTTCAACAGACAGAATTGTCAGCGATGAATACATAGATTCAGTAAAAGATGCACTCATTCACGGTGCAGAACTCGCAGAAAAAGCAGGCTTTGACGGAGTTGACATCAAGTGCTGTCACCGTTATCTGAATTCTGAATTATTATCAGCTTTTAACCGTGAAGGTCGATACGGCGGTTCACTCGAAAACCGAACAAGACTTTTAAGAGAAGCGGTAAGGGGTGCGATTGAAGTCACTTCCGATGATTTTTTGGTAAGCTCAAGACTCAATGTCTACGACGGCTTTGAATATCCCTACGGCTTCGGTGTAAGTAAAGACGGCGGTCTTGAATTTGATTCAACCGAGCCCGAATGGCTGATAAAAGAATTATATAAATCAGGCATGAAACTACTCAATATCACAATGGGAAACCCCTACTTCAATCCTCACGTAAACAGACCTTTTGCAATGGGAGGATATGAAGCTCCCGAGCATCCGCTTCAGGGCGTTTCAAGAATGTTGAACGGCATTGCAAAGCTTAAAAAGGCAGTTCCCGAAATGAAGATTATTTGTTCCGCACTGTCATTTTTGGGTGTTGCATCACCCAATGTTGCGGCGGCATACATAAAGGAAAACGGTTTCGATTTTGCGGGCTTTGGCAGAATGATTTTTGCGTATCCCGATTTTGCAAAGGATATTTTATCGGGCGGACTTGATAAAAACAAAATCTGCATTTGCTGTTCAAAGTGTACGGAAATAATGAGAAAACCCGGAGGTACACCCGGTTGCGTAATCAGGGATAAAGATGTGTATTTGCCGATTTACAAAAATTTATGCGGAGGAAAAAACTAATGAAAACTGCGGTTGTAACAGGTGCGGCATCAGGCATAGGTCTCTCGGTTGTTAAAAAATTTCTTGATGCGGGATATTTAGTTTACGGTATGAGCAGAAGAGAAGCTTCTCCGTTTGAAAATAAAAATTTTAAATATATTTCGGGTGACATTTCAAATGCCGATGACAGAGAAAATTTGATAAACGCTCCCGAAAAAATTGATGTACTCGTAAATGTTGCGGGAGTTGCACCGAAAGAGAGAAATGACATACTCGAGATGACGGAAGAAAGCTATGACTATGTTATGGATATAAACTTAAAAGGTACTTTCTTTTTAACTCAGCTTGTCGCCAATAAAATGAAGGAAAACAAAAGAGGATATATCTGCAATATTTCATCATTGTCAGCTTACACAAGCTCCGTAAACCGTGGTGAATACTGCATCTCAAAAGCAGGTCTTTCAATGGTGACAAAGCTTTTTGCAGACAGATTGGCGGAATACGGTATTGTTGTAAACGAGGTCCGACCGGGAATTATCGCGACCGATATGACATCAACAGTTCAGGAAAAGTATGACAACCTGATTGAAGACGGACTTCTTCCGATAAAAAGATGGGGCAGACCCGAGGATATTGCTGATGCGGTATTTGCACTTTGTTCGGGTGCATTGCCCTATGTGACAGGGCAGTCAATAGATGTTGACGGCGGCTTCCACATAAGGAGATTATAATGAAATTTTATACCTATGATTGCATTGTCATCGGAACGGGTGCGGCAGGTTATAATGCGGCTTGCAGACTTCATCAGTTCGGGAAAAGCGTTGCGATGGTAAGTGAAAATATAAACTACGGTACATCGAGAAATACGGGCAGTGATAAGCAGACTTATTATAAAATAGGTCTTGGCGGAGATACCTCTGACAGCGTTTGGAAAATGGCAACCGATTTGTTCAACGGCGGTTCGGTTGACGGAGATAATGCTTTGTGTGAAGCTGCTTTGTCTGCAAGATGCTTTTTAAATCTTTGTGAAGCGGGCGTAGAATTTCCGACCAACAGATACGGCGAATTCGTCGGCTACAAAACCGACCACGACCCTTATGAAAGAGCAACCTCCGCGGGTCCTCTGACCTCAAAATTTATGACCGAAGCTTTGGAGAAAAAAGCTCAGGCACTCGGCATAAAGATTTTTGACGGACAATATGCCGCCGAAATAATTTTAAAAGACGGCAGAGCTTGCGGACTCCTTTGTCTTGATGAAAATGATGAATATGTCGGCTTCATTTGCGGTGATATCGTAATGGCAACGGGCGGCCCCGCAGGGATTTATGCCGACAGCGTTTATCCCGAATGTCATTCAGGTTCAACGGGACTTGCACTCAAAGCAGGTGCAAAGGCACAGAACCTCGCAATGTGGCAATACGGACTTGCATCTGTCAATCCCCGCTGGAATGTTTCGGGTACATATATGCAGGTTTTGCCGAGGCTTGTGTCAATAGATGAAAACGGCAATGAATACGAATTTTTATCGGATTATTTTGAAGATAAATATGAAGCATTATCAACGGTATTTTTAAAAGGCTATCAATGGCCGTTTGATGTGAAAAAAGCGGAAAACGGCTCATCAAAAATTGATATGACAGTCTATAACGAGTGCGTAAAAAAGCATAGAAAGGTTTATCTTGATTTTACAAAAAATCCGTTCGGACTTGATAAAATAAATTTTGAAAAATTGAGTGCAGATGCTTATGATTATCTGAAAAAAGCAGAGGCGACCTTCGGTACACCGATTGAACGACTTGAAAAAATGAATGCTCCGGCAATTGAACTTTATAAATCCAAGGGTGTAGATATTACAAAAGAATATCTCGAAATTGCACTCTGTGCCCAACACAACAACGGCGGTATCGCGGTCGACTTGTGGTGGCAGACAAGCGTTAAAAATCTTTTTGCAGTCGGTGAATGTGCAGGTACCCACGGCATCAGCAGACCCGGTGGCTCGGCATTGAATGCGGGTCAGGTCGGCTCACTTAGAGCAGCACAGTTTATCTCACAAAACGGCGGTGAAATTTTATCTGAAGCGGAGTTTGAAAAATTGATTTCAGATTACATTTGTGCGGATACAAAAATTGATGTGACGGAAAAAATCAAAAATGCCCAAAGAAAAATGAGTGATTGTGCCGCGGCGGTAAGAGATAAAAATGAGATTAAAAAACTGCTTGCCGAAACAAAAAAAGAGCTTGAAAATTTCCAAAAATCCGCTGACAAAAATGCTTATAAATATTATGATATTTTAATCACACAAGCGGCAGTTTTGACGGCAATGCTTGATGAAAAATATCAACCGAAAGAAATTCAGGAAACATATTTAATAGACAGCGAATTTGTCAACGAAACAAGAGCTGTAAGACCTCTGCCGAACGATGATAATTTTTTTGAAAATGTGTGGAGAGCTTACAGAGAAAATAAAAATATTTATTGACGGTGAATTATGATTAAGGTTTGTTTTATAGGTGCGTGCGGACATTCTTTTCAGGCGTATCATTACTTGAAAACAAGAGAAGACATTGAATTTTGCGGGTATGCACCCGGAAGTCGGTATGAAGCACAAAAATGTATGTTTGATAATAAAATACCGCTTTATGAAAGCTATCAGAAAATGCTCGATGAAGTAAAACCCGACCTTGCGATTGTGTCGCCGGTATTCGGTCTGACAGGTAAAATTATAATTGAATGCGCAAACAGAAATATCGACATCTTCGCGGAAAAACCGATAGCCGCAACACTCGATGAGCTTGAAAAAGTAAAGGCTGCGGTAAAGGACAATAATATCCGTTTTTGTGCAATGCATTATCTTCGTTTTGACCCTGCTTTTTATCACGGTGCAAAGTTGGTGCATGAGGGTAAAATCGGTGAAATAAAAATGATAACCGCACAAAAAAGCTACCGCTACGGAGTAAGACCCGAATGGTACAAGGACAAAAAGCTCTATGTCGGTACAATACCGTGGGTAGGTATACACGCGATTGATTGGATAGTACATTTTACGGGCAAAAAAATTGTAAAAGCAAACTCAAGCTGTGTCGGTGAAAATCCCGAAATGGCGGCTATATGCAATTTTGAATTAGAGGACGGAATAATTGCATCTGCAAACATAGATTACTACCGACCGAACAATATACAGACTCACGGTGACGACAGAGTAAGATGTGTCGGCACAAAAGGAATACTTGAAGTAAGAGACGGAAAAATTCTTCTTATGAACGAAGACGGTGAATGTGAAATAATACCCGATAAAGCACCCGAGCTTTTAGAAGAATTTTTATCGGGAAAAGAGATAATCCCGACCGAAGAAATTTTCCATATTACTGAAATTTCACTCAAAGCTCAGACAGGGGACGGTTCTCTGTCTTGAAAAACAAGGAGAAAAAAGCATGAAACTTTTATTAGTCGGGGCAGGAGGATATGCTGCTCAATATGTTAAAATTTTACTTGAGAATACAGATGAAAATATAATCTGGGAAGGTGTGGTCGACCCGTATTTTTCAAACTGTATTTTCAAAAAAGCTATTGAAGAAAAAGGTATTCCCGTGTATGACACAATGGAAGAATTTTTCAATGAACATCAGGCAGATTTAACCGTAATCTGCACACCGACTTTTCTTCATTGTGAGCAGAGTATTTATGCTCTATCTCAAGGCTCGTATGTACTTTGCGAAAAACCTCTTGTACCTACAATTGAAGAAGCTGAAAAAATGCTTGAAGCGGAGAAAAAATATGACAAGTTTATTGCAATCGGTTATCAGTGGTCTTATGCCGATGCAATTCTTGATTTGAAGAAAGATATTATTGACGGTAAATTCGGCAAAGCGATTTCTTTGAAAACCGCAATCAGCTGGCCTCGCAATAAAGCTTATTATAACCGTGGCGGCGGCTGGGGCGGTAAAGTAAAAAAAGACGGCAGATTGTTGCTCGACTCAATCGCATCAAACGCTTGTGCACACTATCTTCATAATATGTTTTTTGTCCTCGGAGACAGTATGGAAACCAGTGCAAAGGTTTCTGACTTTGAAGCGGAATGTTACCGTGCAAATGACATTGAAAATTTTGACACCTGTGCATTGAGAATAAAAACATCTGACGGTACAAGCCTTTATTTTGTTGCATCACACGCAGCGGGAAAGCTCCGAAATCCTGAATTTGAATACAGATTTGAAAAGGGTAAAGTCAGATTTGCCGTTGATAACGGGTGTGAAATTGTTGCAGAATTTTCTGACGGAAGTACAAAAAATTACGGTAATCCTTTTGAAAATGAGTTTAAAAAATTGTCGGATTGCATCAAAGCATCAGCTGATAAAACTGCTCCCGTCTGTACCGTAAAAACCGCAACACCGCATACCGATTTTATTTACAGACTTTATGAAAAAACGCCTGTCAAAACATTCTCTGAAGAAATGATTTTAACAGACGAAAAAACCGACGGGATATATGTAAAAGATTTGTTTGAAAAAATGTATAAAGCATACGCAGAAGAAAAAATGTTATCAGAAATAAAATAATTTTCGGGCGACTTTTGTCGTCCGAAAATTATTTTATTTTGTAAAAATTCACTTCGTCGTCAAGCATGTATTTATCAAGCTTTGAAGCAACTTTTTTGAGATAAGATTTTTCACTTACAAGTTCACCTGAAATCACATCTTCTTCGGTGATTTTTGAAACGAGAATTTCTCTTTCGTTTTTATAAACTTCCTCGTATGAATTTAAAAATGCTCCTCGTTCTCTGTCATAAGTTATATAAATATATCCGTCATCGTGTTCAACTGCATCGGGGTAAGAAACATCATTTCTGCCGTCTAAAAGAAGCTTGTATTTCCATGTCTTTCCGTCGTCTTCGGAAAGCATTGCGGTGAGGTTGTTTCGCTTGTCAAAATCGTAATGATTTATAAGTAAAATTCTGCCTGATTTAAGTCGTCTTATGAAAAATCTTGAGTTCGGACCTTTAAGCTCTGAATCAATCGGTTCAGACCAGGTCATACCTTTGTCTTCTGAATAAGATACAGCAATACCGTAAAATGTTCTGATAAACATTGCAAGTCTGCCGTCATTGAGTTCGAGTATCATATGCTCATCAAACGCTCTGTTTTCAGCATCAGCACCGCCGAGCTTTTCAAAGGTTTTACCGCAGTCAGTTGTTCTGTAAACAAAAGCTTTTCTGTCCTCGTCGGAAGAATCATATTTTTCGTCGATAACGCGGATACCTTTTTTCCAGACCGCAACAGGGAAAAGCCACTCACCGCTTGAAAGCACGGTGGGTTTATTCATCATAATGTCATTGCCGATTTTTATTTCTTCACTCCACTTAAGCTCATCTGCATCGGGGTCATCGCAGATAACCGCATAAACTGCATTATCGGGCGAATAATTTCTGATAAACCACAATCTGCCCAACGGGTCAATCCAAAGACAAGGGTCATAGTATCTGTGGTTATCTTCGTAAGCAACGGTAATCGCATCGCTGAAATTTATTCCGTCATCGGATTTTAAAAGCACAACATAATTCCCGATTTGTTCCATAAATCCGCCCGAATAAAAGGTGACAAAAATCCTGCCGTTTTTTGTAACTTCAATCCCCGGAATACCTTGCCACAATCTGTACGGTGCATAATATTTTTCAAGCTGTTTTTTATCCGTAATAAGCATAATTCAATGTTCCTTTATTGATTGATATTTTTGATTAGATTATAGCATAAAAGCCTCAAAAAGCAAATGCAATGTTAATGTAATTTATCTACTTGATACAAAAAATAGTTTTGAAAAAATTCGTTGACTATTAGTGATATATATAGTAAAATAAATACTGTATAAATGTTTATATTGGCGGTTTTTTATTCTGAAAAAGAAAAACTGCTCGTTCTTTTGGTAAGGAGAGGAAAAAATGGAAAAACAAGTGCGAGGAGGCGGAGAATATTATACTGTTGACCTGCTTCATATAATAAAGTCATTATGGAAGCGTATGGGACTTATAATATTTACCGGAATAATTGCTGCAGTATTGACCTTTGGCATTTTTGCCTTCGGAGTTGACCCCGAATATTCATCGTCGATTATGCTTTATGTCAATAACAGCTCGTTCTCTTTGGGCAACACAAGCTTCAGTATCAGCTCATCTGAAATTACTGCGGCACAGAGTCTTGTTAAGACCTACGGTGAAATTCTCAACAACAGAACCACTCTTGAAAGGGTAATAGAAAAAACCAAGGTCAAGTATGATTATAAAGACTTGTCTGAGATGATTGAATCTTCTCTTTCAAACGACACGGAAATAATGCGTGTTACCGTGACGACAGGCGACCCCTATGAAGCTGCAAAAATTGCGAATTGCATCGCAGAAGTTTTGCCTGTAAGAATCTCAGAAATCATAGACGGAGCATCAATGGAGGTTGTCGACGCGGCAATACCTAACCTTGAAAAAGTTGCACCTGATATCACAAAATTCACGGTAATCGGTTTTGTTTTGGGAGTATTGTTAGCAGTCGTACTTGTAGTTATATCGACCTTGCTTGATGACACAATTCACGATGAAGAATATGTAATTAAAACTTATGATTATCCGATATTGGCAAAAGTGCCGAATCTCTTGCACAGCGGTGCAAAGCAGAGAGGTTATTATCAGTATGGGAACAGGAAGTAAGGCGGTGATGAAATATGGGATTGTTTAATAAAAAGAAAACTACTTTCTCCGCAAAGGATACGAAGAAAACTCTGCATCAGAATCTTGAATTTACTGCGGCAGAGCAGTATAAATTACTCCGAACAAATTTGGATTTCACTATTCCCGAAGACGAAAAGTGTCCGATAATCGGTATCACAAGCTCAATGCGTGGTGAGGGCAAGAGTACAACCGCCATAAATCTTGCTTATGTACTTGCAGAAAGAGGCAAGAGGGTAATTCTGATTGACGGTGACTTAAGACTTCCGTCCGTTGCAAAGAAAATGGAAATCCGTTCAACGCCGGGTCTTACAAATCTTCTTATGGGCAAGGAAGCATATATGTCTGATTTTAAATCAAATTTAATTGAAAGCTTATATGTTCTTCCCTCGGGCGACATTCCGCCTAATCCCTCAGAGCTTTTAGGTTCACGCAGAATGGATGCATTCCTTGAAAAGCTGAAGGACTCGTTTGACTATATAGTAATTGACCTTCCGCCGGTCAATATCGTATCAGATGCCTTGTCAATATCGAATCTTATAACAGGGCTTGTTGTTGTGATACGAGAGGAATACACCGAGAAAAAAGAGCTGGAGCATTGCTTCAGACAGTTAAAGCTTTCAAACACAAATGTACTCGGTTTTGTTATGAATGAGTCAAACCTCGGTAACAGTTCTTACGGAAAGTATAAAAAGTATAAGTACGGACGCAACTATCGGGTAAATCCTAAGGAGCAAAGCCTTGATTGATTGGCACAGTCACATTCTCCCTGATATGGACGACGGAAGTCATTGTGTGGCGGAAAGCATATCTCTTTTGGAAATGTTGGCTGACCAGGGTGCAGAAACAGTTGTTGCTACACCGCACTTTTATGCGAACGACGAATCGGTAAAGGAATTTTTAAACCGCCGTGAGAAATCATTTGATACTCTCAAAGAAAAGCTGACGGAAAAATCTCCCGAAATTTTACTTGGTGCAGAGGTCAGGTATTATCCGGGAATCAGCAAGCTATCAGAGCTTCCGAGCTTGTGTATTGAAAACACGGACTTGCTCATTCTTGAAATGCCGACAGGTAAGTGGACAGAATACGCATTGAGAGAATTGGTTGAAATTTCTTCATCAGGCAGCATAAAAATTGTCCTTGCACACATAGAAAGATATTTGAAAAAACAGACAACTGATGCATGGAATCGCTTGTATGAAAGCGGAATACTCATGCAGTCAAATGCAAGCTTTTTTACAAGCTTTTCAACAAAACGCAAAGCGTTGAAGCTACTTGAAAACGGCGGAATACATTTTGTCGGTTCTGATTGTCATGATATAAAAACAAGACCGCCGCAGATAGGAAAAGCGTTTGATGTTATCCGCAAAGAATTCGGCACAGATTTTATTTTACAAATGAATAAGTACGGCGAAACCGTGCTTTCAAAAAAATAATTATTTCTGAAAGGAAGAAAATTAAAATGAAAAAGGTATTGTCAATTGTTTTAGCGTTGGTTATGGTTTTTTGCATGAGCGTTGCCGCTTCTGCAGACCCGGGAAAATTCATTTCAAGCCCCTCGAACAACTCAGCTCCCACATTGATTGAATCAACTCCCGAAAGCGATGATTGTGAAGCGGATTTGGTTATTACACCCTATTCCGACCGCGAAGAATTACCCGCTGAAATTGAAGCACAGATGGTAAAGGCTTATGAGTCAATTGTTTCAGCAGCAAAGCTTACTGATTTAAATGCGGCTATAGCAGACCTTGCAGAGGCAAAGGGTATCCCTGTTGAAAATCTCACGGTAAGTGACTTGTTTGATATCAGATATATCTCCTGCGATGAACACGGCGGTCACGGTAAATTCCAGATTGTTATCAAAGCAGATACACTCAAAAAGTTTGTTGCACTTTTGCACTATGTAAATAACTCTTGGGAAATCGTTGAAGGTGCAGAAGTCAAGGAAATTAACGGAGAATTGCGTCTTACTTTCTCAATCGGCGAATTTTCACCCTTTGCAATCGTTATTGATTCAGAAGGTGCTACAGACAGCAAGCCTCCCAAAACAGGCGAAAACAGAGATTTAATTATCGGTGCAATTGTTGTTTCTGCAGTTTCTGTTATAGCAGCTGCTGCACTTATTATTGCAAGGAAATCAAAGAAAGAAGAAGCTTAAAATAATCGGTAAAGGGATAGAATTATGGGAAAGACAGTGAAAGAGAAAAAAAGAAAAATTATTCGCGGTGCATTGATTGCGGTAGCGGTTGTTTTTCTCGTAGTTGCAATCTTGTTACTTCTTCGTAATTGGGAGGAGCAGCAGGGTGCATTTCCCGAACAGGAAGTTGCTCAGCTTACACAAAGGCACAACGGTGCTGATTATGCTTTAAAGGAGAATGTTGAAACTTTTCTGATTATGGGTCTTGATAAATTCGAGGGCGAAACTCAGGAGTCATATAACAATGACCGCCAGGCAGATTTTCTGTTGCTTCTGGTCTTTGATAACAGCCTCAAAAAATGCACGGCACTCCACATTAACCGTGATACTGTGACGGATATCAGTGTTTTAGGTGTTGCGGGCAACAAAATAGATACTGTCAAAAAACAGATTGCATTAGCTCACACTTACGGCAACGGAAAAGATGTCAGCTGTCGCAACACAGCCGATGCGGTGTCGGCTTTATTGCTCGATTCCAAGATAAATCATTATGTATCTCTCACAATGGATTCCGTTGCGGTACTCAATGACGCGGTAGGCGGCGTTGAGGTTGAAGTGCTTGATGATTTCAGCGGAATTGACGACACGCTTGTCAAGGGTCAGAAAGTAACCTTAATGGGTGAACACGCACTCAATTATGTCCGCACCCGTTACGGACTTGAGGACAGCACGAACAACACACGAATGAAACGACAGAAACAGTATCTTGAAGCACTTCAGAAAAAAGCAGTTGAATGTGCAGATGCTGATGATGAATTTGTTGTAGAAGCACTCGTCAAAATGTCCGATTATATTGTGTCTGACCGTTCGGTAACTCAACTTCAGGACCTTGCAGAAAAATTCACGGAATATGAATTCACCGAAATTGTAAGCCTTGAGGGTGATACAAAAGAGGGTAAAGAATTTATGGAATTTTACCCCACGGAAGCATCGATAAAACAGACTGTAATTGATTTGTTCTACGAAGTGAAAAAATAACCAAAGGATGTCATAATTTTGGAGCAGGAAAATGTTATTTCAATGAACGCTGAAAACGCTCAGAGTTCTGAAACAACGACAATAATAGCCATCGCCGAAAACCCGAGATATAATTTCTGGAAACGGGTCTTGGATATTGTCTGCTCATTTGCGGGAATACTATTACTTTTTATACCTTTTTTAATTGTTTCCCTGATAATAATTATCGACAGCCCCGGTGCGTCGCCGATTTATGTTCAGGAAAGAATCGGCAAGAACGGACGAAGATTTAAGTTTTATAAATTCAGGTCAATGGTACCCGGTGCGGAGCAAATGCTTGACTCGCTCCTCGATAAAAATGAAATGGAAGGTCCCGCGTTTAAGATACTCGAAGACCCGAGAATTACCCGTTTCGGCAAAGTAATCCGCAAGGCAAGTATTGATGAAATTCCTCAGCTTATAAATGTACTCAAAGGTGATATGAGCCTTGTAGGTCCCAGACCGCCTCTTCCGAGAGAGGTTGAAATGTATAACGAGAAGCAAAAACTGAGGTTGTCCGTTATGCCGGGAATGACTTGTTATTGGCAGATTCAACCACAGAGGAACAGCCTTTCTTTTGATGAGTGGCTGGAGTGGGATTTGAAATATATTTCCGACCGCAGCTTGAAAACTGATGCAAAGATTTTGTTTAAAACTTTCGGTGTTGTTTGCGGACTGGAGGGTCAGTAATGAGCCGAAAAGACAGTTTACATATTGCGATGCTCGGTCACAAAAGAATCCCCTCAAGAGAGGGCGGTGTTGAAATAGTTGTGGGCGAGTTGTCAAGTCGCATGGTATTGCTCGGTCACAAAGTTACTTGCTATAACCGCAGAGGTCACCATGTCAGCGGTGCCGAGTTTGATAAGTCGGCATCAAAAGAATATAACGGAGTAAAACTGAAATCAGTTTTAACCGTTGATAAAAAAGGTCTTGCTGCAATGAGCTCGTCTTTCTTTGCGGCAATATCGGCAGCGTTTGGAAAATATGATGTTGTGCATTTTCACGCTGAAGGACCTTGTGCGATGTTGTGGCTTCCTAAATTGTTAGGAAAGAAGTGCATAGCAACAATTCATGGGCTTGACCACAAAAGAGCAAAGTGGGGAAGATTTGCATCGTTTTATATCCTGACAGGTGAAAAATGTGCAGCCCGTTTTGCAGATGAAATTATAGTCTTGAGCAAAAATGTTCAGGATTATTTTATGAAAAAATATAACCGCAAAACAGTTTTTATTCCCAACGGTGCAACAAAATGTGAAAAAGCAGATGCCGAAAAAATCACAGAATTATACCAATTAAAAAAAGACGAATATATCCTTTTCTTAGGCAGACTTGTGCCTGAAAAGGGTATTGAATATTTAATAGAAGCATTCAAAAAAATTGATACGGATAAAAAATTAGTAATTGCTGGAGGCTCGTCGGACACTCAGGAATTTAAAAATGAGCTTGAAGCTAAAGCTGATGATGAAAGAATAATTTTTACCGGTTTTGTCGAGGGCAGATTGCTCGAAGAATTATACAGCAACGCATATCTTTATGTACTTCCCTCGGATTTAGAGGGTATGCCTCTGAGCTTGATTGAGGCAATGAGCTACGGTAACTGTTGCCTGACATCAGATATTCCCGAATGTGCAGATGTTATCGGAGATTACGGCATAACCTTCAAAAAAAGTGATGTTGAAGATTTGAGTAAAAAATTACAGACATTATGCGATAATCCTTCAACAGTTGAAGAGTATAAAAACAAAGCGGCGGAATACATCTGCAGGAAATATAATTGGAATGAAGTGACGGAAAAAACTCTGAGTTTATACTATTAGTTGCAAAACGGAAAGGAATGGCAGGCTGTGAAAGTGCTTTTGGTAAATAAATTTTTATATCCCAAAGGCGGAGCTGAAACCTATGTTTTCAAGCTCGGAGAAACCTTGAAAAAGCACGGTCATGAAGTCGAATATTTCGGTCTTGAAAATGAAAAAAATATCGTAGGAAACTCTGCGGACTCCTATGTTTCCGACATGGACTTTAATGAGGGAATCAGAAAAAATCTGAAAGCACCCCTCAGAATAATTTACTCGACACAGGCTCGGAAAAAAATCAGAAAAGTTCTTGAAAATTTTTCCCCCGATGTTGTTCATCTGAATAACATTCACTTTCATCTTACTCCGAGCATCATTTTGGAAATTGAAAAATTCCGCAAAAAAACCGATAAAAAAATAAAAATAATTTACACCGCACATGACTACCAATTAGTCTGTCCGAGCCACGGACTTTTTGATACACAAATCAATATCTGCGAAAAATGCCTCGGCGGAAATTACATACATTGTCTGAAAACAAAGTGCATGAAAAACTCCCGTGCAAAGAGCTTTCTTGCAATGCTTGATGCGTATTTCTGGAAGCATAATAACGCGTATAATTATGTTGATAAAATTATCTGTCCGTCAGCATTTCTGAAAAGCAAATTGGATACACAAAAACGATTGTCGGAAAAAACGGTTACACTTCATAATTTTATTGAAACTCAGAAAATGAATGTGACCCAAAAGTCCGATTATGTTTTGGAATTCGGTCATCTTTCAAAGGACAAGGGTACAAATACTTTGCTTGAGGTTGCAAAAAGAATGCCCGATGTAAAATTCATTTTCGCGGGCTACGGAGAAGCTGAAAAAGATATCGCAGAAGTTAAAAACGCATATTTCATCGGTTTCAAAGACGGAGAAGAACTGAAAGAATTGATTGCAAAAGCAGTTTGCAGCGTTTGTCCGTCGGAAATGTATGAAAATTGTCCGTATTCAGTCATGGAATCGCAGACCTTGCTCACACCTGTTATTATTGCAAATATCGGCGGTATTCCCGAGCTTATAGATGAAGGAAAAACGGGACTGTCTTTTGAAGCAGGTAATGTTGATGACCTTGAAAAGAAATTAAGATATTTTCTTGAAACTCCCGGTCTGAAAGAAAAATTTACTGAAAATTGCAAGAAAAAAAGCTTTGAATCTCCCGATACATATTACGAAAAACTTATGAAAATTTACGGAGAAAAATAATGAAGATTTACGAGATAGGAACGGGTTACACACCGATACCGGCACAGATGGGTGCGGCGACGGAAATAGTAGTTGAGGAGCTTACCCGATCGTTTTTAAAAAACGGCGAGGATGCTGAAATTATTGATATATTCACAGAAAACAGAGCGAAAACAGACCTTCCGATTACCGAGGTAAAGCTATCAAAATTTTTCACAAGTACAGATGTAAGTCTCGGAATAATGCATAAGCTCAAAAGAGTTTTTTACTCCGTTGCACTTGCAAAAAAAATAAAAAACATTTTAAGAAAAACAGAAGAAAAAATTGTCCTTCATTTTCATAATCAATACAACTTTTTCTTTTACAAAAAACTTGTCCCGAAAAAACTTCAGCAAAAAGCAATTACTGCATACACGGTACATTCCTATATCTGGGGTGCTGATTGGAATGAGATAGAAAGCACGGTTAAAAAGAAATATTTTCAGGAAGTTTTTTCAGTAAGAAATGCAGACAAGGTTTTTGTTTTAAACGATTTGACAAAAAAACATTTTACTGAAAAACTGTCAGTAAAAAGTGAAAAAATTTTCAAAATTTTAAACGGAGTAAACACTCAAAAATATTCACCTTTACCGAATGAAGAAATTGAAAAATTCAAACACGAAAAAAATCTTGAAAACAAAAAAATAATTTTCCAGGTCGGTTCTGTTTGTCCGAGGAAAAATCAGTCAGGTTCTGTTCAGATGTTGGCAAAATATTTAAAAGAAAACAAAGATGTTTGTTATCTTTATGCTGGCGGAATTATTGACGAGGAATATCAATCCTCAATCAAAGAATTTGCGAGAAAAAAAGATATAGAAAATCAGGTTATCTACTTGGGCGAACTCTCACCCGACAAAGAGCTGAATTATTATTATAACATGGCTGATTGCAGTTTGTTTACATCGACTATGGAAGCCTTCGGACTTGTAATTCTTGAAGCGATTTCTTCAGGCACACCCGTTGTAATGAGCGATAATCTTATGTTCGATTTGAACGGCGGATATTATATTTATCATGATGAAAACGAGTTGGCTGAAACTGTGGACAAGCTTATAAAATCAGAGAAAAAAGATGCACAAAGCATCAGCAAAAACATTGAAAAATACAGTTGGGATTTTGTTGCAAAAACTTATGCTCAATATTTCAAATCAGAGGTATAACTATGACAAAAAAGCTTAACGGAACGGTTATTGTTACATACCGTTGCAATGCAAAATGCACAATGTGCAACAGATATAAAGTTCCGTCAAAAGCGGAAGAAGAAATTTCAATAGATACAATTAAAAAATTGCCTGAAATGTACTTTACAAACATCACGGGCGGAGAACCGTTTATCCGCGAAGACCTGAAAGAAATCGTCCGCGAGCTTTATAAAAAAAGTGACAGAATTGTTATATCAACCAACGGCTTTTTCACGGACAGAATTGTTGACCTCTGCAAAGAATTTCCGCAGATAGGAATCAGAATTTCCATCGAGGGACTTGAAGAAACCAACAACGAAATCCGAGGACTTGAGGACGGATTCATGAGAGGATATACCACATTGAAAACGCTCGTTGAAATGGGTATGAAGGATGTCGGCTTCGGCATGACGGTGCAGGATAAAAATGCTCCTGACCTGGTAGAGCTTTATAATATTTCCGATGAACTCGGAATGGAGTTTGCAACAGCATCTTTGCACAACAGCTTTTACTTTGTTGAGTCAAATAACATCATTCATGACAGATTGATGGTAGCACAAAATTTTGAAAAGCTTATCAACAGATTACTCGAATCAAACAGTCCGAAAAAGTGGTTCAGAGCATACTTCAACCACGGACTTATAAACTATATTTTCAGTCAGAAACGACTGCTTCCTTGTGACATGAGCTTTGACACATTTTTTATTGACCCCTACGGCGATGTTATGCCATGCAACGGAACAAAAGAGAAAGAGGTTATGGGCAACCTCAACACTCAGAGCTGGGATGAACTCTGGAACGGTAAGGAGGCTGAAAAAGTCAGAGCCAAGGTTCGTTCATGCGACAGAAATTGTTGGATGATAGGTTCTGTTTCACCCGCAATGCACAAGTATATTCACAAGCCTGTTTTGTGGGTTATCAGACACAAATTTCTTCGCTTTTTTAAGAAGAAAAAATATTCGATGTATGAAATCAAAATCGTCAGGGATTTCCGTGACGGAAAAGTTACAAAAGAAGCTCTTGACGCGTGTTCAACCTGCGAGAATTGTCAGGTGGTAAAATGCTGATACTGACAAACTGTCTGACGAAAACTGCTGACGAGGGTGCGGTAAAGCTTGCGGCAAGTTTAGTGAAAAGAATAAAAAAAACTCTAAAGAACTGCAAAGTAATTTCTTATGATAAAACGAATGAGCTTGCTGATGAAAATATAAGCCTCAATAAATTTTTCATCGGAGGAGATTTGAAAAAGCTCGATAAAAATGAAGATGTTTTATTCATACCTTTCCCTGCAAGACCTTGGGCAAATGCATTGAGGATTTTTAATTTGTCACTACGGTTTAAAAAACAGTTGAGTGTCATAATGACAATGACAACCGAGGCGGATTTTCTGACAAGACTTTTTTTAAAAAAGAGCAAAGCAAGACTTATTGTTTTTTCAAAAAATGCAGAGAATTTTTACTCGCAAATAGTCGGTGCAAAACGGGTAAAACATTTAAAAACGGGAGTGGATACAAGAAAGTTCGTTCCCGCAGATAATGAAAAAATCAGAGAGCTGAAAATCAAATACAATTTTGATCCCGATAAAAAAATAATACTTCATGTCGGGCATCTTAACAGAGGCAGAAATATTGAACACCTCAAAAAGTTTTCAAACGATTATTCTGTTTTGTTGGTTACAAGCACTCTGACAAAAAATGAGCAGGATATTGAATTAAAAAAAGACTTGCTCTCTTGTGAAAACATCAGAATAATTGATGATTTTATTCCCGACATCGAGGAAATTTATCAGATGTCAGATGTCTACTTTTTCCCCGTAATCGAATCGGGTCGTTGCATTGACATTCCTCTTTCATGCATGGAAGCGGCAGCTTGTAACAAACCGATAATTACAACCTGCTTTGGTGCGATGAAAGAATTTATGGGTAAAGACGGATTCTATTTCACTGAATCCTTTGATGCCGACAAGCTGAATGAGCTTGTAAAAAAAGCTTGTGACAGTAAAGCAGAAACAAGAAAAAGTGTTATGGAATATGATTGGAATAACACAGTATCATATCTTGAAAAAATCGGAGAATGAAAATGAAACAACCGTCAGCTTCAATAATTATACCGATATACAATGTCGGAGAATTTCTCGACAGATGTATAGAGTCTGCGGTCAATCAGACATATAAAAATATCAGAATAATTTTAGTTGATGACGGCTCGGCTGATAACTCACCCGAAATCTGCGATTCATGGTCAAAAAAAGATGAAAGAATTACAGTCATACACAAAGAAAATTCAGGTGTCGGACAAGCAAGAAATGACGGTATAAATGAAGCCACGGGCGACTATATTTTCTTTCTTGACGGCGATGATTATTTTGATGAAGAAACCGTTGAAAAATGTATTTTAAAAGCAGAAGAAAATTCATCAGACATCGTGATGTTCGGACACAGTGATGTAGCACCTGACGGAAAATGCGAGTTAAAAGAAGTTAAAACCGACAAAAAACATTTTGAAAAAATTGATGCGATAAATGAGCTTTTACCCGGACTTTTTACTTACAAAAACGGTTTGGGAATAAGCATCTGTATGAAGATGTTCAGGCTTGATATTATAAAAAGAGAAAACATTTCTTTCGCAACGGAGAAAGAATTTGTCTCTGAAGATGCTTGTTTTCTGCTTGAATATTTTTCTCATATTTTATCAGCTTGCGTGATTGATGAGAGCTTATATTTTTACCGTAAAAATGAAAAATCTTTTTCAAGAAGATTCAAAAAAAATTCCCGCGAGCTCAACAACGCATTTTTATTAAGAGCTACGGATATCTGCAAAAAACAAAACTATCCCGAAGAAATTTTATATTACATCAAAGCAAGATATCTGATGTATACCGTCGCAGAATTAAAGCAGATTATAAATGCTGATTTAAGCAAGGACGAAAAGAACAAGTTTTTAAAAGAAATATTTGACGATAAATTTTTGACGGAAGCAGTCGAAAAAGATGTTCTGAATTTATTATCAAGGTCAGCAGAATTTTTCTGGAAATGCTACAGAAAAAAGTTATATTTTATCTGTCGTAAATTATTAGAATTAAAGGCAAAATAGTCCGAAGGAAAAAACTTATGAGAACAAAAGAATTCGGAAAACTGTATATAAGAAAAAGAACGGTACCCGAATGGCTTACCATGTTTATTTTTGTGATGCCGTTTCTTCTTTCTTTCTTCTTGGAATTATTGCAGCTTCCGAGCTTTTTGAAATATACAATAGATGTTGCGTGGGTGGGAGTTCTCGCAGCAGTTTTTATCAGAAGAAAAACTCATTTCAGCAAAAAAACGGTTGGTATTACAATAGCAATGCTTGCATTTTTGGTATATACTTTCATAGTGTACCTGTTCAATTTTCAATCGCCGATTTTTTATCTCTGGGGTGTGAGAAATAATTTCAGATTTTATGTCGCGTTTCTTGCATTTGCAGCATTTTTCACGGAAGATGATATCAAAACAACATTCAAATTTCTTGATATGATTTTTTGGATAAATGCAATTGTTATGTCTTTGCAATTTTTCCTTTTAGGTCATGAGCAGGATTATCTCGGAGGCATCTTCGGAGTAGAGAGAGGGTGCAACGCTTATTCAATAATTTTCTTCTCTGTTGTTATCGGAAAGTCAGTTTTGTCTTTCATGAACGGTGAAGAAAAGCCGCTGCCGTGTATTTTAAAATGCGGAACATCACTTGTACTTGCAGCAATGGCGGAAATAAAATTCTACTTTTTGATTTTTGTTTTAATCCTTTCAATGTCTATGTTTTTTACGAAGCTTTCGTGGCGAAAATTTGCAATACTTATCGTCATGGCGGTACTGATTTCTTTTGCAGGTTCTGCACTCACAATAATATTTGATGAAAGCGACAAGCTGACATTTGACCACATCATTGAGCTTATGACGGCTACGAACTATTCAAGTGCTGAAGACCTCGGCAGATTCACTGCAATTCCGACAATTTCAGAAACAATTCTGACTGATTGGCCGAGCCGTTTATTCGGACTGGGTCTCGGAAATTGTGACACATCGTCGTTTTTCAGCACGCCGTTTTATGACACATACGAATATCTCCATTACAATTGGTTTTCAAGTGCATTTCTGTTTTTGGAGACAGGTTTCGTAGGCTTGACTGCATATCTCGGATTTTATGTGTTCTGCTTTATATATTCATTAAGACAGTTGCGGCTGAATTTGTCAGACCGCTTGCACTGTCAGATTGCCATGATAATCGCAGTAATCTGCATTGCTCTCACTTTCTACAATTCATCATTGAGAACAGAAGCCGGTTATCTCGCATTTTTTGCATTGGCACTACCGTTTATATCAAAGAAAACATCTGCACAGCAGATTTGATATACAAATATAAAAAATTCAGGAGGTCAAAGGTAATGAAAAAAATTCTTTCTACGGTATTGGCAGCATTGATGATTTTATCAATAATTCCGATATCGGCATTGGGTTTTGATGCAAGTGTTACGGGTAATTATTTTTCAGTGATTTCCGAGAAAAAATACGCATTGGCACCCGGTGCAAGTGAAACAGAGCTGGTGCTCAACAACGCAAGCGGTAATGACCGTAAGGTTGTTCACTATTTCGAGGTTGACACCAAAAACAAGGACATAGAAGTCCTTCCGGGTTATTACGGAATTGATAAGCTTGATCCCGAAAACCTTGCACTCAACGGAGTGCAGGATAAGGCACAATTCTGGAAAGCAGAACAGCTCACCAAAACAGTAGCTTACTACGAAGACCTCGGCTACAATGTAGTGGGTGCAATGAATACTGCGTTGGCTTACGATTCAAATGCTCCCTACGGATATATGGTATGGAACGGAGTGGTGCTCGGTACTCCCGAAGTTCATAAGGGTGCACAGACATACCTTGCAATTGACGGTGACGGCAACTGCGAGCTTCGTTCAATGTCAACAGCACTTAAGGGTAATGAAGTTACTGCTATTTCCGCTAACTTCGGTTGGCTTGTAAAAGACGGTAAGCTTTCCAAAACAACGGTTGAACGCACATCTTCAGACGCTTCCCGTTCAATGATTGGTATCAAGGCTGACGGTACCCTTCTTTTCTGTCAGGTAGACGGACGAAATGCACCTATTTCATCAGGTCTTTCTGATTATGAAATGGGCGAAATGATGTTGGCACTCGGTTGCGTTAACGCAGTTAACTGTGACGGAGGCGGCTCATCAACATTCGTTTCAAAGCGTGAGGGTGAAACAAGCAACACAATGCGTTCAATACCCTCAGACGGTTCGGAACGAGCTACAATCAACAGCGTTATCCTTGCTTCAAAAGCAAAGTCAACGGGTGAATTTGACCACGCAGTTTTAAAGACAGATTATGAATATTTTGCACCTTATTCAACAGGTGTTATCAATGTTCAGGGTGTTGATGCCGCAGGCGGTCCCGCAGAAGTTCCGACAGAGGACATCGGCTGGACTGTTGACAATGCTTACGGCACAATCAAAGACGGTGTATTTGTTTCAAACGGAACAAAAGGCAACGCCAAGATTACAATGACTTATAAAGGTGAAAATGTCGGCGAAAAAACAATCAGTATTGTTGATCCCGATGTGTTTGCTTTTAGTCTTGATGAAACGGTACTTCCGTACTCAAAGAGCATGACGGTTGAATTTGCTTCCACATACGGTGCCGACGACTGGGCGGTATGTATGGACGGAGCATATACACTCAAATTGTCAGACACTTCTGCGGCAACGCTTAACGGCAATATTCTCACCGCAACAAGCAACGAAGCTTTTAAGGGTGTTGATCTTACCGCTACATACAAGGCAGATACTTCAATTGAAGATGTGTTAAAAATCACATTCGGAAAAGGCTCTGAAATTATCTATGATTTCGAAGACGGAACAAATGCCGGTTTCGTGGGCTTTGACGAAGCAAAGCAGTGGTGTATTGATAACAATGTTAACAACACAATCGTCGGAAGTAGCCCGCTTGCAGGTCAGTTCAACGAGCAGATTGTAAGCACAACCTTTGTAACAGACAAAGACAACGGCGGTATTGCAAGAAACGGCAATCACGCACTTGCATGGAGTCTTGACAATACAGATGCAACCTTTGCAAACTGGTCGTACAATGTGATCTTCAACATCGGTGAAACAAAAGTACTTCGTGATGTTGAAAACGGCAAGAACGCAACAACTCTCGGAATGTGGCTTTATATCCCCGAGGGTGCGGCAGGTCTTGCATTCCAGTCACAGCTTTATGTGAAAAATGCAGACGGCACATATTCCTGCAAACAGGATCATTTTATGTTTGAAACCGTAAGCGGTACGAGAAAAAATCTCAATTCCTGTACGGAGGCTGATATCCCTGAATCAAGATGGGTATATGCATCAATTGATATTTCAAAATACGACTATCTCTGTACCCCCATTGCAAGTGATGCAAGTAATACGCGTTCACCATCATTTATCAGAACATATATAAAGCCGACAGCTCCTGCGGTACATACTTTCTATATTGATGATATCACGCTCGATTACAGCTCAGCGGTAGATGACAGAGTTCTTCCGAAAATAGCTGATATCAGCTATACAACTGCAGATGAATCCGTAACACTCGCTGACAAAGCAACAATCAGCGGAAATACAGTTGCTTTCTCCGCAACAATTTCCGATAATCAGAAGCTTGATTACACAAGCGGCAAGATTTACATTGACGGCAATGCACTCGAAAATGTAAGTGCATCAGGCAGATATCTCGCAAGCGAAAGTGTCACACTCACATCAGGCGTTCATACAATAGTGTTTGAAATTAAAGATACACTCGGAAATACTGCAAGAGTGACAAGAACATTCACAATCAAGGGTGACGAAGTATTTACACTTTCAGGACACAACGATTCAGGCTTACTTCCCGAGATTGATTCTGTTTACTATGTTGATATAGACACAGCGGATATCGAAGCAATAGACAGTCTTACCGCATCATTGAAGCTTCAGACTGCAAATACTTGGGAAACAGACGGCATTACAGTTGCAGACGGATTCAAGGTAAGCTCATACAGCTTTAATGACACAAAGGATATCCTCACAATCAAGCTTGAAAGAGACGGAAATCCGATTGATGCAGACATAGCAACGCTTGTAAGTATCCCTGTTCGTCTTTGGTCGTGGGACGGTATTGATCATGTTACAAATCAGCCGATAGCTCCCGAAAAACAGTACGCTACAGGTTATTGCCCGATAGTAACGGTTGACTGTGAGGTTGTTAAGGCAACAGTCAAGTTTGCAGATACAGATTACAACGGATACCTCGGTGCTTTCGGCGGCGAAATTTCAGTTGTAACAAAGATAAACGATACAGTTAATCCCTGGCACTATCACGACAAAGATTTGACAGCACTTAATCTTGAAGCTACCTGCACAACAGACGGCTACACAGGCAGAACATATTGTGAAGGCTGTAAGTCTGTAATTGATTGGGGTACAAAGGTTTCTGCTTCAGGTCATAAGTATGACGAAAACGGCGAATGTATCAACTGTGATGACAAAACAACAATGACAGGTCTTTATGAATCGGACGGCAATTGGTACTATTTCGTAAACGGCAAAGCAGTTTCAGGCTGGCAGATGATAGAAAACGATT
The DNA here is from genome assembly GCA_045540355.1 of Acutalibacteraceae bacterium. Lineage (GTDB taxonomy): Bacteria > Bacillota > Clostridia > Oscillospirales > Acutalibacteraceae > RGIG2945. The sequence goes on along the minus strand of JAZQHB010000097.1, from coordinate 17,622 downwards.
GGTACTACTTTGATGTTGATACTAAAATCGGTGTTGACGGCGATGTAAAGGTCGGCGGTATCACATATAACTTCAAAGACGGTAAGCTTACTTCAGGTGTCTGGGCAAAGACTCTCCACGGTATGAGATATTACTACGGACCCGGTTTCTATAATGACAGAGGCAGCTGGAGAAATATTGACGGCAAGGATTATTACTTTGAAAAGGGTGTTCGTCTTGAAGGCGGATATGAGCTCGTATTTGAAAATCAGAAGAACAGAAACTGGTATTATTTCAATGAAGACGGCTCCTGCGACAAGAGCGTAAAGCTTGCTGACGGCTTCTATACTGACAGAAACGGCTATGCATACAGTAAAAACGGCGAAGGTCTTGCAGGTCTTCAGAACATCGACGGCAAGTATTATTACTTCGACGAAAAAGGCTATGCTCTTAAAAACGGCACTTATGCAAATCATCTTTTCGGTGATGATTATGCAGCGTTCACAGGACTTTTAGAGAAAAACGGAACTCTCTATTATTACGAAAACGGCAGAACTGCTTCATACGGTCTTCATGAAATCGACGGAGATTATTACTTCGTATACTGGGGCGGCGTTGTAAAAACAGACGGAAAATTCTATGTTGATACAACAAACTGCGGTTTACCCACAGGCAACTACACCTTCGGCAAAGACGGCAAGATGCTTGACGGTGTTGTAGAAAAAGACGGAAACTTATATCTTTACATCGACGGTAAAACAGCCACATACGGTCTTTTTGAAGTAGACGGCGAGTATTACTATTCATATTGGGGCGGTGTGCTCAAGACAGACGGCAGATATTTCGTAGATACAACACATTGTGATTTACCCGCAGGCAATTACACTTTCGGTAAAGACGGCAAGATGTTCGACGGTGTTGTAGAAAAAGACGGTAAGTTATATCTCTATCAGAACGGAACAACCGCAACCTGCGGATTGTTTGAAATTGACGGCGAGTATTACTATTCATATTGGGGCGGTGTGCTCAAGACAGACGGCAGATATTTCGTAGATACAACATTCTGTGATTTACCCGTAGGCAATTACACATTCGGCAAAGACGGCAAGATGCTTGACGGAGTTGTAGATGTGAACGGCACACTTTACCTCTATCAGAACGGCAAAACCGCAACCTGCGGACTGTTTGAAATTGACGGCGAATATTACTACTCCTATTGGGGCGGCGTGCTTAAAACAGACGGCAGATATTTTGTTGATACAACATACTGCGACTTGCCCGTAGGCAACTATACCTTCGGCAAGGACGGCAAGATGCTTGACGGAGTTGTAGATGTAAACGGCACACTTCACCTTTATCAGAACGGTAAAACCGCAACTTGCGGACTGTTTGAAATTGATGGCGAATATTACTACTCCTACTGGGGCGGTGTGCTCAAAACAGACGGCAGATATTTCGTAGATACAACATACTGCGATTTGCCCGCAGGCAACTACACATTCGGCAAAGACGGTAAAATGCTTGACGGAGTTCAGAATATAGACGGAAAACTCTACCTCTATGAAAACGGTTCGACCGTAACCCACGGATTATACAAAATCGACGGAGCTTACTACTTTGCAACATGGGGTGGTGAACTCAAGACAGACGGCAGATATTTCGTAGATACAACATTCTGCGATTTACCCGCAGGTAATTATACCTTCGGCAAAGATGGTAAAATGTATGACGGCTTCGTAACAATAGATTCAACAATCTACTATTACGAAAACGGCAGCACTCCCAAGCCGGGACTTATCGAGGTTGACGGTGATTATTACTTCGTCGATTGGGGCGGAAAGATTATCACAAATCAGAAGTTCTATGTCTGGGAAGGCAACGGCTACACAATCGAAATGAATTACACATTCGATGAAACAGGTAAGGTAATAGGCTAATCTTAAAAAAGTACGGACGATGTAAAAGGCTGTATCGGGATTTGATTCCGATACAGCCGATTTTTTAAAAAATATTTTAGAAAAAATCGAAAATGTTTTGAAAAAAGATAAAAATGTTTTGAAAAATAATGAGTGTTTCGAAAAAAACAATAAGTGTTTTGAAAAAACTTGACAGGTGTTTTGAAAAATGTTAATATGTATATCAAGGTGGTGTTGATATGACAGAACACGAATTAAGAAGTCTTATAGATGAAATATGCAGCCAAAAATGTGAAAAGCAATACATTGAAATTAAAAAAGCTGCAAAAGGCACACCTGAAAGATTGTACGATACATTTTCATCTTTTTCCAATCAGAATGGTGGCGGAATTATAGTTTTTGGTATTGATGAAAAAAATAATTATGAGGTCTGTGGTGTATATGATTCTCAGAATTTGCAAGTTCAAGTAACAAATGCGGCTATGCAGATGGAGCCGGTTGTTCGTCCGTTTTTTACCGTAACCGAATATGAAAAAGGTAAATTTGTAGTGTCTGCGGAAATAATGGAGTGCGAATCGGAAAATAAGCCTTGTTTTTATAAAGCTGCAGGCAGGATAAGAGGAGCGTATGTCAGGGTAGGCGAAGCAGATGTACCTATGACAGAATACGAGGTTTACAGCTTTGAAGTATATAAACGAAAAATCCGTGACGAGCTTCGCACCGTCGACCGTTCTTCGATTGATGATTTTAATATGGATATACTTAACGGGTATTTTTCCAAGCTCAGGATTGAAAAACCTCAACTTGCAAAACACAGTGAAGAACGCATTATGCAGCTTCAGGGCATAACCACAAACGGGGTTCCGACCGTTGGGGGACTTATGCTGTTCAGCGATTATCCGCAGGCGTTTTTTCCGCAGATGAGTATCACGGCAATGGTCGTTGATGGAACGGAAATAGGAAATCTCGGTCAGGCGGGTGAAAGGTTTGTTGACAATAAGCGTTTAGAGGGAACCATTCCGCAGATGCTTGAAGATGCGATTGCTTTTGTGAGAAGAAATATAAAAAAATCTGTAATTATTGATGAAAACGGAAGGCGTAATGATAAATCTGAATATCCTATTGTTGCAATCAGAGAGATAATACTCAACGCTTTGATACATCGTGATTACAGTATGCATACAGAAGATTCACCCATTCGTGTAATTATATACGATGACAGATTGGTTGTTGAAAATCCGGGCGGACTTTACGGAAGATTAACAGTTAATGACCTCGGCAAAATGCCTGCCGACACAAGAAATCCGTTTATAGCAGGAAATCTTGAGGTTATTTTGAACACAGAAAACCGTTTTTCCGGAATACCCACAATATATGAGGAAATGAAAAAGGCAGGTTTGAAGCCACCTGTTTTTGAAAGTGTCAGAGGTAATTTTAGAGTTACATTGTATAACGAAAAGCTAAATATTAACGCTCATTCCAATTTAGACAGCAGGAGTATTGATGAACGAATTTTAGATTTTTGTGCAACACCCAAAAATAAAGAAGAAATAGCAGATATACTGAATATCAGTACATCTTATTATGTTGTAACAAAGTATCTTAAACCTCTTGTTGAAGCGGGGAAATTAGCGATGACAATTCCGGAAAAACCCAAAAGTAAACACCAAAAATATTATAAGTTATAAATGTCAAGTAAGATGACCGATGTTGCGATTCTATCGTGCCCGGTCGGCTGTTAGGTGTAAAATGAAAGCAAAACAGGTATTTAACAATGCAAAATGGATTATCGCCTGCAAGATTGTTCAGTCAATAATGCAGCTGATAATCGGAATGATATCTGCACGGTATCTGGGTCCTTCAAACTACGGCTTAATAAGTTATGCGGCATCAATAGTCGCGTTTGCTTTGCCGATAATGAAGCTGGGTCTGGATGCTGTTTTGGTGCATGAATTGGTCGAATCACCCCACAAAGAGGGCGAGATTATGGGCACCTCGCTGATGCTCAATACGCTTTCAAGCTTCATTTGCATATCAGGCGTTTCCTTAATATCAACACTTTTGAATTTAGGTGAAAAAGAAACAATAATTGTCTGCGTAATATACAGTATTTCAATTTTCTTTGCCGCACTTGAGATGATGCAGTATTGGTTTCAGTATAAGCTTCTTTCGAAATATTCATCAGTCATAATGCTTGTTGCTTATGTATTTGTATCGGCATATAAAATTTACCTGCTGGCAAGTGCGAAAAGTGTATATTGGTTTGCTTTTTCACATTCCGTTGAATACGGATTTATCGGAATTTTTCTGATAGTTTTTTACTTCAGAAATGACGGAAGCAGATTGAGCTTTTCATGGGCAAGAGCCAAAAAAATGCTTGCAAAAAGCAAGCACTATATCTTTGCCGCACTTATGGTCGTGGTAATTCAGAATACAGACCACATAATGCTTACCTCAATGTCGGGTAAAGCAGAAAACGGATTTTATGCGGCAGCGATAACCTCTGCGGCGGTGGTGCAGTTTGTATTTACCGCAATAATGGATTCATTCCGACCTTTGATTTTATCGTCAAAGAAAACGGATGAAAATGAATACGAAAAAAATATATCGAGGCTTTACTCGATAATTACATATCTGTCATTGGCACAAAGCATTGTGTTCACAATCTTTGCACCTCTGATAATAAAAATTCTTTACGGAGCAGATTATTCAGCGGCAGTTCCCGTGCTCAGAATACTCACTTGGTACTGTGCGTTTTCATATATGGGAACAATCAGAAATATCTGGTTGTTGGCAGAACAAAAACAAAAATTTTTACCGATTATAAACCTCTGCGGAGTGGTACTCAATATAGTTCTCAATGCAATATTGATACCGTTTTACGGTGCAATCGGTGCGGCGTTTGCATCGTTTGTAACGCAGTTTATGATGAACTTTGTTCTCGGCTTTGTCATTAAACCGATTCGCAGAAACAACACACTTTTAATCAAAGGTTTAAATCCGAAATTTCTTTTTATTGAGATAAATAAATATATCAGAAAGGAGAAGTAAACGATGTATGATGTTATAGTTCTCGGTGCAACATTTTCAGCGGCGGGAATAGCACAGGTATCAGAAAATTGCCTCGTGCTTGAACGCAGACCGCAAGCAGGCTACGAGTTTATAAGTGCTCTTAACTTCGGTACAGATAGTGACAAAGAGCTTAAAAGCGAAGAAGCAAAAGCTCTGCAAAAAATATTTAAAAACAGAACATCACAATTCGATATTTCTGCACCGTTTTATAAACTTCTTGAAGATAAAAATGTGTTACTTAATACAGAAATTATTTCTGTTGAAAAGAAAGATGATTATTTCGTTTGTATTACTCACGGAGTATCGGGTTATCATACCTTTGAAGCGAAGAAAATCGTTGATACAAGATGCAATGACAGTATTTGCAACTCAAAAACATATAACATTTTAATGGACGGCGATGTGTCGGAATTAAGCCCTGATTTTAACTATGAAAAAGTCGGCTTTGAAAATAATTATGTGCTCCGAATTCCTGTTTCGGTTGATGCAAGCTATTCCGAGGCAAGAAAAAAAGCAAAAGATATTATTGAAACTTTACCCGAAACACACAGACTTGTTATTTCGGCAGATGCTTTTGATTATGAGGTTAAAAAAGATTATCCGAAAACGGAAAATGGTATAGTATATCTGCCGTCCAAAAAATTCGAAAATCCCTTGCTTGCATTTGATAAAGGGGTATGTCTCGGAAAGGAGCTTTGTGATGCAACTTTCTGAAAAATTCAATGGCAAACAAAAACTCACACAGATTGAAAATCCGAAATTTGAAAAAGAGTATGATGTTATCGTCTGCGGTCTTGGTACTGCGGGTTCTCTTGCCGCACTTTTTTCGGCAGAAAACGGACTTTCCACGCTCGGCATAGAAAAGTTTACCTGTGTCGGCGGTGTTCATTCTGCAGGCGGAGTCATGCAGCACTACTTTGAAAATCCCGGCGGAAGATTTGAAGAAATTGATGAAAAAGTAAAAGCTTTTTCAAAGCACACTTGCATTGAAGCAGAAAGCAGAAAAATCATAACGGAAGAAATGCTTACAAAAAGCGGTGCGGAAATTTTATTTGAAGCAACCGTCTGCGGAGTGTATCTTGAAGATAAAAAAATTATCGGCTTGAAAGTTTTTTGTAACAACACATTTGTTAATGTAAAGTCAAAGGTTGTTATGGATTGTACCGCCGATGCATATATTGCCGACATGGCAGGTTGCGAAAGTGAATTCGGAAGAAGCACAGACAATCAATCTCAACCTTACACAACTGTATCGTTGATGTATGACGGCGAAAAATACGGCATAACGAACTTCGATTTTGGCAGAGTTAATCAGACGGACGATAAAAATTTATCGGAAGCTTTGATTTTTTCAAGAGCTCTCGAAAAAGAGGTTGAAAGATACGGCGGGAGAAAATTTGTTGCACATCTGCCTCTTATAGGACTTCGTGAGGGCAGACGCATAATAGCGGAAGAAACCGTCACCGCAGATGATGTTTTTAACGGAAAACAAACTGAAACACCGATGTTTTTTTCTTATGCTGATTTAGATAAGCACGGACTTGACACCGCATTTGACGGAGAAAAATTAAGCGATTGGTCAACAGGTGCAAACTTAGGTGCGTACAATCTGACAATAGCTGTACCGTACAAGGCGATTTTACCAAAAGGCTATGACTCAATACTCGTGCCTTGCCGTGCCTTGGGTGTCAGCCGCGAAGTATCTTGTTGCGTGCGAATGATTCCCGACATGAAAAAGATGGCAGAGGTTGCCGCTGAATGGGCATCCCTTGCAATCACACAAAATAAAAAGCTGCGTGAAGTAGAATATGAGCAACTCAAAGAAAAATTGATTGCAAGCGGTTGTCTTAATTTTGCGAACCGAGGTTGCAGAGTTGACGGCAAGCTTAATTGGGACGGCAAACCGCTTGAAACAAAAGCCGTTCATTTTATGACAGACCCGAAAGAGCTCAAAGAAGTTTTAAAGACCGACAAACCGGGTGAGGCTATATGGTCTGCAAAGCTTATGGGTGAAAATGCAGTCCCGACACTCAGAAAGCTTTTGAAATCAAGAAATGAAAATCTGAAAAAACACAGTGCATTTGCACTCGCAATACTCGGCAACGACGAGGGCAAAAAAGTCCTGCGTAAAACGGTCAGAGAGCGAGACGGACTTATGCTCAAGGACTGCCGAAAAAAGAATAATTACCGTGGTGTTACGGCGATTTATTGGCTCGGCAGATTAGGTGATGAAGAATGTGTTGACCTGCTTGCGGAAATAATAAGCGGTGAGGATGAATATCGTCACCCGACCTACAAGCAGACCGACCCGACAACATTTTACATCAAAGATTTCAGAGGAATTTATTTTCAGTTTGTGTCCCATTCTGTTGCGGCACTTATCCGAATAGGTAATAAGCATAAGCATCTTCGTGAAAAAATCAGCGGAATTTTCAATAAGACTTTTTCAGATGATAAATACTATTACCGCATAACAAAGCTCCCCCACAAAAGCAGTGAGGGAAATCATGTCCTTACAATTAAAAGTTTTGCAATGAAAGCGATTGAAAAATGGGAAACTGAACAGGAGAGATTTTGATGATAAAATTTATTTGTTACCCCAAATGCACAACCTGCCAGAAGGCAAAAAAGTGGTTGGACGATAACAAAATCGAATATGAATTAAGGGATATCAAGCTTGATAATCCCACACTTGATGAGCTGACCGAATGGTACAAAAAAAGCGGATTACCGCTTAAAAAGTTTTTTAACACAAGCGGACTGATTTACAAATCTCTTGAGTTAAAAAATAAACTGCCCGAAATGCCCGAGGAAGAACAACTCAAGCTTCTTGCAAGCGACGGTATGCTTGTAAAACGACCTATACTTGTCGGCGACGACTTTGTCCTTGTCGGATTCAAAGAAACAGAATGGGCAGAAACGATGTGAAAAACGAGAAATTAAAAAAGAAAAAGTTTGATACAGCCACTTTTATAAATGAACATTATAACTAAGGGAATATTTTGCTGCCTTTAGATGTGAGAATAAACCCCTGCTGATTGCATATCACTCAGCAGGGGTTATGTTTAATCTTAAATTGTAATATCAATGAACATTGGCAGATGGTCTGAGGAGGAGAGGGATACATCGTCAACGACAACACCGTAAACTCCGAAATTTGATACCAACGAGGGTGTGACGGCAAAAATGTGGTCAACAGAGCCTGCCGAGGAAGATTTCTGCAGGTAGTCTGATGCAGTTGTGGTCATCATTCCTTTTGTTGTGTTGTATTCGGGATATCCGTGGTCTGTTCGTACCTGAGCATTGAAAATTGATGCAAGCTTGTTCTTTTCAAAATCTTTGTAGCCTGCTGCGGTGAATTTCTTGCAATTCTGAGCAGAGTAGCTGCCGTTAAGGTCACCGCCGAGGAATATCGGTGCAGTCGGATATCTGGAAGTAAGGGTGTTAATCAGTCCGATCAATTCTTCTGCCTGCTTACCTCTTACACCGTCGCTGTTTGTGCACATGTGAGTTCCGATAACAATATACTGCTTATTTGTTGATTTGTTTTTGAATAGTCCCCATGTAGCTGCCTTTGATGCACGGTTATAGGAGGACATATAATTGTCGTTTTCATCATCTGTATGGTCTGTGTACCAAAAATAACCGCCTTCAATATGCTCGGTTGTATTTGTGTTATAGAACAGGGGCGTGCTGTTGTAATATGTATAATAGGTTGAACCGTTAACGGTAACTTTTATATTGAGCGAATCTTCATTCGGATTGGTAACATTGTCAACACGCGGGTCTATGGATTCCTGATATCCGATAGAGTTAAGTAAAGTTACAAGGCTTTTTGAGGCAACGGTTGTTCCTGTATGGTCTTTTGAATATTCGCGTTTGTTAATACTGAACTCCTGACAAGCTATTACATCGGGTGCGTATTGCTTAATCATTTCAGTCTGAAGAATATTTCTCTCCACGGCAGGAAGTGTGGTCTTGTTATCCCAAAGAACATTATAGAACATCAGACGGGTGTCGCCTTGCTTGTCATAAGCGTATCTTGTTGATGCCTCAAGAGAAGAAGCAGCAATATAATTCCTGAAATCACCCGTGTAGGTGAAACCGTTTCTTATAGGGAAATAACTGCTTGTAACAGCGAAATGATTTGCACCACCGAAAAGACCGTAATAGTCATTTGCACCTATTGTGATTTTTGTTCCGGAGACGCTTACCTTGAACTTACCGTTTGATACTGAAGTATCTGATGCAAATGTGATGCTTTTTGCGGTAGCGGCTGTTGTGAGCGGGAGCGTAATACCGAAGCTTTCTGCTATGTTTTCCTGAAGAATGTATGCTGCTCGTTTCTGATATTCATCAGATGAAGAATAAACAATTTTGTATTCGGAAAGGTCTTCTTCGGTATAGGGGAAGAGAGTGGAGTTTATCGCGGAGCTTTTTTTATATTTTGAGCTGATAATGAAGTCTGTGTTGCTGAGTTTGCTTATGGTGTTATCAATGTTTACATCTAAAGTATCATTAAAAAATTCACGCAATGCAACATACATTCCCGCCTCTGAACCTGCAAGCAAAATAAATCTTTCATAGGAAACAAAACACGCATAGCCGTTTTTGAAGTCATCATATTCCGAATACTTATATTCGTTGGCTCTGTTTGTGGTTGTGCCTATAATTATTTCCTTATTAACACGCGACTGTGCATCTGTTTTGACGGGAATTGTAACACCTGTGAGGGCTTTTATTGTAGTTTGCAATTTAGTTGCGGCGGCTTTTTCCCAATCTTCTGCTATGGCTGAATATATTATAGTGTAATCACTTTTATCGCCTGATACTATTTTAAGCTCGGTAGGGGATATTTGGTTCGGCGACGGTTCACCTGAAGCAGCCGCAGAATCAACAGATACAGAAGATTGCCTGTTGCAAGCGGCAAGTGAAAAAATAATAATACACGACATTAAAATGCAAACGATATTCCTGAATGTTTTCATATAAAATCCTCCGATAAAACAGTACAAAATACCCATAATAATTCATTATGAAAAGTATAGCATATTTGACTGTTTTGTTCAAGATAAACTTTACTTTTTTCTTATTTTGTGTTAAAATTAATTAATTGTAATTTAGTGGAGGCATTTGTATGTTTCAGAAGATTGTATCGCTAATACTGTCAATAATTATGCTGATAACAGGTATATCCTTTGGAAATATATTCGGCACAAATGTTGATACGGCAGACGGTGTTACACCCGAAACCGAGGTTATTGAATCAGAAGAGGAGTTTGAGGTACGAGAAGCTACCGACGGAAATTGGCTTGATTATGCAACCACCGTAACTCCTGATGAAAGCCGTGTGTACTCAATAACAACGGAAGCAGAGCTTGCATATATAGCACAGCTTGTAAACGGTGGAAATAATCTTTCAGGCTATACGGTTAAACTGATGAATGACCTTGATTTAGGTGCTCGTGAATGGACACCTATTGGTTTAGGTGAGACTGAAATGACCTTCCAGGGTACATTTGACGGAAATAATCATACAATTGCAAACTTAACGATAAATTCAAATTCATACGGTGTAGGTCTCTTCGGACTTACAAACAATGCAACCATCAAAAATGTAGGTATTATTTCTCCTGAAATCACATCAACGGTAACATCAACCGTTAATGTTGACAGTAATGAAAATCAGACATGGGGCGTAGGTGCATTAGTCGGCTACGCAAGCCTGACTACCTTTAGCGGATGTTTTGTCCGTGACGGTTATGTCAGAAGCCTTTACAGAGTAGGCGGTCTTATAGGTAATATTTCTGAAGGCGCATCTACCCTGACAAATTGTTATGCACAAGGAATGGTTGTTCATTCAACAACGGATGCAAGCTCTTCTTTTGCAGGCGGTATCGTCGGCGTTGTTACAGGTGAAAATACAAAGCTTGAATACTGTTACAGTACTGCAACTGCTGTTTCAGGCTACGCTTCTCAAAGCGGTTCGCTGATTGGTGCGACCAATAAAACAACAGCAACACTTAATTCCTGCTACGGTATTTCAACACTTTACGGAAAAATCGGAACAACAGTGCCTGCTGTCGATGCAAACACCTCTGTAGTAACGGAAGAAACATTAAAAGCTTTAGCATCAACAAACATAAACGGCGGCAGCGGATATGTAACAGATACAGGCATACTTCTCAATGACGGATATCCGCGATTCAGTTGGGAAATCGGCTGGATAGATACAGCAGTACAACCCACACTTACAGATACAACTTATGAAATATATACCCCCTCGGAGCTTGCATATATTGCACAGCTTGTAAACGGCGGCAACAAGCTTTCGGGCTATACTGTTAAATTGATGAACGACCTTGATTTGAGCCGTTATATCTGGATGCCGATCGGTGGTAACGGTTCAACAACAACTTTCCGCGGAACATTTGACGGAAACGGTCATATTATTTCGGGATTAAAGATTCATTCTTCAACATTTGGTGTAGGGATTTTCGGATTTTCGATACAAGCCACACTTAAAAATGTAGGTATTATTTCGCCTGATGTATACACAACTTATTCAGAGGATGCAACTACACGTGCTTACGGAGTGGGTGCTTTATCAGGTGCGGGAATAGGCATAACTGTTGAAAACTGCTTTGTAAGAGGCGGTAGTGTAACGGCCTATTACAGAGCGGCGGCGCTTGTATCAAATATTATGAGTGAAGAAGCCTGGCGGATTGGTTCAAGTTTTTCGAATTGTTACGTTCAGGGTACAACGGTTACATCAACAGGCTCAACGGTTAATTCAATCGTTGGCGGTCTGACATCGCTTGTATCCATAGATACAGTTTTTAATAATTGTTACAGTACGGCAAAATGCTCATCAGGCAGAAAACAGTCGGTGGGTTCGGTAATCGGTGGTATAGCGGTATCAACAGTTGTAAATTTCAATGATGTATACTCAACTGAAACTATGGGCGGTATATATAATAATGCGGAAAGAGCTCCTGTTTACAGTAATTCTGAAATTGTTACTGCAACTAAACTCAAAAACCTTGACAGAACAACGCTCAACACCTCAGACGCCTACAGAGAGGATAACGAAAATAAAAATGACGGATATCCCGTATTAGCCTGGGAATTACCTGGTTGGGCAGATAAGGCAACATCTGTCACACCAAGCAATAATGTATATTCAATAACAACTGAATCTGAACTTGCATATATTGCAAAACTTGTAAGAGGCGGAAATACTCTTTCAGGTTATACCGTCAAACTGATGAACGACCTTGATTTAGGCGGATATGAATGGACACCCATCGGCGGTGGCGGAACAACCATAAGATTCAAGGGCATCTTTGACGGAAATAATCATACAATTAAGGGCTTGAAAATATCTTCCGATAAATACGGTATAGGCCTTTTCGGATTAGCGGAAAATGCAACGATCAAGAACGTCGGTCTTATTGAACCTGATGTTTCAAATACATATTCTTCCGTAACGGAATCGGATAAATTTTCACACGGTACTGCGGCACTTTTAGGTTACGGTATGGGTGTAACCGTTCAGGGATGTTTTGTAAGAGACGGTAGTGTAACATCTGCTTACAGAGCAGGTGGTCTTATAGGTAACATATCATCGACTGCATCAACTATTACAAACTGCTATGTTCAGGGTACAACCGTTACCTCAACAGGAACTGCAAATACCGCTTATGCAGGTGGTATTGTAGGCGTTATAACTGTGGCAACGACATTTAATTATTGTTACAGTACGGCAAAATGCAGTTCGGGATATTCAAATCATACGGGTTCTGTACTTGGTGCGACAACACAGACAAGCACAACTTTAAATTCATGCTACGGTACTACAACCGTTCACGGTAAATATAACGGTTCAACATCACCGACGGTTGATTCTTATTCTTCTGTAGTAACTGCGGCAACATTGAAGGTTCTTTCATCTACCAACATCAACGGCGGTAGCGGTTATGTGGCAGATACGGGAATACTTCTTAATGACGGATATCCGCGATTCAGTTGGGAAATAGGTTGGATTGATACAGCAAAAACAATAGCTGCTGACAGCAACAATGTATACTCAATTACAACACCCTCAGAGCTTGCATATATTGCAAAGCTTGTAAACGGCGGAAATAATCTTTCAGGCTACACAATTAAATTGATGAACGACCTTGATTTGAGCCGTTATATCTGGACACCCATCGGTGGTAACGGAGTAGCAAGACAATTCTACGGAACATTTGACGGAAACAGTCATACACTTTCAGGATTGAAAATCAATGCAACGACAAGCGGTATCGGCTTATTCGGTATATCCACAGGCGGTGTGTTTAAAAATGTCGGCATCATTGAACCGTCTGTTGCAAGCACATATACGACGAATAAAGCGGATTATAACAGTCACGGAACGGCTGTGCTGCTGGGCTACGGTATGGGCGTAAGTGTTGAAAATTGCTTTATCCGTGAAGGTAGCGTAACATCTGCTTACAGAGCAGGCGGTCTTATCGGAAATATATCTTCCTCTGAATCATTTATAAAGAACTGTTATGTTCAGGGTACAACAGTCACATCAACAGGAACGACAAATACTGCTTATGCAGGCGGTTTGATCGGTGTTGTGACAGCCAAAACGAATTTTAATTTCTGTTACAGTACTGCAACCGTAACTTCAGGCTACAATTTTGTCGGTTCAATCTGCGGTACAACAACAGTAAATACAACAGCACCGTACTGTGCTTACGCAACAGAAAAGCTTTTTGGCGGTTCTGTCGCTCCGCAGTATCCTATGTCATCTGAAGTTGTGACAGAGGACGAGCTGAAAGACCTCACAAAAACAAATCTCAATAACGACAACGCATTTGTCAGCGATAATATGGTTGACAGCGATGTAAATGATGATTTTCCGAGATTACTCTGGGAGGTTGAGTGGGTTGGTCCCGAAACCTCAGAGCCTGAATCTAACGGTAATACATACTATATTTATACTGCAAAAGAACTTGCATGGATTTCCGAGCAGGCAACCCTTGGTTTTACATTCTCAGGTTCTACAGTAAAACTGATGGATAATATCGACCTTGCAGGGTTCGATTGGATTCCGATAGGCGGCAGAGATTATTGGGGTAAAAATTCTACGGCTACATACTTCGGAGGTACTTTTGACGGAAATCATAAAAAGGTTTCGAGACTCTATGTATCTGATGAATCTTGTTATAGCGGTTTGTTCGGATATACTTACGGTGCAACAATTAAAAATGTCGGAGTTATCAATCCTTATGTTTTTTCTTCAAAGACTTCAGCTGCGAATGCAGCAGAGGCGTGCGGCGGTCTGATAGGCTATGCACGACAGACTACCACAGACCGTTGCTTCGTAAGAGGCGGAAATATTTCAGCAAGTATGCTCGTATCTGTCGGCGGACTTATAGGTGCAACAAGATATAATGCCTGCACGACAACAAACTGCTATGTTCAGGGCACAACCGTCTCTGCAACAAGAGCCGTAAAGGACGCATCTGCAGGCGGTATAATCGGTTGCGTATATCTTGCAGCCGATGTTGTGGAAAACTGCTACAGTACAGCAATATGCACAACTGCAAGTCCCGAAGACAACGCAGGTGCAATCGTAGGCCGTTCCGGTGGTGCAGTACATATTACAAACTGCTACGGAGCAGGAGATATCGGAGGAGAAGCTGATTCTATACTTGCAGGCTACAACGCATCAAGCTACAGCGGAAATATTTCATCAGAATGTGCAATAGTACCGTCAGATACATTAAGAACTTATGCTAAGGTCCTTAATGCTCAGGCTTTTACCGAGGACTACAAGAAAATTAACAATCGTTTCCCTGTTCATATTTCGGAATACGATGTCGTATATGAAGAATATTTTTACTATACGGTATCAGATAATCAGGCAACCGTAACGGGTGTTAAACCGATATTAACAGGTGAAATCATAATCCCCGAAACCTTAGGCGGATATAAGGTTGTTGCAATTGCAGATAAAGCCTTTCTGAATAACGATACAATCACAAGTGTAAGAATTCCCGATTCCGTTACTTCAATCGGTGAACACGCCTTTTACGGCTGCGGAGAGCTTGTAAGCATATCAATTCCCGCAAGTGTTGAGGAAATCGGTTTACAGGCATTCTACAGATGTGATGCTCTCAACAATCTCTATATTGAAGATTTAGCCGCATGGTGTTCAATAGTATTTGAGGATTATTACACCAATCCTCTTTACTATGCAGAAAACCTTTATCTAAACAGAACACTTGTAACGGCACTTGAGATTCCGTCTGATGTTACAAGCATAAGCGACTTTGCTTTTTACGGTTGTGATTCAATAATAACTGCAGTTGTCGGTAATACTGTAGAAACAATAGGCAGAGCTGCATTCGGTGATTGCGGTAAGCTTGCGAGAGTAGATGTCACAGTAGCGGTTACAAGTATTTCAGCAGATGCATTCAATAACTGTCCTAATCTCAAGAATATTTTTGTTGATGCAGAAAATAATGTGTACTCATCAGCAAACGGTGTACTGTTCAATGAAACAAAGACAACCATAGTAAAATACCCCGAGGGCAAAACTGATACTGCGTATGCAATTCCGAATACAGTTGTAACAATAGGCGAATATGCATTTTCTGACGCAGATACTCTTACGACCATAACAATCGGTTCAAATGCAAAATACATTTCCGATTATGCTTTCTATGATTGTGATAAGCTTACCACAGTAACAATGAACTCCAAGGTTGAAACGATAGGCAGCAGTGCGTTTGAAAACTGTGAATTGATTGCAGACATTACTCTTCCTGATACATTGACAACTATCGGTGACCATGCTTTCAGCAATTGTTCTTCGATAACTACACTTGCAACAAGTGATGCATTAACAGGTGTAGGTGCTTATGCGTTCAACGGTTGTTCAGGTCTTACCTCAATTGACTTTGGTCGTTCGGTAGTAGAGTATTTTGGTGACGGTGTATTCAACGACTGTTCCGCACTTGTTGATGTTATAACACCTTACGGAACAGAAAGTGTAGGTATGTATACCTTCCACGGTTGCACCGCTTTGGCATGGGTTGCAATGCCGGATACACTTACATCAATTGATTACAGGGCATTTGCACAATGTAATGCACTTGAGATGATTCATTTCATAGGAACGGAAGATACATTCAATGCCCTCACAATAGATGCAACAAACACATCTTATATAAACAATGCGACAATTCACTATATGGATTGGGTGACTGTAACTTCACCGACAGGCAGCTCATTGGGCTTAGCTCAGGCGGGCTGTGACGAATGTAACGGAAGAGTATTTTATTACAAAGAGTTAGATAAAGTTGAGATTATCAACATCAGACTTCATTACAACTATCCTGACGGAACTGATACAGTTAAAACAATCAGCGGTAAATATGCCCAAACAGTAGAAAATGTTGCGAATCCGACATTCGCCGGATACACATTCAAAGGTTGGTACACTCTGAATAACGGTATATATACCGAAGCTTCAATACCCGAAACATATCCGAATCTTGACATAGACCTCTATGCAAAATGGACAGCAAATACATACAATGTATTGTTTGATACCAATGATGAAAACGGAATAAACCTGTTTTCTGTTGACGGCAGAACAAAAACAGTAAGCGGAATTACATATACATATCTTCCGGAAACAAGGGCAATCGGAGTGAGTGGAACATATACCGGAGATGATGATTATATTGTCTTGTCATCAGTACCTTTCACAGTACAAAACGGAGATTACTACAGAGTTTCGCTTTATCCGACAGGAACCGCAACCAACGGTTATGTTGAAATCGTGCTTTTAGATGCCGACGGAAATGTACTCTTGCGTTCGGAATACGACGACAAGCTTTCATGGAGTATATCATCACAGGAAATTGCAGATACAGCAGACAGAGTTGAACTCAGAGTTGTAAGAAATTCTGCAAACGGTGAAGCTGTAACATTCAGCAATTATTGGTTTAAAGCCAAAATCGAAAAAACGAACTCCTTGACAGAACAGACACCCATAGGTGTATATCTGACCTACGGTGATAATTACGGAACATTACCGACGCCGCCCGTAAGACCGAATTACACCTTCGTCGGTTGGTTTACCGAACCTCAGGGCGGAACACAGATTACAGAGTCAACGCTCGTTTCAATTGCAGAAAATCATACATTGTATGCACACTGGACAGGACATAAATATAATCTTAATGCACAGTCTGTCGGCTCATATATGACAGTAAGCCTTAACAAAGGTGAGCCTGAGTTGCTCGGTAATGTGTATCAGACAAAGTTGAATGAAGGAACAGAGATTACACTCAACGCAATAGTCAATGAAGGCGAAACAAGAAGATTTATGTTCTGGGTAGACGACAGAGGCAGAATAGTATCCTACACACCCGAATATACATTTATACTTGAAGCTGACAAAACAATTGAAGCTGTATATTCAGAAGACATCAATTCAAAATACTACACAGTAGCCTTTGTAGATTCAATTCTTAAAACAGTACTTGATATTCAGCAGGTAGAAAAAGGTGCTTCTGCAAAGATACCGACAACAGTTGCAGAAAACACAGGTTATGTATTTGACAGATGGGATACAGATACAAGT
>JAZQHB010000096.1:0-8709 GCA_045540355.1 Acutalibacteraceae bacterium | reverse complement strand
CTTTGGGACTCCCCGAAAATATGGTTGACCGCCAGCCTTTCCCCGGTCCCGGACTCGGTGTTCGTTGCCTCGGAACCATCACCCGTGATCGCTTAGAGGCTCTTCGTGAGTCTGATGCTATCCTCCGTGAGGAATTCGATAAAGCAGGTCTCACACAGCAGGTTTGGCAGTTCTTCACCGTTGTTCCCGATTTCCGCTCAACCGGCGTAAGAGACGGAAAACGAGTGTTTGACCTCCCTGTTATTATCCGTGCGGTAAACACCGTTGATGCTATGACTGCAACCGTTCCCGAAATCGAATGGAAGGTCTTAAAGAAAATTACAGACAGAATTTTAGCTGAAGTCCCCGGCGTGTGCAGAGTTTTGTATGACTTAAGCCCGAAGGGTCCGGCTACAATCGAATGGGAATGATGTACGAAATGGCTGAACACCGCATAAATACTGGGTTTTTCGAAAATTAAAAGGTGTTTTGGCAACGATTTGGCAACATCTGTATTATTCATAATAATTAAGAGCTAACTGATTTTTTGTAAAATCGGTTAGCTCTTTTTGTCTTGTCATTTTTAATTTATTGAAAATGATACAGATTATTTGCTTTTAGAAGATTTTTTTGCTTCGGTGAAAATATCGCTGATTTGTTGTGACGGAACTTTAACCCATTTTTGTGTTGTATCAAATTCGGGGTAATGATAACGCCATTCGTCATATTCTTCTTTGGTGATATTGCCGTCATAAAACTTTTTGGCGGTTTCAAGCCAAGCAAAAAGCATTTTATGAAGATTAGCGGCAGAGTTGCCTTTTGATGTATCAACACGCAAACAAACATCTCCGTCTGTTTCTTCAATTTTTACGCCGTATATATCTTCCAATGCAAAGAGAGTGTGCATTAAGCCAACATAGCTGTCAATGTTGGGAACATTTAAGGCAGCAGGAGAAACTTCTAACACTTTGGCAAGGTCATTTGTTAAATTCTCTTTCGGTGTTCTTGTGCCTGATTCATATTGTGCCATACGAATATCAGCAGTCTTTTCATCAAAACCGACTGCCATACCTAACCATTTTTGTGTCATACCTTTAAGATTGCGTAAAAAGCGTATTCTTTCACCTATTGCCATAATTTACTGCTCCTTTTCAATTTCTTATAGGTAGTATAACATATATGTTTAGTGTTTGTCAAGATAATATAAACAAAAAACTTTAATATTTTTACAAAAACCACTTGACATAAACAAAAATGTTTAGTATAATGATATTGGACTTAAACATATAAGTTTAATTTATCGCGCAAGGAGGTGAAAAATATGGCAAATAACACTTTTCTTAAAGTAGAAGATGTTGCCGAAATTCTCGGCGTATCAAAATCATACGCATATAAAATTGTCAGAAGCCTTAACGCAGAGTTAAAGGAAAAAGGCTTTTTGGTGGTTTCAGGGCGTATCAACAGAAGATATTTTTTAGAAAAAGCGTGCTATGGCACAGATAAATATGATGAAAGGAATGAGTAAAATATGGCAGTTTACAAGGAAGAAAAAACAAATACTTGGCGAGTTATATATCGCTACACTGATTGGAAGGGTGAACGCAGACAATCACAAAAGCGTGGCTTTGCTACCAAAAGAGAAGCACAGGCTTGGGAACGGGAGCAGCTTAATAAAACAAAGGCTGATTTGGATATGACCTTTGCGAGCTTCGTTGATACATATACGGAAGATATGAAAAGTCGTATTAAAGAAAACACTTGGCACACAAAGGAGCATATAATGCGAACAAAGATTTTACCATATTTCAAGAACAGAAAGATGTGTGAAATTGAGCCAAAGGATATTATTGCTTGGCAAAATGAAATGATAAATTCCGTTAAGAGTGATAACAAAAAATATTCCCCTGTATATCTTAAAACGCTTCACAATCAATTAAGTGCAATTTTCAATCACGCAGTAAGGTTTTACGGATTATCTTCAAATCCGGCAGCAAAAGTCGGTAATATGGGTAAGGAAAAGAACAAAGAAATGCAGTTTTGGACACAAGAGGAATATAAAAAGTTTGCAGAGGCGGTTATGGATAAGCCTGTTTCATATTATGCCTTTGAAATATTATATTGGTGCGGTATTCGTGAGGGCGAGTTATTAGCATTAACACCGTCAGATTTCGATTTTGAAAAATGTACGGTTGCAATTACAAAATCATATCAGCGTTTTGACAGACGAGATGTGATAACAGATCCGAAAACACCAAAGAGCAATCGAGTTGTCAAAATGCCCGATTTTCTCGGTGAAGAAATACAAGATTATATCAAACAGCTTTACCACATCAAGCCTAATGAAAGAATGTTTGAAATAACAAAAAGCTATCTTCATCACGAAATGACAAGGGGAGCAAAGGCAGCAGGGGTTAAACGCATAAGGATACACGATATTCGTCATTCGCATATTTCCCTTTTAATAGAAATGGGATTTTCAGCGGTTGCCATTGCTGACCGAGTAGGACACGAAAGCATTGATATAACATACCGATATGCACATCTGTTTCCGACAACACAAACGGAAATGGCAGATAAATTAAGCACAATCAGAAAAGGAGATGAAGAAAATGTCAGCTAAAAATTTAGATAGCCAAAAAAGATGGAGAAATATCACAGTAGGGTTTCGGGTATCAGCCGAAGAAAACGAACTAATAAACAAGGCAGTAAAGTTATCGGGACTACCGAAACAAGAATATTGCTATCGCAGATGTTTATGTCAAGACATTGTTGTGGTGGGAAATCCGAGAGTATATAAGGCACTCAAAGATGAATTGCAGAATGTATTAACCGAGTTGAAGCGTATCGAAAACGATAATGTGACAGAGGAATTACTGCAAACAATTCAGTTGATTACCTTAACTCTGCAAGGCTTAAAGGAGGGCGAGTAATGAACACCAAAAAAGAAATGACTGCTCCGATTACATCTGTTGGCGCAGATGAAGAACAGTCAAATAGTATTAAAACCAACACTATTATAACCGATTATGACGAAAATTGCAATGCTTCTGATGATATTTTTCAAGAAATGCAAGAAGAATTTCAAAGAAGTTTGGAGCCGTCATATTTGAAAACAGTTTCTATGGATAAACTTTATGACACAGTTTACAGGAACAGGCCGCCGATTATTGACGGCTTGCTCTATCCGGGAACATATCTTTTTGTGGGAGCACCTAAACTTGGAAAGAGCTTTTTAATGGCACAGCTTGCATACCACATAAGCAAGGGTAAAAGCCTATGGGGATTTGATGTCAAACAAGGTACAGTTTTATATCTTGCTCTTGAAGATGATTACCGAAGATTGCAGGAGCGTTTTTATCGAATGTTCGGTGAAGAAAGCACAGACGATTTGTTTATAGCCGTAAATGCAGGTCAGCTTGGAAACGGACTTGACGAACAGCTTAACAGATTTGTAAATGAGCATACTAACACAAAGCTGATTATTATTGACACCTTGCAAAAGGTCAGAGAGTTCGGCGGTGATAAGTATAGCTATTCTAATGATTACGAAGTCATAACAAGGCTAAAAAAATTTGCTGATAATTTCGGCGTATGTCTGCTCCTTGTTCATCACACAAGAAAGCAACAGGCAGACGATAAATTTGATATGATTTCGGGTACAAACGGATTGCTCGGAGCAGCAGACGGAGCGTTTATGCTACAAAAGGAAAAACGCACTTCAAACAATGCAGTTCTTGAAATATCCGGCAGGGATCAGCAAGACCAAAAGTTGTATCTTGAGAGAGATACGGAAAAACTGTTGTGGAATTTGGAAAGGTTGGAAACGGAGTTATGGAAAGAACCACCGGAACCGGTATTGGAAGCGGTTGCAAAGTTTATAACTTCAAACAATCCACAATGGTCGGGAAGTCCTACCGAGCTTGTTGAGAAATTACAGGTTGATATGGCTGCAAATGTTTTGACATTAAAGCTCAATGTAAACGCAGGGCGGTTACTCAATGAGTACGGCATACGATATGAGTATGGCAGGTATCACGCAGGTCGCAGAGTGAAATTTTCACTTATAGAAAATTGAATTTTGCGTGACGGTGTGCGTCGGTCGTGTCGATGATTTTGATAGTGGTGGCGGTACTAAAAACACCGTCACCACCGTCACAGACCGACACGGATTTTTGGATAGGAAAGGATTGGATAGGATATGAAGAAAGTACAAATTTCAAGAGAGCTTTTTCTAAATCTGATTCGCTATCATTTTGCAGAAATGTATGAGCTTGAGGAAGATATAAAAAATGAGCTTGAAAACAAATTAAATTTAATGGTAATGCGTGAGTATTACACCACATATAAAACTGCTCCCACAGAGCAGGAGCGTGAGGAAGCACGCAAAAAATATCTCGATGAAAGAGGTGTACCTGAGAGCTTCAGGTGGTGATTCCTCTTTAAGAGATATTTACGGGAATGTGCCACATTCCCGTGTAGGCAATTAAGGAACGAAAGTGACGGATTGCAGATAGGTGAGAACGAGAAAATTTTGAGCGTTCTCCACCATTGCAGACGGCGGAATTTTTGTTGAAAAATATCTGCCGTTTGCGGTGTGTGTAGCCACAAGCAGCACACACTTCGGCGGTAGCCGAACAAGCCCTCTGCAAGAGCGCAAACAATCGTAGATTGCCGCATTTTTGTTGGCTCTGCTGACAAAAGTGCATTTGCGTTACTTTTGACAAAAGTAACGCAAGAAAAATTACTATAAAAGAGTACCCACTCTAACAGAATTGAGGTGAAAATGAATATGCAAAGAACAATATCCATAATGACAGGTAAAGGCTCGGTTAATCATAATGACCGAAAATTTACGGCACAAAATGTTGACAAGGAACGGACAAAAAATAATGTTGTGTACTGCAATGAAAACATCAGAACAGTATATCATAAATTATTTGATGATGCCGTAAAAAGATACAATGCAAAACAAACTCGCTCGGATAGAATTATCAAAAATTATTATAAAAAGATAAGTCAAGAGAGCAAACAGGAAAAACCTTTTACGGAGATAATAATTCAAATCGGCGATAAGGATAATATGGGTGCTGAAACGGAAAACGGACAACTTGCAAAGAAAATCCTTGACGACTATATGAAAGGCTTTCAAGAAAGAAATCCAAACCTATATGTATTCTCTGCTCACTTACATATGGATGAAGCAACACCGCATTTACATATTGATTTTGTTCCGTTCACTACGGACAGCAAACGAGGACTTGACACAAGGGTATCAATGAAAGGTGCATTAAAGCAGCAAGGGTTTAGCGGAACAGGTCGGAGTGATACGGAGCTTAATCAATGGCGTGATTCCGAAAAGGAAGTTTTATCAAAAATAATGCTTACACACGGCATTGAATGGGAGCAGAAAGGAACTCACGAAAAGCATAAATCCGTTAGCGAATTTAAGAGAGATAAGCTCATAGAGGAAGTCGAAAATCTGCAAGAACAAAAGAAAGACTTGTTGCAAACAATGTCAGCATATAAGCAGGCAGAAGAATATGCACATCTTACAGTACAAAAAATCAAAAACAATGACGATTTTGATATACCGGAGCCTCCGTCATTGATGACGGCAAAGACATATAAAACAAAATTTATAGAGCCGTTCATAAAGCGTATTATGAAAATAATTGAAAACCTTGCAAGGCGGTGTTATAGGGCGGAAAAACTTGCTGAACAGGCAGAAGCAAAAATCAGACCGTTAGAACAGAAAAATAAAGAGCTTGAAAATCGGCTGTGGTATAAAAATATGGCACTATCAAAAGCAGAGGTTAAGGTCAGAGATTTTGACAGAATACGAAATCATTTCGGCAAAGAAACAATAAACCAATGGCTGAAAGAAATAACAAGGCTTGGCAAAAACAGAAGTAAAAGCAGCAAGGAAATTGAAAGATAAAATATCCCTTTAATCACTGGTACAGGAATGTGCCACATTCCTGTGTGGGTGGTTAGCATAATAAAAATGACAAAACATTATAAAATTTATATATTCTAACTATTGATTTTTGGAGTAATATGTAGTATAATTTAAGAAAAGATTTGGAGGCGGACAAATGATTAACTTTTCTTGCTAATTTATGTTTAACATTATAGGGCTAAAGAGCCGTTATTTTGTTTTCGTGAAAGCAGGAAAGCTATATCTATAACTCCGCTGTATAAATAATATTATACTGTTTATTTGAGTCATAGGAAAATGCTTTCTTATGGCTCTTTTCTTTTGCATTGGGAGGTGTTTTAATGAACGATAAAATATCTATTACACATATTTATCTTCAAGCAAGGTTGATTTGTTTTGGCAGTGGTTGCTTGAAGTATCATTACTGCCGGTAATATCAACTCAAAACATTTGGAAATACAGTTTTAGAGGAGTGATAATAATGTCTTTAATAAATGTAAAAGATTTAACTTTTGCTTATGACGGAAGTTATGAGAATGTATTTGAAAACACAAGTTTTCAGATTGATACAGATTGGAAATTAGGTTTTGTTGGCAGAAACGGCAGAGGTAAAACCACATTTCTGAATATTCTGTTGGGTAAATACAAATATAGCGGAAATATAACTGCATCTGTTAGCTTTGAATATTTCCCGTATGAAGTTGAGGATAAAACCAAAAACACAATAGAAATTTTCTATGATATTTGCCCTAATTGCGAGGATTGGGAATTTATGCGTGAAATATCTTTGCTCGAAGTTGATTTTGATGTTTTATACAGACCTTTTTTCACACTATCAAACGGAGAGCAGACGAAGGTTTTACTTGCAGCACTA
This sequence comes from Acutalibacteraceae bacterium, assembly GCA_045540355.1. Classification (GTDB taxonomy): domain Bacteria; phylum Bacillota; class Clostridia; order Oscillospirales; family Acutalibacteraceae; genus RGIG2945. The sequence goes on along the minus strand of JAZQHB010000096.1, from coordinate 1,918 downwards.
TTTCTTGTTTCAAACAGCTTCTTGCTTATAGATGAGCCTACAAATCATTTAGACGAAAATGCGAGAAAAATTGTAGGCGATTATCTATGCAGAAAAAAGGGGTTTATATTAGTTTCGCATGACAGAAAATTGCTCGATACTTGCACAGACCATATTTTATCTGTAAATAAAACAAATATAGAAGTACGAAAAGGCAATTTTTCTACTTGGTTTGAAAACAAAACCCTGCAAGATAATTTTGAAATGAATGAAAACAAAAAATTACAAAAAGAAATTTCAAAACTATCACAGGCGGCAAAGCGTAGTGCATCGTGGTCTGATATGGCAGAAATGAGCAAATACAATACTAACAATTCCGGCTTAAAATTAGATAAGGGTTATGTAGGTCATAAGGCTGCTAAAGCAATGAAACGCTCAAAAAGCATTGAAGCAAGACAAGAAAAAGCTATTTCGGAAAAGTCAAAATTGTTACACAACATAGAGGAATACGAAGCACTTGCGTTAGCTCCTGCAATCTATACAAAAGATAGGCTGGCAGATGTAAGCAATCTTTCTTTATACTATGATAATAATAAAATTTGTGAAAATATCAGTTTTGAAATTAAAAATGGTGATAGGATTGCTTTATGCGGAAAAAACGGTTGCGGAAAATCAAGTGTTTTGAAACTGCTATGTGGTGAAAAAATCAAATACACAGGTGATGTGTGTATAGGCAATGGGCTTAAATTTTCCTATGTTTCGCAAAACACCGATACATTACAGGGCAACCTTTCAGTGTTTGCAAAAAACAACGGAATTGATGAAAGCTTACTCAAAGCAATTTTGAGGAAACTCGACTTTTCAAGGGAACAGTTTGACAAGGATATATCCGATTTCAGCAGCGGACAGAAAAAGAAAGTCTTGATTGCAAAAAGTTTATGTGAAAAGGCACATTTGTATATATGGGACGAACCGTTAAACTTTATTGATATTTTTTCGAGAATACAAATCGAAAATGTGATTTTGGAGTATAAGCCAACGCTGATATTTGTCGAACACGATATTTCATTCAGAGAAAAAATCGCAACCAAAGTTGTAAATATGTAACCGAAAAAATCGTGGTACAATTTGCTTAATGAGTAAAAGGTATCACGATTTTATTTGCATACTGTGTAACGCAATAGAAGCTCATTTTTGAGGCTTTGAATATAAAACCATTACCTTTATGTTTTTTGCATATTTTAACCGCATAAAATGAGCGTTTTTAACCTCTATTGCGTGACAAAAGTAGAACGATAGAAACCTATTTTTGAGGGTGGAAATATAAAATCCTTACCTTGTAAATTTTGGTTTTTGAAAACCGTATATAAAGGGCGATTTCGCACAGCTATTGTTCCACATACTAAGTTAAAAATTATGTAGGCAAAATTTATATAACTAATTTTTGCAAAAGCATTGATTTTATTGTGGCTTTGATGTATAATATGAACTGTCCAATGGCAACAATATGGCAACAAAAAATCGGATAGTCCATAGGTTGTGGATAATACAGATAACTACAATACCTCGTGATAAAATCTCTAAACAGAATTGTTTAAGATTTCTTTATCAGGAGCGAGTGGGAATAAGCAACCAAACCCTTGAAAGCCGCATAAAATAAGGCTTTGTGGGACTTTACAAACTGCAATGATACTAAAATGATACTATTTAACAATTGCAGGGAATAATTGCTTAATAAAACTATCCCCCTGAAACCGATAAAGTTTTCAGGGGGATTTTTGCGTCTATATGAAATTTTTTATTCTTATAACTGAACGATGCGTTTGAATCCTTTTCCATCTTTTTCAGGATAGGTATAACGCCATTGGTCGTATTCTTCTTTAGTAATTTCTCCGTCAATAAATTTCTGATACTCTTTTTGCCAAGCAGAAATCATTTT
>JAZQHB010000095.1:0-13544 GCA_045540355.1 Acutalibacteraceae bacterium | reverse complement strand
ATCTTTGTGAGCAAAGCCACATTGTCATCTTCTTTTGGTTCTTCTGTGATTTCAGTTTCCTCATCTTCAACTACTGCCATTGTATCAAGTAATTCAATATTATTTGAAAATCTTGGCATTGGTGCCGTCTTACCTTCTTCGGTATTTCGTAATCCTTTTGTATTATAAAACTGTTCCTCAAATTTCTGTGCATTAAAACGCCTAGGGCGACTGTTTTTAGCAATCGCCCTTTAAGGTTTAAATATACCAGAAATAACCCCACAAAAACAGGATTATAAACCATTGAAAAATATGATACTCGGAAGTTATGAATATTGTCATCTTTCGATTGTTTTCCAAGTATATATAAACCTTTGCTTCGCCTGTACCTGTGGCATATATCTCTCGTTCAGTTTTATTTACGGTAACAACATCTTCATCAGAAGAATACACCGAAATAATTTTAGCATTTTGGGGTACTTTTAACTCATCAAAGGTTACGGTTTCTTTATAATATACATCTTCATAAACCGACCATTTTATCGGTAGAGTGGCTTCATCACTTTGGAACTTCTCGGCTTCATACGCAATGGCTCTAACACTGATAATGCCTGATGTGCTGAATGGAGAACTGTATACATCAGATTTGCCAACTATAGGCTCACTGCCATCTATTGTATAATATATGGTTGCGTTTGGTGACAGCGAAGTGATAGTTATATTCCCTTCCGAGTTAAAGTTTATTCTGGGAGTAAATGATTTTTTGATTGACATAAAGCTTTCGCAGTTCAAAACACCTGTTCCATATTTTTTATTCCAACCTGAAGGGGTATAAACTGAAGTTTTAAGAATATCCGTTATCTTTCTGCTTGATATATCGGGATAAATCAATTTTAATGTTGCAACTGCCGCAGAAACAAAAGGAGCTGCCATTGATGTACCTGAAGCTTCAAGAATGATATAGGGATTTTTACAAGCACTTGCTATATCGACACCGGGGGCAGCAATATCAACACAAGAACCGTAGTTTGAAAAATCTGCAGAAGTAAATGTTTCATCAACGGCAGAAACCGTTATTACATTTTCAATATTAGCAGGATATGTGGTGCTTGCATTTATGCTGTAATTTCCTGCCGCAGCGATAAGAGGTACATTGTTATCGTAGGCATATTCGATAGCCTCGGTAATATACGAATTACCGTAAGCACCCCACTTCATACTGACATTTATTAAATCATCACCAATGTCAACCGCAGTATAAATTGCTGTGCCGAGTATGGTCATAGCTGTGTCATACGAGTCTTGACCGTGTTCGAGATTTATTCTGTAAGGACGAATTTTGACATTAGGTAATGTATTTTCGTATATAATACCTGAAACATGAGTTCCGTGACCGATACTTTCGAGTGAAGTATCACCTTCGTCAGAAGTGTCGCCATTGCCCTCAAATACATTGTAGCCCTTACGGATTCTGTCTTTATTATCAAAAATTGCGTGCGTTTCCAAAAGCCCTGTATCAAACACAGCCACTACAACCTCATCGTTTTCGGATACTCTTCCGCTTTCAACAATAAGATTGTTTAAATAATCAAGATTAACAGCTGATGTTCCCCAACTTAAATTTTCTTCCGTGGCTGTGTATTCAAAACTTTCACCAGTCATAGTTCCGGACGAGCAACTGTAATACACATCCATTTCGGCATAAACTACATAGTCTTGTGCCTGATAGTATTCTAAAGCTTCATTTGCTTCCGTTTCATTTGAATACTGTAAAATGTGTATTGAGTTCCATCCTTCAAGAACGGCTTTCGCCCCTTGTGTATCGGTCAAAGCATCGTTTGTAACTGTTTTTACTACCAAACGGTTTGTAGGTGCTTTTCCGCTTACAACTGAAGAATCAAAAGAGTTTAAATCGTACTCAACAATCATATCACTGAGCGATAAAAAGAAATTCTCTGAAGCAATTGTTTCACTTTCGGTTTCTGTTATTTCATCAGCAGCAAATGCGAAGACAAATGCTGAACTGAATATAAACAAAGCGGAGAGTAAAAGTGAAACAAGTTTTTTACAAATCCTCAATTTTTTACACTCCCTTTGTCTTAATCAAAAATGGCAAGAAACCAAGCAACCAACGATGCGAAGAATTCTGAAATCTTTTCAAATATTCCTTTTGGTGTTTCTTCATTTTCACAGACAACAGAGATTTCAATTACAGAGAAATCGCCATCGGCATTGATAGTATCAATACTTGTTTTACCGCTTGAAATACATTTAACAAGAGAATTGTTTTCAACAGTAACAATTTCTTCGTTGTTTGAAGCAGCATAAACTATTGAACCAAAGAGTTCAAAGGAGTCTGTGCCTTTAACTTCCATATATGAGCCAAGCTCACTTGTTTTTCGCATAAGAATAGGGGCTTCGTTGGGAGGTGTAACCCAAACCTTAGTGAAATCAAAACCAGAGAATGATTCCTGATTTGTAAATTCATCAGCCGAAAGTGCTTTTACGGATGAAATGTCACCCTCAGAACCGTTGCTGATTGCAGTTTCGTATTCGTCAATATAGTAACAATTGGATACAGTTGCATTTACGGTATTTTCCGGCAAAGGAGAAACGATTGCTTTGGACATATTGAACTGTGTTGTGCCCGCAATGCCGCCGAGTTTTGAATCAGACTCGTTATCAACAGAAATTGTTCCTGTGTTATAGCAATTTGCAATCGTATGTGACTGACCGCAAATACCGCCGGCTGTTGCCGTACCGTTCACGGAAATTCCACCGTTGTTTGCACAATCGGTAATGGGAGCATTATATAATGCAGAGCCGCAGATACCGCCTGCATACACATAGTTAAGAGGAGTAACACCTATATAACCCTTGTTCATACATCTTGATATTGTATTGCCGTTATAAACAATTCCCGCAATGCCGCCAATGTGAGCATAAATTACGGACCCAAGTCCGAAGCCGTCATTACTCAAGACACCTTCTGCCTGAATGTTTGCAGTATTCAGACAGTTCATAATGGTTGAATTGCCTTCTGAAATATAACCTGCAATACCGCCGATGCAAAGTGTTCCGCCTGCTGTTACATCAACAGAGCCGCTTGCAGAGCAGTTAAGAACATTGGATGAGTTGATAACGCCTGCAACTGCACCGACATAATATGCAACCTGATAAGGATGATTGATTTTTATATTAACTTTGTCTATATAAACATTTGCTACGGTAGCGTTGTTAAGTTCACCAAACAAACCTACATATTTGCTTGAAGAATCCGTAACAGAAAGATTTTTTACTGAGTAACCGTTGCCGTTAAAAACTCCTGTGAAAGGAACATCCTTGTTACCGATAGGGGTCCAATTAGTAACCGAGCTTAAATCGACATCATTCATTAAAATATATTTTCCATCAAGGTTATCACGGACAGCGTTTAATTCGTCAACACTTGTTATTTCCGTATAACCGTCGGGAACGGTTTTGTTGACCGCAACCGATTTTATGAAGCGATTTTCTTCATTTACTGCGAATGACGGAATAAAAATCGCAGTTGATAAAATTACAGATAAGAAAATAGAAATAATTTTGTTCTTTTTCATCGGTAGCTCCTTTACAAAGAAAGCAGCCAATACCTCTGTTGCAACTCTAAAATAATTCTTGCTTTAAAGCAATCAGAGGACAGTATAACCCTGATTACAAGAATACTTTATAACACTTATTTAAACATTGCCTTGTTGTAATTTTGGAATGTTTATAAGCGAAAGGGATTAACTGTTGTTTACAATATTCCTTTTGCACAAAAAACTTGAGGGCAGATACAGTTTTGGGCTGTATCTGCCCCTGCACAAGAAGGAAAATGTCACACTCGGGGATTTCCCCCGTTTACGAAAATATCATCATTTTTTCAAAGCGTACCATAGGGGGCATCCTTTTAGTGAATGCCCCGTGGTACATGAAAGGAGAAAAAAATGAATAAAACTTTTCGTTATTGCTGACACTTCATAAAGCGAGGAAGATGGGGTGAAAAACCAAGTTGTTCCGCACCCCATACAATCCGCACTTTATGGAGGGTGTCAGGGTAGTTTGTTTTATGCTGTTGCAAGAGCAAACAAATCTTTAACTGCGTTTATGATGAAAGTGAAGAACTGAACAATCTGCTGCCATACCCATTCAAAATAAAGCTTGATTGAGAATTTGTAGTTTGCCGTAAGCTCTACGTCTCCGTCAGGCATTGCAAAGGAAACAGTTGCGTTTGCAAGCTCCTCTTCCGAAAGACCTGTGTTGCCGTTCACATCCGTCCAGCATGTAAAGCCGTAATAAGGTTTATTAAGGATTGCGGGGTCAGTTGCGGGTGCAATAACGGTTGCAGTTTCGCCCATTGAGAAGGTTAAGGTTGTAAGGCTGCCCGTTGCAATCAGCTTATGCTCGGGGAAGTGGCTGTAGTTTGTTGTTGTAACGCTTTCGATTATGAAATAATCATTCTCAACGGGATTGTATACAACTTTAAATCCGTAATCGCCGCTTGAAGTGGGAGCCCATTCAAGAATTTCGCTGTTACCCTTTACATCGCCGATTTTAGTTTCAGTTTCACCGATAACATAATAAACAGCAAAGCTTCCGGGAGGAGAATAATCTCCGCAGTCAACCTTTAATTTGCCTGCACCTACCCATTTAAGTGACGGTGTGATTGTTTTTTCTTTAAATGAAACTGTAAAATAAAGGTCTTTGCCTGTGTAATTGGGATCATCGTGAAGTACGGTGAGCTTGTATTTTCTTCCGTTTACGGCATTTTTGTTGTTATCTTCAACTGAAATTACTGCATTTTTAGGAACACGAAGATTTGTGGTAATAAGAGCCTTGATGTCATTCATCTTAGTACCGGGCTCAACTTCAAATATGAAGTCCTCAACAGGATTGCCTTCGTCATCAACAAAAGTAAGAGGTGAAGGATTTACTGTTACGGGAATTGTAAATTCATACGGAAGAGCTTCTTCTGCGTTCGCAGGAGTAAATACAATTTCAATTTCTGTGAAATTGGGATTCGGAACGACATCTTTACGAGAGTCTTTTATTGCAAACGTTCCTTCAACTTCTGTTTCTGTACCCTTGATAACAGCCTTGCCGCCTTCAAGAGAAATATCTGCCCAGGTAACATTAGGGTCATAAGTCAATTCGGGAATCGTAGGATATTCTGCAATTGAGGTTTCGGGAGTTTCGCCTGCGATTTTAACATAAACCATTTTTGTTACTACTTCATATCCCTTGGCAACAAATTCAGCTTCATAGTAACCACTTTCATTTACAACTGATTTTCTGTTGGTCCATTCCCATATTGCTTTATTTATGTTGGGTTCAGAATCATTATAAGGATTCTTCATTTTACCACCAGAAATTGTCGATGTTTTTAATTGTGCTCCAGCTTCTATTTCGGTTGCGATGGGTGGGTCGTTTGTTTCATCAACAAAAACAGGTGTTGTTTTATTGACTTTGTAAGTAACATCCCAGGCATAATCAACATTAAAACCTATATAAGTGGTGCTGTCTTCTGGAATAAAAGTAAGAGCTGCAATCTGATTTCCTGCAGCGGTAGGCGTATAATTTGCATCTATAAAATCAAATTTTCCAGCAACTATTGTACCATTGTATTCTACTTTTCCGCCAGAAATAGTGACGCCATCACTAATTTTCTGACCAAAAAATATTTCGCCATTAGCAGTTGGCCATATTGTTACATTTGCTTCAGACAAAGTTATTGCATCATTAGCAAAAGCAATTGGAACCGTTATGGCAATAAAAAGGAATGTCATAAAGAGTGATAATATCTTTGCTGACATTTTGTTTTGACTTTTATGCATTTTTGATCCCTCCAAAAAGCTCGATATAATGTATATCAAAAGCAAAGCCTTGTTTACTGATAACACAATGACATTTTCCTTCTTCAAACAATAGAAATCAGTAAACAAGAGCAACACCACAGGGGTATGGTCAGTCCCCTGTGGTGGAGAAGCACCTGTAAGCAGGTGCTTCTCTTGCAAATGATTTAGTTTGTAGGAACCTGTGATACTGTTCCTGCTGAAATGAGATTTCTGTCTGTAGCATTAACGACACCATCGAAGTTAACATCTGCAGCAAGGAAGAAAATATTTCCTTCTGAAATAACACTTGTATCACCGTTAATATATGCATTTACCAAAACAGCATCATCACTTGTCACATCGCCATCGGCATTAATATCGCCATAAAGAACTACAGTGTATGTCGCAATGATATCCTGAGCAGAATTGCTTACTGTTACAATTGAACCTGTACCGATGTATGTGTCGCTTCTTTCACAATCCACAGAATATCCAGTTACAGGAGCTACAAAGTCATCGATATATCTTGAAGAGGTTTCAATGCCATAAATAAGCATATCTATTGAGTTGATAACTGTTGTTGTATTAGAAACCTTATTAAGATATCTAGGCTTAATACCTTTTAATGCTCTCATGAGGTCAATACGAGCGTGATTAACTTCTGTCTGAAGAGCATTTGCATCTTCATTTACAGCAACAGCTGCGTCACGGGCAGCATCAAACGCCGTCCACCATTCGGCGGCAACATCGTTTTCTGTCCAATCCTCAACGGGTGCAAGAACACTTACGAGATGAGTCTTAACGGCATCCTTCTTGATAAGACGATTGCCCCAAAGATTGAGCTGCTGAGTTGCATAAACAAGATCAAATACGGGGATTGAAGGTGCGACGAATGTTTCTTCTTCGCCCTCGGGAGCTACCTGTGAGTTAGCGAGACTTGCAGCTCTGTCATAGGCATCTTCAAAACGGTCATAAGTAAAGAGAACATAGTCATCGCTGTCAACTGCTGCATATTCTGCGATTTCTGCATTGAGTGCTGCAAGCTTGGTTGCGTCAGTTGCCTTTGCCTTGGCATCAAGAGCTGCAACAGCGGCGTTGATAGCTTCAACCTTTGTATAATAATCGTTCTGAACACCTTCAAGCTCGGTGTTAACATCTGTGAACATCTTTGTATGGTCTGGGTTACCGTTGATGAGAGCATAGCCGTCAGCAACTGCTGCGAGATATGCATTCCATTCAGCTGTTGCATCGTCTGCAAAGTCTACTCTCTGTCTGTTAGCACCCATAACCTCGTCAAGAAGTCCGGGAAGACCGAAATCGTTATAAATAACAATCTTGTGGTCTCTTGCTGCCGATGTTGCAGTAGTGGTCTGACCAAGAATATTCCTGCCCTGAACCTCAAACTGAACTGTTACCTCATAAATGCCGTAAGGCTGAGGAGCATCAGCATCAACATTGGAAACATAGGGATTTACTGTTCCGTAAGTATCACTTGTAACGGATGAATCGTCGATAGAAACGATTGCACCGCTTGCAGGAGCGTTAGCAGTAATACCTGTGGGAAGATTGCCTGTTACGATTGCTCTCTTAACATCAACGGCACTTGTAACAAGACCGCTTTCGTTAGTTGCAAGAATCGAGAACAGAGAAACATTGTAAACATCTGTTGTGTAGTAGTATGTTGAGAAGTCCTCAAATGTAACATTGTTTGCTGAGGATTCTGCACTTGAAATGTCGTAATTGCTTGTGGTTGTGTAAAGGTGTGTGAATACCGACTTAACGAGAGGAGTTCCGTCGTTGAGTCTTGCTCCGTCTTCGTCAAGGATGTAGTATGAAAGGTCAAAACGAGCTTCTGTAGCTGCCGAAACAGTACCGGAAACAGCAACATCAAGATATGCATTTGCAGCAATCTTTGTGCCTGCGGTTAAGGAAGCGGTAAGACCTGCATTGTTGGTAAGAGAAACGAGCTCGATTTCGTACATCTTATCCTGGTCAATAGCTGTTGCGCCGGAGGGAAGCCAACCGGAGTTAACGCCGTCTGAATAATTGGAAATACGCATCTTTGTGCCCGAAGGAATTGAGCCTGATGTGCAGTTAATTCTGCCGTCAAGGTCAATGTCAACTTCGCCGAGACTCTGAGGATCGGCAAGACCCATCATCATTGTAACGAGATTGATAACTGTTTCCTGAAGAGCAGGACGCTGTGCAAGTGACTTAAGAAGACCGCTGATGATACCTGCTGCATTTGAAACGGGATTAACGACATCATCAAATATTGTGATAACAGAAGTGTCAACGATGTCTTCCTTGTTGCCGTTTGCATCTGTTGTATAGAATGCGTTATTAAGAATGTTAGCAACGAAATCAATAATAACATCACGAACGGGAGCTGTAAGAGCGCCATCTTCAATGTGGTCGAAGAAAACGAAGAGTTTTTCAATATCCATTGCAAAAACAGCATCAATGAAGTAATCGATGAGTTTCTTGAATGTAAGGTCGGCTGCTGTGCCTGCACCGTTTTCGTCTTCAAACATTTCGGTGTAGTTCATCCATTCTTTGGGAATAAACTGCCAAATGATAGCATCGATTTCATCCCAACCTGTGCCGCTTGTTTTTGCTGTGTTGTAGTCTGTTGCGTCAAAAAGACCATTGATATAAGGCATGCACCAAGTAATGAATGCCGAAATAAATTCTTCAGCTGTGCTTGATACCGGGCAATCAAGACCGATATTTGCGTTAAGATAGTAGCAAGCAATGTCTGCACCCATCTCAAGGATGGCATCACGGTACTGTGCAGATGTTGTGCCTTCAGGCATATCATTATAGGTTACTTCAGGAACAAATCTTACAACGAGCTCACGAAGACCTTCGTATGCAATTTTTTCCATTGTGTCGCCCTTTTCAAAGTCAAGGTGCTTAACAAACTGCTCTACTGCTACACGAGCAATATAGTCACCAAGTTCTTCAAGAGAATAGTCGGAAACGTCTTCAGGCTCGCCGCCTGCAACGATAATCTGCTTAAGAAGAACTTCAAGGTTATAAATAAGGTTTTCAACATTTGTTCTGCCTGCTTCTGCACCTTCAGCTGTTGTTTTCCATTCTGACTTGTTGGGAAGAAGCATTTCGTCAACAACAACTTTAAAAACATCATTAATCTGCTCAACAAAGCCTTTTTCTTCGTCGAATTCATATCTTTCAATGTCGTAATCAACATTGATGAGAGTGTAAAGTTTGCCGCCATCAGCCTGGTTTGATTCAACAGCACTTCTGATGGTACCCTTAAGGTCACCGTTGAGAACGGGAATAATGAAAGCATTAAGTGCTTCATAGATACCTTCTTCGATTACACGGTAAGCGGTATCAGTTGTAATGTTGATTTCAAATCCGGGCATTACGCCTTCAAAGCCCATAACCTCGGGTCTCTTGCCGGCAAGCTGATTATCACAAGCAAACTGAACAAGATCATCAAGAGTAGGATTGTCAGGCATTGTTTCATCATTTACGGGATGAAGAAGATCCCAGATAAGTTCATCGAGCCATCCGTTGAAATCATCAATAATCATTCTGAATTCAGGGGGAAGGAAACCGTGAACAATACCCCAGTTAAAATCGTCACCAAACATACCGAGAAGAGTGGGAGCACAATTTGAAAGGTATGTAACAAGGCTTCTTATAACTTGAATATCAGTGTACGGCTCACCTTCGCTGTCGTTACCTGTTGTTGTTCTGCGAACAGAAGCAATATCACCTCTGTGATCTTCAAGAACTACGAGGTCACCAACAGTAAGACGGCCATAAAGCCAGTTGCCGGTGAGGTCATAAATTGAGTTGAGAGCTGCATCTGTTGATGTAAGGTCGATTGTGCCGATAACAGGAATATCAAGAACGATTTCCTCTTTCTCAAGCATTATATCGAGATCATCAAGAAGAATAGCAGCCTTCTGTGCAAGTTCCAGCTCGACTTTGTCAATGGAGTTGTACTGGTCAGTAATTGCACCGTCAAGATAGGGACTGTAAGCGGCTGATGCAGCAACTGAAACGCTGCCAAAAATCATAACAGCCGACATAAGAACAGCCAACAATCTCTTTGCTTTTTTCATTGAAGTTGCCTCCTTATTTTATTATTCCGAAAAATTTACATTTCATGTACGGTTCCTTGTTTTTCTTTCAAAGCCATAAAAACATAAATTTTTCATTTTTTGTGTGCAAAGGTTTAGTTGATTGCCTAAGCAATTCTGAGTGAGAAGAATGGGCAGGTTTGATATCAAACCGCACACCTTACTTTTGACATATTAACCTGCCCACCCGCAATTGCTTGCCATCGGTATCACATCCTTTCTAAGTTGCACAAAATATATACGAATCAAACTATCTAAATTTATGCACAATTTTATTGAACATAAATCGTCCACAAGAAAAGTTTAATTTATATATCAGAGTTTGTTGGTATATATTATTAATTGTATTGGAGGGATAGTATTTTAATTAAGAAAATCTATTCCGGCAACAAACTCATCAGCCGCTGAAACATCAGCTAAACCGCCGTCTTTAGAAGTAAGAGTAATCATTAATATACGGTTGTTTATCTGTACCATATATCCGTATGCTTCCATCTCTGTTCCATCGTCATCGGTCATTGCCATTGCAAATCGTTTCATTGGAATATCTTTAATGGTTACATCTTCAAGTTCACCTGTAGCAAGACCTGACGCCGAAGCAGACCTAAATGTATCTTCAACATAGCTTTCAAAGTCTGATGCTACTTTTGTTTTATCCATTATGTTGAACTGAATTGTACCCTGTTTGTTTTCAAGCAACGGATTGGTGTCATTTGACTTAACCTCAAAGTCCTCCGGGATTTCCAAGTCGTATGCAGGTGCCATCAGCTTGTCATCTTGAACGATAAGGTAATCATCGGTGATTACTTCTGTTACATCATTGCCGTCTGCATCGGTTGCAGCTACGATAAGGTTGCCGCTTTCATCCGTTACTCGTCCACCGCCTTTTGCAGTAATCATTTCGTATGATTTACCGTCTGAACTGATAACCTGAGGTCCCGAAACTTTACAAGAAGAAAGTGCGAGAATAGCTCCGATAAGCAAGAAAATTGGTACTACACGTTTCATAGAAATCCTCCTTTTTTAACTTGATTTGGCTATATGCTAATTACACTTTATTCAAGAATTTTGTAGATTTCAATAGCCTGAACGAAACTGCGGTTTTAGGATGCGTTTTTTCGGATTGACAGTAAAAATTTATTGGTTTATTATAAAATTAGGTTAAAATGTCAATTTTTCTGTATGATATTCACAAAAGGAGTTAATAATATGAGAATTTGTATTTGCGATGACAATGAAGTAATGCATCAGGAAATAAGAAAGTGCCTGCAGCCTTTCTTCACTGAAACTGATATGCCGCAGATTACAGATTTCTTTCAAGGTGAAGAATTGGTTGAACATTATTCTTCACAAAAAGATTTTGACATAATCTTTCTTGATATAGAAATGGGAAATATGAACGGTATTGATACAGCTACAGAAGTACGGAAGCACGCACCGGAAGCAATTATTATATTCGTATCAAGCCACAAGAACTATGTGTTTGATGCTTTCAGATGTGAAGCATTTCATTTTTTGGTAAAACCTATCAGCCAAGAAGAGTTTGACGATGTGTTCAATCGAGCTTTACATAAGCATAGAGTAATGAACGAGAAATATCTCGTTTGTTGGAAAAACAGCAGACAAACTCTTATGATTGGCGACATAACATATATTGAAGGATATAAAAGAAGATTAAAGGTTCATATAGTCGGAGAAGAATATGAACATATGGGAAAGGTTTCAGATGCCTACGAAAAGCTAAAGGCTCACGGGTTCCTTCGACCGCACCAAGGCTTTGTTATAAACATGAGACACATCAAGTCTTTTGGCAGTACGGAAATTGTTTTGAGAGACGGAACAAAAATTCCTATTGGTGAAAAAAGAAGAAAAGAAGTATTGCAGATGTACGATAAATATATTCAAAAGTGGAAGTGGTGATTATATGGCTGATTATGTAATTAATTTGTTTGGCAATATTGGTGAGTTGTTTATTATTCTTTTCTTTTTCAAAGATCGTTACAAAAGCAAACTACCTAAAAGAGTTTTTGTATTTCTATGTATTGTTTTTACTCTATTTCAGTTCTTAAATACTAGTTTGTTTTTATCTCAATCCAATCTGGTTCTCTTGGGTTCATTATTGTTTATTTTTTTGGTAACCCTTTTATTTCCAATAAATATCTTTCATCGCTTTTTATTTACATTATTTATCTATTTAATAAACGCATTGCCAGAAGCAATTATTGGAATGACCTTAACTATGCTATTTAACATAAATATAGCATATACTCAAGATAATGTTTTGATTTTCGCCACATGTACACTTACTTCAAAATTTCTCTCATATGTTTTTGTCCTTATCACAAGAAAAAGAAATTTTAAAATAGACAACACATCAAACAATAAAAATACTTTTTGGATCTATTCACTACCTATGGCATCGTTACTTATAATGATATTGTTTCTAAAGTGTTGTTATCAAATTAATGATTTTGGATTCCAAGTTATAGTTTTAATTTCATCAATTGTTCTTTCTTTTGCAAACATAGCAGTATTTTATATAGTTGACAAACTTAATGAGCTGATTGAAACAAAAGAAAAACTACTTTTTGCAGAGTTGCACATAAATAATCAAGTGCTTCATTATCAAGAACTATACAAACATCAAGCGGAATTGAGAATTTTTAGACATGATATTAAGAATAGATTAGTCTCTTTAATGGCATTAATAAAGGAAAAACAAACTGATAAAGCTCTTCAAATAATGGAAAAAAATTTAAATTGGCTTGAAGAAATGAATAGTAATATTATAAATAGCGGTAATCCTGTTGTTGATGCAATAATCCAAGCAAAGCTTCACATAGCAAAAGATAAAAACATTTCTTTACAAATTTCCACGAAACTCGCAGAAGAAATAAAAATTGATGAGTTAGAGCTTGGTATTGTTTTAGGAAATGCTTTAGACAACGCAATTGAAGCCGTAGAAAGAATTACTGTAGAGAACAAGAAATATGTTGGTCTTACACTAATGTCAACAGATAACAGAATTTCAATATCCATTTCAAATCCGGTTGACGAAGATATTAATACAAAAAAACTGATTACTTCTAAATCTGATAAAGAAAAGCACGGATACGGTATCAAAAGCATAAACACTATTGCTCAAAAGCACGACGGAGTAGTTTCATTTTCATGTGACAACAGGATATTCAATATAAGCATCAATATGGCAAACAAATAACAAAAACCGCAAAGTTGCATCCCAAAACCGCAGTTTTGCATTTTAACTTTAGATTTTTAGATTTTTATACTATTATGTGTACGAGAAATTTTCTCGTACACTTTTTTATTTTGGACGGTGAAAAAGCATGTATAAAAAGATTTCACAAATAATAACTCGCAAATTTGTAACACTTGGAATAATATCTGAAGATGATTATGAAATATACAAATATGGGTTCGAACTGCTTATTGCGTTATTGTCAACAATAAGTGCTATCATATTAGTATCAATATTTATTAATAAATTTGTTGAAACGATATTATACTTAGTAGGCTTTTTTAGCGTTAGAGTAATATGCGGAGGTTATCACGCAAAGCATCATTACTCTTG
>JAZQHB010000094.1:0-20434 GCA_045540355.1 Acutalibacteraceae bacterium | reverse complement strand
ATCACAATGTATCCAACCAATGTGTTTTGCTATTTTCTCTTTTTTTATTTCAGAGTAAAATAATCTACCAATTTCAACCCCATAATCTTGGTCAGAGCATAAAATAAGAATATTCTGTTTTTTATTTTCTTTTAATTTATTCTTTACTGTTGTTAGTTTTTTTGGCAATGCTGTATTTGGGTTTGAAGGTTTAGCGGCAGGCAAATTTGTTATTTCTCTACTTACAAAACCAATTTTTTCAAGCAAGGAATTGAATTCTATTGGTCCAATTTTTTTTATTATACCTAGGCAAATGAGGAAGCATAATAAGATAATAATGATGCATATTGTCATGATGGAAATACAGATGTGATTTTCTACCCATTCCAAAAAGTTATTTGCATATTTAAATATACGGTTTCTGAATATATCCTCTTCAGATAAATTGTTTGGTTGACTCATTTTTTTTGCAGTCCTCCTATGTAGGTCTTTTGATTTAATCCAAAGTAATTTGATTTAAATACCTTCATATATATAGTTATTGTTTTTGCATAAAGTAACATATTTTTTAAAAAAATTTACGTTTACTTGTTTTTTGAGTAAACGGATTTTTTTATGCCTAAAAACATCAAAAAGTGATGAAAATAAAATGTTTTGTGAACTATTTGTAAATATTTCAGCTTTTGGGTTTCCACTTGGCCTCTCCCAGTCCGTATAGGTGAGAAGTTTATCAAACGGCTTCTTATCGGAGAGAGTTCTCCAAGTGGACCTTGAAAGTTGAATATACATTTCATCAGATACATTACTTGTGTCGGCTTGATGCTGAGCTGTGCTTGTAGGTGCGCCATAACCTTTCATATGAAAATGAGCGAAAAAACCTATACAACGAAAGCCGAGTTGCTCTCGGTGGTGGCGATAACAGACACAAGGGATAATGATACTTCCGTAAGCGGCTGGCGGAATACCCGGCAGAGGTGAGATTCCTATGGATTCGGATAGCAACCGAACGTCTGATGATTTCCCACGGTAAGAATTGCCGATACAGGGGGCGTTGAGAACAAATACTGTATTATTCAATTCAAAAGGTACTACATAAAATTTGCGAACAAGGAGGTAAAAACAATGTTCAAAAAAATCACAGGACTTTAAGTAAAGTAAAGTCACCCTCAAAAAAATAATACAAGGAGGAAAAACAAATGATTCACGGTTTACTTGTCTTGCCCGGTCTTTACACGGCAGTATTTCTCCACATCATTGCGGCGATTGCAAATTTCATCGGAGGCTAATGTATGACAGAGAATGAAATGCTTACTGATGTGCCATTAACACAAATCCGTGATTTTCTTCATCATCCCTATCTCGTTAAAGACGATGAAAGTATGGATGAGCTTGTTGAGAGCATCAAGGAAAGAGGCTTGATACAGCCGGTCATCATAAGACCTGTTGAAGACGGAATGTATGAAATGGTATCAGGGCACAGACGAAAAAGAGCTTTTGAAATTGCGGGATATGAGAAAATACCTGCAAGAGTAAAGGAAATGTCAAGAGATGAGGCGATATTATCAATGGTGGACAGTAATCTTCAAAGAGAAGCGGTTTTACCCTCGGAAAAAGCAAGGGCGTATAAAATGAGGCTTGATGCTTTAAGGCGACAAGCAGGAAGACCAACAAAGAATAATTCGGACCCGACGGGACCGAATTTAACAGGCACACGCTCGAATACTGAATTGGCTGCTGAGGTAAAAGAAAGTGAAACACAGATTAAAAGATATATCCGCTTAAATTATCTTGTACCCGAAATGCTTGACCTTGTTGACGAAGGTAAAGTAGCAATGCGACCTGCGGTTGAAATATCATACTTACCCGAAGAAATACAATATGACCTTTTGGAAGCTATGGAGTACAACGAAGCAACCCCGTCTCACGACCAAACCATCCGTATGCGAAAGGCATATCAGGAAGGTAATCTCACAACAGAGGTTGTAGAAACTATTATGGAAGAGCCGAAACCAAATCAGAGAGAAAAATCACCTTTCAGAGATAAGCGCATTGAAGGTGCCATCCCGAAAGGCGTACCCAAAGAGAAATACTGTGATTTTGTTATCAAGGCTATCGAGTTCTATAACCGATATTTAGAAAGAGTAAAAGAAAACCGTTCAAGGTAATCTTTTACTCTTATTTTTATTTCAAAAAAGAAAGGATAATTTTTTATGAACATCAAAGTAGAAATTAAGAAAATCTTTAAAGGCAAAAGACCTGTAAAGGCTTTTGCTGACGTTGTGATTGACGGCAGTATGGTCATTCACGGTGTCGCAGTTATCGAAAAGGACGGCAATAAGCTCGTTTCCATGCCCTACAAGAAATGGAAGTCCAGCGAAGGTGAGCTTCGCCGCAGTGACATTGCACATCCCATCACAACAGAAACCCGTAAGCAGATTTCCGATGCGGTACTTGCCGCTTACGAAATAGCAACAGATGAAAAATTCAATTAAATCTCAGGAGGTATTTATTTATGTTTAAGAAAATCAAGTCATTTTTCAAAGGTGTTTCATCAAAGGCAAAGTCAGCCTATGAAAACACAGAAGCAGTCATCAAGGCAAAGGTCATCAGACTCGTTGCCGGTACCCGTGCAGAAGCTTATGTCGATACAGGTGTAAAAATCCTTATCGCAGTTGTTGTCGGTGCTCTCGTTCTCACACTCATCTACGGTTTGTTCAACACGGTCATCATGCCCACAGTTGAAACAAGGGTTGAAGGTCTGTTCAACTACGCCGGTTAAAAAATTCAAGGAGGTATTCAATATGTTTAAGAAAATCAAGTCATTCGTAAAGGGCGTTTGCTCAAAAGCAAAATCAGCTTATGAAAATACCGAAGCCAAAATCAAGGCAAAGGTTATCAAGCTTCTCATCGGTATCCGTGCCGAGGCTTATGTCGATACAGGCGTTAAAATCCTTATCGCAGTTGTTGTCGGTGCTCTTCTTCTCACCCTTCTCTACGGTCTGTTTAATGCAACCATTATGCCCGCCGTCGAAACAAGAATCGGTGAGCTGTTCAACTACGCAGGTTAAATAAATTTTTAGGAGGTAATTCAATATGTTTAAGAAAATCAAGTCATTTTTCAAAGGTCTTTGTTCAAAGACAAAGGCAGCCGCTAAAAGCACAGAGGCTGTCATCAAGGCAAAGGTTATCAAGCTTCTCGTTGGCATCCGTGCCGAGGCTTATGTCGATACAGGCGTGAAAATCCTTATCGCAGTTGTTGTCGGCGCTCTTCTTCTCGGCGGTCTCTACGCTCTGTTCAACACCACGATTATGCCCACGGTAACACAGAAGATTCAGGAACTCTTTAACTACACAGCTTAAAAAATATTTTCAGGAGGTAATTTAATATGTTTAAGAAAATCAAGTCATTTTTCAAAGGAGTTTCATCAAAGGCAAAGGCAGCCGCAAAGAGTACAGAGGCTGTCATCAAGGCAAAGGTCATCAAGCTCCTCGTCGGCATCCGTGCCGAGGCTTACGTCGATACAGGTGTAAAAATCCTTATCGCAGTTGTTGTCGGTGCTCTTCTTCTCGGCGGTCTTTACGCTCTCTTTAACACAACGATTATGCCCACAGTTACACAGAAGATTCAGGAACTGTTTAACTACGCAGGCTAACGGTACTTAAAATTTTCAGGCGGAGTAGTTTAAAAGTGGCTGCTCCGCCACTTTTTTTCAAAGGAATGAAAAACAATGATAAAAACAAGCTTAATTAACTCTATGTATCCTATTCTCCCTTTAGGGAATGTACCGGGTGTAGCATACTCGGATAAAGAAACTTTGTTTAACTTTATTGCTTCACTTGCATATCTGATGCTTATCCATCTGGTGATGAGATTAGCTGTTAAGAAGGTACCCGAATACAAAAAGGAAAACAAGAAAGAAATGATTGTCTGCCATATCATTACGGCAGGTGTATCTCTTGCTATGCTCCTTCTGTTCGGTCTGTCGGATATGCTTATAAAAGGAACTGTGTTCTACCTTATTCTTCTTTACTCATCACTTTCAGACAACCACACAAGAACATTGAATGATGCCGCTTCGGTTATGGTAGTAATCACTTCATTTATTGGCGTAGATGTATCAGATATTCCCAAAATGGTCTTATCTGCCCTTGTTCTCTTTGGAGTATTACTCATATTCGCCATAGCAACAAACGGAGGTTTAGGCGGTGCTGATATTAAATTAACGGGTGCGTGTGCATTAGTTTTAGGCTTATGGAGCGCAACCTTCGGACTCATAGTTGGTCTGTGTCTTGCTATTGCTCATACCCTCATTAAGTACAGAGGTAAAGATAAAAACGATGACCTTGCATTTCCTTTTGTTCCCTATCTTTCAATAGGATATATGGCAGGATTTTTCTTACAAGGAGGTTTTTAAAAATGAAAATGAAAAACAGAACCTTAATCGGTATTGTCTGTATCGTTTTGGCTGTTGCGGTGACATTCCTTGTTTCACCTCTTGTCAACAGAATATCCGAACAGAAAACCGATGTAATCCGCTTCACAAAGGACATTTCACACGGCAATAAGATTGCTGAAACGGATATTGAAATTGTGAAGATCTCAAAAAACAGCGTTCCCGAAAAGGCACTCAAAACAAAGGATGCCGTAGTAGGTAAATATGCAAAGGCTGATTTGTTCAAAGGCGACCTTGCAACAGAAATAAAGATTACAGATGATGAAAACTCCGTAGCAAATGTTTTCAGCTCTCTTAACGGAGATAAGGTTGCTATGAGTGTAACCATCAATACCTTTGCGGGCGGTCTTTCGGGTAAGCTCGAAAACGGTGACATTGTAAGTGTTTATGTAACCGATAAGGAAGGCGAAACGAAGGTCCCGTCAGAGCTTAAATATGTTAAGGTAATCACCACTACAACATCAGGCGGTGTTGATGAAACAGAGGTTGTTGAAAATGAGGACGGCAGCTTTGAGCTTCCCTCAACAATTACACTTCTTGTTTCCTCAAAGCAGGCTACCGTACTTGCAAATTATGAGGAAAACGCTTCAATGCACGTAGCTCTTGTGTTCAGAGGTGATACAGAAAAGGCACAGAAATTCCTTGATAAGCAGGATAAGTTCCTTGAAACGAAAACTGACAAGGAAGGTGCTGATAACAATGGCTAAAATAATTGCTGTATGCGGAGCACCGGGAAGCGGTAAAACAACTGTTGCATTTAAACTTGCACAGGAGGTTTACATCTCAACCTCTGATTGCTCCGTTACCTTTATTTCACCCGATACTACTGTTCCTACAATCGGTATGCTTTTTCCGAATTACAAACCTGATTCGCTTTTCTCTTTAAGCAGCGTTCTTGATTCAACAGATATTTCAAGTGACTTGCTCCTTGAAAACCTTGTAACGGTTAAGAATATGAAAAACTTCGGTTGTCTCGGTTTTATGTCCGGTGACAGTAAATATAGTTTCCCGACACCGACAAAAGAGAAGGTGAAAAATCTTCTTGATGTTCTTGCGGCAACTGACGGTTATGTGTTTGTTGACTGTACCAACGAGGATACAGACCTTATCTCAAAACAGGCACTCGCAAGAGCAGACCATATTATTCAGGTTATTACACCCGACCTTAAAAGTATGACTTGGCTCAATTCCTACGGAGATAAGATTATCACATCGGGAACGGAGCAGAGCTTAAAGGTCATAAATATAACGGAGAATGAGCTTTATATACCTTTGGAGGATGTCTGTACGCATCTTAAAAATGTCGCTTGTGTTCTTCCTTATTGCCGACAGGTAAAACAGCAGCTTCTTGACGGAAGTCTTTATGAAAGGCTCAATGCAAAAGAGTATAAGAAAAGGCTTTCGGCTCTTGTGAACAGAGTTATTTAAAGGAGTGATGTAAATGAATTGTCAAATTGATTTTGTTACTCTTTTATCTATGGTTCAGGAGCATATCTCATCAAAATATGCTGCAACACTTACCGATACTACAAAGCTCTCACAGCTTAAATCCTACATCGAAAAGTATCTGCGTGACACGGCGTATTCCGTTGAAGGTATGACAGATGAAAAGCTCTGTGACAAGATTTATTCCGAAATGGCGGAGTATTCCATACTTACACCCTTTCTTGGCAGAGATAATGTTGAAGAAATAAATATCAATGCTTGGAACGATGTTGCCATAACCTACACAAACGGTAAGATTGAAAAGGTAAAGGAGCATTTTTATTCTCCCACACACGCAACGGATATTGTTAAAAGACTTCTTCATCATTCGGGTATGATTATCGACAATGCTTCACCCATGTCACAGGGGCATTTGCCGAACAATACAAGAATTACGGCACTTAAAGCTCCCGTTGTTGATGATGAAATCGGTGTGAGCGTTTCTATCAGACTTCTACACCCGTCAAGAGTAAACAGAACACAGATTATAAAGTCAGGCAATGCAACAGAAAAGATGATTGATTTTCTCTGCACTTGTATGAGATACGGTGTTTCTGTTGTTGTGGCTGGTGCCACGTCTTCGGGTAAAACAACACTTCTTAATGCACTTCTTACTACCATTCCCGACGGAAAGAGAGTTTTCACTATTGAAAGCGGCTCCCGTGAGTTGGCTCTTGTGAGAAAGGATAAGAAAGGCAAGGTAGTGAACAATGTAGTTCACACTCTTTCAAGACCTTCGGATAATGAAGCCTATGACATTACTCAGGAAGATCTTGTTGTAGCTTCCCTTCGTTTTAATCCCGATATTGTCTGTGTCGGTGAGATGCGAGATGTTGAGTGTTATTCGGCAGTAGAAGCAAGTCTTACGGGGCACACTGTTGTTTCAACAGTACACGCTTCAGCGGCAGATGCGGCACATATGAGAATTGCCCTTCTTTGTCAGAAGAGATTTCCCATTGACTTCAAGACCTCGCTTATGCAGGCAGGTCAGGCCTTTCCCATTGTCGTATATACCCATAAGCTTGAGAACAACGAAAGAAAGATAATGGATATTACTGAGTGTGAAATACTTCCCAACGGTGAAAGAGCATACCACACACTTTTCCGTTTCAACATTACAAAGAATGTTATCGAAAAGGGCAAAAACATTACAGAGGGACACTTTGAACAGCCGGAGATAATGTCCGACAGCCTTAAAAAGAAGCTGATGCAGTTCGGTGTTCCGCAGGATGTTCTTTCAAAATTTCTGGAGAAGGGAGCTGATTACTCGTGATTATGCCTATGATTTCTTCCTTATTGCTTATTGTGGCAATAGTCTGTTTTCTTAATCTGTCACCACAGCAGATTACAGAAGATATTATGAGGCTTACAACGCCTAAAGTAACATTAAGAGAAAAAGCAAGAAATATGAGAGCAGGTAAAAAGAAAAAGAGCCTCGGCTCTAAACTTGCATATACACAGACGGCGTTGGCAGCTATGGGACAGGAGAATAAATTTGCTCTTGTCTGCTGTGCTTCACTCGTTCTTTTTGCGGCAGGTGCGGTAGTTGCAGTTCTCATTGACAACATATTCCTTCTTCCTGCCTTATCGGTAGCCTTTGCCCTTATACCTTTCATCTATGTCAGAAATAGTCTTTCACAGTATGAAAAACACATTAAAACTGATTTGGAAACAACACTTTCAACAATTACTACTTCATATATCAGAAATGAGGATATTATTCTTGCAGTAAGAGAAAACCTTGATTACATCAAACCGCCCTTAAGAGCTTGCTTCAATGCTTTCATCGGAGATGCTGTTGCAGTTTCATCGAGTGTGAAGCAGGCACTTCGTAATCTTAAAGAAAAGGTTGATGACGATATTTTCCGTGAGTGGTGCGACGCTCTTATCCGCTGTCAGGACGACAGAGCACTTGTAGATACTCTTCATCCTATTGTTGCAAAACTTACAGATGTAAGAGTGGTAAACAGTGAGCTTTCAACTATGATGGCTGCGGTAAGAACAGAGTATTACACAATGGTAGGTCTTGTTGTGGGTAATATTCCTCTTTTGTATGTGCTTAACAAGGACTGGTTTCACACACTTATATACGAAACACCGGGTAAGATTGTATTAGGAATATGCGGTGCGGTTATTATCGTGACATATATGTTCCTTCTCAAATTCACAAAACCCGTTGAATACAAGGCATAAGGAGGATAAAAGAAATGATTAAGATTATTGTTGGTGTACTTTTCGGTATCGCCTTTTATTTTATCCTCGCCGATGCTTTTAAAGTACCGTATATGAGAACATCAAAGGCTATAACAAACCTTGCCAAACAGCATCAGGAAAAGACAAGCAGTATTGATGTATGGCTCGGCGGCTTTGCAGGAGCAATAGCAAAGCGTATTCCTATGAATGAGTTTAAAAGGATAGAGCTTGAAACAGACCTTCGTACTGCTCAGATGAATATTACACCCGAAATGTTTAAGGCAAACGCTATTGTAAAAGCATTCATTATCGGTGTGTTTGCAGTGCCCTTGTATTTCATCTTCCCCATACTTTGTCCTGTTGTCATATTCCTTGCTTTCGTTCTTTACAGAATAAATATGAAAAGTGTAGGAGGAAAGATAAAGGAAAAAAGGGCGAAGATTGAATATGAGCTTCCGAGACTTGTAGCCAATGTTGAAAAGACATTGAAGCACGAAAGAAGCCTTTTGTCCATTCTTACGGAATATTCCCGTAATGCCGGACCCGAACTCAAGCACGAGCTTGATATTACAATAGCTGATATGAATTCGGGTAATCAGGAAGCGGCTATCACAAGACTTGAAGCAAGAGTAGGCTCAGGTATGATGAGTGATGTTTGCCGTGGTTTTATTGGTATGATACGAGGTGACAGTGCTCCTATTTATTGGTCAAACCTTGCTATGAAGTTTTCAGACATCCACAGACAGAGGTTAAGACTTGAAGCACAGAAGATACCGAAGAAAGTTAAGAAACTTTCTATGAGCCTTCTTTTCTGTTTTATGCTCATTTATGTTGTGGTTATCATTGCACAGATTATGGGCTCTGTCGGTGTTCTTTTCGGTTAAGGAGGTAATGAATATGAAAAAGATTCTTTCAAACCGTAAAGCTGAAGGCTACATTGATATTGCCGTTGGCATAATTGCACTTATGATGGTGCTTGTTGTAACATTGAATATTTACACCTTTTTTATGCTGCGACAGGATTTGGATACGGTTAGCGGCTTTCTTATTGAAACAGCCACCTTGGAAGGCTCCTTCGGTGAGGAGTTTGACGAAAGATGCGAAGAACTCAGAAGCTCTTTTTTTGACTTTGATGTAGTTGCATCCGCTGATGAATACTACAACTCGACTTATGAGAGAGTACAGCTTGGTGACAAAATGACGGTCACCGTGTCCGTGCATACCTATGTCAGAGGGGTCGGTGCTTTTAAGATACCTGTAACTGTAAGTACAACAAGGTCGGGTATTTCTGAAAAGTATTGGAAGTAAAAGAAAAAGGGTGGATATACCACCCTTTAATGTTAGTTGTTATGATCAATTGCATTATCTAAAAAATCTTGAGATATTTGAATAATATCTATTTTGTTTGATTTGCTTTTGTTTGGGAATATGACTATATTTCTAAAATATTTATCTTTCAATGATAGAGCTCCTGATTTTTGATTATCACTACTTATCCATATTTTTATCAGCTCTTTGGGTAATTCAAAATAGTAAGTAGTATTTTGGGAAGATAATACCCATAAATCATTTTCATTAGCCCAATGTAAAGTAAAGCCGTCAGCAAATTGAGGGAATTGCTCATCTCTTTCATAACCTTCCAAAAGAAATAAAAGCATACCATTATCTAATATTCCTATATTTATTCTTTTAGATAAATCTTCTACACACTCAACAAATCCGGAAATTTTCTGAGGTATTTCTCTGTCTTTGGGTTGACGAAAATATTCAATTATCACTTCTGTTTCAAAATGCGATAAAATCATATCATCTATTTCAGATAAATGAGTATTTATTTCGTCAAACAGAGAACTGGTAAAAAGAATAAGAGGAATTCTATGTATGTTTGAAAATTCTTGAGCAGTGTATGTAACTTCGGAATTAGTTGCTAACGCTACTTGATATTGACATCTGGTATATTTAAAAAGGTTAAGTTCGTTTCTACGAAGATTTCTTCTGCTTTTTAAAATTTTGGGCGTAACGATATCGAAATTGTTTATATCACTCCTTAACCCCAAAAGTCCTCTAACAGTTGGTAAACCAATTTTCTTGCCATGGCATTTACATTCAACAAGAATTCTGCTTGGTGCATAGAAAGGAGTTTGAATGGGAGGTTCCATCAAAACATCAGCATTGTGACATTGTCCGAGACCTTGAATCATAGTGCCAGTGCCATTGTTGAAAATTATATCTCCCTCTTCTTTTACTGGTTTAAATCCGCAAGATATTAAAAAGTGTCGAACGAAGTATTCAAAAGCATATCCTTTTAAGTTTTTACTAGCCATAAAATCATATCCTCGCAAAGATTTATATAACACAATTAAATCATAAAATTCAAGAAAAAGCAACAGCTAGCATAAAGGAGATGATGTTATCAAATTTATCAAATCTATCAAATCTATCAAAGCTGAAGGATACATCCCTGTATGTGTCCTTATTCTTGTAATCGTAATGATATTTTCGGGTATATTTGTCTATGCTTCTGCAGTATCCCTTATTGATACTTCAAGAGAAAACAGTAAGGTTGTCCTTGACAGCTTTGTAACACAGAATACCACAAGGATATATGACAGCATCAAGCAAGGTAACGACTACACCGAAAGTGTCAATCCGCAGGAGTTCACAGACGCTCTGTGTGACTTTTGCACATTAGACGAAACAGCTTCACGGCTGTATAGTTATGACAGTGAAGGAAATCTCAAATACTCAATGACATATCCTGAGATGAGTTTCAGACAGGAAAATGAGCTTGAGATTGTAATTCACTACACAATTTCAGTACCGATATATTTCGCAGGTCAGAAAATTGATACTGCAAATGTACCCATAGAAATTGTATCAGTATTAAGTGAAAAATTTTAAATTCAGGAGGTAATTCAAAATGACAATTTTAGCAGTTAAGGGAGATAATTACAAAAAGATTGTTGCAGGTCTTGTAACGGCAATAATCATTGTTTGTCTCATAATCGTAGGGATTGTTGTCAAGGGTGTCAGCGACAGAAAGGCTGATGAAACAACATTCCCCGAAACAACGGTGAGCGAGGAAACAACGGATGCAAACCTCATTCTTGAGGATATTACAGACGAAGCTAAAACCGAGGAGAATGTGCCGGAAATCGAAAACGATGATAAAAACATTCTCTCTATTGACGAAGCGGTAACAGAGCCCGATACAACAACCAAGGCTCCCACAACAACAAAGCCGCAGACAACTGTAAAAGAGGAAAATCCCAAGCCTGTAACAACACAAAAAGCTCCGACAACGGAGGAAGGCTCACCCGCTTCAGATAATGACAGCGTAAAGGAATATTCCTGCGGAAAGGCAGGTCATCACTGTGAAAGTAAAGAAACACATTCATTTATTGTAAGCCTTGAAAAGAAGGGATGTTCCATTTGCGGCTCACATTCCTGTAAGAGCTTCTATGCTATTGATGAATGGGGTAACGCTTGTTATGATATTTCAAAGTGTCCCAAGTATTCAGAACAGAAAGACCCGAATAAATATTGTGACGATTGTACCAAGAAAATCGGTGACGGCTCAAAGGGTACTTGCGTAAGATTTACCGTTGATACTAAATGCCCCGATTGCGGTAAGACAGTTAAGGCAAGAACTTGCCATACACATTAAATTTTATAATATTTTGCAATTCGCTTGCATATCGCAATCATTTGTGATATACTAATAGCGAAAGGATGTGTTTATATGGCAAGAACATCTAATGTTTTCGCTCGTGTTGAACCTGATATTAAACAGGAAGCCGAAGAAATTCTCGCTCAGCTCGGCATTCCGATGTCAAATGCTGTGGGAATGTTTTTAAGACAAATAGTAATGCAAAGAGGAATTCCTTTTGAAATTAAGTTGCCGCAGAATGTTCCTCTTGCATACGGAAGTCTAACAGATGAACAGTTTGTCAAAGAAGTCGAGAAAGGATTGGCGGATGTCAAAAACGGAAATGTTGTTTCAGCAGATGAAGTGGACAGACATATGCGCCAAAGATACGGTATATGATTTGGAAAATAGTATATACCCGAAATGCTTTATCAGACCTTGACGGAATATATGAATATATTTCTAATGTGCTTTTAGAGCCGGGAATAGCAAAATCTCTTGTTTCTCATATTATTAAAGAAGTAAGAGGACTTAATCAAATGCCCCACAGACATCACCTTGCAGTTCAGGAAACTTTACGGGCGCAAGGGATAAGAATTATGTCTGTTAAAAAGTATTTGGTTATTTATCTTCCTTGTGATGAAGATAAAACAGTGCAAATACTCAGAATTATCTACGGCGGACGTGATATATCAAAACAGTTAATTGAAACAGAATAACAAATTTAATTTTTAAAGCTCGACATAATAGTCGGGCTTTTACTTTTTATCGGAAAGGATGATAGTTATTAAAAGAGTATTATCAATTTTTCTTGTAATTCTTACTCTCTTTTCATCAATTCCCATTTCAGCCTTTGCCCTTTCTTGGGACGGTGACAGTGCAGGCGGCAGTATAAATGCCGTAAACGGCAGTAACACGGGTTATGTTATCCGTGACACCGAAGACTCAAACTGTGTTGTCGGCTACCGTTTTTCTGCCGTTGATGCGGACGGTGATATGAAGGTAACAAAGGTAATTGATGTTTACAGAGACACCTCAAATGGCGACCACGCTTATTCAACCTCTGCGAAGTTTTCAAAGAAGTATAATAAGCTGGGCGTTATTACTAACAGAAACGCCACACTTTCAACCACATATAACACCACCAACTGTTATAAAGAAGCAAATATCAGCTTTGTAAAAGATCTTCCCAATCCGAGTGGTGTTGAAACATGGCAGAGCTATGAAGCAAATATCAATCAGGTGCTTTCAAAGCTCGGTGTCGGCAGTGTTGACAATATGGTTTACGGAGATAAGGTAATTATCGAGCCTCTTTTTGATGTATGCCTTGCAGGTGAATATCAGGCATTGACCGTAACCGAAATGGCATATTGCGGACGAAGCGTTTTAGGCGGAAGCTCTGACGGCGGCTCAAGTAACGGAACATCCTCAACTTGGGGATTTATTGCTCCGTACACTAACCGTATATGGCCTAACAAGTTATATACTCCCGACGGTCAGGGATTATGGACAGCCGCATCAAAGATTGGCAGTTCATCAAGAGCTACCTTCAACACAATCCTTACTAAAGGCTATGGCGTAGGTATTGCATATAACGAAACACAGAATATTACCTATACCATTAAGTTCAACGGTAACGGAAGCACAAGCGGCTCAACGGCATCAATGAGTATGTCCTACGGTACGGCAAAGAAGCTCACCGCCAACGGCTTTACAAAGACAGGTCATTATTTTACCGGGTGGAATACCAAAGCTGATGGCAGTGGCACATCGTACAGTAATAAACAGTCAGTTAAAAATCTTACCAAAACTAACGGTGCAACCGTTAATCTTTATGCACAGTGGTCCCCATATAAGTTGAAGGTCAGCTTTAATGCAAACGGCGGAGCAATCAGTTCTGATACGTACTATCTCTCATCAAAGGTAGTGTACAAGGAAGCTGACAGCTCAAAGTATATTCAGACTTGGACTTACAATAAAACCAAGGATAACGGTCTTACAAATGCCGGTACTTTCGGTTTGTATAAGACGGGATATACCTTCAAGTCTTGGGGCACTACTTCATCGGGCGGCACAACCTTCAGCCAAAGCGACAACACGATTAAGCCAACAGACCTTAATTCAGGTATCAAGACGGGTGATGTGAGCATGACGCTATATGCACAATGGAAACCGAATACCTATACGATTAAGTTTAACGGCAACGGCAGTACAAGTGGCTCAACGGCATCAATGTCAATGACATATGATGTTGCCAAAAATCTTACTGCTAACGGTTTTGTTAAGTCAGGTTATCACTTTACAGGGTGGAACACAAAAGCTGACGGAAGCGGTACAAGCTATTATAACAAGCAGTCAGTTAAAAATTTGACAACAACCAACGGCGGTACTGTTACCCTTTATGCTCAGTGGGACACCAATTCATATATCATAGCCTTTGACGGCAACGGATATACAAGCGGTACCACATCGAGTATGAATATGAAGTTTGATGTTGCTAAAAATCTTAATGCCAACGGCTATGTAAGGACGGGATATAAGTTCTCCCATTGGAACACAAAGTCTGATAACAGCGGCACCTCGTATTCCAATAAGCAGTCAGTTAAAAATCTGACTACCACAAACGGTGCAACTGTTTATCTTTATGCACGTTGGTCGCCAATAACCTACACTATTAACTTCTATGGAAACGGCAGTACAAGCGGCTCAACGGCATCTATGAGTATGACCTACGATAAAGCTAAAAATTTAACTGCCAACGGCTTCGTAAAGACAGGCTACAAGTTCACCGGGTGGAATACCAAGGCGGACGGAAGCGGTACTGCTTACTCAAATCAGCAGTCAGTTAAAAATCTGACCTCAACAGACGGCGGGACAATAAGCCTTTATGCTCAGTGGACACCGATAACTTACACAATCAAGTTCCACGGTAACAGTTCAACGGGCGGCTCAACTGCTTCAATGAGTATGACCTATGATGTTGCTAAAAACCTTACTGCAAACGGCTTTACGAGAACATCATATAAGTTCAAGAATTGGAATACAAAGGCTGACGGCAGCGGCACATCATATAAGGATAAGCAGTCAGTTAAAAATCTGACAACTACTGACGGTGCAACAGTTACACTTTACGCACAGTGGGAATATGACCCCGTTCTTCTCGTTGAACAGTGCAGTGTGTATGAAGGCACAAAGAGCGATAAAACAACTCTTTTCGGCTATACAAGGGGCAATGTATTTGATGATTATGTTTACAAAACAAACTATCCTGTTATGGGTGATACCATTTGGTTTAACATACATTTCCCGGCTGAAATAGAGAGCTATAAAGCAAGACAGTATGTAAGGTATAAAGGAGGCTCTTGGACAACAAGAGATGTTACGCTTAGTAGTTCAAGCTCCGCATCGCAGTATTTCCCGGTACAGTTTACGGGAGATTACAAAACAGTACCTTTAAGCAAGGAATATTATGAAATCGAGGCTAAAACCGATTGGATAGACGCTTCGGGTAATGTTCTTAAAAGCGGTGCAGTCAAGACCTTCTATATCCCCGTTAAGCCTGTTGTTTACAGATACAAGGTTGAAGCAAGAGGCTACGAAGGTGTTATCACAGCCTACAACGGTATGGATGGCTCAAGCGGTACTCTTTATTCCGGTCAGCATGTCAAGTTAGCATACAAGTTCAAGGGCGGAAACTCTTGGTTTCCTTTGGAATATGTAAGAGGAGCATTACACTATTACAATGGCTCAAAATGGACACCTGCCTATACGGAAAACGAGGGATACGATGTTGCAAAGAATAAGGTTTATCTAAATAATTCAGGTGTTCAGACATTCAACAGTTCTCTTAACACCTATACCGTGCCTTTAACATCACAGAATAAATTAAGATTTAAACTGACAACTTGGTGGATGAATGACAAGGAACACACCGAGGAATCCTCTTGGATAGAGCTTCCTGTTGCACCTTGTGATTTGCAGCTCGATGAAATCAAGCTCTATGATAAGAACACAAACAAGGAGCTCGACCCCTTAAAGCTCGAAGCGGGACAGCAGGTAAAGGTCAGATATATTTACTACAACAATACCAATGCAAAGGTTTTTGTTGAAAACTTTAATAATGACCGTGAAAGAATAGGAAATGCTGTATATTCTATTCCCGCAAAGAGTTATGCAGGATTATGGGGTAAAGAGTTTACCGTGCCGAATAAGAGAACATTCACTATTTGGGGCGGTGTATATCAGGAAGGTATGGGTATAGGTAATACCGATTACGAAACAGACGGAACAAACAATGAATTAACCCTTACCTGCAAGGTTAATCATCCTCTTACCCTTGTACCCATTACACCCAATGCCGCATACCGTGAACAGACAGAGGTTGTTTCTTCATTTTGGCTGAAAAACGGCTATACGGATAATTATATTCTGTCAGATGAGGTTGATGTTCGCTTCAAGGTTTACAGAAACAGCACTCTTCTTCATACTGAAACAATAGAGAATGTAGTTGTGCCGGGCAGTGATAAAAACCTTCTTTACTTTAAGTGGAAGGTGCCTACGGGCATTAACGGCGGACAGGTGAAGATTACGGGTGAAATAATTGATGACGGTGCATCGTATAACAAGAAAACAATGTACAATTCAACCGTGCCGTATATCATCTCGGAAACACCTGACACACAGTTTGAAAAGAAGAAGCCGAGCGGCTTCAGTACACCGACCTTGCCTGCAACCACAAGCGGTGCGGCTTCTTGGTGGTTATGGAAATATGAGGACGGCACATTCAAAAAATACGAATATGCCGTAGGCATAGCCAACACTACACCGTATATCACCCCTGCGACGGGTGAAACGGCTAAAAAAGTAAGCGGAATGTGGAATATGAAGTCAGGCTACGGTCTTGCACTTTCCCTTACTGACTCCGTAAGCTCCGTTGTAGGCTACAATATTCCCAATACGGACAGCTACACAACCTCACAGTATGCTATGGCTTTATTCCCCGAATTCGGCTACGGCAGAACAGAGGGCAATTTCAGAACACTTGAGCTTAACAATGATAAATGGCGTTTCAGAGAAAACGGCACTTACGGTTATGTTCATTTCACACCCTTATGGTATCCCGACGGTGACTATACGGTATGTATTGAACAGAGAGATTTCTGGACACCATCGGGTATGATAAAAAGAGCTTCCAAGGCTGATGCAGTACGCTTGACAGATTCAGCGTATGACGATTGGTACATTGGAAGATAAATAATATAACAAATACTTTTGGACTGTTTCCTTCTCAAAGAAAAGGAGCAGTCCTTTTTCTTTGAGAAAGGATTAAAATTATGACTTGTAAATACAGTAATATCATAGCGGAAAATTGCGGTATAAATTCTGCTTTAATCGCAGGATATTTATACGAGCAACAGAAAGAAAAAGGCTTCATTCTTTGGGGTAAATTGTGGTACAGATGCTCTGTAAACAATTTTACGGCAGTATTTCCCTTTATGGGTAAGGGTGCCGTTTACGGCGCTCTTAAAAGACTTCGCCACAAAGGATATATTTTGAGAACGGAACACAACAAAAGCAGATTTGACCGTACAAAAAGCTATTCTTTTACCCCTCTCGGTCTTTCTGTAATGCTCACAACTAAAAACGAATAAAAGGAGGTCTATGTTATGGAAGAAAAAATAATGGCAGGTAATTATGAGGTTACCACAGCATTTGAAATCGGTACAAAAGAAATCATAATCGGTGAGGACAAAACTGCTGCTCCCGATGAAAGATTTGTTGTAGCTAACTATGAAAACAACGGCATATTTGAAAGGTATGTTGATGCTCTTGTAGGCAGTGACTATGCGGAAATCGTAAAGATATTTGCCGAAAGAGTTAAAAATGAAGCAGAGAAGGTTATTGATGAAAAATCAAAAATCAGTGTGGATATGACCCCCATTACGAAAGAAGGGTGTCAGGTACTTGAAGCCGATGACAGCATTAAAAACAAGGTAGTTGTTATCCGTGCTGATGTGTTCAAGCCCGAATATCAGATTGCAACAAAGCAGTTGCAGCTTTGTACAGGAGGCTTTGGGGCAGAGCCTAATTCAAGAGGATCTGCTTGCTTCTGCACAAATCTTTACAGTGGTAAGGAATCAAGGTTTGAACGCTCGGATATTCTCGGTGTAATTGAAAAGGATGACCTTCCCGATTGGGCAAAGGAAAGACTTGATGAAGTTCAGAAGGAAATTGCCCACAGAAGAAAGGAAAGGGATGCAAGATGACAGAGCTTTATGTAACACCCCTTACCGATAATCTTGAAAAATACACCTTCAGACAGAGCAGTCAGCTTTATCAGCAGACAGCCTGTATCGGCTATCTCCGTGCAGACCTCGGCTCAAGCGGTAAGGAATTTCATTCCACTTGGAATGAGATTTCCTCATACTACAAGAGTGAGGAATTTTCAAGAGAATTTGATGAGGTAATCAATACCCTTCGCTTTGATGAAAAATACGGCAGTATGCTTTCTGACAGAGCAAGGCTCAGTCAATATTGCCGCAGTAATGCAAAGCAGTACAGCGGTGCAGATAATCAGTATTACGGTGTCAGAGTGGATACGGATAACCATACTTATCTGTTAAGGCTTAACCCCAATAAGGGCGAATACAACCTTTACTGTTACTGCTATGTAAAGCATTTCCTTGAAAATCATCTTGTCTGTGCAAGTAAAGGTATAAGGTTTATAACTTCCTCATACCGAAGAACATTCACCATTCCTGACGGTGACAAAATCAGAATAAAGTATCCTGACGGACAAAAGCTCGATAGGACCTGCAGGTATGTT
The DNA here is from genome assembly GCA_045540355.1 of Acutalibacteraceae bacterium. Classification (GTDB taxonomy): domain Bacteria; phylum Bacillota; class Clostridia; order Oscillospirales; family Acutalibacteraceae; genus RGIG2945. The sequence continues at coordinate 1,848 of JAZQHB010000094.1, read as the reverse complement.
GATGATTACCACACGGAAATCGGCGGTAATCTTTATCATATCTGTGAGTTCGCAGAGCTTATGGAGAATAACAAAAACAAGGTTATTCCGCTTCGTTCCTCGCTTCCCGAAAGGAGCTATGCTGTTCACCCGGAAAGCGGCAGACTTATTATCATCACCAAAGGTGAATACGAGGTCACAGATGTAAGTAATGCCTATGACAGCCCTGAAAAGAACAGAGAGCTTGCTGACGGTCATAACTGTGAAATGGGCATTACAAAACAGCAGGCAGAAGCAATGCTCGGCGGTATCATAAACGGTTGGATAACACCCCTTGCCGACCCTCAGAACTACAATGAACACGGCGTATACAAAGAGCCGAGGGACAGACAGAGAGGTGAAGCACGATGAAGCACATCGTCAGTTATGCTTGTTGATGAAAAGGCACTCGGATGTGCCTCATGCTGCTACCACAACGGAGATGTTTGTGGTATATGCTATAAAAAAATCATATCAGAATTTGAAGAAAGTAAGGTGAAAAAAGATGGCGAAAGTACCAAACGAAGTAGCTAAAAAGTTTAAAGCACTTGAAAAGCTCGTTTCTCTCGGTATCAGCTCCGAGGATGAAATTAAAAAGCTCACACCCAAGGACCTTATGGATGCGAAGGATATATCCTTTGCTGATGTTGTTATGATTTATCAGATAATAGAAAGCGTAAAGCAGAATAAGCTTTTCTCTTTCCTTGTAAAGTATGAGAAAGTAATGAATGACGGTGAGGTGAAGCCTGAATGTCAGGAAAATACGAATATATCACAGGAATCTACAACTACCAAATCCAAAAAGTAACTGCCAGCTTTGAGGATTGGAAAGCCTTTCTTAAAACGGCTTCCAATAACTATAAATACAACTTTGGCGAACAGATACTCATATATGCCCAAAAGCCCGAAGCAACGGCTTGTGCCGAGATAGGCTTTTGGAACGAAAAGATGCAGCGTTGGGTTAACCGAGGTGCATCAGGTATTGCCTTGTTCGATTACGCAAGCGGCAGACAAAGATTAAGGTATGTTTTTGATGTATCGGACACCAACTCATTTTACGGCTACGAGGTGCCCCGTTGGGAGGTTAAGGAAAGATACCACAGCGAGATAAGCGAAGCCTTAAGTAATGCTTTCGGTGAGGTAGCAGAGGGCGGTCTTGAATCTGTTATTGACGATACTGCAAGAAACTTGGTTGAGGATAATGCTCTTGACTATATCTCTGTTCTTGAAGAGGTAAAGGCAGGCAGTTTTCTTGAAGAGCTTGATTCTGACAATATCTCTGTAATCTTTAAGGACGCACTTTCAAGCAGTATCGGATATATGATGATGAAAAGATGCGGTCTTGATGCTGACTCATTCTATGATTTTGAAGATTTCAAGGCTATTTTCAACTTCAACACTCAAGATGTTGTTGTACAGCTCGGTAATGCTCTGAGCGACATTTCCGAAATGGGTATAAGAGAAATTGAAAGCACGGTAAAAAATCTTCAGAAAAATGAGAGAAAAAGGAATCGCACATTTGTCAAAGAAAAAGAAATTGACTATGATGAAGGTGCAAAAGAAAAAGAAATTACCGAAAGGAGCAATGAAAATGGCACAGATTCAGTACAGACAGGTCGGAGATTACAAAATCCCGAACATCACACTTCCGAAAGAGGAAATGAACGTTACTCTTGGCAAGTACGCTACGATGAGGAAAAAGTACCTGATGAATCACAAGAGAGTGTTATTCAACATTCTGCTGACGAAGGGCGAACTGACGAAACATCTTTCGGAAACAGAACAGCAGGCTCAGAAGATGTTGGAACAGTTGACCGAACAGATGATGAA
>JAZQHB010000093.1:0-29379 GCA_045540355.1 Acutalibacteraceae bacterium | reverse complement strand
TTCAAAGAAAAAGTCATTTATCCTATCTCCATTAATCGGAAAATCCATAAAGTGAATATAATCACCATTAGCATTTTTCGAAGCAGAAACCCAAAATCCAAAATCATCTTTCCAACAATTTTCTTCACAATTTTCAGCAGCCCATATAAAACATTCCGAACCAAATTTATCTTTTGGATAATTAATTTTGATTTTTTTCTGCAGATTTTCAATAACTGCATCAAATAAAACAAAACAAACTAATTGCCATGAAAGTGAATTATTATTTATATCTACACTACTGAAAGCCACCTTCTTGACTGCTTGCTTATTCTTTTCGATAGCGATTTTTAACATTAAAGAAATGTTTTTTCTTAATTCAATGGTTTTGCTGTTAACTTCACTCATAAAATCCTTCGTTAAAATAACGATGTTTGAATAATATCTGTTACCATCTTTTTTGAGCAACTCATATTCACATAACGTCTTGAGATTTTCTTCCATATAAGGAAGGGCAACACCGATTTCAAGACTGATTTGTTCTGCTGTTAATTTGTCATTATAACAAGCAAAAAGTATATTTTGTGAGATTTTACTATCACAAAGATTATAATATTCTTCGGATATATTTCCCCAAAATAAAAGTGAAAGATCTTTCGGATTGTAGCTTTGTGTTCCGTAAATTCGTTCCATGTTTATACCTTCTTTCAGAATTTGTCTTGATTTGAAAAGCAAGTATTTTACCATGCTTTCACTGATTGAGAGGTGCTTGGATATCTCTGAACAAGATTTGTTTTCAATATAATACAAAACAACAGCTTTACGATACTTTTCAGAAAGCAATGTCAGCTCACGTCGTAACAGATATAATTCTGAATTATCGTCAAAAGATTCTTCAACATTAATCATATTATCTGTTAATTCGCATTCTTTGTTTTTTGATTTGTTCTTGCACCATTGTTTATACACATTACCTGCAATCGCCCACATAAATCCATAAAAAGCATCTACATTACGAATATTATCAGCAGATTTGTAAATTTCTAATATAATATCCTGTGCTAAATCTTCTGCCTCGAAATGGTTTGAGGTTCGAGCAATGCAATATGATAATATAGTTTTTGCAATATCTGCTATTTTGGTATCAAGTTCGCGTTTATCCATTTTTACCACCTCCTTTGATTTTTTTATTCACCGGTGATTTCACTTATATAGTGGAAAAAATTGCTTTTGGTTAAAGATTGTAGAAAAATTTTTTCAACTAAAAAATTATATCATAAATGTTGCAAGAACAAAATAATTGTTATTACATAGCTGCGAAGAGCCATAAATTATGACATAAAAAAGCCACTCTCCAAAGAAAGCGGGCAAAAAATAATTACTCAGTATGCTGTGGTGGAGATGAGGGGGATCGAACCCCTTACCTCTTGAATGCCATTCAAGCGCTCTCCCAAGTGAGCTACACCCCCATAAAAGGGCACACTGAGTAATTTATTTATTAAGTTTTTTGTGGGGTGCGTTTCTGAGTGCTTCTCGCTCCCAGCTGAGCTACGCCCCCATATTTGAATTAATAGGTAATAAGTAATAGTGAAGAAGTGTGTTAATTAGAGTAAAACTTAAAAGTGAAGAAGTGCTTTTTACTTTAACTGTAGTTATTTTAGCACAATATATTGCAATAATCAAGTCCTTTGAGATATTTAATTTGCAGTGATTGGCTTACTGTGCTATAATGATAAAAAGTTTTTCATTGGAGACATTATGAAGTACAGTGTTGACCGCACAAGCGGTAAGTCCGCATATATTCAGTTATACGAGCAACTGCGTCATGATATTGTCAGTGGTGTGTTTTCTTATGGCTCAAAGCTTCCGTCAAAGCGTTTGCTTGCAGAGGAATCCGACACAAGCGTGGTTACTGTTATGCACGCATATTCCATACTCTGCGATGAGGGTTATATAGAATCACGGCAGAGAAGCGGTTATTTCGTTATATACAAAGAAGATGATTTCTTGTCTGTTACAGAAAGCAACTCGAAAACAGTCAAAGTCGATGCATTACATAATTTCAAACATGAGTTTCCGTTTTCTGTGCTTGCCAAAACGATGAGAAGAGTTCTTACTGACTACGGTGACGAAATTCTTGTCAAATCTCCCAATATGGGTTGTCGGGAGCTGCGACTGGCTATATCAACATACCTTGCAAGAAGCAACGGTATGAGTGTAAGTCCCGAACAAGTAATAATCGGTTCGGGTGCAGAATATCTTTACAGTCTTATTGTTCAGCTTTTGGGTGAAAACAGAATTTTTGCTTTGGAAGACCCTTCGTATGAAAAAATTCGCAAAGTTTACACTGCCAACGGAGTTAGTTGCGATATGCTGAAGCTCGGAAATGACGGTATTATATCATCAGAGCTTGAAAAAACAAAGGCAACAGTTTTGCATATTACACCCTTTAACAGTTATCCGAGTGGTATTTCTGCAAGTGCATCAAAAAGAAAAGAATATCTCAAATGGGCAGAAAAACGCAATGCATATATTATTGAAGATAACTATGAATCTGAGCTGACCGTTTCCAAGAAAAACGAAGATACCGTTTTTTCTTTATCTCAGGACGGTAAAGTTATTTACCTTAACACATTTTCGAAGACCGTAGCACCGTCAATCAGGGTAGGGTATATGATTTTACCTTTACAGTTGCTTGAAGACTTTAACGAAAGGCTCGGTTTTTATTCCTGCACAGTTCCGGTCTTTGAACAGCTTGTGCTTGCAGAGCTTATCAACAGCGGCGATTTTGAACGCCACATAAACCGAGTCAGACGGAATAAAAGAAAAAATAAATAATCTGGTTATATAAAAAACTCCTCATTTGGATATTTATTCAATACCAATCTGTGGTATAATGATAAAAAACCAAAGAGGAGTGTTTTTATGTCTTACAAAAAAATTCTTACAATTCAGGATATTTCATGTGTCGGTCAGTGTTCGTTGACAGTTGCACTTCCGATAATTTCTGCTTGCGGAATTGAAACTTGTGTTCTGCCGTCAGCGGTGCTTTCAACTCATACTGCAGGCTTCAGCGGATACACATTCCGTGATTTGACCGATGATATGCCCGCAATCAAGGAGCATTGGGTGAAAGAGGGTATAAAATTTGATGCGATTTACACAGGTTACCTCGGAAGCACAAAGCAGATAGATTATGTTATTGACATCTTCAATGCAAATGCAAGTGACAATTGCCTTAAAATCGTTGACCCCGCAATGGCTGATAACGGTAATTTGTACCCAGGATTTGATATGGAATTTGTTGAAGCTATGAAGGGTCTTTGTGCAACCGCTGATTATATCGTACCTAACATCACAGAAGCTTGTTTTATCACAGGTTGTGAATACAAGACTGAGTATGACCGTGATTACATTGATGAAATAATTGCAAAGCTCAATGCAGTCGGTTGTAAAAATATCATCTTGACCGGTGTTTCATATTCAGCGGACACAACGGGTGTTGTCGTATTTGAAAACGGCGAATATTCATATTATGAACATAATAAGCTTTCAAACAGTTGTCACGGCACAGGCGACATTTATGCATCGTCATTTGTGGGAGCAATAGTACGAGGTAAATCAGCTTATGATGCTGCAAAGATTGCCGCTGACTATACGGTAAAATGTATAAAAGCGACCGCAGAAGAAGACAATCATTGGTACGGTGCAAAGTTTGAGCCGGTATTGGGAGAGCTTATAGAGGCATTGGCTGAGTAATATGAAAATAAATGTATTAGCTGAAAATACGGCGATAAATGATAGTCTGACCTCTGAGCATGGTCTGAGCCTTTACATTGAAACGGATAAAAACAAAATCCTTTTTGACAGCGGACAGACAGATGCATTTGCGGAAAACGCTGAGAAAATAGGTGTTGATTTGACATCGGTTGATTTTGCAGTCCTATCACACGGACACTATGACCATGGCGGCGGAATGTTAAAGTTTACTCAGATTAACAATACTGCACCGATTTATATAAACAAAAACGCATTCGGAGAATACTACAACGGTACTCAAAAGTTTATCGGTATTGATAAAGAGCTAAAAACAAAAAACATCATACTGACAGATGATGCTTTCAAGATTTCGGATAAGATTGAATTGTTCACCTGCAATGACAAAAATCCCGATTTCTCTAACGATTCTGCAGGTCTGAATGAGCTTAAAAACGGTGAGTTTGTTCAGGACGGTTTCGAGCATGAGCAGTATATGCTGGTTATTGAAAACGGCAGAAAAATTCTTTTCAGCGGTTGTTCGCACAAGGGCATACTCAATATTGTAGAGTGGGTGAAGCCTGATGTTTTTATAGGTGGTTTCCATCTTGTAAAGCTTGACCCCGGTACTGACGGCAAAGAAAAGCTTGAATATATCGCTCGCAAACTTTTGGAAAACAACTGCCGATATTATACCTGTCATTGTACCGGTCTTGAACAGTATGATTATCTTAAAAACTTAATGAAAGACAAGCTTGAATATATATCAACAGGCCGTGAATTTGAAATATAGCCAAAAGTAAACGCCCTGCACGAAAGTGCAAGGCGTTAATTTATGCTTGTTTTCAGCTCCAGAAGCTCTTGTAACCGAAAAATTTACTTATGATTTTGGAAATTGTCTCAAATAAAAAGTTAAGTATGTCGTTGAGAGTTTTTTCAAGTGAAGTCTGTTTTGAATCGAAGAACCATTTGCCTTCATCATCCATACCGAGCTCTTTCATGATGTCGAGTAATCTGATTTCAGCTTTCTTAGTTGCTTCTGCATCCCAATTCTTAGAAAGGAAAGCGTCTGCTGCTTCTCTTGCGGCTGCTTCAAATTCTTTTCGTTGAGCATCTGTGGGGTTGAATTTGTTCAAATATTCTGTATTGATAATTGTGCATTCATCGTCAACGAAAGCTTTTCCTAACAAACCGCCGAGTGAAGTCGCATGACTTCCTGCAAGAGTTTTTGTATAACGATATTCGTTGAACTGAGGATAACCGCCGTTATTAACACGAGCATCTTTGATACTGTCATCGTATGCAATATGAACACACATTGAGATGTAATCGTGGAGAGCATCCTGAAGATTCATGTGTCCCTGACCGTAAACAAACCATGTGTTATCGGGAAGATAACCGGCACCGGCATCCACCATTTTATCGGGAGAAATGTAGCTGTCATCAATAGCGGGAACATAATCATCGGGAAGTGTTTCACCGATAGGTGCAAAGTAAGCACCGCCTGACTGTGATGAAGATTCAATAATTGAATCCGAATGTTTTGTATAGAAGGACTCTAAAACTCCGGGAAGATGTAATCCGTAACCGCATACGATGAATATTGCCATATCATCTCTTGCATTAAGCTGAGGAAGACGGACTTTGTTAGTAATCTGTGCATTATAATAGCGGTCTGTCTTTTCTTTCAATCCTGCTAATTTGGGGTCAGAGAGATACTTTTCACTTAATTCAGGATACATTTCACTCGGAATCAAAGCCCACATTGACGGACATTTTACAAGGAAATCGTCAACGATAGTCTGAATTACTTGCATCAGAACCTGTTCGACATCATCACCGAATACAGGCGGAATAGCTCTTAAAAGTATGTTTATCATGTGTGCAAGCCACATAGGTACTTTACCCTGAGCAAATGAATTGAATAAATCAGGGACTACCTCTGTAAGCATAAGCTCAGAATCATCAACTGTATAGTTGCCTGCGAAGAGATCGCCTAAAAGTGAAGAACCGTCCAAAGCGGAAGATGCAAAGATAGCTTTGTTTACATCGTTAGTGTTGGGATACAAATCAAAATATGCAGTGCCTATTGTACCGCCGAGGCTGATGAAAACAAGGTTAACCTTTGAGTGACCGGTTTCAGCCTTAACCATCTGAACAAATTCGTTCAGTCTTTCAGCTGATTCATAAGTATCACCGAATGAGGGATATGCATAGAAATAGAGGTGGTCAGCACCGGCTAATTCTGCATACTCTTCAGTATCAACCTGCTTGTAGATTGCTTGGGATTCTGTGAGATTCTGGTTTTTAGAACTCTGTTCGAAATAAACAGAAATATCTTTTTCTGTTGCTTCAGCAAGAGAATGCCAATATTCAACTAAATATATATCATTATTTCTTGTTCCGTCTTCGTTGAAATAGTGAGCAGAGAGGTTGTCACCAACAAGACCTGATACATAGTCTGCAAAAGCATCTGTGTCTTTTGATACAATAGCCTTTGTTAATTCTCCGATGATTTCGGGAAGCTTAGCTAAAAGCTCATCAAAATTAAAGAAATTCTGAACCAACAAGGATTCAGCAACTGCGGTCGGACGCTCGCCGTTTGCTCTGACCTTATCCCACTCTTCTTTATTATTGATGATTTTTTTTATTTCTTCAGGTGATTTGTTTTCTTCACCGGACATGATGATTTTTCCGTAGTTATCAAGCAGATAAACCTGCGACTGAAGAATACCGGGAACGATGATTGCGGGTGCATGACCGCATTGACCGTTACAGGTTGTTTTGCGGGTCCATTTACCTGTTTCGGGAGCAGTTTCGCATTCTTCACATTCGAATTCCTGAAGATATTTCATAGCTTCTTCTTCAGTTTTTGCCGTTATTATCCTTGAGCCGTCTTCAAGCTCTTGGACAGTTACGCCGTTTGTTGCAAACGCACTTACAGCCACAGAAGATAAAAGAATACAGAAAGTGAGTATCGTGGCTATAATCTTTTTAAATTTCATTTTGTTTTCCTCCTTGAAATTTTTTCCTTTAATTATGAGAGGATAAAAAGTATCCCACAAAGTAATTATAGTACATATACACCATAATTGCAAGAAAAATCCGATGTTTTTATTTGATTTTACATAATGAACAAATGAAAATTTTTTGATTGTATAAAATGTCCTAAAAAAGACAATTTTTAGAATAGATTGTGAATGGTTTATTATGGAGATGTTTTATGAGAGAATAGAAAAGGGGGTTGTAAAAAAGTAGAAACTCTCTTACAACCCATAGAAGTATGTATATTCAATTATCCGAAAAAGCTTTTTGAACCGAAGATTTTTGAAACGATGTCGCTTATTTTTTTACAAATACCGATGATGATTACATCAATTTTTATGTCTTTCGATGTTTCGTAATCGAATGTATTAAGTTCGAGTTCATCAAGAAGATCGACCATGCGGTTACGGACATCGGTTGCTTTTTCGTTATCCCACGAATGGGTGTTGAGCACCTCAATAGCTTCTTCTGAAATCTTATATAATTCCTGAAGCTGAGCGTCTGTCGGGTTAGCCGAATTGATAAGCTCCATATTGTAAACTCTGTTTTCGACATCTGTAAAAATAACCTTATTGAGCATATTTTTTAATTCGTTAAGCATGGAGCTGTCGCGGTAATCCTGGAACTGGGAATATCCGCCATTGTTTACGCGAGCATCCTTGATATCGTCATCGAGAGCAATATGTATACACATTGATATGTAATCATTTACGCTGCTTTGAAGCTCAAGATGGCTCTGACCGTAAACAAACCATGTATTGTCGGGCATATAGCCTGCTCCTGCATCAACTATTCTGTTGGGTGAGATATATGTTTCGTCTATAGCGGGAACATAGTCCTCGGGAAGTGTTGTGCCGATAGGAGCGAAGTAAGCACCCATTGCCTGTGAATTAGCCTGAATGATTTCATCTGAATGTTCTGTGCAATATGATTCTAAAAGTGCGGGGATATGAAGACCGTAACCGCATACTGCAAAGATAGTCATATCGGTGTTTTCGTTGAGGTAGGGAATACGGGTTTTGTTTGTTATCTGTGCCTGATGATAGCGGTCAGTTTTTTCTTTTAAAGCAGCACGAGAGGGGTCCGAGAGATATTTTTCGCTGAGTTCTGTATAATCACCGCTCGGAATAAGTGCCCACATTGAGGGGCATTTTGCAAGGAATTCTGAAACGAGGTTTTCAACAACCTGTTCTGCGATATTTATGAGTTCTTTGCCGACAGACTTAGGAACTAATCTCAGAAGAATATTGAGAAGATAAGCTGCATACCCGGGAATGTCATCGCCCGCAAAGGAGAGTAGATTGGGAAGAATGTCGTTGTAAATAAGCTCTGCATCATCAAGAGTAAAATCGCCCTTGAAAATATCACCCAAAAGACAAGAGCCGTCCAATGCAGATGAAGCAAAGATTGCTTTGTTGATATCATCAGGATTGCAGTAGGCATCGAAGTAAGCTGTGCCGATTGTACCGCCGAGGCTTATGAAAACAACATTTACTTTTGCATGACCGGTTTCGGACTTTACCATCTGAACAAACTGATTGAATTTTTCAGCAGTTTCATAAGTATCGCCGAATGAGGGATATGCAAAATAATAAACATGGTCAGCACCCGCAATGCTTGCATATTCTCTTGTGTTAACCTGCTTGTAGATTGCTTCAGCCTCTGTTTTGTGCTTATTGGGATTTGACTGATAGAGATTAAATTTATCAGGCTTTGTTTCTGCAACCTCAAGCGAATACCAGTATTCAACTGCAGATGTTTTTGCATCTCTCGTGCCGTCATCATTGAAGTAATGAACACCGAGATTGTCATTAAGGATTCCGTTTAATGCATCGACAAATTTAGTTGAGTCCTTTGTTGCAAGAAGATTGATAAGGGGAGAAATGAGCTTCGGAAGGTCGTCAGCCAATTTATCCATATCAAAGAGATATTGCATATCCATTGACTCCATAATCGGAGCACCTGATTCTGTGACAAGGTCGTTGCCGTTTTCGTCCTGAAGATATACCTGCGACTGAAGAATACCGGGAACAATTATGGCGGGAGCATGACCGCACTTGCCGTCACAATCTGTCTTACGGGTCCAATTGTCTGTTTCGGGAGCAGTACATTCGATACAATCGGTGTTTGATTCTGCAAGATAATCCATAGCTTCTTCAACAGAAGCTGCGGTAATTACCTTTGAGCCGTTGTCAAGCTCTTTTACACTTACACCTGTTGCTGATGCTGCAACGGATATTGTTGATACGAGCAAGCAACCAGTCAAAACCGTTGCAATGATTTTTTTGAATTTCATCTGTTTTTCCTCCAAAGCTTTTATAAAATAACAAATACTGAAATATGATAACAGAATTGAAGTGAATTGGCAATAATTATATTTTAAGAAATTGAAAATTTTAAATAATTTTTAAAAAAGTGTATATTATTAAAAAAAAATTAACATAAACCCCTTTTCAAAACAGAAATAAAGTTATACAATATAAATGTGTAAAATATTGAAAGGTTTCCGGGTGAAATGCAAATGGACGCAAAAAGGAATAAAAGAAGAATAATTTTTTCAAGCATAGTGGCATTTATTATAGTCGCTCTTTTAGTGGGCGTGCTTTATTATATGCTCAAACCCGATAAAGGCAGCAAACTTGACACTCTTGAAGTGGCGAAAGGAACTGTTATACAGACCCTCGAAAAGACTGCGGCAGTTTCGTCTAACGAAAAAGGTGATTTTGTACTTGTTGACGGAGTTGTCGTAAAGACTGTAAATGTTAAAGTCGGACAAACCGTAAAAAAAGGTGATGTTCTTGCAACCTTTGACACAAGTTCTTTACAGAAGATTGTTGATGAGAAAGAGGATGCTTACAATACCGCAAAAATTGCCTACGACAAGTATCTCTCATCGGCTGCAAATTCTTCTTCTCAGCTTGCCGGAATCAATAAAGAAATAGCTGAAACAGAAGCAAAGATTAAGGCACTTGAGAAAAAGGTTGAAGAGAATAAAAATAATACAAAACCCGAAATACCGGAAGATGCAACAACAGAACAAAAAACAGAGATAGAAAAGCTCAAAGATGCACTCAATAAGCTTATTGATGACACGGTACTCAGCTCAAAGCTTATTCAGCTTATTCTTAAAAACAGCGAATCAGCACAACAGGTGATTGATGCACTCAAAGGCGTTATTAACTCTATGGGTGGTACTACAGGCTCTGCTGATATGTCACAGTTAAAGGATTTCCTTGAATCTGCAATGGCGGGCATATCAAAAGAACAGACAGAGCTCATAGAAGCTCAGCTTAAATTAGCAGAGCTCAAAACAAAAAAAGCAACACTTTCAGTTTCTTCGGACGATTCATTGAAATCGGTTTATAAGAAGTTGACGGATTCAGCTTACAATGCATATCTTACAGCTAAAAATACAGTTGATTCAGTATCTAAGGGCTGGATTGCAGAGTATGACGGTATAGTAAGTAAAGTCGATATCGAAGCAGGTCAGAAATTCGGCAAAGAAGGCGGTAAGTCCTCCGGCGGATTGGATATAGCAGCAATCATTGAATCGTTGACATCGGGCAATGCAGATATCTCATCTTTATTCTCAGGCTTTTCAACAGAATCAACAAGTGCGTTGACGGTTGAATATTTCCCCTTGACAGCAAGCTTTACTCTCGGCAAAACCGAAATGTCAAAGGTGGAGGTCGGACAGAAGGTTGATATCGTTCTCGGATCCGACGAAACAGTAACCGGTACTGTTGTTTATAAGAGTGCAGTTGCAACAGAAGCAAACGGACTTGATATTTCAAGCGTTCTCGGAGGCTCGGCAACATCAAGCGGAATTGAAGTCAGAGTTGATTTTGATGAATATAACAGCAATGTTATAATCGGTTTTGATGTTGAAGTTTCAATCAAAACAGACCAATCTGAAGATACTGTAGTTGTTCCGATTGAATCAATACAGTATGAAAATTCAAAAGCTTATGTTTACAAATATGATGCAGAAGAAAAGACAATTGTAAAGACTGAAGTGACAATTGGTCTTCGTGACGATTTGAAATATGAAATTCTGTCAGGTTGTGAAGTTGGAGATATAATTGTAAAATCACCGACATCAACATTGAAAGACGGACAGAGAATACAGAGTAATCTGATAGGTAAGACAGCGAAATAAATTTAGCAAACGGAGGAAACACGGTGAATTTAGGCGAAAATATCAGAATGGCCGTATATAGCATACGGACAAACTTCATGCGTTCATCATTGACTATGCTCGGTATAATCATAGGTGTTTGCTCAGTTATAGCTATTGTTACCGTCGGTAACGGCGGTAGGGATTACATTGTTAATATGATTAAAGAAATGGGCTCGAGCAATGTAAGCATAACCCTTTCTACTTCGGCAACGGAAGCTGACCGCATAACAGAAGACGATATCAGAAAAATCAGGGATATCGAAGGTGCAAAATATGTATCTCCGATATCATATAACATCGGAACGGCTGATACGGATTTCGGCAGTATGATGTCCATGGTGCTTGCAGGTAACCAGGATTTTCAGTATGTCATGAGTACAGTCACCACCAAAGGTCGATATTTCACTCAGGAGGAATATGATTCTGCTGACCATGTCTGTGTAATGTCCAATAATTCCGCAAATTTTATTTACGGAACCCAGGATATTATAGGTGAATATGTCAATGTTACAATTAACGGACAATCCGTTTATCTCAGAATTATAGGAATTGCAACAATGGAGTTTATGACTACGGACAATGCGATTTCATCAATGGCGGACCCTTCACAGATGCAGCAACAGATGAGCGGTTCAGAGGCGATGATGATGGTTATTTTACCGTCAACACTTCTCAATCAGATGACAGGCACATCCGGCTACGATATGCTGTATATGATGGCTGATGATGAATCTCAGCTTGATACACTGGGCAATTCTGCAAAGAATATTCTTTATTCAAGACACGGTAACTTCGACAAAGAGGTTTATAATGTTGCAAACATGGCAACATATATCGATTTACTTGACGCGGTTATAAATATCCTGACCACATTTATTGCAGGCGTAAGTGCAATTTCATTGATAGTCGGCGGTATCGGCGTTATGAATATCATGCTTGTTTCCGTAACTGAACGAACGAGAGAAATAGGAATCAGGAAAGCTCTGGGTGCAAAGACGGGGACAATTATGTTCCAATTTCTGACCGAGTCGGTAATACTGTGTATCTTCGGCGGAGTGATAGGATTTATAATCGGTGTTGGCGGTGCGGTTGCGATAGCTGCATATATGGGAATACCCATTACGGTTAAATTCAGCACTATTGCAATAGCAATAGGTTTTGCAAGTGCAATAGGTATTTTCTTCGGAATCTATCCCGCACGGAAAGCGGCAAAGATGTTACCGATTGAAGCATTAAGGCGAGATTGATATGAACAAGATTTTAAAAAGATGTTTAATAATATTTCTGTGTCTCGGTTTGCTGGGTGCAGGCTCGGTATTGGGAATAAACTTGTATGTTAAAACAGTAGGCGGCAGAACGCTCGTAAGTGCAGAGGAAGCCGCGGAGCTTGACAATATAGATTGCATTATCGTTTTAGGTTGTCAGGTGCATAATAACGAGTATCCGTCTGATATGCTTGAGGACAGATTGAATAAAGGTATAGAGCTTTACAACCTTAAGGCGGCCCCCAAGCTTTTGATGAGTGGCGACCACGGTCAGTATGAATATGACGAAGTCAATGTGATGAAGCAGTACGCACTTGATACAGGTATACCGTCTGAAGATGTGTTTATGGATCATGCGGGATTTTCGACTTATGAAAGTATCTACCGTGCAAAAGAGATTTTTGATGCGGACAGAATTATAATTGTAACGCAGGAGTATCATCTTTACAGAGCCTTGTATATCGCGAAAAGCTTAGGTGTCGAAGCTTATGGCGTTGCAAGTGAGTACAGACCATACGCGGGCAAGCTTGCACAGGATTGCAGAGAGATGCTTGCAAGAGTAAAGGATTTCGGAACATCAATCTTCAAACCTGAGCCGACTTTCCTGGGTGATACAATCCCCGTAAACGGCGACGGAAATTTAACTAATGATTAAAAAAACAGACTCAACCATGATTTTGGCTGAGTCTGTATTTCTTTTACTCAATTTATATCTCAAACGAAATAGCATCGAAGAAATCTTCATTTTCGTTGTATTCGTCTTCTTCGTGAGGAATAACGGGGATTTCCTGAATAACCTCAAACTTCTGACCTCGCATCCATATACTCGGAGTAATCATAACGGTAAAACCGCAACCTGACGGAGTAAGCCATTCGTGTACGGGCATTTCGGGAATACCGTATGCAGCAAGCAAAGTCATAATTACACCGCCGTGTGTGACGATTGCCGTGCTGCGAGTACCTGTTTTCATAATACCCTCTACTATTTTTTCAAAGCAAGAGCAGATTCTGTATGCAAATTCCTCGTTGCTTTCACCGAAAGGCGGTTTGATTCCCTGTGCACCCTCAAGCCATTTTGAAAAAGCGGGGTGTTCTTCAAGCTCCTCGGCGGTCTTGTTTTCAAACTCACCGAAATTACATTCCTGCAAGCCGTCAAGCTCAATGGGAAGATTGTTCGGATATATAATTTTTGCAGTTTCAACACAGCGGGAGAGAGGACTTGAAAAAACCGCATCAACCGTCGGATAAATGTATTCGTCGCACATCTGCTGAATCTGTGCAATTCCCTCAGGTGATAAAGGCTCGTCTGTTCTTCCTATATATCTTCCGTCAATGTTTGATTTGGTTAAACCGTGGCGGATAAAATGTATCTTATAAGTTTTCATTTTGTACTCCTTTTGAATAATTACTATACAAATTGTATTTTTTATGCTAATATAATATTCGGTGATGAATATGAAAAATGTAAAAAACAGCTTCGGCGTAAGAATTGCAGATTTAAGAATGCAGAAAAACATAACCCAGAAAAAAGCGGCAGAGGATTTGGGTATATCTGCGGCTCAGTTATCTCATTATGAAAAAGGTATAAGAGAATGTTCTCTGAGCTTTGTTTTAAAGCTTGCAGAATATTACGATGTAAGCTGTGATTATCTGTTGGGTAAGGAAACAAGCCTCAACTCATCATCCTTCGATAGAAAATTATACAGCAATGAAGCTGAAAATGCAATATATTCTATTGCATCTTATTTAAGAGATGCAATAAATAATGAGGATATAACAAGAAGTGAGGAACGAGTTCTGATGCTTATAGCCTTGTTGCTTTACAGAATAATTCTGTTTTCCGCAAAGAACGGCTGCATACCGAAGGAATGGGTAAGCTCATTGAAGTTTGAAAACCCTAACTATGCCAATGCGGTTGACGGTATTATTGAAGTTTTGTTATATGAGAAGCTCAAAGGCAGAATTACAACAAGTGAAGAGCCTGCCCCCGAGAGTATAAATAAGATTATAAGACTTGCAGAAAACTATGTAAACGGAGATTTGCGTACACTTGCAAATCTCATAGAGTAATAACATTATCAAACCAATCAGACAGTTGTCCGATTGGTTTTTTTGTTGCAAATGTAAGCCTGATGTAAGTGCAAAACGCAGAACGCAAAACGAAGGGTCTGCGACGCAATTATAATGGGTGTGGACGGAGTCCACTCGAAATGTTGCACTTTATGCAGTGCTTCATTGTAAAGCAACTTCATGTGCTTGCCGGAGCAACAATTGGGTGTGGGTGAAACCCACCATTCGTTTAGTACTTAGCGTTTAGTACTTAGTACTTTAAATCAGGCGTTTAACGCTTATTTTGATATCAAAAAATCTGAAATATTTTTCCAAAAAGTATTGACAGTAAATAGAATGTGTTTTATAATAGTACGCGTACTAAAATAGAAAGCGTACAAAAATGAAGCGAGGTGATGAAAATAGCACACATAAGAAAACAAAATACAACAAAGCTTGAGATTATACAAACTGCATCAAAGATGTTTATTGAAAACGGATATTCAAAGACATCTTTGAGGTCAATCAGCAAAGAGCTGGACATAAGCCCGGGACACCTGATGTTCTATTTCTCGTCGAAGGAGCATTTATTGTCAGTGTTGGTTGACATACTTTGCAACTTTCAATGGAAGCTTATATCCGAAGAAGGGAAAGACGGGGTTGACCCGTTATTGGCAATATGCCTTGAGCTTATGACCATGGCATCTGCGTCGGAAACTGATGAAATAGCGAGAGATTTCTTTGTGTCGGCATATACATCGCCCTTGACACTTGAGATAATCAGAAAGAATGATTTTGTCAGAGCAAAACAAGTTTTTTCGGAATTTTGTCCCGACTGGACAGATGATGATTTCAAAGAGGCGGAAGGTCTTGTATCGGGCATAGAGTATGCAACTCTGATGAAAACCGAATCATCAGCACCTCTTGAAAAACGGATTTCAGGTGCACTTGATATGTTGATGAAGATATACAATGTGCCAAAAGACATTCGTAAAAAGAATATTGAAAAAGTTCTTTCAATGGACTATACCTCAATGGGTTCAAAAGTTTTCCAATACTTTAAAAGCTACATTGAAGAAGAAAATGAACAAGCATTTGAAGAAATACTCAAATAAACGAAGAACGGAGGAGTAAACAATATGAAAACGAAAACATATTTTTCAAACAAAATACTCAGTCTTGTCTTGGCACTTGTGATGGTGGTGTCTATGTTGCCGACAGTGAACATGAGTGCTTTTGCTGCAACAGAGGTAGAGAACCTGGGCGAAAACACACCCACTCTTTATACAGACGGTCTTACGCAGTATTTTAAATACGATAATTATCTTTATCAAGTTAAGTTTACTAACCTTAAGGCTGCCGATAAAAGGGTTTCTGTTAGAACCTATTCCGGCATAATTTACTTATCAATTCTCGGAAATAATGTAGGTAGTTCCTTGGATATGCTGAAAAACCGTCGTGATAATACTACAGAATGGACAACAAGTGACTTGCCAAAAGATGTAGGTGGAACTATTTCCGGTTACATATATGATCTCCCCAATGCGGCTTCCTACCTTTCTCCGGCATATGAGTACTGTAATGTTGTTGAAGATCCGGTTGTTATCATAACCTGTATTTCCGCAGACGGTCCTCAGTGGAGTTGGGCAGATGACTATTCTTCAGCTAATGCAATTTTTACTGCAAGTGAAGCTGATGTTCAAGTCACACTCGATGCCGATGTCAGTTTTGTTGCGGAAGCGTGTTCAGAGGGAGACGATATCACATACACAGCTTCCGTTACCTTTAACGGCAAGCAATATACTGATTATAAAGAAGCTGTAAAACCACACGACTGGAACAAGATTGAAGGTCAAACCTGTGATCAGCTTTGCAGCAGATGCAAGACCGTCCGAGAGGTCGCTCATACATACGATAATACCTGCGATACCGATTGTAATATCTGTACTGCTGAACGAGAGATCGAACATACCTATGATAGTGTCTGCGATCCGATTTGTAATGTTTGCGATGCCGAGCGGGATGTTCAGCATACCTATGATAACGACTGTGATACTATTTGTAATTTCTGCAGTATAGTACGCACTGTGAAACACGATGTCAACGGTGATTACTGTACCTTATGCGGTGAAAAACTTTACGGTGTTTTGGTGGCAGGCAACTATGTCACATCAAAAAATGCTTCAGATGTACTGGGTGACGGCACCGTCAGCTATGACGCGGTTACCAACACCTTGACTTTGAACGGTGCCCATGTCGATATGACCGAGACAAATAAGGCAATCCACAATGATACTAAGCAGGAGATAGAGGACCGTTTCGACAACAACGAGATGTTTGAGCCGTATTTCAATCCCTTGACTCCGCCGCTTCAGATTATCGGAGGTGAGCTGACATTGGTACTGCAGGGTGAGAACACCCTGATTGGTCTTGATAGTATTCTGGGATTGGAATTTTTTGAAGGATTCTTTTACGGTGTTCCTGCTATCTCTATTGCCGACGGCACATCCCTGACAGTCACCGGTGACGATACGGCTACAATGACTCTGCTCACCGGCGATATCGGATATACTGAGCATGACCATATTCCCTATACTGCATCCATCTCCGGAGGCAGTCTGACGGTGATTGGCGGTACCATTACCACCGACAACGGCATCCATCTGGGTGGTGACTACATCCAGAACGGCGGCTCTGTGGAGGCAGGTTTCATAGAAGCAGAGAATGTGACGGTTTTCGACGGCATCCTGAATACCCGTGGCTACTCGGGTATTACCCCCACATACTCGGTTGAAAACGCCGGCGGTATCCACGGTATCTTTGCACGGGAGAACATTTCAATCTCCGGAGGTTATGTCTGGACCGCAAGCGGCGTGTTAGGACATGACGGCAATTATAGAGGGCCGATGTATATTACCGGTGACGAAGTCGTCACGCACGGTCTGTATGCACTGGAGAGCATCACTGTCAGCGGTGGTACTGTTAACTCTACCGGCGGCTACGGCGGTTATGTTATCGGTGATTTAGGTGATCTGGTCCAAGGCAACTATGGTGATGGTGAAATTGTCGGCACCCCTGCCGGTTCGGCACTTGAGGCACCCGAATGGAGTATCTCTGAAGAGGCTACCTTCGTTTGCGGTTCTGATACCTCCCACCGTGTCGGTGAACCTACCTGTTGCGGTACATTATGTTCTTTTTGTGATCTTTTGCTCGATGAAGCAAAAGACCCCGACAACCACGCAAGCACGGGGATTGACTATACCAACAACGGAGACGGCACCCACTTTGGCGTACATTATTGCTGCGATACCCTATATGTAACAAATGAAGCTCACAGCGGTGGTACAGCAACCTGTGTGACCGGCAAGTTTTGTGAATGCTGTAACGCTGAATACGGCGAAGTTGATGCAGATGCTCACTATATAGTTATTGATGAATATTTAGCACCCACTTGCACAGAGACAGGTCTCACAGAAGGCTCACACTGTTTATTCTGTGATAATGCAACGGTAGCACAGGAAGTTGTTCCTGTTCTCGACCACATTGACGAAGACGGTGACTATCTCTGTGACCACGATTGCGGTTATGAGTTTGAAAAACCCGAAGAAGGCTTCAAACCCTCATTGAATGCACAGACAAACGCAGACGGCAGTCAGATTCGATTTGTAGCTTGTGTTGATTCACTCAATTACAAGGAAGTTGGCTTTGTTATTACAAATGCAAACAATAAGGAACAGACGATTACAAAGAATTCAAAAACTGTTTATACTTCAATCGCAGCAGGCGGTAAGACTGTCACAGCGGCAGATATCACAGGTGACGAAGGTATGAAATATATCCTCACATACACAGTAAAAAATCTTCCCGTAGATGCAGCATTTGAAGTAACCTCATTCGTAGTAAACCTCGACGGCACAATAACCTACGGCGAGACCGAAACCTATACAGTAGCAGATATGCTCGCATAAATCAAATTAACAAACAAGGCAGTTGCTTCACCGCAGCTGCCTTGCTTTTTACCAATTAGTAATTATACTGTTTACATATTCTTTCATCTCTGCTTTTGAAGTAACCGAGTGAGTGCCTTCTATAATTGCCCGTTTTTTGTCATCACTTAACATCGCGAATTTCTGAATTGCATCGGGATTTTTTGCAAGTGCCATTCCGAAACCCATCGGTAAATCGTACATTTCCATTTTAATACCACCTTTATTGATTTACTGATAGTATGGGACAATATTCAGAAATTAAAGCAAACAACTGAATTTTTAATACATTTTTCTATTGACAAAAACTGACTAATGGAGTATATATACTGTAATGTTGTTAAACGAGGTGTAAATATGAATGAATATTATGTAAATCCCAAAGATTTTGGTGCAATAGGTGACGGCATAACTGATGATACCGAAGCTATAAGAGAAGCAATAAAGGTAGCTTCCGAAACATCGGGAGTAGTTTATTTTTCTTACGGTACATATCGCACGGATGTGATATATCTTCCTTTGGGTGTAAGTCTTAAAGGTGAACCGACATGGTCGTTCAAGCATCACGGAAGAACGGTGCTTACACCTTTAAAAGAGGATCAGGAGTGTTTGGTCGAAATATCCGATGCACTCGGAAGTACAATTCACGGCCTTTCCTTTGACGGAAAAAATATGGGTGAAAATATGCACGGAATCAGCATGTGCCGTGAACGTCATGTTACACCCGGTGAGCACGGTATAAGAATTGATACATGTAAAATCTTTGATTTCACAGGCAACGGAGTAAATATGATTGGTGCGTGGGCGGTGTCGATGCGTCATTCGTTCAGCAGCCATAATAAAGGTTATGGATTTTATCTTCACGGTTGCGATGGATTTATTGTCGATAACTGGTTTTCGGGTAACCGCAAAGCAGGTTTCGGCGGTGAAACGTGGAACTCTGCAGTAAATTTCACTTCTAACAGAGTTGAGTGGAATGGTGAGTGCGGATTAAAGCTTAAAGGCAGTATGAGATACAATATAACAGGTAACTACATAGACCGTTCACTCGGACCTGCGATTATAATAGAATCTGCACTGAACTACCATGAACGCATTGGCAGAAGTCATACTGTAATACCTTTTGCACTTACAATTACGGGTAACACAATAGTAAGAAGCGGTAAATGTGCAGAGCCCGACTCAGACAACGATTGCCATATACTTATGAAGAAAGCGGCCGGTGTTTCAATAGTCGGAAACACCTTTAACGTTTGGAAAGATGACGGCAGAAACGGCAGAGTTTCCCCAAATTACGGAATAATTTTAGAAGAATGTTCACATTGTGTTATTGCTAATAATGCAATGTTACCCGGAGCTGTCAAAGAGCTTATTCTTGACCGAGGCGGTCACGGTGAACAGGTTATAATCAAAGATAATGTAGGTGTACCGATACCCGAAGCGGCTCGGAATAGTCAGGATCCGTTTACACCTGTTCACTTTATGAGTCAGGGTAAAGCACCCTGGTATTCGGAAATGCTTGCGGGCGAAGATAATGAATGAAGCGGTGTTAACATGAAAATAGTAACAGATTATCCCGGGGGAAATGTAATAATTCGGGAGATAAAAGAAGATGAAGTTTATCTTGAACGAGGTTACACAATAGAAAATCTGCATCAATGGGGTGCAAATTTAGTAAAAGCAATGACTGAAACTTTATTATGAGGAGAATTGATATGAACAGAATTTCAATTGATTTCACAAAAGAAACAGGCAAAATCAAACCTATGCACGCTGTCAACAACGGCCCTAAAAAAGCACGCGAATCGCAGTCAAGAGGTAATTTTGATAGGTGGGTTGAAATTGGAATTCCTTATGCAAGAAATCACGATGCTTCCATCGAGTATTCGTACGGCGGAGAGCACATTGTTGATATTATTGCAATCTTTCCTGATTTTGATGCTGATGTAAATGACCCTGCATCGTATGATTTTCACCTGACAGACGAATACTTGCAGACAACACTCGAAGCAGGTACAAAGATATTCTACAGACTCGGCAACAAAATTGAACATTGGTCTAAAAAGTACGGAACCGTAAAACCCAAAGATTATAAAAAATGGGCGCAGATTTGCGAACATATCATAATGCACTATAACGAGGGTTGGGCAGACGGATATCATTGGGATATAGAATATTGGGAAATCTGGAACGAACCCGATCTTCGCGAAGACGGAGCAGCTCATAAAGAAACTTGGGGAGGAACAAAAGCAGAATTCTTTGATTTTTATGAGATAGCGGCAAAGCATCTGAAAAACAGGTTCCCTGACCTTAAAATCGGCGGACCTGCAATTGGGTGCAAACTTGATTGGGCAACTGATTTTATCAGAGAAATGAGCAAGCGTAATGTTCCGCTTGATTTCTTCTCTTGGCATGTTTACGGAACTACTCCGCAAAGATTTGTTGAAAAACAGGAAACATATAAATCAATATTACTTGAAAACGGTTATACAGAAACCGAAACTATATGCAATGAATGGAATTATGTAAGAGGTTGGGATGTTGATTTTGTTTACAGCATCGAAACCATAATATCACTCAAAGGTGCAGCATTTACTGCAGCAAAAATGCTTGCAGGACAACATTCGAGTATTGATATGATGATGTACTATGATGCAAGACCCTGTCCGTTCAACGGCATTTTTGATTATTATACATACAAGCCTTTAAAGGGTTATTATACTTTTAAAATGTTTAATGAGCTATATAAACTCGGAACAGCTTGCGAAATAAAGATTGATTGCGATGATGTTTATGCAGTTGCAGCAAAGAATGATACAGACGAAGCAATTATGATTTCATTTTATACCGACAACGATGAGGATAATTCCGAAAAAATCATTGAACTTGATTTGAACGGAAAAGACGAATATGACATCTATCTTCTCGATGAAGAACACGATATGGACAAAGTCGGCGTGCTTAAAAAAGGCGATTCTCTTAAACTCAAACACAACACAGCTGTTTTGCTGAAATAAAGAGGTAAGTGTTATGAATAAGATAACTGTAGATTTTACAAAAAAAACAGGCAAAATCAAACCTATGCACGCCGTAAACAATGGTCCTGTCAAATCAGGAAAAGTGCAGTCAAGAGGTAATTTTGATGAGTGGGTAGAAATCGGCATTCCTTATGCAAGAAACCACGATGCAGCCTTTTTTGCAAAATACGGCGGAGAGCATACTGTTGATGTGTGGTCGATATTTCCGAATCCTGATGCAGATGTAAATGACCCCGATTCTTATGACTTTACCCTGACCGATTTATATACAAAAACAATCCTTGAAGCAGGTACAAAGGTGTTTTACAGACTCGGTAATAAAATCGAGCATTGGGTTAAAAAATACGGCACATTACCGCCCAAGGATTTCAAAAAGTGGGCAGAGATTTGCGAACACATAATAATACACTACAATGAAGGTTGGGCAGACGGATATAATTGGAATATTGAATACTGGGAAATCTGGAACGAACCCGATATGCGACGTGACCACGATCCCCACAAGGAAACATGGGGCGGCACAAAGGCTGAATTCTTTGATTTTTATGAGATAGCGGCAAAGCATCTGAAAAACAGATTCCCTGACCTTAAAATAGGTGGCCCCGCACTTGCTCACAGAATTGACTGGGCAGAAGATTTTATATCTCAGATGAAAGAGCGAAACACTCCTATTGACTTCTTTTCATGGCATATGTACGGCACAGGTGTAGAAAAGTTTATAACAAAAACAGAACTTTTCAGGTCAATGCTTGATAAATACGGTTATACAGATACAGAAAACATCTGCAACGAGTGGAATTATGTAAGAGGTTGGGATGTTGATTTTGTTTACAGTATTGAAACTATAATATCCCTCAAAGGTGCAGCATTTACTGCAGCACGAATGCTTGCGGCACAACACTCAAGTATGGATATGCTGATGTATTATGATGCAAGACCTTGTGTGTTCAACGGACTTTTTGATTTCTATACCTACCGACCGTTGAAAACCTACTATGTTTTTAAAATGTTCAACGAGCTTTACAAACTCGGTAAATCTTATGATGTTGAGATTGATGCAGAAGATGTCTGTTGTGTAGCTGCTAAAAACGGGGAAAATGAAGCGATAATGATTTCGTTCTATAACGACAATGATGAAGATAATTCCGAAAAAATCATTGACCTTGAGATAAATGACGGTAAAGAACAATACGAAATTTATCTCCTTGACGAAGAACACAATATGGAAAAAGTCGGTACATACAAAAAAGGCAGACACTTAAAGATAAAACATAATACAGTAATGTTGTTAAAATAATTCTTTTAAAAAGCAATTCTGTCATAACGATAGGATTGCTTTTTTTAAAACATAATTTATCGAAAAACGATAAAAATACATTGACAAACACAAAATAGTGGTGTATTATGAGGTTGAAGACAGAAAATTTTGGAGGTTATATTATGTTAAAAACATCTTCTAAAGTATCGATTATGATTTCGGTTTCATTTGCAATTCTTTTCTTCATTGCTTGTGTTGCAGGAGCAATATTTGCACCGACACTTGTTAATATACTCATTGACATTCCCGATACCATAGGAACAAGAGATGATATAACTTTACAAGGTCGTGTGTTTGTGCTTGTTATGGCGTATTTCGTAATCGCGGTATGTCTTATCGCAGATATTTTATTATTCAGCTTACTTATGCGTGTCCGCAAAGGTTTAGTTTTTACCGAAAAAAGCGTAGCATTGATAAGATTTATATCGTGGTGTTGTATTGCACTTGCATTTATTTTTGGTGCGTTGGGAATCTATTTTCAATTGTCATTTATAGTTGCTTTTTTAGGTCTGTTCTTGGGACTTTGCTTGAGGGTAACTAAAAATGTTATCGAAGAAGCAACAAACATCAAAAACGAAAACGACCTTACAATATAAGCAGAGGGGATTTACAGAATGATTAGAGTTAATTTAGATGTCATGATGGCAAAGCGGAAAATATCACTTAACAAGTTATCAGAGGATGTTGGAATTACCCTGGCTAATCTCTCGATCCTCAAAAACAATAAAGCAAAAGCGATCCGTTTTTCTACACTCGATGCAATATGCAAAGCACTCGATTGCAAAGTTGAAGATATAATCGAGTTTGTACCCGACGAGGAGTGATTGATATGAAAAAATCTTTGATGATATTTTTGATAACCCTCGGAGCAGTTCTCCAAACAGCACTTGCGGTAGCGGTGTTAATCCCTGTGATTTCTTTTTTTATGTATGAACCTCCCGCTAACCCTGTCCTTATGTCTTTAGGAGATTACGAAACAAAAGACTATTACACAAGCGGGGGATTTCAGGATTATACGGACTATGCAAAATATACTTATAAAAATCCGAATGTTGAAAATAACCGATACTTAGAGAAGATAAACAAAACAAGTCTTGATGATTTTAAAATTCACATTGAAAACTTTGAATCGTGGGTGGATTGTGTTGCTGAATATGATGAAAAAAATGAGCTTGTTGTAAACTATGATTTTGATATGAGTGTTGTATCAGATGATGATTATTTATACATAGAAGATGACCCGGACTATCCCGAATTAGGTAGTTACGATGTGTATTTCTTCGATACCCAAACCGAGACTTTATATTTCTTCCACAGTAATATATAGGAGTGTGAACCATGAAACGATTAGTCAAATGGATAATTATTTCAGCGATTCTCTCTGAACTTGTACCTATGGTATTATGATATTGATCATAGCTATATTGCGAATATGGAGGATTTTATCGAATCATATTATCCGAATTTTAAAGATCTTGTTTAAAGAAGCAATAGATTTGATTAGAGTATTGGCATTGTGTCATTTCTGATGTAATACATCATAGAATTTTTTGAAGCACACTTCTTTTGTTACATTCCCGATTTAAACTGACTACATAATGTATAAAAAGGTTAAGGGAGAATTTGTGTGAAAAAAAGATGTAAAAATATGAGGTATGAGGAATATATAAAGCGGTTATTGATTTTCAATGTGTTCGGGTTTATTCTTTTTGCAATTTTGTTTGTTTCGGAATTACATTTTTACAAGTATATATTGATATTAGTGTGGGTAGCAGTTGATGTATTTTTATTGATTATACGAAAGATGAATCTGAAAAGAACGGCATTTAAACAGCTTGATTTTATCGGTGCTTATGAGTTTGACAGATACGGCAATGAAAACAGAATACATAATCTGTATTTGTTTATGCGTGTGCTCTTTTATCAAGGTGAATTGCCTGAAACAGCAGGTCTTTGTGATGTACTAATGGCTCGCAGATTAAGACCTGAGATGAAACATGAAGTTGCGTTTTATAAAATACTGTCGTTGCTTATAATGAAAGACACTGAAGAAGTTTTATCCCTGATAGACAAAGAAAGAAAAGGTCGATTGAGAATTTTTTCAAAAAAATATAAACCGTACTATCAATTTGCAGAGTATTATCTCAATTCCGAATACGAAAAAGCAATCGAAGTAATAAAAGAAATACCTCGAAGTCAAAATAACAGAAAGGATTTGATGCTCGTATCTTATCATTTAATGCGGCTTGCATATTTAAAAATTGGTGATTTTCATAACGCACAAAATTGTTTCGTGAATATTTTGGTGATTGACCGAAACAGACGGACATTTTTCTCCGATAATCCTCGTTGCAAAAATTGACTTTCACAAAATCTTTTGATATATTTATCTTGTAAATCAATGAAGGAGTATTACGATGCCTTTACAGATAATAAGACAAGATATAACGAGAATGGAAGTTGACGCTATTGTCAACCCCTCGAACAGACACCTTGAACCGGGTGGCGGTACTGATTTGGCTATACATAAAGCAGCGGGAGCAGAACTTACCGAATACTGTAAAAGCTTAGGCGGTTGTCCCGTCGGAAAAGCTAAAATCACCCCGGGATTCAAATTGCCTTGCAAATATGTTATACACACCGCCGGACCAAATTGGTATAGTGTGATAAATCCGAAAAAACTGTTGGTTTCCTGTTATAAAGAGTGTCTGAAGCTTGCCGTTGAGAATAATTGCGACAGCGTCGCTTTTCCTCTGATTTCTGCAGGTTTGTACGGTTATCCGAAAGACAAGGTTTTGAAAATAGCTATCGAGGTTATAAGCGATTTTCTGTTTGAACACGAGATGCTTATTTATCTGGTTGTGTATGACAAAAAATCTTATGAATTCAGCGAAAAACTCTTTTCGGATATAAAGTCATATATTGATGATAATTATGTTCTTGAGCACGAAGACAACCTTGACGACCTGTTCGGTGCATTTCCGAAGAATCAGAGAAGTATAGTCCTTGAGGAAAGACGGTGCTTCTCAGTGAGCGAGCCTCTTGATTTTTCAGAAGCACTAAAACCGCTTGCACCGCAAGCCAACGAGAGTCTGAGTCTTAGTGAAATGCTCAAAGAAATTGATGACAGCTTTGCAGTTACCCTTATGAAGCTTATTGATTTAAAAGGTATGACAGATGTAGAATGTTATAAAAAATCAAATGTCAGTAAAAAGACCTTCTGGAAAATACTTAATCAGAAAGATTACCGACCGAGCAAAAACACGGTGCTTTCATTTGCAATCGGACTTGAGTTGACTTTAGATGAAACCTTGAATCTTCTTCGTACTGTGGGCTTTACGCTGTCGCACAGCAGTAAATTTGATATTGTGGTAGAGTATTTTATAAAAAACGGAAATTACAATATATTTGAAATAAATGAAGCGTTGTTTGAATTTGACTTACCGTGTTTAGGTGTATAAAGTCTCCCGTCAGGAGACCAAACAAGTTGATATCTTGATTATAATGTGGTTGCAAGGTTAAGACCTGCAATTACATTATAGGAGAGTATACTTATGAAAAACAACACAACAGAATTGGTATTTATTTTAGACAGAAGCGGCTCAATGTCAGGCCTTGAAAAAGACACGATAGGCGGATTCAATTCCATGATTGAAAAGCAGAAAAAGCAAGACGGAAAGTGCTTTGTGTCAACAGTATTATTTGATAATACAAGCGAAGTAATTCACGACAGAGTGAGTCTTGAGGATATACCAAAGATGACGGAAGATGATTATTATGTCAGAGGTTGTACTGCACTTATAGATGCATTGGGTGATTCAATACGCCACATCGGAAATATTCACAAGTACGCAAGACGAGAAGATGTACCGGAAAAAACAATGTTCGTCATTACAACAGACGGAATGGAAAACGCAAGTCGCAAATATACATCTGAACAAGTAAAAGCTATGATTGAAAGACAAAAAGAAAAATATGGTTGGGAATTTTTATTCATAGGAGCAAACATAGATGCCGTAGAAACTGCAGCCCGTTACGGTATAGATGAATCACGAGCAGTAAATTACAATGCCGATGCAAAGGGCACCCGGATTCTTTACGAAAGTGTTGCTCAGGCGGTTTGTAATGTCAGAGAAAATGCTGCATTGCCGAGCGATTGGAGCAGCAGTATAAATGATGATTATAAAAAACGCAAAAATAAATAATATTTGTTTAAATTCAACTGTGAGGTTCTGTCTGTATTTTTCGTTTATTAAGTAGAAGACAAAAACGAAAAAGGAGAGATGCTTATGTTTAAAAGAACAATTGCTTTAATTTCTGCAATTCTGTTGCTGCTTTCAATTTCAGCTTGCAAAGAAGAAAAATCAAATTTGAATGAAACTAAAAGCACAACATCTGCTACCGAAAAGTCAACGACAGAAGCAAAATCGACAGAACCGAAAACAACAACAATAACCACAACCAAGAGGGAAACAACAACCGAAACAACACAGAGAGTTACAACAACCGTTGAGCCGACAATTCAGGAAGACTTCAAAACTTCACTGAACACCCCTGATGAATGTTATCTTTATGCCGACGGAAATACAGAAAAAGTATCAAATGACCTGATTTCTAAAATATTACCGCAGGTCAACATATATCTCAATGATACCAAGCTCGGCGTTCTCAAATTAGCGGTAACGGAAGATATGATTGAGGAGATAAAATCACAAAACAAAGCTGTTGAGCTGATTTACAACTCAGAACAGACCTATGTTTTGTTCCAAAGAACAGGTGGCCCCGACAAATACAATTTTGAAAAAGTGTTGATTCCCCTCGACGGTGAACGAAAAGGTTATGTCTTCTTCTGCAAAGACGGCACATATCAAAACGGACCGTTGAAATTACAAGAGCAAAAAGCAATAAATGAGATTTTATCAATGATTAAATCTGCATAGAATAAGCACGCGTCGCTTCAAAACGGCGCGTGCTTATTATAATAAAATGTTCGAAATTAAGCCCCATTGCTTCCTAAATATTCCTCGTAAAAAACATCGAAGTCCTGAGGTTTTACAATTTTGAGTTCGGCACTGTCATCAATACCCCAAAAGAGTTTATATCTGGTTATCCACGGTTCTTTTTTAGGGTCGGGTGTCCAAAGATATTTTTCGTTGGGAAGCTCGGATATTATTATGGTTTTTTCACCGCTTTCATCTTGAGTAACAGCAAGAGCGTTTCGGTTTGTATCGTATTTGTATATCGGTATGAAGATGCTTGCGTAAATGCTTGTCTGAATAACAATAGTGATTGAAAATAAAGAAAAGAGAGTCTTGTATTTTATATCCGAATTATTGAGCCCATCGATGATATAGCTGAAAAGATATACAGTAAACATAACCAACATCATAAATGGTGCAAATAAACACCTCGGACCGATAGGTTTAACTACAAGTAACGGAACAACCAAAAACAGAATCGAACAAAGCGGTAAAAGCATTTTGAGTCGTTCACCTTTTCTTACACAAATCATAACTACAAGCAAAAGTGAAATTATAAAAATAATTGCACAGGTCAACTGTATAGAACGGGAAAGTGACAATGTATATCTTAAAAGAATAAGAACAAGTGAAATAACATTTAATCCTGTCGCAAAAAGTGATGCTGCTATCAAAGCAGAATTTCTATTTTTTGAAATAAATAAAACAGTTGTGATAATCAACAATACGCATATTATTGAACAGACGGTACCGTTTGAAAGGAATAAGTTTTCGTAGATTATGCGTCTGTGTTCAAGATAAGTTGATATAAGCTCTTCTTTGTCGAAAGGTGCATCTCTGTAATTATCAGTGCCTGCGGCAATTGCCGAATACGCACCGTTTGAAAACATACAAAAGGCACCGACAACACTACCAATTAAAAAAGATAAGTGCGATAAATAAAATTTCTTGAATTTAAGTAACGAGAAAACAATAATCAACAATCCCAATATGCAATTGAACAAGGTTGATGTTTCAATGAACAAAGCACCAACGAAACCAAGTAAAAAGGTTGGAATAAATATATACTTCGGATATACCGGTACTTTGCTGTCAAAAATGTTTTTTGCAAGAAGTATATATGTTATGCTTATCAGCGTTGGCGGAATATAGTTTGCAAAGCCTGAAGTCCATACAACAGCTTGAGCAAAAATTTCCCGAGGCATCGAGAGAAACAATACGAATGAAAATAAAAGACAAAGATTCTTTTTGTGAGGAGCATATTTGTAACACGAAAAACACAAAAGGTAATTTGTGAGAGCCATAAGAAAGATTTTGAAAAAACGACTGCGAGTTAGTAAAAGGACAAGAAGATTGCCTGCATAGCGACCGTTGTAATCGGCAAAAAACTTATGCAGTCGGTCAAGCCCTAAACTGCTGCCCCAAGCCCAATCGTCACCCGTATACGGGAAAAGGAAAACGAGAGTTGCAAATGTTAGAAAAATAATGGTGCTTATTATTATAAAAACTATTGATTGCTGTTTGCTGTTTTTTGAGTTCATAAATATCACCCGTAAGCTTTTTTATAATAATGATTATATCAAAAACTGCAATTTAGTCAACGCGGAGTGAAAAAACATCAGGAAAGTATAATAGGGATACGCTCCGACCCACGCGGACACGAGGAGAAGAGAAGAAAGAAAAAAGAAAAAAGTTTTAAAAAAGGTGTTGACAAACGGGAAAAGATTTGGTAATATAGTCGAGCGCCTTGAGGGAAAGGGCACTTGAGAAAGGGCCGTAACTTA
>JAZQHB010000092.1:0-26923 GCA_045540355.1 Acutalibacteraceae bacterium | reverse complement strand
CCGGGTTGGCGTATGTTATATGCTAAGTCAGTCGTTTTATTATCTGCAAAGTAACCTGCAAATGTATATCCTGCCTTTGTCGGAGCAACGATATCAGGTAATGCACTACCGGAAGTTACTTTCACGGAAGTCGTACCGCCGGTACCGCCGTTTGCATTGAGAGTAATTGTATAGGCATTTTCTGTCCATTTTGCATAAAGTGTGTGGTTTGCTGGAGTTCTTACTGTTGTACCCTCACCTATCGCAGAACCACTCTCTGCTTCAGTAAACCAACCTGCAAAGGTGTAACCTGTTCTTGTAGGTGTCGGTAATGTGCCATAAGTACTGTTATAAGTTACCTGTTTACTTGCAGTCGGTGTTGTACCGCCGTTTGCATCGAATGTTACGGTATAATTTTTTGCAGTCCAATGTGCATAAAGCGTGTGGTTTGCTGCAGTTCTTACTGTTGTACCCTCACCTATCGCAGAACCGCCCTCTGCTTCGGTAAACCAACCTGCAAAGGTATAACCTGTTTTTGTAGGACTAGGTAATGTACCGTAAGCACTGTTATAAGTTACAGTTATGCTTCCCTGATTTGTTCCGCCTGTTGAATCAAATGTAACTGTATATTTATTTGCTGTCCAATGTGCATAAAGCGTGTGATTTGCTGGAGTTCTTACTGTTGTACCCTCACCTATCGCAGAACCACTCTCTGCTTCAGTAAACCAACCTGCAAATGTGTAACCTGTTCTTGAAACAGTCGGCAATGTGCCGTAAGCACTATTGTAGGTAACTGTTATGCTTGACGGATTTGTTCCCCCGCCGTTTGCATCGAATGTTACGGTATATTTATTTGCAGTCCAATGTGCATAGAGAGTGTGGTTGCCTGCGGTTCTTACTGTTGTAGTTCCGGCTATTGCAGAACCGCCCTCTGCTTCGGTAAACCAACCTGCAAAGGTATAACCTGTTTTTGTAGGATTAGGTAATGTACCGTATGCACTGTTATAAGTTACAGTTATGCTTCCCTGATTTGTTCCGCCTGTTGAATCAAATGTAACTGTATATTTATTTGCAGTCCAATGTGCATAAAGTGTCTGGGCGTTAGTAATTGTTACTTTTGTATTTGCAGTTACCTGAGTGCCACCCGATGCTGCGGTATACCAGCCGTTGAATGTATAACCCGTTCTTGTCAGAGTCGGTAATGTGCCGTAGGTACTGTCGTAGGTTGCATACATACCTGACGGAGTATATGCCGTCCCGGTGGCTGACTTTTCTATTTTGAATTTGATTTTATAATTCTCAAATTTCAGTTGAGTATAACCGGCATCAGTATTAAGCCATGCCCATAGTTTCAATGTTCTCGGCAGATTGTCGTTAGTCGGGCCGCCATTATAGGTACTCCAACCCGAGCCGGTCGCGTTATTAGTCGCATCGTGACCGAGTAAGCGTACATCGTTAGCATCATACATGCTGACTGATACGCAGCCGCCGGTTACCTTACCTCCGACAATTTGGTGTGAAACAGAATATGAATTGTCCGTATGCCAAGCAAAAGGTATATCGTAAAAATAAGTACTCGATGTTGCTGTACCGTTAAGTGTTACTATACCTGTTGACGGGTCGTAAGAGTATGTAATACCGTTTACTGTTTTATTTGTAACTCTTTCAAGGCTGAAAAGGTTTACATTGTTATTGCTGCCATCGTTAGTATCAAACAAAACCTCATATTTTCTCTGTGTGTAGTCGCTATAATCAGCAATCCAACTGCGGGTCTTGTAGAACAAGCCTGTAGAAGATATCTGAGTTCGACCGTATAATTCTCCGTTTTTGCAAATAGTAACATAAATTCTGTCTGAATTCCAATCCGCAACATCGTGGTTAGGATTAATAGTAATTACTGTGCCGCTTCCTCTGAAATTACTTGCGCCCTTGACATCACCACGGTTCATACCGTTAGCTGTGCTGTAAGCTGCGTAGAATGTTTTTGAACTGATATCAAACTGGTAAACCCCTGAACCGGTGGTAACCCAAAGACGGTTCGGACTGTCATAAACAGGAGAAAGATCGTGACCGGAAGCTGTCGGCAAAGTCATTCGATATTCCGTAACCTCCGTCAGTGTGGGTGCCGCAGCAGTACCTCCAACACGATACGCAGTCAACACACTACCACCGAGTCCCCACAAAAGATTTCGTTGAGAATCCCAAAGAACACCGTGAGCACCCGACAGACTTGCCTCTGCATATGTCGTACTGTTATTTGATGCCGCATAAACTCGTATCCAACCTCCTGTACTTGCGGCAGCCGCAATATTTCCGTTAGGCAGATATTCAATAGCATGTGGATTAGCTGCTGATGTGGAGTTTACTTCCCAAATTTTCTGTCCTGTAGCATAATCTACAACTCCGAGGAAACCGCCTGAAGAGCAAACTGCAACAACTTGCTTCATCAAGGAGTGAGAATATCTCAATTTTGCATCGCTGACATTACCAAAGGCTCCCATCTGAGTAAAACCGAGTTCCGCAGTAGGAGTCCAATTCCAGATAAGCTCACCCTGATCCCAATTATCCGCATGAACATCGTACACCTTAACTGCTGCGTTTTTCTGATCCGCAACCATTGCAAGCTCGCGTTGTCCGACAGAACGATATGTAACCGTATTAGACATTCTTATCGCGTCGGCTCCGTTTTGTTCCATACTACCTACAACACAACGGAGCTTATCACCTGCAACCACATCGGCATTAACAATAAAGGTTTGCTGAGTTGTTGAAGTGAGGGTAATATATGAACCGTCCGTGGGATAAATCTGCTTATCATTCAAGAAAACACGAAGAGATGTTGGGGTACCGCTGCTGGAACCGGTAATATATTCATTTTCTCGTCTAACACCAATCTTCATTTCAACTCGTCCCGAATAAGGTGCGATAAAAGTTTTGACTGTATCTCGAGTTGTAGCAGGATGGATTTTTTCGCCGTATGCTGCGGCATAGTTATATGGATGATTTGTCCAATCTGATGCGTACATATACCCATAATTAGGTACATTCTGCCATGTCATATTACCAAAGGTATTATCCTGATCTCTATACTCCCAACGCCAACACGGAATATCCCTTCCCCAAGAGGAAGCGTTTATCGGATAAGTATATGAATCACCCGGAACAAGGGTACTTTCATCAAGAGAGGTGTAGGTAATATCATTATACATATTAACAACATCATATCCATCTTGTCCCATAGCACCTATGACAAAACGAATCTTATCCCCTGCACGAACCTGTGTGGAGAACGAAAATTCTTTCGCAGTTGTATCAGTAATAGCAAGATTTTCGCTATAAAGAGGATATACCTGCGTGTTGTTCACCAGAATACGCAAGGATGTAGGCGTATATGAAGAATGCGTCGAATACTGATTTTCGCGTCTGATTGATGTATCAATTTTAACAGTTCCGCTATATGGAGCTGTAAAAGTTTTTACCGTATCAGCCTCATTCGCCGGATGAATTCTTACACCTAAAGAACCGGCATAGCAGTATGGATATTTCGTCCAATCGGCAACATACATATCACCGCTATAGCCGCTGATAGTCTGTACTGTCATAGGAGAAAATGAGGTTTGATTTTTCGGTGTCCACTCCCAAGACCAATTAGGAATATCGGTTCCCCAAGTAGAAGATGTTGCCTGATGAGTAAAAGTCTGTCCTACTCGTTTGGTTCCCGGATCTCCGACAGAATTATATTTAACTGTCGTTTTAGTGAGTTCAAGAGAGTCTGCTTGATTATTCCCCATAGATCCAACAATGAAGCGAATTTTTTCTCCTGCCTGTACTTTCAGGTTAAGAGTAATATTTTCGGGAGTTGCGGAATACATAACCTTATAATCTCCCTCTGACGGATATACAACAGTATCTCCCAACAAAATACGGAAAGAAGTGGGTGTTGCGCTTGTACAGGTCGTAAAATCCGACTGACGTGCAACCGTAACAGTAAGAGTTATATTACCCGCTGCGGGGGCAGTGAAAACCCTTGCCGCATCGGCATTTTTATGCGGATGGACGTTATTTCCGCCCCAACGTGCGGCACAGTAGGGATACAAATCCCAATCGGCAACATAGCAATCGCCCTGACCGGATATGTTTTTAAAGGTCATATCCGAGAAATTGTTGGTGTCTGCCGGTGCCCATTGCCAGGACCAGATATTACTCTCTTTTCCCCAATGCTCTGCTTGAGTGTACGTGAAGCTATCACCTGCTGAAACATTCGCTGCAGGTATCCAATGTGCATAAAGCGTGTGGTTTGAAGCTGTTGTAATCTTTGTTCCGGCTGTTATCTCTGCACCACCGCTTGCTGACGTGTACCAACCATCAAATCTGTAGTCTGTTCTTGTAGGTGTCGGCAAAGTGCCGTAAGTACCGGCATAAGTTACTGTCTTATTTGCAGTAGTAGTTGTACCGCCGTTTGCATTAAATGTAACGGTATATGTATTTGCCGTCCATTTTGCATAAAGTGTTACCGACTTATTTTCTCCATAGCTTCCGCCCGGATTATAGCTTGTGCCTGAACCGTCTTGAGCTGTATTCCAGCCTGTGAATGTATAGCCTTCTCTTGTCGGTACAGTTGTGCTTAATGTCATGGGTACTGCGTATGTTTTTTTCTGTGCTTCCGGTACACCAGAACCGCCGTTTGCGTCAAAGGTTATGGTATATACCCTTGCGGTCCATTGAGCATAGAGCGTTACTGTTCCTCCGTTGACTGCGGTAAGGTTTTTAACACTTTGTTGATCGGTATAGCTTGTTCCTGTACCGTCTGATTTTGAGTTCCAACCTGTGAAATTATGACCGGTTTTCGTAAATCCGTTAGCGGTAAGATTCTTTGCAACATCGTAGGTCATACTCATTGATGCAGTTGAACCGCTTATGTTGGTACCGCTGTTTGCAACAAAGTTAATTGTATATGTATTCGGAATCCAGTATGCGAAAAGATTGTGGTTTGCGTTGGTCGTAACACGGGTTTCCGCCGTAACTTTTGTTCCGCCGCCGTTTCTTTCGGTGTACCAGCCGCCAAAGGTATACCCTGTTCTTGTTACTGTTGGCAGTTCGCCGTAAGGTTCATCGTAAAACACTTGCATACCTACGGGTGTGTAAGTATTTGTAACGGCAGAATTATTAAGCATAATTCTTATCTGATAATTGTTCAAGGTAACCGTTTTTTCACTGCTGCCCGAATCCATGTGTACACCAAACCTCAATTTGTTTACAGCAAACTCATCAAAAAGAAGAGACCACATTTGTCCCGTGCTGCCTACATTGTGTCTGTAGTTATTTCCCTTTGAGTCGCCAATATCAACAAATACAGAGCCGTTTTCTATCGAACCGTCGATTATTTCATCAGCAATGAAATATCCGCTGATACCCGCATCGTAGGGATTAACCGGCAATTCAAAGAACACTACGGAATCTGTTGCAGTACCGTTAAGTGTGATTATACCTGTTGACGGACTGTAAGTATATGTAATACCGTTTACCGTCTTGCTCGGACTCTCAATATAGAAAGAATTCATATTAGCATTGTTAATATTAGTGCCTACACCATCATAGAACAATACTTTATATTTCTGTCGAATCCATTGTGCATAAAGTGTCTGATTTGCCGTTATGTTAACAATAGTTTCCGATGTAATTCTTGTTCCGCCGCTTGCCGCAGTAAACCAACCGTCAAAAGCATATCCGAATCGGTAAGGTCTTGTATCAGGTATCGGCAATTCACCGTAGGTACCGTTGGGGTAAACTATCTTCGTCTCATCACAAGTACCGCCGTTTGCGTCAAAGGTTACGGTATATCCGGTTTCTTCCGCTGTGGTAAATCTGCCATAGTATGCAAGATTAGTCTGTGTGTTGCCATTCAATGTCTGCCAAGCATTACCGTCCTGACGGTAAATAATACTTATAGGGAATGTAAGTCCTGCCTGAGGAGCAATGCCCAGATAACTCCATTTAACCGCAACTATCGCCGTTCTGCCGTTGGGATTTGTGTCATCAAAATTGGCAATAACATTGTCTCCTGCATCCACATATGAACCGCCTGTTTTCACCCAAGCTTCAACGCCTCTTACATTGTGCTTTGCCACACCGATTCTCCATGTGTTTTCAGCTACGCCCGCTTCTCCCGATGCACCCGGAAGTCCGAATTGAACAATCAAAAAGTCTTCTGCATATGTAAACGTATTATTGTTAGTATGTTCGGAATAAGTTTTATCGTTCGTTTTTACACCAAAGTAAATGTAGGTATCGTCCCACATCATCGCATAGCTCGAATTTTCATTGTCTGACATAGAACCGAAAGGTGTGAACACAGGCCATTGTTCGTTGATGATTGTTCCGTCCATGTCAGGTTGGGTATGAGTTCTCAAAAATGAATTGCTGCTGAATTTGGAATAACCCTCTTCCGGATAGCTATTCTCAAAAGTACCTATATTTAAAGCATCAATATAAGATGTATATCTTTTGGCATACTCTGTTCTGTATGACTCAGTCAGGAATTTGCTGAAGCTATCAGCACCTCCGGATATTGTAGGAATAAATCTTTCATAGCTGAAATTGATGATCTTATTACTTGTTTTTGCTTCTGTTTCAAAAGATTTTACAAGCTCACTGTAACGCTTCAATTTATAAGTAGGTTCAAAAATTTCTGCATCATACCAGAATTCTACTCCGGCACTTCTTACTGCTTTAGCCCATACCTGAGCATTTTTTTCGAATTCATTGTATTTATCGTCGGGTACTACAAGCGAATTAAATCTGCCGAGGCAGTCCTGTGCTGCAACAACATCAACCATGGGTTTTGTTGAGCCATCTTCAGGTTTAATGAGATTATATATATTTTCAGCACTGGCGGTCAGGTTGCTTACTCTCCAAATCGCAGGTGCAATCATTATCTTTTTATCAGGTGAAACTAAACGAATTTCTTTTGACTGCGTAAGATATAATGTTCTGAAGGCCTCCAGAGCACCACTATAATGAGCAAGATAATAATCACAAGTTTCATCCGTAAAATAATAACCCTCAAAGGAGCTGTGATGTCCGTAAGCATACTCCATTCTTCTTATTACATGACATCCGTCCTGTGCAACATCTGTATAATGCTCTACCGGAGTTTGCCCTGTAGTTTCTTGAATATTGGGATAAGAATATGTTGCTATCGTTCCGAGATATACCTTCATGCCGAGCTTGTCTGCTATCGTAAGGATAGTCTCAAATAAGTCCTTTGTGACCAATCTTTCTCTTTGTCTGTAACCCATATTATAAAGGTTGGAGCCTTCGGGTATAGGCATAACCGATTTTTTTAAATCGTGATACACGTTCGGTCCCAATACAATTGTTTCCTGACCCAGGTTATATAATCCCCTGAGCTGCATTTCCCAATCGTATTCGGTCATTTTTTCGGTATTAGGTGAAAGTATGTTTATATTATAGCCGGTAGCTTCTTCCGGATAAACGGCAAAGAAACCACCCGACATAAGCGGTATGTGAGGTTGATTGTTAAAAATCTGAATTTCAGCTACTGCAATATTACCTGAAGAAGCATCTTTGTCAATTTCAAATTTGAAATATCTTCCCTCTTTGTGGTTGAAATATACTTTTGCATTTGTGTAGCCTGCATTGGTGTAATAATCCGCCCTATCAGATACCAGATTCCAATTGACATTGTCGTATGACAGATACATTCTGATATTTTTGGGTTTGGTTTTGAAGTAGATGTTATATCCGCAAAGCTCATCATGCTGCTGACCCAAATCACCCGTTAAAACTACGGTTGAATCGGTATATGCAGTACTTTCCGTATATAGCTCATCTGTAAGAAGTGATTGTACTGCACCGTTGTAGTTTACAGGTTTTCCCGGAAGTGCATTTGTATAGTCAATTCTGTCAGCTCTGTTTGAGGAAGGAACAAAATTATCCGCGATTTCCTTATCAGAACCGTAGATTTGTATTTCATCTATACCGATATGATAACGGCTATAAAGACATGCTTTTATATAACGAGCCTTTACCGTATGGTTTCTTGATACCGAGAAAATTTTTCTCGCCAACAACGGCTGACCTTCGTGGTAACCTATCGCATTTGCAAGTGCAGTACCGAAATTTTTATAATTAACACCGTCTGTTGAATACTTGAACACGACAAAATCCATATCCCAGTACCCACCGTTGCCGTTCGATCTGTAGAGACCGTTAATCTTTGTTTTGGAAACATTTTGTGTTTTTCCGAGGTCAAGAACAAAATCCTGTCCATAAAAACCATCCTCGCCCACATTGTTCGATGTTGCTTTCAGTATAAATTTTTTGTCAAAAGTACTATAGGAGCTTTCAGCCATTTCAGAGAGTACACCGTCGGTTAACTGAGTAGCGGGAGCATGACCGTTATAATTTCCCCCTGCAGCAGTACCCGTCCATGTATAAGAAGCTCCTTGGGATAACAATACTGTGTCATTCAGTATCTGTCCGTAAACTTCAAGCTCGTCAATATACATAACATCATTTTCATTACCGTAAACAATATATTTTATTGCTTTTGCCTTGATGTCTTCATTAAATATTACCTTGTATCGAGTATGACTGCCGCTTGTAACGGTAGTGAAGCTCTGAGCTTTGTAGATATCATAATTGTATCCGTCCTCGGAAAGCATTACTTCTACCTTTTTGGGACATGCACATGAAGTATCATTCGCAAAGTCCATTGTTATATAATCCACTTCCTGAATGAATCCCAAATCAAGCTGAACATAAAAATGCGGAATACTATCATCAAAAAGTGCGATAGTTACATCATTACCGTTAGCAGATGTATTCTGGGTATCATTTTTAAGTGTAACTTTGGTCCAGCCTACACCTCCGGGAGTAGTTGAGGCTAAACTTCCGTCAGTAAGATTTTTTAAATTGATATCTCCCGAAATCGTTTCCGAAGTTGTATAGGAATAGTTATAATCACATCCGGTTGATATTTTTTCCGTCGTTGCCGCAGGTAAAACCTCAAACTCCTTTTCTGACTCAAGGATTTCGGTTTCAGGTGTAACACCTCCTGCTGCATCAATAATTGTGCTGAATATATCCCCAAAGGATACACTTGTTATCAGCATAACTATTGACAGAATTAACGATACAATTTTTTGAAACATACAATCTCCTCCTAAAAATAGCAATTTAACCCAATTTCACAGGGAATAAATTATACCAATGTAATAATACATCACTACAGACGATTATGTCAAGTTTTTACATATAAGAAGAGTCGTAAAATTCTTAGATTTACTCCCTTTTATTTGAAGTAACAACACGAGGAAACCGGTTTCAAGTGAAATAAATATAACAGGTGCTCCTTTGCGTACAAATCAACCATTTCAGACATTGATTCAAACTGTTTCCTTTAAATATCCGAAAGCTTTGTTTTATCAAATGACTGCATAAAAATATCCTCCTTTTATTTAGTAGATTTATTCTACCAAATAACGAGAGGTTAGTCGAAGGTGCAGATTGAATTAAGAAAAAACAATGGGGTGTATTTTTGCGTGTATTAGGAGAGCGCTTGAATGGCATTCAAGAGGTCATCGGTTCGATCCCGACCGTCTCCACCAAACAAAAGGAGGGGCGAGCCACTGTCCATCTCGTGAGGTAGAGAAAATGCTATTAAAATTAGACAAAATATATTTTGCAAAAATCCAGAAAATATTAAGCAGATGATTACTATTAAAAAAACTTATAATAGCAGACGGTAATAGTTAAGGCATATTTCGGCAAGAGAGAAACATGCCTTAACCGTAAAATTTAAATTCCCTTAAAAATTTTATCCAATCTGCGTAATGACAAGATGTTTTTCGATTACAACAGTCACAATTACTTTGCTCGATATCACTGTTGTTCTGTCTGTTATTATTATAAAAATTCCATCTACTCAATATTTTCACCCCCAAAGGCATAATATGTCCTTTGATAATATTGTGCTACCGTTGCTTACCAAAACCTGTTAACGGTTAATCTGTTCGCTGTGATTTTTGTGCACTTGATTTTCGCTATAAAATATATTAGAATTGATATACAAAATTTAAGGTTGTGATAACTATGCCAGAAGAAATCCGAAAGTTCGAAATTTTTTATATCCGTCACGCAGATATCAACGGAGGTTCACACGGTAACAGAGATGTTTGCGACCGAGATCTTACCGAACTCGGAGAAAAACAAATACTTTTACTTGGCGAACGCTTTGCAGGAAAGTCATTTGACGCAATTTTTTCGAGTCCGTTAATCCGTTGTGTAAAAACAGCTGCAGCAGTTGCAAATAGGCTTGAGGGGCACCCTGCTATTGAAATTATGCCTGAGCTTATTGAAAACGCCTCTACTTACGGTTACACCGGTCTTCCCGTTGACGAGCTTAAACAATATTATGACAATGTCATCAAATGTCCTGATAGTGTATTTGGTGAAAACGGCATTTTTGAACACGATACAAAAGAGAAAAACATGATTCGTGCTAAAGCAGTTGTTGAATACTTCCGCAAGAGATTCGGATTCGGTAAAAAAATTCTTGTGTTCAGCCACGCTTGTTTCGGCAACAGCGTTATACAGACTTCAGTCAGTGTTCCTTATGAGCACTCTGCTTTCCGTATGACTTTGTTTAACACTTCAGTCACAAAGCTCAAATACACAAGCGACGGTGTAGAGCGAGTTTCTTTCCACAACGATGTTTCTCATCTGCGTTCTCTTATGCCCGATTACGAATTTGAATTATAATCAAATAAATTCATTCAGAGCGAGGTTTCACCTTGCTCTTTTTTGGTTATAGTGGTATAATCATCAGTTGAGGTGGTTTTTATGAAAAAATTGTTAGCTCTGTTACTGATATTTGTTATTACATTTTCAATTTCTGCTTGCGGCAGTGCTTCTTCAGAGGTTGAGAACAACAACGGTCCGTCTGATTCCGAAACATTTGCTACAAATGAAAATGCACAGCTATTTTTTGATAAAATAATTGAAAACAAAACTTTGCTTGACCCGATTTTCAGGGCGGTATGTTCTGCGTGGAAAGCAGAGGAAAGCAAAGACGGTGCAACGGTCAGCGATGTCAACAAGGCGATTGACGATGCAATAAAACAACATAACACAGACATTGCTACGATTAACGCAGCTGATGAAAGCATCAACGAATTATACGAGCTTGCTAAGAAGTGTCCTGCTTCTTCAAATGTTGAGGCAGTTATGACTTCGTACAACAAATACAAAGATTCTGTATTAAAGGCTGATGCTTCCACCAATCCCGGTGGTTACAACGACGCTTCTTCAGCGAAGAACTCGCTCGATAAAGCTTTGCGTAATTTCAGAACCGTGCTTGGTGAATAATTTTTAGGGGTTATTATGAGAAAAACTGATTACAATAAGATGTATGATAAAATCTTCAAAATCATCGGCGATTTGACTCCGCTTAGAATTGACTGCGGTCAATTGTGCGAGGGTGCTTGTTGCAAAGGTGATGATGAAACGGGTATGCTTTTATTTCCTCACGAAGAAAGCACTCTTGAAATAAAAGAAACACTTGCAGGCGAAAGATTGGCAATCTGCGACGGTACTTGTGACAGAAGCAAAAGACCTCTTTCCTGCAGAATTTTCCCGTTCTTCCCCACCGTTGACGATAAGGGCAAGGTTTATGTTGAGCTTGATTACAGAGGAAGGCTTATATGCCCTATGATTGAGCATTTTGATAAAATGAACTTCAATCCCGACTTTTTAAAAGCAGTCAAAAAGGTTGGTAAGATTCTTGCAAAAGATGAAGAATGTCTGAATTTTCTTCACTTGAGAACAGGCGAAATTGATTTTTACCATGATGTAATCATTAAGGATTAAGGGGTGTTTTTGTGAAGGTTCATTTTATAGGTACCTGTTCGGGTACTAAACCGAAAGAGGGTATGCACCATTGTGCACTTACCTTTGAAATCGGTGGCAGATATTATT
This sequence comes from Acutalibacteraceae bacterium, assembly GCA_045540355.1. Taxonomy (GTDB): domain Bacteria; phylum Bacillota; class Clostridia; order Oscillospirales; family Acutalibacteraceae; genus RGIG2945. Next base: position 14,944 of record JAZQHB010000092.1, on the reverse strand, counting down.
GGTTTGACGCGGGTGAAAACTGCTCGTATTTTGCACATACTAACGGTATAGATTTATTAAAAGTCAAGGCAATATTTATATCCCACATGCACACAGATCACACAGGCGGACTTGCTAATTTATTATGGACAATCAGAAAGCTCGTAGTTTCAAAGAAAGAGCCCTATCCTTTCGACACCCTACACGTCTATGTTCCCGATTTGAAACTTTTCAGATACATCAGAAAAGTTGCTTTTGCTTACAGAAAAGAAAAAACTCCCGCTTTAAGGACAAAAGGTCATAAAATCAGAGAGGGACTTATATATAACGATGACAAAGTAAAAATCAGTGCACTTCATTCAAGACATCTTGGTGAAAGCGGTCTTTTCGGCTGGCACGCTTTCGGTTTTCTGATTGAGGCTGAAGGCAAAAGAATAGTATATTCAGGTGATCAGAAAACACCCGAAGACCTTAACAAATTTATCGATGGCGGTTGCGATTATTTTATTATGGAAACAGGTCATCATTGGTGCAAGGATGTCTGTGATTACGCTAAAAAACATAATATAAAAACACTTCGTTTCAACCACCACGGACGAGATGTATTCAGAAACCGCGAGGAATGTGAAGAAAAAATCAAGGAATACGATTTTGACATTAAAATCTGTTATGACGGTATGACAGAGGAAATATAATTGATTGACAAAAATAACTTTTTGCAGTTATAATGTTTTGTGTGTACATCTGCTTTTTAAAGGAGAAAAAACAATGAAAAAATTACTTGTAACAGGCGGTGCCGGTTTTATCGGTGCAAACTTCGTTTACTATATTCTTAACAAGTATACAGACCGCCAGGTGGTCTGTATTGACAAGCTGACCTACGCGGGAAATCTTGAAACACTCAAGGGTGTTATGGATAATCCCAATTTCAAATTCGTCAAAGCTGATATCACAGACAGAGAAACGGTTTTCAAGCTTTTTGAAGAAGAAAAGTTTGATGCAGTTATCAACTTTGCGGCGGAGTCACATGTTGACCGTTCAATAGTTGAACCCGAAGTTTTCCTGAAAACAAATATCCTCGGTACTCAGGTGCTTTTGGATGCAACAAACAAATACGGCGTTGCAAGGTATCATCAGGTATCAACAGATGAAGTCTACGGCGATTTGCCGCTTGACAGACCCGACTTATTCTTTACTGAGGAAACTCCTATTCATACCTCCTCTCCCTATTCTGCAAGTAAGGCTTCAGCGGATTTATTGGTATTGGCTTATTACAGAACTTACAAAACTCCTGTAACAATTTCGCGTTGCTCCAATAACTACGGTCCCTATCATTTCCCCGAAAAGCTGATTCCTCTGATGATAGTCAATGCTTTGCACAACAAAGCTCTCCCCGTTTACGGTGAGGGTATAAATGTCCGTGATTGGCTTTATGTTGAAGACCATTGCAAAGCAATTGATATGATAGTAAATGAAGGTACAATCGGTGAAGTTTATAACATCGGCGGTCACAATGAAAGACAGAACATCGAGGTTGTAAAGACAATCATCAAAGCATTAAACAAAGACGAAAGCCTTATAAAATATGTAACCGACAGACCCGGACACGACAGAAGATATGCCATTGACCCGACAAAAATCAGAACGGAGCTTGGTTGGTATCCCGAGACTGATTTTGATACAGGTATTCAGAAAACTATCGACTGGTATCTTGAAAACCGCGATTGGTGGCAGAATGTTATGGACGGATCATATCAGGAATATTATGAAAAGATGTATGGTAATAAATAATATGGAGTGTGAATTATGAAAGATTGGTATAAAGAAATTTCAGTTTATCAGATATGGCCAAGAAGTTTTAAGGACTCAAACGGTGACGGTATCGGCGACTTGGGCGGTGTTATCGAAAAGCTTGATTATATTAAAAGCTTAAATGTTGATGCTATCTGGTTTTCGCCGCTTTACCCCTCACCCAACGCTGACTACGGCTATGACATTGCCGATTACAAAAATATCTCTCCCGAATACGGTACTCTTGAGCAGTTTAAAACACTTGTTGAAGAAGCACACAAGAGAGATTTAAAAATCATAATGGACTTGGTTGTAAACCATACTTCCGACGAGTGTGAATGGTTTAAGGAAAGTAAAAAGGGTCACGATAACCCCTACCATGATTACTATTTCTGGAAAAAAGGCAAAGGTAAAAAAAGACCCAACAACTGGATTTCTCTCTTTGAGGGTAAAGCTTGGAAATATAATGAGGATTTAGACGAGTATTATCTTCATATTTTCTCTGAGGGACAGCCTGACCTTAATTGGGATAACCCGAAAGTACGAGAAGAAGTAAAAAGCATTCTCCGCTTCTGGCTTGATTTAGGCGTTGACGGATTCAGAGAAGATGTTATCACATATATTTCAAAAGCAAAGGGTCTCCCCAACGGTTTCCCGATTCCTGCAGCCTGCGGTATGGAGCATTATTCAAACGGACCGCATCTTCACGAATATCTTATGGAGTTAAGAAGAGATGTTCTCGATAAATACGATTGCTTCGTTGTCGGTGAGGCTCCCATGATGACTCCTAAAAAGGCAAAGAAATTTATCACAGAGGGCGAAAATCAGACTCTCAATATGATGTTCCACTTCCAGCACATGGAAGCAGACTGTCTTTTCACCGATTGGGTACACATGCCCTTTAATCTTCGTAAATTGAAGAAAGTATATTCCAACTGGCAGAAAAAGCTTTATAAAACCGCTTGGAATGCACTTTACATAGAAAACCACGATCATCCGAGAATTATCAACCGCTACGGTAGTTTGAAATACAGAGTTGAAAGCGGTAAAATGCTTGCAGCTATGTATATTTTGCAAAGCGGCACTCCCTTTATTTATCAGGGTCAGGAAATCGGTATGACAAACATCACACTTGACAGCTTTGAGCAATTCAAGGATGTTCTCACCTTTAACAATTACAGAATGTTCAAAGGTTTAGGTCTTTCCGATGAAAAGATTTTAAAGATTACCAACCGTGCAACCCGCGAGAATTCAAGAACTCCCGTTCAATGGACTAATGAAGAAAACGGCGGTTTCACAACAGGTACACCTTGGTTTAATGTAAACCCCAACTATACTGAAATCAATGTTGAAGAGGCAGACAAAGACCCCGATTCTATCCTCAACTTTTACAGAAAGCTTCTGAAGTTCAGAAAAGAAAATCCCGTTGTCATCTACGGCGATTACAAGGAACATAACAAATTCAGTAACAAGATTTTCGTCTACGAAAGAAATTATGAGGGCAAAAAACTTCTTGTTGTCGCTTCTTTCACTGAAAAGGAAGTTAAATTCAAAGCACCTAAAGGCTTTGATTTGGCATCAGGTGAGCTTGTGCTTCAGAACTATGATGATGCAAAAGTCACCAACAACTCCTTTACACTCAAGCCCTACGAAACAAGAGTATATCTTTGGTAAGCAAAAAGAACGAGGCTGTCGCCTCGTTCTTTTTTATTAAATGTTATAAGGATTTATCGTTGCTTTTGGCAATCCGTAACTCATATAAGTTGTGTCATATCCTAAAAATCCGTTTGGAACAACTCCGTCTTTTATAATACCACGGGATAACTGAATATTAGTGAGGGTTGAGCTGTACTCAACTTCAATTGTGTTTTCCCCTGTTTTAACAAGTGAACTTATATCAACTTTCGGTACATTCATATTAACATCGTCGGTATATTCACCGTTAATTTTAACCTTGAAAGATTGAACCACTTTTCCGAAGTCGATGTATGCACCGTTGTACTTTCCGTCCCAATTGAATTTTGAAACATAATAACCCTTGCCCGAAACATCTCTGCCGATTTCATCAATTTCATCCCATGTTTTAAGAGCTTTTAATGTAACAGTCTTATTTTCTTTCTGCGTTGTTATCTTATACTCCGTGGTTGTAACGCCGTCAAATGTTTCAGTACGGGAAACTGCTTCACCCGGTGACCACGATTCTACTGTGAGCGACCAATCTGTAATCTCATACGGTGTGCCGTTTATAATCTTATAATTCTCTACTGTACCGTCGCTTGCATCTGTATTTACAAATTCATAGATTGAAACATCTCCGTATTCAAGAGTTATAGGAATTATCGTTTTGTTGTTTTCTATGCGATAGGTCGGTAATTCTTTCTTATCTCCCGTCCATGCATCTATTTTGTACGGAGTAAATCTGCCGTCCATAATTATCTCTGTTGTGCAAAGCTTACCATGCGGCACCTCGTTATCGTCATGCTGAGATTCGTCACAGTAGTTATACACATAAAGATATCTGCAATCACCCTTGCGACGGACTTGTGTGAGAAGCTGGCGGTTAGGCTCTGCAAAACCTGCGTACGGCGTAATTCCGAGCTCTTTTATTGCAGTTAATACATCATCAGCCTCTGATACTGTTTTTACATTATGTAAAGACTTAAGCTCAGCCATAAGCTTTGCAAGTTCTTCCGCATTTTCATTTGCATAGGGTGATGATAATGCCGCTTCATCAAGAACAACAACTTTAAGACCTTGCTTTGCGAAGTCAAGTAACGCTTTTGCTCCCGAAATTGAGAGTACATTCTGCCATACAACAATAGCTTTGTAGCCTGCAAGCTCTAATGTACCGCTTTCTTTATCAAAATATACACCCTCTGCCGTTAAAAAGCTCGGGTCAAAATAATCATAGGTGTAGCCGTTATCCTGAAGTGCGGTTGACGGAAAGAACATCGGTCTGTGTTCTTTTAGCCAATCTGCATTTGTGCCGTAAACCAGGTGCTGACCGTATTTGGTATAAAGCATACCTATATCCGTGCCCGACTTACCTTCACGCAGAAGCTTTTGCACGCGACTTAGATGTGCATTGAACTGCAGATAGTCGCTGTATGACGGCTCTCGCGTACCGTGCTTATAAAAATGTGCAAAAGAACAATATTCATTAGCACCGCATTCATATCCCGGCCAGGTAGGTTTGGGTCCGTAATCCGCCGACCAGATATGCCATACGATACGGCTGTATCCTGCCGCATACAAAGAATATGCTTCCTGTAACTGGCATTGGAATGTGTATGTATATGCACTGTCGTTCAATCCGCCTGTTTCAGAAGAGAGCACCTTGTTTTGTAATTTTGCACCGCCCGACCACAGACGGTACATATCAACCTGATTGCGTTGATTGCGGTTTTCTGCCTCGGGATAATCAACGACCTGTATAGGTTGTGAAATTTCGAGCTCTTTACCGTAAGAAATCTGTGCTCGTAATTTAACACCGTAAGAGTTTAACCATTCCTTAAACGGCAACATAAACTCGTTCATATAAAGCTTTGTCTGCACATCAAATATATCATTGATTATCTTTTTTGACTTCTCTTTATCAACAAGTGTATAGACACCGAGCAAATCAGTATTATTACACCAATTCCATATATCCCAATGAGGAATACCATAAGCTAAAAACATATATGGTTTTACATCATAGCCTTTGATTTCAAAGAATTTTTTGTCGAAATCGGCAGTCCACATTGCATAACCAAAGCCTGAACTGTATTCAAGCGAATCCATAAATAACTGGATATCGCCTTTTTTAATTTTTTCATTTAAATCTTCATCATTAAATACATTTTCCTGCCAATATTTTTTAAGTGCTTCAACACCTGCGTTACTGAAATAATTTACACAATATGAATCTGTAACGGCAGGAGGACAGCGGTGAGCTGTTCCCTGTTGATAATAATAGCGTATAACACAATCAAACGGTGCCGTAAAAGATAATTCACCGTTTACAATCTCATTGGTAAGTTCAACTATACTATATTCGTCGAACACATTTTCAGATATGACTTTATACGCATAACAACCTATGAGTGTTGCTTTATCTCTGAGTAGTGCATGAGTAGGCAATTTACCGCTTCTGCTTGCACCCTTTTCCAAAGCTTCTTCTATCATAAAAATACATTGATTTGCCGCTTCTGAATCAGGGTCAAGACCCGGTATATTTGCAGTAGACCAGCCTGCACCCGAAGTGAGGCTGACAGTCATACCCAGATCCAATGCCATATTCATAATAAGCTTGAGATCGTGATCCCACTGTGCAGTACCGTATCCGTAGATTGAATCATCAATATCAAGGTCGTGCAGTTGACACAACTCAACACCGCGGAAACCCGCATCGTGCATTGCCCGGATCTGTTCTTTTAAAGTTTCATCTGTATGTGTTCCCTGAGCCATCCACCAACGGACTTCGGTACTTGTTTTATAATTTAAATTTTTGTAATTACTCAACATAATTCACCCACATATCACGATAGCCGACAGTAACTGCCGGCTATATTTTTTATGCTTTTTCTTTCAACAAACTCTTGAGTTGCTCTTTTCTGTCTTCTCCGCCGTAGTTTTCCATCATCACAAAATAGATTGTCGCTATAAACAGATACGGAAACGGTGAAAAGATACCCGGATTCACAAGTGACATCAACTCAAGTCCGATATACGATAAAAACAATATCGTATTAAAGAAAGAAATATTTCTTATATAAAGTCTTATTCTTACAAAAACAAGGTATCCGTATGCAAGTATTCCGACTATGCCGAAACTTCCCATAACCTGAATCGGCGAACAATGATACCAGCACAGAGTAAACTTTGCATTGTGGTGAATATCGCTATTTCCCATGTAGCCGATACCTCTGCCGAAAATGGGATTTGAAAAGAAATCCTCAATCCCTCTTTTGAACATTCCTAATCTGATTTTATTCTGGTCGTCAGTAACAAATCTCGAAAGTGTATATTCAAGCAATTCCAAGATAAGCGGTGAAATCAGCAATAAGATAATTACGCTTCCGATAACAACAAACAGCAATTTCTTTCTGTTTTTTCTATTGATGATAAACATTACCGTTATGCAGATTACAAGCTCAATAAGTCCGAAAAGCAGTCCCCCTCTTGAGCCCGTAAACATAATCGCGACAAACGCCAACATTCCGACAGTGAAGTATCTGAACTTTCTTGTTGAAAAATAAAACGGAAACGGCATTGCCAACATCAGCATAGTTGATGCATTATTTCTCCACTGGAAAGGAAGCACTCCCGGTTTTTTCAAAAATTCATCAATGCGGTCTATATACTCCTCAGCAATGCAGACGCAAAGGAAGAAAATCACAAGCATCATTGCTTTCGTAAATTTGTCCGCAATTTCTTCAGGATTTTCGAAGTTCAATTCAGCCGTAAAGAACAGGTATAATATCAACATTCCGAAGCCGAGCAAAAAAACATAAAACAATGAGTTTGACGAAAAATATTCTTTTGCCGATATTGAGCCTAATCCCCCGAGGGTTACCGCAACAGAGGTTGCAAGAATACCCATCGTACACGCACCCTTTTTCAATCGTGCTCCGTAAAAAACAAAATGCATGACAAAAAACAATACCATTGGAATTGCCAGCCACCATATTTTCACAAAATCATCAAATGAATTTTTGCACCTGATTGTAAAACAGATTACGAGCATCATTGCCTGAAATGCAGGCATATAGTTTTTACATACAGCTATTGAAAACATGATGATATTTGCAAATATCATCGTTCCCAAAATCTCAAGCTTGAATATAACCGCAAGAGATGCGAGTATAAAAATTACTATTGTGTATATATCCGAATTCATGAATGTACGGATTTTTTCAAACACCGGTGATAGTGTAATCGACCTGACTTTTTCTAACAAAGCAGGAGATTTGGTTTTTACGGTTTCCGCCATAAAACTACCTCTGTCAAAAATAATAATTACAATAATGATATATTATTTCGGTCAGAAAAGCAAGTATTGTTACAATCTTGTAATAATTGTTAGTACTGCGAAAAATCAGAGTGTAATATACAAATTTTGTCTTACTTGGAACTAATGTTCATAATTCGTACATAAAGTTGGTATTTTTAAACAAAAATCCTTCTGTTTTTTCTATACCAAACTTAATTATTTTTCTATTTTAGAATTATTTTTCAGAAAAATTGTTTTATAATGTTTATGATTGGAGGATACTATATCCTAAAATAAATCTACAGAAATGAAAGGAGCCAATCTATGAAAATCTGTAAAAAATTTGTAGCGGTTTTAATGGCAATGCTTATGGTATCTTCTCTCTTTGCTATTATCCCGACTGCAAGTGCGGCGGTAATCTCTAACCCCGACTATATCGGAGCTAAAGATTACAAAATCACAAACCCCTATGCATCCGTTGACTGGGATACATGGGAAATTTATCGTACATCAACCCATATTCACTCAAACATCAGTGACGGTGATCCGGACTTTGCTGACATGGTAGAGGAATACTATGCTCACGGTTATGATGCTATAGCAATGACTGACCACGGTACAGTTAACTACGGTTGGTCCGAAGCTAAGCACAGACACGCAATCTTTGCTTATCAGTTAGCAGTTCACGGTGAAGCTCGCGGTCTTTCAAATGCAAGACACGCTCAGATGTTACAGGGTGTCGGCAGAGACGGTCAGAAAATGATCGATATCCCCTACGGCAACGAACTTAACGGTGCTTGCCTCAAGAAGGTTCACATCAACAACTTCTTTGCTGATGCAGGCGACGGCTACATGGGTATGGCTGAAACATGGCCCACAAGTGCTGTTGAAAAGAGCCATAAAGCAGGCGGTATCACTCACCTTAACCATGTTGGTGAGTGGAGCGGTGCTGACGAAGACATCGGTGTTTATGACGATGACTTCCTCTCAGACTTCGTTCAGATCTTTGAAGACTATTCTTCATGTATCGGTATGGAGCTTGTTAATAAGGGCGACGGAAGAACAAGAAACGACAGATATCTCTATGACCAGATGCTTATGCGTTTAGCTCCTCAGGGCAGAAACATTTTCGGCTTCTGCGAAGACGACGCTCATGAGCTTGATCAAGTCGGTAAAGGCGTTCAGTTCATGGTTATGCCTTCAAATACAGCAGCTAATGTAAGAACTTGTATGACAACTGGTACATTCTTTGCTTCTTCAAGATCTTCTCGTGGTGAGCTCAGCGGTTACGGCGTAAACAGAGACTTGGAATTCCCCTATGTAACAAGAGTTGAAGTTGATGAAGAAAGAGACCAGATCAGCTTTGAAATTGACGAAGCTCACACAGGTTTCATCGTTGCTGACGGTAAAACTATTGATGAAATTGATTGTTCTGACGGAACAGCAACCTTCGACCTTAACGAATATGAAAAACATATCAACAGATATGTAAGAATTTACTTCATCGGTAACGGCGGTATCACTTATGTTCAGCCCTTCCTTCTCTCTTCCTCACCTTTCAAGAGAGCAACAACTCAGTTCACAACAAATGTTAAGGGTGCAGATGTTGTTGTTAAAAACAGCAACGGCGATACAATCCTTCCGATCAACAATGATTATATGTATATCCTTGATGCAGGTACATATACATACACAGCTACTTGTGCCGGTTACGATACAGTATCAGATACATTTACAGTAACCGAAGCTAATATAACGAATGCAACTCAGACAAAGATTGCACTACCCTTTGTTGATAAGTTTGCAGGTTCTAAGGTAACATTCTATGTTCCGGAAACCATCTATCTCGCTCCTAATTCATCAACAAACTTCCAGTATTATGCTGACAGAGCAAACACAACAAACGGTGTTCTTACTTCAAGTGCTAATGATCCTACAGGCGACATCTACTTCGCTTGCGGTGATGCAACATCTGTTACAATTAAAGTAAGCTCTGTTTCAACTGCAAAGGGCGGCTCATATAACTATGTATCAGGTGCTAAAGCAACAGGTCAGTCCTTCACCGGTACAATCACATCAGGTGCTCTTTCAGCAGGCATCGGTACAAATTCAGGTACGGTTATAACATGGACTGCAACTTACACATTAGCAGACGGTTCAACTAAGACTGCTACTGCATATTCTTATGTTTACAGACCTTCAAGTGCAAGCATCGCTGTAGGTATCGACCACGAACACAGTTATTCAACTAATGTTGAAAACATCGGTATCTTCTGGGGTGCAGGCTTTAATTCAGTAGCCGGCGGTACTCACGCTTGCGGCATAAACTTCCTTACAGCAGCTCCTCCGACTTCATCGGTCGGCACATCATCATTCTCAAACTACTGGGTAGCAGCAACTGACGGTGGTGCAAGCTACTACGAAAAGGATCACTCCTCAAATGCAGCTGACGAACACATCAAACACAGCGGTGCCGGCTATGTAACAGTTGATACAAGCCGTACAACAAACCTTTCAGAGGTTCCGACACTCCAGCTTGGTTTCTGGCAGTTCAACTCTGACGGTGACGGAAATGTTGATCTTTCTATCAAGATGATAGAAGAAGACGGCACAGAAACTTCATTGCTTTCAGGCAACTACGATAAGCTTGGTGAGATTTACAACAGTAAGATTGATTACAACCTTGAAGAAAATTCTACAGGTTCATCTCAACTTACTTTCTATGCTTACTCAGATACATCTCGCGGAAGCAGACATAACTACAACGGTTATTATCTCTATGTTGGAGTTACAGCTGTAACCAAGGATGCTTTGAGAACAACTTACAATGAAGCAATCAGCAAGGCTTACAACAAAGCTTACTATGATGCTTCAGCTTACAGCACACTCACATCTGCTATTAAGACTGCAGGTACTGTTCTCGGTAATCCCGCTGCTTCTCAGGCAAGCATCAACAGTGCAAGAACAGCTCTTGCAAATGCTATGGCTAAGATGAAGCGTGTTGGTGCTCCGACAGTTGACACTTCCAAAAAGTTCGTATACGGTCTTGAAGAAAACCTTGCTAACCTTGACAACGCTTTCATCCCCGACGACGGTTATCTTGTATCCTACGAAGGCACATACATCGGTACAGGAACTAAGATTCAGTTAACAGCTGACGGCAAGACAACAGAGTATAAAGCAGTTATCTTCGGTGACATTGACGGCAACGGTATTGTTGACGGTGACGACAGCTTCCTTTTGACATTAGCTCTTAACGGATTTTTAACAGCGGATGATTTTGACGAGGCGGCAGTATTCGCAGCAGATGTTAACTTCGACGGTTCAGTTGATGCGGCTGACCTTGACCTCATCACAAAAGCAGGTCTTAAACAGCACACAATCAATCAGAATCCCGACGGTTCAACAACTTCAGTAACAACGGCTAACGATATTACTGTTGAAGAACCCGAAGTTGAAACAGAAACTCCCGATATTGAATCAGGCGAAACAACTCCCACCGAACCCGAAGCATTCAACTTTGCAGTAATCGTCCGTATGATTATGGATTATATCCAACAAATCCTTGACGCAATCCTTTCATACATCAGCTAATCAACCAAACATTGCTAACCCCATCGGAAAATCCGGTGGGGTTACTTTTTTCGATATTATGCTCGCTTTAGTCAAACTCTTTAAAATATCTTGTTATTATTCTATTTTAGAATTATTTTCAGCGTATAGTTTGATACAATTAGTATTTAGAGGATATATATCCCAAAATATGCTTTGTCAAAACGAAAGGAGCCAATCTATGAAAATCTGTAAAAAATTTGTAGCGATTTTAATGGCGATGCTTATGGTATCTTCCCTCTTTGCCATTATCCCGACTGCAAGTGCGGCAACAGTAATCGCTAACCCCGATATTATCGGTAAGAAAGATTACAAAATTACAAACCCCTACAAAACGGTAAATTGGGACACTTGGAAAATCTACCGTGCAGCAACTCACATTCATTCAAACATCAGTGACGGTGAAGTTGACTTTGCAGATATGGTAGAAGCTTATTATGATGAAGGTTACGATGCTATTGCTATGACAGACCACGGTACGGTTAACTACGGTTGGTCAAAGTCTAAGAGCAGACACGCAATCTTTGCTTATCAATTAGCAGTCCACGGTGAAGCTCGCGGTGTTTCAAACGCAAGAGCTTCGGAAATGGCATCAGGTATCGGCAGAGGCGGACAGCACATGACTGATATCAAATACGGTAACGAGCTTAACGGTGCCTGCCTTAAAAAGGTTCACATCAACTCCTTCTTTGCAGACTGCGGTGACGGCTACATGGGTATGGCTGAAACATGGCCCACAAGTGCGGTTGACAAGTCTCACGACGCAGGCGGACTTACCCACCTCAACCACATCGGTGAGTGGAGCGGTGCTGACGAAGACATTACAGTTTATGATAACGATTTCATTTCAGACCTTGCCGATATTTTTGAAACTTATTCTTCTTGTGTCGGCATGGAGCTTGTTAACAAGGGTGACGGAAGAACAAGAAACGACAGATACCTCTACGACAGACTTCTTATGCGTTTAGCTCCTCAGGGCAGAAACATTTTCGGCTTCTGCGAAGACGATGCTCACGAGCTTGACCAAATCGGTAAAGGCGTTCAGTTCTTCGTTATGCCTTCAAACACAATGTCAAATGTAAGAACTGCTATGACTAACGGTACATTCTTTGCTTCTTCAAGATCTTCCCGCGGAGAACTCAGCGGTTACAGTGTATCAACAGCTTATGAGTTCCCCTATGTAACAAAAGTTGAAGTTGACGAAGTTTCCGACCAAATCAGATTTAATATCAAAAACGCTCACACAGCTTTCATCGTAGCTGACGGTAACACTATTGATACTATCAGTTGTAAAGACGGTAGCGTTTGCTTTGACCTTAACAAATATGAATCAAGCATCAACAGATATGTCAGATGCTACTTCATAGGCAACGGCGGTATTACTTACGCTCAGCCCTTCCTTCTCTCCTCAACAACATATAAGAGAGCAACAACTCAGTTTGTAACAAATGTTAAGGGTGCAGTTGTTACCGTTACAGACAGTAACGGCAATGTTATGACTCCGATAAACAACGACCACACTTATATTCTTCCGGCAGATACATATAGCTATACAGCTACTTGCGTAGGTTGCGATGATGTAACAGATACATTTACTGTAACCGCTGAAAATATATCTGCAGGTACACAGAAAAAAATCTCCTTACCTTTTGTCGATAAACTTTCAGGTGCAAATGTAACTTTCTATGTACCCGAAACAATTTATCTTGCAACCAACTCTTCAAAGAACTTCAAATATTACACTGACAGAGCAAATATCTCCAACGGTGTTCTTACAGCAAGTGCTGCTGATACTTCAGGTAACATTTACTTTGCTTGCGGCGAGGCAACAAGCGTAACAATCAAGGTTGACTCAAATGTTGCAACTGCAAAGGGTGCAAACTCTGCCAACTATGTATCAGGTGCAAAAGCTACAGGTCAGTCCTATACAGGTACTATCACCTCGGGTACTCTTGCAGCTGCTTTATCGGCAAATGCAGGTAAGCTTATCAAGTGGACTGCAACATACACCTTAGAAAACGGAACAACCAAGAGTGCTTATGCATACTCTTATGTTTACAGACCCTCAAGCTCAGGTATCTCTATAGGCATGGACCAGATTCATACATATTCAACTGATGTACAAAATATGGGTCTTTTCTGGGGTACAGGCTTCCATGCTGTAGGTGGCGGCACCCACACTTGTTACATAAACTTCAATACATCTGCAGCTCCGATGGAAACATACAGCTCAGACGAATTTAAAGAATTCTTTGAAAAAGACGGTATCGGTTCTACATACTATTACAAGGAACATTCATCTAACGCAGCTGATGAGCATGTTGAATACGGCGGTACAGGTACAATCTATGTCGATTCAAGCCGTATAACAAACCTCAATCAGATTCCCAACTTAAAATTCGGCTTCTGGCAGTACAGTGTTGACGGTGATGATAATGTAACAGCCGCAATCAAAATGACTGCAAACGAAGCAGATACGGTTTTATATAACGGAACCTATGACGGTGTAGGTGAGCTTTTCAGTTCATCGCTCAATCTTTCCAATCCGATAGGAAAAACAGGTACTACATACATCGACTTCAACGCTTATACAGATACAAGCCGCGGAAACAGACATAACTACAACAGCTACAACCTTTCCGCAAATATTGTATATGTTAACAAGGCTTCCCTCAGAGATGCTTACAACAACGCTATCTACAAGGCTTACACACCTGCTATTTACGATTCAACTGCTTACAGCACCTTCCTTTCAGCAGTAAAATCAGCAGGCTCGGTTCTCGGTAACCCCAAGGCTACGCAGACACAAATCAACAATGCCAAGACTACACTTACCAACGCACAGAAAGCTCTCAAGAGACTTGGTGCTCCGACAGTTGACGATGAGCAGAAATTCATTTATGGTGTTCAGGAAAACCTCAATTCACTCGATACAACATTCTATCCCGATGACGGCTACTATGTATCATACGAAGGCACAGAACTCGGTACAGGCACTAAGGTTCAGTTAATCTCAACCGATGCTGTCACAAATAACTATGAGCTTGTTATCTTCGGTGATGTTGACGGCAACGGTATTGTTGACGGTGACGACAGCTTCATCGTATCAATGATTTTGGGCGGCTTCTTCGCAAAGGATACGCTTGGTGCAGCTAAATGGTTTGCAGCTGATGTAAACTTTGACGGAACGATTGACGCAGCTGACCTTGACCTCATCACAAAGGCAGGTCTTAAGCAGCACACAATCAATCAAAGACCCGGCAGCTCAACAACTTCGGTAACCACGGCTGATGATATTACTGTTGAAGAGCCTGAAGTTGAAACAACTCCTCTTACTCCTGCAACAATTGATTTCACAGCTATCTTTGAAATGATTAGAGCATATATTCAGCAAATCATTGATACAATCCTTTCATTCGTTAAATAATTAAAAGACAGACCAATGGGGCTGTAAAAAAACTTTCGTTTTTTTACAGCTCATTTTTAGGGGATAGGAAAAAAAGATGAAGAACGGACAAACCGAGCAAAATCAAGGCGTAAGGCTTGATTTTGTTTGCCCGAAGGCGTACAGAGGTACGGCGAGAGGCG
>JAZQHB010000091.1:0-5840 GCA_045540355.1 Acutalibacteraceae bacterium | reverse complement strand
GTATAACAAAACCAACGGACGGGAATGCGTTTATAGGTGGCTACAGTGTAACTGAACAGCCCGAACAGGTAAAGCGATTGATTGGTGTATCACCTCAGGAAACTGCAGTAGCTCCGAATCTTTCTGTAAAGGAAAACCTTGAATTAATGTGTGGTATTCATGGCTTTTCTAAAGAAAAAAGCAAAGCAAAAATCAATGAGCTTACTGAGCAATATGCCTTAGATTCTGTTTTAAACAGAAAGGCAGGTAAGCTGTCGGGTGGATGGCAACGCCGTGTAAGTATTGCTATGGCACTAATCGGTGAACCTCACATTCTTTTTCTGGATGAACCTACTCTTGGCTTGGATGTTATTGCACGGCACGAACTTTGGGATATGATTTGCTCATTGAAGGGCAAAGTAACCGTTATTCTTACAACACATTATATGGAAGAAGCAGAATCACTTTCTGACCGTATAGGTATCATGAAAGATGGTAATCTTCTTGCTGTAGGAACTGCAGAAGAATTGAAGATAATGACAGGTGCAAATGACTTTGAATCAGCCTTCGTTTCTATTGTGAAGGAGGGTGCATTATGAGAATGTTTACATTTGCAAAAAGGTGTACAAAGGAGATTCTGCGCGACCCGATAAACCTCGCTTTTGGTCTCGGTTTTCCTTTGGTGTTACTATTGCTTCTGAGTAGCTTGCAGAAAAATATCCCCGTAGAATTGTTTGATATTGACACACTTACGCCTGGTATTACTGTGTTTGGTTTATCATTTATGACACTTTTCTCTGCCACGCTGATTGCTAAGGACCGTGAAAGTGCTTTTTTGCAAAGATTATATGCAACACCACTTACGGGTTTTGATTTTATTCTTGGCTATATGCTACCTCTTTTACCTCTTGCCATTAGTCAGACAATCATTTGCTATCTGCTCGCTATTCCTTTGGGGTTGACAGTTAGTGTAAACATTATTTATGCTATAATAGGCATAATACCTATGGCTGTTTTAAATATTGCATTAGGGCTTTTGTGCGGCAGTTTGTTCGGTGTTAAACAGGTCGGCGGCATATGCGGTGCGTTGCTTACTAATCTATCTGCATGGCTTTCGGGAGTGTGGTTTGATTTGAAGCTTGTGGGTGGATTTTTCGAAAAAATTGCGAATGTACTACCGTTTGTTCACGCAGCAGAAATGGAAAAAGCATTATTCAGTGGAAACCTTGAGCTTGCCTTAACTCACGTTATACCCATTATGTCGTACAGTGTATTTATAACTGCGATAGCTGTTCTTATCTTCCTCAGACAAATGAAAAAACAATAAGGATTTGATGCGATGAAATACAAACTCATTATAGATAAAGATGCGGATGAAGAGATAATTGCAAAGGTTCACGCTCCCTCTTCTCTGACCGAGCAAATAGAAAATCTCGTCTGTAGTTTTTCAGGTGCTGAAAGCATTATGGGATACAATGATGACGAGATGAAAAAGCTCTTATTCTCTGAAATAGAGTGTATAACTGTTGTTGATAAAAAGGTAACAGCTGTCGATACGAAGGGAAAACGCTACCGTATTCAGGAAAGACTTCGTGATTTAGAGAATATTCTGCCTTCTTATTTTATACGCATCAACAAATCTACCCTTGCCAACGAACACCGCATTGAGCGTTTTGTCGCTGTGTTCAACGGCGGTGTGGATGCAGTTTTCAGATGCGGTTATCGTGAGTATGTTTCAAGGCGTTGCTTTTCACAAATAAGAAGGAGGTACGAGGGAATATGAAAAGGTTTATTTCGGAGTTTTTTCGCAGGGGTCTGATTGCTAGCGGTTTCGGACCGATTGTTCTCGCAATTTTATATCTGATTCTGCATTATAAAGGCTTGATAGATACATTAACTGTCAATCAGGTCTGTATAGGGATTTTTTCGATAACTGCACTTGCCTTTACCGCAGGCGGTATGAATGCTGTTTATCAGATAGAACGCCTGCCCTTGATGGTGGCAATTCTGATTCACGGTGTTGTTTTATATATCAGTTATTTAGGCTCTTATCTGCTCAATGATTGGCTCGAGTTGGGCTTGACTCCGATTTTGGTTTTCTCCGGTATTTTTGTTGTCGGCTATTTGGCGGTCTGGGCAATTATTTATTGCGTAACTAAACGGAATACGAAAAAGCTTAATGAAATGCTGAAAGAAAATCAGCAAGGTCTAATAGATAATAAAGGACAGTCCAATTAAATGTTTTTAACTGCTCTCTCCGTGGGGGCAGTTTCTTTTTGTCAAAACCGCTGCATAATGAAAAATAATGAAAAAATAGTGTAATATTAGTGGACTTTCATTCCTTTGGAAAATATTTATTTTTTCAAGACACCCGTTTTTGAGTAAAAATCGCACCTTTGTACTACGGGCAGAATGCACCATTTTTAAATGGAAATTTCACTGACGGGGTACCGTTCATTTTGCAAAATTCTATCGTCTGATTTGCCAAATATGAATTTTACGAGCCGAAGAAGAGATTTACTTCAGAACTTTAGCTTTGCACATTCTAAAGAGCCGTTGCAAACACTTAACTATCCGAAGAAGAAATGCGTTGTTTTATCAGCTTTTCGCATTCAGACAAACTGCCATATATACTTAAAGTTATTGCTAACTTAATTAAAGAATATTTTCTCTCTTCTCGGTCGGTATATATCTCAGTCTTACTCTACTCAGTCTTATTACTTGCGACTTTTACGGAGACCTGATGCGTGTTTTCGGCACAGTTAAAACATACAGTTTTGCAGGCTTACCTTTGCCCTGATTTTTACGACGTAGCAGATTATATTTTTCAAGCTCACGCTGCAGTCTTGTTGCTTTATCATGCCCGCAACCGAGTTTTTCACTTGTTTCAGCAATGGTATAAAAGATAAAGACCTCACCATTTTTATCACACCAACCATTGATTGCAGATAACTGCATCCTGTCGAGCATCAAGCCGTATAACAGCTTTGCTTCAGCAGATAAGCCTTTGTATCTCTCTGTAAACAACACCTTCGGCATTTTGAAGAAGATTTGGCTTTGCGGTTCCTCGTAAACAATATCAATGTTCAGATTTATCACGCTCCTTTCTATTTTCGGTAGCCGCTACCAAAAATCATTCTCCCATCAAGCGTAGAGCAGTAACGGCCTGACTTGCAATATTTATCAGTTCTGTGTTATCGGGTGCTTTAGTAGATTCCTTGAATGCCATTCTTATTTTTCGTATCGCTTTTTCAATCTCTCTGCAGGTGCATCCTTTTTTCAAGGCGACAATAGAAAGGTTGGCGATAAAAATACAGTGATTCTGTGAAACCTTATCTTGAATCAACATTCTACCAATCTGTTCAAGTATTCCGTCTTTGCTTTTTATTGTCCATGTAGCATCATCTGAATACCAAAGCAGTTTTCCATCGGTGATTTCGGTATCCGCTTCCGATATTAACTGAGCAGCTTTGTTTACGTACATTGAGTTAACGGTTTGCCTGCGACTGCATCTGCCATTTGGGACATTAAGTCTTGGTCTGCCACGACCACGCTTAGTTTCTTCCATTTGTATCACTCCTTTACTGTAACTTTTCGGGTTAATTTTCAATGATTTTTTCGTCTGTAATGAGTTTGATTTTGCGGGTAGTATAACTTCATTATCCGCATGCGAATAAGCTCTTTTGCCGTTTCACCCGAAATAGTTCCTGCCCCGGAATTTCACCGCAGCGTCGCCTCGCTCATATCATCGCAAGGTCGTATCACTTTCGGACGGTCATTAAATTTTCAAGGTGCATATAATAAAAGGTTTTTAGCAAAAAGAAAAAGCACCGATGAAACTGAACAAAGGATATGGTTATCCCTTTAAGTTCAGACTTCATACGGCGCTTGGAAGTTTTTCAGCCATTTCTGGTCCTGCTCTGCTTGCACGATTCGAGTCGTTATTTAATTTTAATATCTGCTTTTTGCCCTTCTGAAATAAACGGTGTTTATCGGTTGCTCCAACTTACATTTTCTGCATTTCGTTTGAATAATCGGTCTGTCATCAGAGTAAAGCTCAATGAGCCTTGCCCCGCAGATAGGACAGTAGATTATCTTTTTTACTGCATTTTCTGCATCCTGCTGCGATTTTAAAAGCTTTTCTTCTGCTTCGGGAGTTATGGTATATCTGCCCTCGTCATAAATTATTACTCTGCCACTCAATAAAGCCACCAACCTTTCAAAGAGCTTTTATAATATGCTTTGCCACACCCTGAACAACAAGCTTTTTTACCTTAATTGTTTTATTGGGGTAGGCTTTTTTGTTTTCATAACAAAGTATCGCACAGCCTGATTCCTCATCAATACCTGCAAAGGTCTTAAGTGTGTTTTCGTTATTTTCATCAAGTGCAACGACTATATCACCAACGGCGGCGGTTTCTTGTTTTTTAATAAGGACAAGGTCATTTTCATTTATGCCCACGTCAATCATTGAGTCACCGACAGCACGAAGGATATAGAATTCACCTGTACCGAAAACAGAGGTAGGAAGGCTTACATACTCCTCAACATTCTCTTCTTCGCTCTCAGGATCACCACAACGAACGGAACCTACAATAGGTGCAGAGAAATAGCCTGTAGTGCATTTATCGGTATGAGGGGTTTCAATGGTTTGTCCGTCATAAGAAAGGATACCTTTTTCATTCATTTCTACAAGGTATCTGTATGCGGTAGTTTTGGAAACGCCCACAGCCGTTGCAATGACATTGATAGACGGTGACTGATGATTAGCCTTGTAATACTCATTGACAAAGGAACAGATTTTATCCATCAGAGCCTTGCTTTTGCTTCTCATAACATTTCACCTCAAAAATCTATATGTAACGAGTCGTTACTGATAGGATAATTATAACGCTTTCAAATAAAAAGTCAATAGGTTTTTGAAAATAAAAGTTCGTGTTGGCTAAAAAAAGAGTATGGTGTCGGTTTTCACCGACACCACGCTTCATTTATACTGTTAACTTTTACTCAACCAACCCGTATTTTACCTTGATACGGTCCATTTTTTCGAGCATCGGCTCGGCAGCGAGCATAATAAATATTACAGTTCCGAAGCCGTGTACCAAGTCCATGGGAAGACCTGAAATATAATATGCCATCAAGGCATTAACTGTGATTGCCTGTGACGAATACATAAGCATTGATGCAGGGTTCATTATTCCGCCGTAAATAACAACAGCTGCAAATGCTCCGAAAACGGCAAGGGATATCCGTGTTCTGCGAAGCCATCCTTTTTTGAAAAGAATTCCTGCAAGAAAACCTATAATACCCATCGCAAACATCTGCCACGGTGTCCACGGCCCTTGAGAGAACAGCATATTTGAAAGAAGCATTGTAACGGCTCCTACAAGGAATCCCGCTTCTCCGCCGAAAGCCACACCTGCGATTATTGTGAGCGCAAGAACCGGCTTGAATTGCGGTAGCATAAAGAAAAGACTTCTGCCTGCTATTCCTATTGCACAAAGCACAGCGATTGTCACAAGCTCTCTTGCCCTAGGCTTTCTGCCCTCAAACACGAGAATAAACGGCAACATACACTCTAAAAGCACAAACAGTGCGACAATGTTATACTGTTGGTTGTCGAGATAGAAAATTCCTGCAAATATGGTCAGAGGAATAAAGAGCAATATAGCAACAGATGCCACAATTGTCCGCTTGCTTAAGTTTCTTTTTTCTTTCGGCGTCTGCACTATAAGCGGCGGTTCGCTCCGTCTTCCGATTGCAATCATAAACACGGTAAGAGCAACAAACAAAATACCGTAAAGCCATAATTGATTTTTACCCGTTTCACTTATGCCCGAAGAATTTATAAGTGCTGATAA
>JAZQHB010000090.1:0-52602 GCA_045540355.1 Acutalibacteraceae bacterium | reverse complement strand
GCGTACAGAGGTACGGCGAGAGGCGAGGTTTGTTCGTAGCATAAAACACAAAATTTTTAATATTTTCCGTTTTTTAGATTGTTTCAAGGGGGCTTACAAGCATCAGACTTGTAAGCCCCCTTGATTTATCTTGTTTTATGCGGTCTTCGCTTTTTTACATCCCCTTTTGCAATAATCGAGCTTACATTTCCCTGTAGAGTGCAATCACTTTGCCGAGAATAATTACTTCGTTCACAATAATCGGTTCAAATTCATCGTTTTCAGGTTGCAGACGGAAATGTCCGTTTTCCTTGTAGAAAGTTTTAACAGTAGCTTCATCTTCAATCAATGCAACCACAATCTCACCGTTGTGTGCAGCGGGAGTTTTTTCAACAAAGACGATATCACCGTCTAAAATTCCTGCATTTATCATACTTTCACCTTTAACATGCAAGGCGAAAACTGTTTTATCGGAAGTCAGACGACCTGAGAAGGGGAGATATCTTTCAATCTGCTCAACGGCAAGAATAGGCATACCCGCAGTAACGGTACCCAAGAGCGGCACCTGAGTTACCATGTCGGATTGACCGACAATTCTGATGGACCTTTTGAGCATGGGGTCACGAGATATATAACCCTCTTTTTCAAGTCCTGCAAGACAAGCCTGAACAGAAGCAGTCGAGCGAAGTCCCACGGCGGCACCGATTTCACGCACTGACGGCGGAACACCGTCACGGAGCTTTTCTACGAGATATTCGTAAACTTTTCTTTGCGTATTGGTAAGTCCCATTATTTCACAGCCTTTCTGAATAATATTTCTTTGCAAGGCTATTATAACACATAAATTTGAAAAATGCAAACATTTGTTTATAAAATATATTGTTAATAAAAAAATTAAAAAAAGTTAAATATCAATTCATAATGTGTTAATATTTTGAGATTAGACTTTAATTGTACTCAGGGGACAGTTAAATGGTTTGTAAAGGGAGCCGCACCCTTTGCGATTTATTTCTGAGTACATTTACCCCTCCTCAAGTAACCGCAAGGTTACAAAAGCAACCCCCTCAAAATTATAGTCGATTGAAGTCGGCTAAAAGGAAAAGGACCATGATACCCCTCATGGCTCCTTTTCTTTTTTTGTACTGTTATTTCTGAAGTGTTTTGATTATTTCTGCTACAAATACTTTGTGGTAGTCGTTGTTTGTGTAGTTTTTATCGATGTCTTTATCGATAAAACTGTCGGGAGTGATTTCAGTAACGGCTAATTTTTTGCAGATAAGTACCGTTTCAGCTTCATCAAAATATGTTGTACCGTCTGAAAAAACGGGTGTGAAGTTTGTTTCTTTCATTTTGTCAACGACTCTGCCTGAATTTCTGCCGCAGAAGGTCAGCTCTTTTTTGTAATTGCCGCCGAAAAAGCTCAGGGAAAAAACATCGTTTTTTTCAACAAACTCGAGTGTATATCTCTGAGGTCTGATGAAAACAAAAACAACATCCTTTGCCCACAATTCACCGATGCCGCCCCAGCTTGCGGTCATGGTGTTAAAGCCTGATTCGTCGCCTGCGGTTACGAGCATCCAATCATCGCTTATCATTTTCACAGCATTTTCTTTGATTTCTCTTACATTGATTTCTTTCATGTTTAGTCCTCCTTAGACTTATTTCATTGGGGTTTACAAAAGTATATTTATGTTTTATAATATTCTATATGATTTAAGTTTGTATATCAAGAGGTAGAAATGGATAATTTTTTTAAAAGAACCTGGAGCGAGGTTGACCTTGATAAAATAAGGAATAATTTTGACTGTATCAGAGAAAAAGTCGGAGAACATACAAAAATAATGTCTGTTGTAAAGGCTAACGCTTATGGTCACGGGATAACCTTCGTTGCAAAAGAGCTTGTTGAGGCGGGTACGGATTGGTTTGCCGTATCAAATTTAGAGGAAGCTTTGCAATTGAGAAAAATCTGCGATGATATTCCGATATTGATATTGGGTTACACTCCGCCTAAATATGCAAAGATTCTTGCACTTAATTCAATATCGCAGACAGTGCTTGATTCTGATTATGCAAAAGCCTTATCAGATTTCGCAACCGAAGGAAATGTTGAAGTGAATATCCATGTTAAAATTGACACGGGAATGTCAAGAATCGGATTTGTTTATCATGATAATGTTATACACTCTTCTGCGGTTGATGAAATAGAAGAAATATGTAGTCTCCCTGCACTTTATAAAGAGGGAATTTTCATGCATTTTGCAAGTGCGGATGAGGACGGCTCGGGGGAAGTTTTTACAAGACTTCAGTATGATTTATTCCTCGATATGATATCACGCCTTGAAAGCAGAGGAGTTAAATTTGAATTGCATCATTGTTGTAATTCGGCAGCCACTCTGCGTTTTCCCGAGATGCATCTGGATATGGTCAGACCCGGAATTATTCTTTACGGACTTGAGCCGTCGGAATTTGTTCCGGATACCGATAAATTACAACCTGCTATGGAACTGAAAACAGTTGTCTCCATGGTTAAAGAGCTTGACGAGGGTACTCCGATAAGCTACGGAAGAATATATACCACTGACGGCAAAAAGAAAATCGCAACAATTCCGATAGGCTATGCTGACGGTTTGCCTAGGTCACTTTCTAACGACACCGAGGTATTGGTGAAAGGTCAGAAAGCAAAGCTTGTCGGCAGAATTTGTATGGACCAATCTATGATAGATGTCAGCGGGATAAATGTCAAGCCCGATGACGAAGTTGTTATCTTCGGAAATGACGGTCAAGAGAGTATAACAGTTACTTCTCTTGCCAAAAAGACGGGTACAATCAATTATGAAATTGTTTGCGATATAAACAAGAGAGTGCCGAGAGCATACCTCAAAAACGGCGAGATTATTGCGACAGAGAATTACACTCTTTAGCGAAGAATGAACAGGAAGTTTTATAATAGGGTATAACATAAAATATCGGCAGAATAAAAACACAACTCAAAAACCAAGGAATAAAGCTTAGCTTGAAAAGGGCTGTTTTAAAACAGAGGTCATTCATGAGGAATGTACTGTTTTTGACAGCCTCTTTAATTTTTGTTTGGGGATTTTTAAAAATGAAGTAGGGTACAAGGAAATATCTTTGTATAAAAACAAAGGTGAAAAAGCCTCCGCACAAAAGCAAAGCGGAAGAAAGTATGACAAGTACGGAAAAAATATTTTCGGCAATACCGATATTTACCGCATAAAAAACTGTTGCCGCAATGACTATGAGTGCGGGGATATTAAAAATTATAAACCAGAAAAGTTTCACAAAAAAATCGGTAAAAAAAACTCTGATGCTTTTTGCGGCAAGCAGAGGCTTATACCAGGAACGCCACGAGGTTTTGCTGTCATTTTCAAAATAAAAAAACTTATTTGAAAAACCGAAAACAGTCGGAACAAATACAAAAAGAAAAGAGAGTGCTGCGGAAGAAATTATTATAATATTTCGGATATTGCGAGTGAAAAGCTGAGGCTCTGAATTGAGAATGAAATATACTCCTACAGGGACTAACAGACATACTGCGATTAAAACAAATGCCGCAAGGATTAAAAGAATGTTTGAAAGGGTTGTGCCGAGAAGCTGAGCTTTACCGTAGATTTTAAATTTGCCGAACATAGGAACACCTCAAAAAAATACTTCAATGTAATTATTGCCATTACATTGAAGTATTATTCGTTGATTTATTCTTCTATAGGTTTAAGCTCAATTCCCAATTCGTCGAGCTGAAGCGTATCAACAGGTGACGGACACTCAGTCATTGATTCGCTTGCATTCTGAAGCTTCGGGAATGCTATTACATCTCTTAATGTTTCAGCACCGACCATCTGCATGACAAGACGGTCAAGACCGATACCCATACCGCCGTGAGGAGGTGCACCGTATTTGAAAGCGTCGGTAAGGTAACCGAATTTTTCATGAGCCTCTTCTTCGGAGAAGCCTAAAAGCGAGAACATTCTGTTCTGCAAATCGGGGTCTGTGATTCTGATTGAACCTGATGATAATTCAATGCCGTTTAATACAAGGTCGTAAGCCTTTGCACGGACATTAGCTTTGTCGCTTTCGAGGTAATCAAGACACTCGTCCATAGGAGATGTGAAAGGATGATGCATTGCAACAAACTGCTGAGCATCTTCGTCCCAATCAAAGAACGGGAATTCTGTAATCCAGAGGAAGTTGAAAAGGTTTTCGGGGATAATTCCAAGTCTGTTTGCAACCTCACAACGCAAAGCACCGAGAATTGAGTAAACAAGTGAATTCTTTGTGTCGCCGATGATGAGTACAACATCGCCTGCCTGAGCACCTGCTTTGTCGAGGATAGCTTTCATTTCATCTTCTGTCATAAACTTAGCAAAAGATGAAGCGATGTCACCGTTTTCAAGAAGTCTTATCCATGCAAGGCCCTTTGCACCGATACCTCTTACAAACTCTGTGAGCTTGTCGATTTCTTTTCTTGAAAGCTTATTGACTGCGTTCTTTGCGGTAATACCTCTTACGCTGCCGCCGCCGTTGATTGCACCTGTGAATACACCAAAACCGCAATCCTTAACGATGTCTGTAAGGTCATAAAGCTCCATGGCAAAACGAGTGTCGGGCTTGTCTGAGCCGAAGCGTTCAAGAGCTTCTTTGTATGTGAGCCTCGGAATTTCGGGAATGTCGATATTGAGGATATCTTTGAAAATTCTTTTGATATAGCCCTCACCGATTGAAAGTACATCTTCCATGTCAACGAATGACATTTCAAAGTCAATCTGAGTGAATTCGGGTTGACGGTCAGCTCGTAAATCCTCGTCACGGAAGCAGCGGGCAATCTGCATATAACGGTCAAAGCCCGCAACCATTGATAACTGCTTGTAAAGCTGAGGAGACTGAGGAAGTGCATAGAATGAACCGTTATGAATTCTGCTGGGAACAAGGAAATCTCTTGCACCCTCGGGAGTTGATTTAATAAGAATAGGAGTTTCAATTTCGATGAAGTTGTTTTCGTCGAAATAATCTCTTGTAACCTTTGCAATCTTGTGACGGAGAAGAATGTTTTTCTGCAAATCGGGTCTTCTCAAATCAAGATAACGGTATTTCAAGCGGATAGCTTCACCCGTCGGACAATTTTCAACGATTTCGAAAGGCGGAGTTTCACTCTTGCCTAAGATTCTAAGGTCTGTAACTTCGATTTCAATATCACCGGTGGGGATATCCTTATTCTTTGATGAACGCTCACGAACAAGTCCGGTTACAGCGAGAACGAACTCACTGCGGACGGTGAAAGCTTTATCAAAAATAGCCTTGTCGGTGTTTTCGTCAAAAGCGAGCTGTAAAATACCTGTGCGGTCACGCAAATCAATAAAGATAAGTGCACCGAGATCGCGACTTCTCTGCACCCAACCCATAACCGTAACGGTTTTGCCGATATCGGAAGCACGAAGCTCACCGCAATAATTTGTGCGTTTTAATCCTGTCATAAGTTCCATATCAATTTATCCTTCCGTATTGAAAAAATTAAGTGCATCTGCAGCCTGTACTGCTGCCTGTTGCATCAAAAAGCTCATGAATCTGTCGGGAAGCTCAGAAAGCTTGATACTTTCTGTTGCACCTGAAGCCATGTCTTTGATTGTCGCTTCATCATTTTTGATTTCGTCCTCACCGAGAACGATTACTGTCTGTGCACCGAGCTTGTTTGCAAGCTTCATCTGTGCCTTCATCGAACGACCGCCGAGGTCATAGAGTACCGATGAGCCGTCAAGTCTTAATTCTCTTGCAAGCTCAACTGCTTTTAATTTTGCTTCGTCACCGATTGTTACTATGAAAAGTTCAGGCTTTCTCTCGACGGGGAATTTTTTGTTTTGAGCTTCCAATAAAAGCATAAGTCTTTCAAGACCCATACCAAAGCCGAGTGACGGAATTGACGGACCGCCGATTTCTTCGATAAGACCGTCGTATCTGCCGCCGCCGCATACGGTACCTTGTGCACCGATGTCATTTGATACAAACTCAAAAACGGTTTTTGTGTAATAGTCAAGTCCTCTGACTATTGACGGATTGACTGTATATTCAATGCCCTGAACGGCAAGGTATTTCTGCACCATTTTAAAATGCTCGTCACATTCTTCACAGAGATAATCGAGAATCTTGGGAGCGTCCTTTGCGATGTCCGAGCAAATCGGACTCTTGCAGTCTAAAATACGCATCGGATTTTTATCAAGTCTTTCAAGACAAGTGTGGCAAAGGTCCGCCTTCTTGCTTTCAAAGTATTCCTTTAATGCTTTATGATATTCGGCACGGCACTTCGGACAACCGATTGAATTTATCTGCAAGGCGATGTTATCGACTTCAAAGAAATCAAATATCTGTGAAGCTAAAGCGATGACTTCAGCATCAGCTGCAGGGTCAGATGTACCGAAGCATTCAACACCGAACTGATGAAACTCACGAAGTCTGCCTGCCTGCGGTTTTTCATAACGGTAGCAGGATGTGAGATAGCACACCTTCATTGGCAACGGCTCGTTGAAAAGTCCGTTTTCGAGGAAAGCTCTTGCTGCACCCGCAGTGCCCTCGGGACGGAGTGTTATACTGCGTCCGCCTTTATCGTCAAAAGTATACATCTCTTTCTGAACAACATCTGTTGTGTCGCCGACAGAACGAGTGAAAAGCTCTGTATGCTCAAATACGGGTGTGCGGATTTCTTTAAAACCGAAACACTCACCAATCTGCAAAAGTGAATTTTCAATAAATTGATTTTTATAAATGTTCTGGGGCAGAAAATCAAGTGTGCCCTTAACAGCTTTAGTTATCAATGCCATAATTATGTGCCTTTCCGACTACTGATTTTGAAGTATCTCTCTGCGTAGCCTGACAGAGCATAGTTAAAAAATCAGCAAAAGGTTGTCCTGCTGATTTCTCCTAAAAACCCAAGAGTGCCGAATATTATTCGACACTCAAAAAGTCAATGGTTGTTTTTCGGGTTGACAATATCGCGCCAATCAAGGTCGCCTCTTTCGAGGCTGTGAATCAAAGCTTCTGCAGTAGCGATATTTGTTGCGACCGGTACATTGTGAACATCACACAAGCGGAGAAGATTTGCTTCGTTAGGCTCATGCGGCTTAGGGTTCATAGGGTCACGGAAAAGTAACAATAAGTCAATTTCGTTACAAGCTATACGAGCAGAAATCTGCTGGTCGCCACCCTGATGACCACTCATGAAGCGTTGGATTTTCAAACCTGTTGCGTCGGAAACAAGCTTACCTGTAGTGCCTGTTGCAAACAGACTGTGACGGCTTAGTATACCGCAGTAAGCTATGCAAAATTGTGTCATAAGCTCTTTTTTAGCATCGTGGGCGATTAAAGCTATATTCATGTGTGCACCCCCAATAATACGATTTTGATATATTATAACAGTAAAACACAGATTTTTCAAGTGCGGTTTATGAATTTTTGATAAAAATATTAAGAAAATTTGTAAAAAAAGAGAAATATTAAAAATATATTTGAGATTTTAAGAAGCTATGCTATAATGTATTAGTATAAATATATAGTAAGAGGAAGAAAGATGTATAATATAAATCCCCAATTATGGACATCAATTTTTGCGGTTCCGTCAGTTGTTGTGGACAAGCACATAAAGCTTGCGGGAGCAATACAGATAAAAGCACTTTTGTGGATAATAAGGCACAATGGAGAAGCGTTTGACGAGAATGACATAGCAAAAGCTATCGGTTATTCGGCAGATGATGTAAGGGACGCACTGCAATATTGGATACAAAGCGGAGTGCTTAGTGTTGACGGCGTTACGGTGAGAGTGGAAGAAGCACCGCAAGTATCAGAAATAACTGAAGAAAAACCGAAGAAAAAAGAATCAAAGTTGCTTGTATATTCTCAGGAGCAAAGACCGACCAATGAACAGATTGCCGCACGGTGTGACGAATCGGAGGAAATTAAGTTCCTTTTCAATGAAACCCAGACGAAGCTCGGCAGAACAATCGGCTACGATTCAATGAGCAATCTTCTTATGCTCCATGACCACTACGGCTTACCGGTCGAAGTAATACTCATGCTTGTTGAGTATTGTAAGTCAGTTCATAAGACCTCGATGTCATACATAGCAACCGTCGGTAGAGATTGGGCAGAAAAAGAGATAGATACACTTGAAAAAGCCGATGAGATGATTGAATCACTGTCTAAAAAGAACGAAACATGGAAGCAGCTTTGTTCACTTACGGGAATATCAAATTCTACGCCGACAAAGAAGCAAGCGGACTATCTTGATGTGTGGCAGAATGAATGGAACATGAGCCTCGAGATGATGCACTTGGCTTATGAAGAAATGGCGAATCACACAACAAAATTGAGCTTTCCCTATATGAATAAGGTTTTGCAGAATTGGTACGAAAATTCAATTTTAACTCCCGAAGCGGTGGAAGCTGATAAACAAAAATATGCAGAAGCAAAAACTGCAACAACTTCAGAAGCATCTTATGATATTGATGAGTATATGCAAAAAGTGTTAAATACGCCACTCAAATATAAGAAATAGTGAAAAATTCTGCATCTGATTATTATTCAATGCATAATGCATAATGCAGAGTGCAGAATGTCGGGTGGGCAAAGCCCACACCCGTTTTAAATTGTTCGCACTATTTCTGTGAAAAATGTTTATGCACGAAAATATTTTGATTTATTAAAAAGTAACGAGGAATAAACATGGGTGAAAATATCATAGAAAGCAAAAGTTTTGAATTTGCTGTAAGAATAGTAAATTTATATAAACATTTGAACTACGAAAAGAAAGAATTTGTTTTATCAAAGCAGTTACTCAAAAGCGGAACAAGTATAGGTGCGAATGTAGCAGAGGCACAAAGAGGTCAAACAAAACCTGATTTTAATACAAAAATGAATATTGCTTTGAAAGAAGCAAACGAATCATATTATTGGTTAAGATTGTTATACAGAACAGATTATCTGAATGAAAGAGAATTTAAAAGTTTAGAAAAAGATATTGATGAAATAATTGCAATACTGATGTCGATATGTAAGAAAACCAACAATGCAGATTTAAAATAGGTGTGGACGAAGTCCACCATTCATTCTGCATTTTGCATTTTGCATTCTGCATTAAAAAGTTATATAAGAGCAACATGGTTTTTGATTATAAAAAATTGATTTAGAGGGAAGAAGTATGGTATATAGCAGAAGAATTTATGATAGAGCAAAATCCGTTTTACAGCAAAGACGAGATGATGCGGAATATAGTGCAAAGCAGAGGCACGATACCGTTGCCGACGCACACCCTGAAATATTGACACTTGAAAAAGAAATGGCTGATGCGGGTCTTGCGGCAATCAAGGCTATCGGTATGGGTGCAAATGCAAAGTCTTATATTGAAGCTCTTGCAGAAAAAAATCTTTCCGCACAGGCAAAACGAGCAGAGATTTTAAAAAGCATGGGGTTACCTGAGGATTATCTGACGGTAAGTTATTCCTGCAAAGTCTGTGAGGATAAGGGCTTTGTTGACGGCAAGATGTGTGAGTGTCACCGAAATCTGCTCAGACAATTATCTTATGCTGAATTGTGTCTGAAAGCACCGCTTGAAAAATCAACCTTTGAAAATTTTTCTCTTAAATATTATCCTGTGGAAGCAGACCCGAAATTTAAAATTTCCCCCAAGGCAAAGATGGGAGAAATTTATGAGTACTGTAAAAATTATGCCGATGATTTTTCTTCAAAATCGGAAAGCATCTTTATGTACGGAGCAACAGGCTTAGGCAAAACACATTTGTCGCTTGCGATTGCGGGTAAGGCTATCAGAAAAGGCTATGGTGTAATCTACGGCTCCGCACAGAATCTTCTCACAAAGCTTGAAAATGAACGCTTCGGCAGAGCAGCCGCAGATGATGTTGATGCAGAGGAAGCGATGCTTGAATGTGACCTTCTTATAATTGACGACCTCGGTGCGGAATTTACGACATCTTTCACGGTTGCGGCAGTATACAATATTATAAATACAAGAATCCTTGAAGGTAAGCCGACCATAATCAGTACAAACTTAACCTTCAAGGAATTAGAAGAAAAATATACTCAGAGAATAACCTCGAGAATTATCGGAAATTATAAATCTCTGTTTTTTTGCGGAAGAGATATTCGCCAGCAGAAAATGTACGAGTAATTAAAGTACAACTGCAGCTTTGATTACGATAGGCTCAACGGGTGATGAAAGCTGACCGTCAAAGCCCATAGTTCTTTCTGTCTTGAGGAAATCGTCAACGACTTCCATGCCATCAATAACTTTACCGAAAGCGGCGTAGCCACCGTCAAGGTGAGGTGCTGAATCATAGCAGATAAAGAACTGTGTTGAGGCGGAGTTGGGGTCGTCTGTTCTTGCCATGGAAATAACACCTCGTTCATGCTTGAGAGTGTTCTGTGTGAAGCCGTTGTTTGCGAATTCGCCATTAACGGTTTTTATGTCCATCAGAGCCTCCTGAGGATGTTCGCCACCCTGAGCCATGAAGCCCTCGATAACTCTGTGGAAAGTGAGCCCGTCATAGAAACCCTCACCGACAAGCTTTAAGAAGTTAGCAACCGTCTCGGGTGCATATTCCGGGTAAAGCTCGATTGTGAACTCACCGCCGTTTTCCATTGTGAACTTAACTTTTGAGTGTTCGGTTGATGTTGGTGCGGTTGTTTCGGTATCATTTTTTCCGCAAGCAGCAAAACACAAGCATAAGGTTAAAGCTGAAAGTAAAACACATAAAAATCTTTTCATTATAATAGCTCCTTTTGTTTTTCTTATATATTATAATGTAATGGAAAGGTTGTCAATACGGGAATGTGAATTATGAAAAGTAAGAAGATAAAAATTATATCCGTAATTTCTGCCGTCATAATTTTGCTGGCAGGATTCTGCACATGGATAGTGTGGGGAAATCTTACCCTTGATGTTACCGAATATACGGCAGAAAGCAATCTTCTCCCGTCAGCTTTTTCGGGATATACCATTGCACAGGTATCGGATTTGCACAATGCGGAAAAAGGTGAAAATAACGAAAAGCTGATTAACGCACTCAAAGAAGTAAAACCTGATATGATTGCGATTACGGGAGATCTTGTCGATTCAAGACATACGGATATTGATGTTGCGATGCGATTTGCGGAACAGGCGGTTAAGATTGCACCCTGCTATTATGTAACGGGTAATCACGAGGGTCGACTCGAAAATTATGATACAATAAAAAACGAGCTTAGTCGGCTTGGTGTAATTGTTATGGACAATTCAAAGTGCGAAATTAAAAAAGACGGTCAGAAAATTACTCTGTTGGGTGTTGAAGACCCGAGAATGGTTTCCGTGTTTGAGGAGCATTACGAGGAAATAACCAATTATAATCTGAACAGTATAATGCATGATGTCAGCGGATATACAATACTGCTTGCACACAGACCCGAGCTTTTTGATATATACAAAGCGTTTGATATAAACCTTGTTTTATGCGGACACGCACACGGAGGTCAGGTGAGGATTCCGTTTCTTGGTGGTGTGCTTGTGCCGAATCAGGGATTTTTCCCGGAATATGATGCGGGAGAATTTAATGAAAGAAACACAACGATGATAATCAGCCGCGGAATAGGGAACAGCGTGGTGCCGGTCAGAATTAACAACAATCCCGAGCTTGTGGTTGTAAAGCTCGAGAAAAGCTCAGTTGAAGATAAATATGAAATTGCAAGCGAGAAAGCTTCTTAATATATTATAATGAAAAAGAGGAGCGGGAATATGAACAAAAAACTTTTGGCGGTTATATCGGCATTCGTTGTTTTGGCTATTGTAGTCGGTGTCGGAACAGGCATATATTTTAAGAACAAAAAAGAGGTTGATGATTCAAGCTATTCATCGGTTGAGTTGTCGCCCGAGGAAGTACTTTTTTCACAAAGCTCGAACAAACCTCATATAAAGCTTATTCTTGATGAAAAAACTTTTACAGAAGCTTTCGGCGAAAAGCCTGACTCTTTTACTTATAAAAAAGCCGACAGAATCAGAATACATTTTTCTGACAGCAAAAAGTTTGAGCTTGAGCCGACAGAGGAAACCGTAAAGGTTGAAAAAAGCGACGACAATATCAGTATTAAGCTTTATATTGATGATAAGGATATTTTTGAAAAGGTGAACAAGCTCATCAGATTTGATACCGCTTGTTCTGTTAAGATTTTCTTTGACGAGGGGACCTTCAAGGTCGACGGTAATGCTTCAAAAGCGGTAACCTTCATACTCAGATTTGAAAGCAAGCTTGTAAGTGATGTTGAACAGGCATATATGAGAGCAACTTATGACAACTATGTACTGAAGCTCAGCCTTACAGATTTATATGGAAATGAACTTTGCTTTTCGACGGCGGGCAATACTAACGAAAGCATAATTGCCTATGTTGATAAAACAAATCAACACAGCTTCAACAATGATATTGTTATAGCTGAATCGTTCCGTACTGCTATTTTAAATCCGAGTGAAAGCTTCTCTGATGGTAAAACAATATATATTTATGTTCCCGACGGTTTTTTCGTAAATGCGGAAGGCAACAGAATAAAAGTTCTCGGGCTGAAAAACAGCGGCAGCAATATCAGGCTTATAAAATCAGCCGGCATCATACCAACAAGCACACCTCAGTCGGGAGCAACAGAACCGACGGCGGTAAACCTTACATCGGCAGACGGAGTGACGGCAACGGCTTCTTTCGGCGAAGAAATTCCGATTATCGGCGGAAAGATGTTCCGCAATCTTACCGATGTCGAGGTTATGATACCGACAACTGAAGATTGGGGAGAGGTTGCATTCACGGGAAGAATACTCACCGCAACGGAAACTTATGAAATCCCCTCAATAGCTATCAGTTCAATGAGAGCTGAAATAACGAACGGATATGCAGTCTTTGTATCGGTGAAAGATGCACACACCTGCATGTTAAGCGGAGTTGAATTGGACGGCATAAGCTATGAAGATAACCAAACCTATGATATGGAGCTTGTTGCAACGGATAAAAACGGTAATACGGTAGCAAATATAAGCGTACCGCTGGATTTTTAATATAATTTAATACTATTTGTAGTACCTCGAATGTCTTGGAATACAAGATATTCGGGGTATCGAATTTTTTTGATAATTTTTTAACTTTTTTTGAAAAAACACTTGCATTATGTGTATTTTTATGGTATCATACTTCAGCATGCTTTAGTATTGGTGGAGTATGCGTTTTGATGTGCGTTGATGCAGGAGGTGGCTACCCACGCGGTAGGAAATTTCTGCGGAGTATGTCCGATTTTAAACCGGGCGAAGATTTCTCGCACCCCGATTTACCGTACCTTTGCGGATTTTTGGGGGAGAGATTGTTTAGGGCAATACTGCCTATGAACCGGAAATAATTTTTTCCGGATTTTTTAGACGGGGATCACGACACACCCGGAACAGTATAGCTTTTAAACAATGCCCGCCAAATTTTAAGGAGGCGTAACCATGGCAGTCAAAGGAAAAATCAGAATTCGGCTCAAGAGCTACGATCACAATCTCGTAGACAAAGCAGCGGAGAAAATCGTTGAAACAGCAAAGCGTACAAACGCTCAGGTAGCAGGTCCCGTACCGCTCCCGACAGAGAAGGAAGTTGTTACAATCCTTCGTGCTGTTCACAAGTACAAGGATTCCCGCGAACAGTTTGAGCAGAGAACTCACAAAAGGCTTATCGACATTATCAGACCTTCAAACAAGACCGTTGAAGCTCTGACAGGTCTTGAGCTTCCCGCAGGCGTTGAAATCGAAATCAAGCTTTAATTAGCTCGACGCCGCAGGTCATGTTGGCGAGAGCCAACCAATAACCTATAAGGAGGAAAATAAAATGAAAAAAGGTCTTATCGGCAAAAAGCTCGGCATGACTCAGATTTTCGACGAAAACGGTAATTTAATTCCCGTAACAGTAGTTGAAGCAGGTCCGTGCCCCGTAGTCCAGAAGAAGACAATCGAGAACGACGGCTATCAGGCAGTTCAGGTTGGCTTCGGTGATCAGAAGCTTCATCGTGTAAACAAGCCCATGAAGGGTCACTTTGCAAAAGGCGATGTAGCTCCCAAGAAGGTATTGAAGGAGTTCAGATTGGACGACATCGATACTTTGAATGTCGGCGACATTCTTAAAGCTGACACATTCGCAGTTGGCGACATCGTTGATGTTGTCGGCAAGAGCAAGGGTAAAGGTACTGCAGGTTCAATCAAAAGATGGAACTTCAGCAGACTTAAAGAATCCCACGGTACAGGTCCTGTTGCAAGACACGCAGGTTCATTGGGTGCTTGTTCAGACCCGTCAAGAGTTTACAAGGGAAAGAAACTTGCAGGTCACTTAGGTGCAGAGAGAGTAACAATCCAGAATTTGAGCGTTGTTAAAATCGATGCAGAAAACAACCTTATCGCTATCAAGGGTGCCATTCCCGGTCCCAAGGGCGGCATTGTTGTAATCAAAGACAGCGTAAAAAAAGCGTAAGGGAAGGAGTGTAATAAATGCCTAACGTATCAGTATTCGAAACATCAGGCAAGAAGGTTTCTGATATAGAGCTTTCCGAAGGTATATTCGGAATAACTCCCAATGTATCAGCAATGCATCTTGTAGTAGTCAATTATTTGGCTAACCAGCGTCAGGGCACTCAGTCCACCCGCACACGCTCAGAAGTAAGCGGCGGAGGAAAGAAGCCTTGGAGACAGAAGGGTTCAGGTAGAGCAAGACAGGGTTCAACCCGTTCACCCCAGTGGACACACGGCGGTATCGCTCACGGCCCGAAACCTCGCAGCTATGGATTTTCAATAAACAAGAAAGTCAGAAGACTTGCTATGAAGTCAGCACTTTCAAGCAAGGTAGCAGCAGAAGAATTGATCGTATTGAGAGGCTTAGCTCTTGATGCTATCAAAACTAAAGAAATTGTTAAAGTATTGTCAGCACTTGAAACAGGCAAGAAAGTTTTGATTGTTCTCCCCGAAAAGGATGACATCATTTACAGAAGTGCAAGAAACATTGCAGGTGTTAAGACAACACTCGTAAGCACACTTAATGTTTACGATATTCTCAACAGCGATACAATTATCGTACTTGAGGATGCAGTGGCAAAGATTGAGGAGGTATATGCATAATGAGTAAATTAGCACAGGATATTATCCTCCGTCCTATCATCACAGAAGCTTCAATGGAAGGTATCGAACTTAAAAAGTATACTTTCGAAGTAGCAAAAGATGCTAACAAGATTGAGATTAAAAAAGCTGTTGAAGAGCTTTTCTCAGTTGAGGTTGCAAAGGTTAACACAATGAATGTTCGCGGTCAGCTCAGAAGACAGGGCAGAAGCGAAGGTTATACGGCAGCTTGGAAGAAGGCTATCGTAACACTTACAGAAAAGTCAAAGACAATCGATTTCTTTGACGGTATGGCTTAAGTCAGCAGACTAAAAACAATTAAAATTCCGGCGGTAAAGTATGGAGTTGACATGCTCCGCAAAGCCGCTTAACAGGAGTGTGAATTAAATGTCAATTAGGTTTTACAAGCCGACAGGCAACGCAAGACGCAATATGTCGGTTACAGACTACTCCGAGTTGTCAAAGGTCGCACCTGAAAGAAGCCTCTTAGAGCCTCTTAACAAGAAGTCAGGTCGTAACAGCTACGGAAGAATCACAGTTCGTCACAGAGGTGGCGGAAACCGCAGAAAGTACCGTGTTATCGATTTCAAGAGAGATAAGATGGACATCACTGCAACAGTACTCACATTAGAGTATGACCCCAACCGTTCAGCACATATTGCACTCGTTCAGTATGAAGACGGTGAAAAGAGATATATCCTTGCTCCCGTTGGTCTTAAGGTTGGCGACAAAGTTTCATCAAGCAAAACAGCTGATATCAAGCCCGGTAACGCATTACCGCTTGAAAATATCCCCACAGGTACAGTTGTTCACAATGTTGAGCTTTATCCCGGCAGAGGCGGACAGTTGGCAAGAGCAGCAGGTAACTCAGCACAGCTTATGGCTAAGGAAGGCGTTTACGCTCTTCTCAGATTGCCCTCAGGCGAGCTCAGAAATGTTCCTGCACAGTGTATGGCTACAGTTGGCCAGGTAGGTAATGCCGATTACGAAAATGTTAAAATCGGTAAGGCAGGTAGAAAACGCCACATGGGTTGGCGTCCGACAGTCAGAGGTTCTGTTATGAACCCGTGCGACCATCCCCACGGTGGTGGTGAAGGTAAAGCACCTATCGGTCGTTCAGGTCCTGTTACTCCTTGGGGTAAACCGGCACTCGGTTACAAGACCAGAGCTCATAAAAAGGCATCTGACAAGCTTATTATTAAGCGTCGTAACGACAAATAAGGTCGAGAAAGGAGCTAAGAATAATGAGCAGAAGTACAAAAAAAGGATTCTATGTACAGCCTAAGTTGTACGAAAGAGTTTTAAAAATGAATGAAACAGGCGAGAAAATCGTCTTGAAGACATGGAGCCGCAGCTCCACAATCTTCCCGGATTTTGTTGGTCATACATTCGCAGTTCATGACGGACGCAAGCATGTTCCCGTATATGTAACAGAAGATATGGTCGGACATAAACTCGGTGAATTCGCACCTACAAGAACCTTCAGAGGTCATGCAGGTTCAAAAACATCTAATTCAAAATAAAGGTCGAAAGGAGTGTGTAAACAATGGAATCTAAGGCCAAGGTAACATTTGTTCGTATTGCGCCCAGAAAGGTGCAGATCGTATTGGACTTAATCCGCAATCAGCCTGCAAATAAGGCTATGGCAATTCTCAAGCACACGCCGAAGGCCGCGTGTGAACCGCTTATGAAGTTGTTGAAGTCAGCAATGGCAAATGCAGAAAACAACCACAATATGGATGTTTCTAAACTTTATGTTGCATCTTGCCAGGTAGACCAGGGTCCGACTCTTAAGCGTATAAGACCCAGAGCACAAGGTCGTGCGTTCCGTATAAACAAAAAGACATCGCACATCACCCTTGTACTCAAGGAAATGGAATAAGGCAAGGAGGAGGATAAATAATGGGCCAGAAAATTAACCCCACCGGTTTAAGAATCGGTGTTATCAAGAACTGGGAATCTCGTTGGTTCGCTGATAAAAAGGACTTCGGCAACACATTGGTTGAAGACTATGAACTTCGCGAGTATCTCCTTAAGACATTAGCTCCTGCCGGTGTACCGAAGGTAGAGATTGAACGCGACGCAAAGCGCGTACGCATCAATATTCACTGTGCAAAGCCCGGCATGGTAATCGGCCGCGGCGGTTCTGAAATCGAGAAGCTTAAGGCAACTTGCCAGAAGAAGCTCGGTACAGAAAAGGAAGTTTTCATCAACATCGTTGAAGTAAAACAGCCTGACTTGAATGCACAGCTCGTTGCAGAGGGTATTGCTTTACAGCTTGAAAAGCGTGTATCGTTCAGAAGAGCTTTGAAGCAGGCAATCGGCAGAACAATGAAGCTTGGAGCAAAAGGTATCAAAACACAGGTATCAGGACGATTAGGCGGTGCTGAAATCGCTCGTACTGAACATTATCATGAGGGAACAATCCCGCTGCAGACTATCAGAGCAGACATCGACTACGGTTTTGCTGAAGCAGACACAACTTATGGTCGTATCGGCGTTAAAGTATGGATTTACAGAGGCGAAGTCCTCCACGATAGCCGCAGACCTCGCAAGGAAGGGGGAGCACGCTAATGTTATTACCTAAACGCGTTAAATACCGTAAACCGCAGAGAGGTGTCATCAAGGGTAACGCAACCAGAGGTACAAAAGTTAACTACGGTGACTTCGGTCTTGTAGCACTTGAACCCGCTTGGATTAAATCAAACCACATTGAGGCAGCCCGTATCGCTATGACTCGTCATATTAAGCGTGGCGGTAAGGTATGGATTAAGATATTCCCGGATAAGCCGATCACAGAGAAACCTGCTGAAACTCGAATGGGTTCAGGTAAAGGTTCTCCGGAATACTGGGTAGCAGTAGTTAAGCCGGGCAGAGTAATGTTTGAAATTGCCGGCGTTGATGAGGCACTTGCAAGAGAAGCTATGCGTCTTGCAGCTAATAAGTTGCCCATCAAATGTAAATTTGTAACTAAGGAAGAAACGGGTGGTGAGCAATAATGAAAGCCAGTGAAATCAAAAAACTGTCAACAAAAGAGTTGGATGCTAAGCTTCTTGAGTTGAAAGATGAGCTGTTTAAACTGCGCTTCCAGCAAGCCATAAACCAGCTCGATAACCCGATGCGCATCAAGGCTGTTAAGAAAGACATCGCAAGAATTAAGACAATTCAGCGCGAAAACGAACTTAACGCTGAAGCGTAAGAAAGGGAGGCAGAATTAAATGAGTGAAAGAAACCTTAGAAAAACTCAGGTCGGCATGGTTACCAGCGACAAGATGGACAAAACCATCGTTGTTACTGTTAAAGACAGAGTAAAGCATCCGCTTTACAAAAAGATCGTTAACCGTACAGTTAAAATCAAGGCTCATGACGAGGCTAATGAGTGCGGAATCGGCGACCGTGTTGAAATCATGGAAACCCGTCCCTTATCAAAGGATAAGAGATGGCGTCTTGTAAGAATAATCGAGAAAGCCAAATAATTTGGTGAAGAAAGTAAGGAGGCAAACACTGTGATACAGCAACAGAGTTACCTCAAGGTTGCCGATAACACGGGCGCAAAAGAGCTTATGTGCATTCGCGTACTCGGTGGTACCGGCAGGAGGTATGCCAATATCGGCGACGTGGTAGTAGCTTCAGTTAAGAAGGCTGCACCCGGCGGCGTTGTTAAAAAGGGCGAAGTAGTCAGAGCAGTTATCGTTAGATCTGTTAAAGGCCTTCGCAGAGAAGACGGCACATACATTCGTTTCGACGAAAATGCAGCCGTAATTATTAAAGAAGACAAAAATCCCAAAGGCACTCGTATCTTTGGACCCGTAGCAAGAGAGTTGAGAGAAAAAGATTATCTTAAGATTCTCAGCCTCGCTCCGGAAGTGCTTTAATCGGGAGGTGCAGAAGAGATGAATAAAGTTCATGTAAAGACCGGTGATGAGGTCGTAGTTATCAATGGTAAATATCGCGGCAAAAGAGGCAAGGTTTTAGCAGTTAGTCCCAAAGAGAACAAAGTTATCGTTGAAGGTGTTAACATCGTAACCAAGCATGTTAAGCCCCGTAAGGTTGGTGAACCCGGTGGACTTATCAAAGCTGAAAGTGCACTCTATGCTGACAAGGTACAGCTCATCTGCCCCAAGTGTGGTCGTCCGACAAGAACAGGCAGCACAGTAAATTCAAAGGGTAAGAAGATGCGTACATGCAAAAAAAGCGATTGTAACGCAGAGTTTGAATAATAGGGAGGGACATGACAAATGGCAAGATTAAAAGATTTCTATGCAAAAGAAGTTGCTCCTGCACTCATGAAGAAGTTTGAGTACAAGAGCGTCATGCAGATCCCGAAGCTTGACAAAATCGTTATCAATGTTGGTTGCGGCGAAGCTCGTGACAACCCGAAGGTACTTGATGCAGTTGTATCAGACCTTATGCAGATTACAGGTCAGAAGCCCGTACTTTGCAAAGCGAGAAAGTCAGTTGCTAACTTCAAGCTCCGTGAAGGCATGACAATCGGTGCAAAAGTAACACTCAGAGGCGACAGAATGTATGAATTCCTTGATAGATTCTTCAACATCGCACTTCCGAGAGTTCGAGATTTCAGAGGTATCAATCCCGATTCATTCGACGGTAAGGGTAACTACTCAATGGGTATCAAAGAGCAGTTGATTTTCCCCGAAATCGATTATGATAAGATTGACAAGGTTCGTGGCATGGATTTATGCTTTGTCACAACAGCAAAAACAGACGAAGAAGCAAGAGAGCTGCTTACACTTATGGGCGCTCCGTTTTCTAAGTAATTAAGGAGGTATAACTGTGGCTAAAACAGCGATGAAAGTTAAGCAGGCAAGACCTGCAAAGTATTCAACAAGACAGTACAACAGATGCAAAATCTGTGGCAGGCCGCATGCATATCTTCGTAAATACGGAGTATGTCGTATCTGCTTCAGAGAGCTCGCTCATGCGGGTCAGATCCCCGGTGTAAGAAAAGCAAGCTGGTAAGAGCGATTGCAAAAGGAGGTTGACGTATGCAAATCACAGATTCAGTTGCAGATATGCTCACAAGAATTCGTAATGCGAATTCCGCAAAGCATGATACTGTAAGAATTCCCGCATCCAACATGAAGAAGGCAATTGCTCAGATTCTTGTTGATGAAGGATATGTAAAAGGATTTAAAGTTGAAGAGGACGGCAAACAGGGCGTTATCGAAATCGCTTTGAAGTACGGTCCCAACAAATCTCAGGTTATAACTGGTTTACGCAGAGTTTCCAAGCCCGGTCTGCGTATATACACCAACTGTGAGGATATGCCCAAAGTTATGAAAGGCTTAGGCATTGCAATCCTCTCAACATCAAAGGGTATTTTAACGGACAAGGATGCTCGTGCTGCTAATGTAGGTGGCGAAGTCCTTGCATTTGTTTGGTAAGGAGGTGCTGTAAAATGTCACGAATAGGCAGAATGCCCATCGAGATTCCCGCAGGAGTCGAAGTTAATATTGACGGCAGCACTGTTACCGTTAAGGGTGCAAAAGGAACACTCGTTCAGACAGTGCACAGCAATATATCTGTAACAAAGGACGGCGAAACAATCGTTGTTACTCGTCCTGATGATAACAAGTTGAACAGGTCACTTCACGGCTTGACACGCTCACTTATTGCTAACATGGTAGAGGGTGTAAGCAAAGGCTATTCAAAAGAGCTTGAAGTTAATGGTGTTGGTTATCGTGCAGCTAAGGACGGTAAGAACTTAGTTCTTAATATCGGTTACTCACATCAGGTAATCATGCCCGAAACAGACGGTATTACAGTAGAAGTTCCGTCTCCCAACAAGATTGTAATATCCGGTCCCGATAAGCAGAAGGTTGGTCAGTTCGCAGCAGAAGTTCGCGAAAAGCGTCCGCCTGAGCCGTATAAGGGTAAGGGTATCAAGTATGTTGATGAATACATCCGCCGCAAGGAAGGTAAAGCCGGTAAGGGCGGTAAATAGTCTTAAAAGAAGGAGTGAAACTCAATGGTTAACAGACCTGACAGCAAAAAGGCAAGACTTAAGCGTCATAAGAGAGTTCGTGGTAAGATTCACGGCACAGCTGAATGTCCTCGCCTTAATGTATTCCGCTCCCTGCAGCATATATATGCACAGTTGATTGATGACGATAAGGGTGTTACACTCGTATCAGCGTCAACAGTTGAAAAAGATTTTGTAGAGTATGGCGGAAATAAAACAGCAGCTCACAATGTGGGCAAATTACTCGCAGAGCGTGCCGCAGACAAGAAAATAACAACAGTTGTTTTTGACCGCGGTGGCTATATTTATCACGGCCGTGTCCAAGAGCTGGCCGAAGGTGCCCGTGAGGGTGGCCTCAAGTTCTAATGAAGGAGGAAAAAGCTTTGGCTATGAATGAAACAACGGCTAATGTAAACGAATTGCAAGAACGCGTAGTAGCGATAAACCGTGTTTCCAAGACAGTAAAGGGCGGTAGAATTTTCAAGTTCGCAGCACTTGTAGTTGTTGGTGACGGAAACGGAACCGTTGGCTTCGGTCTCGGTAAATCCGGCGAAGTACCGGACGCAATACGCAAAGGTATTGAGGATGCGAAGAAGAATTTAATTCATGTATCTCTTAAGGGTACTACAATTCCTCATGAAATTATCGGTAAGTACGGTGCAGGCGTAGTTCTTATGAAACCCGCTGCTCCCGGTACCGGAGTTATTGCCGGCGGACCTGTTCGTGCAGTTGTTGAAACTGTAGGTATCAAGGATATCCGTTCAAAGGCACTTCGCTCAAACAATCCGTGTAATGTTGTTAGAGCAACAATCGACGGACTTTCAAAACTCCGTAATGTTGATGAAGTTGCGGCTATCCGCGGCAAGTCAGCTAAGGAAATTTTAGGTTAAGGAGGGTGGAAAAATGGCAAACATTCAGGTAAAACTTGTAAAGAGCCTTATAGGCAGCAAAAAGGATCAGATTGCCACCGCCCATGCACTTGGTCTTCATAAAATAGGGGATGTAGCTTCTCAGCCTAACAATCCCCAAACCCAAGGTAAGATTAAAAAAATAAGCCATCTTATCGAGGTAACCGAAGCGTAAGCAAGGAGGTGCGGAAAATGAAATTGCACGAATTATCACCGGCAGCTGGTTCAACAAAAGAACGCAAGCGTATCGGTAGAGGTGCAGCTTCCGGTCAGGGTAAAACTGCCGGTAAAGGTCACAAAGGTCAAAAAGCCCGTGCAGGTCGCGGAATGCGTGCAGGCTTTGAGGGCGGTCAGATGCCTTTACAGAGAAGAATTCCGAAGCGTGGATTCAATAACATCTTCGCTAAAAAGATTGCTTCTGTAAATGTATCAGAACTTGAAAGAGTTTTTGACAATGGTGCAGTTGTTGATGCAGCAGCACTTATCGAAAAGGGTCTTGTAAAGGGCTCATTCGACGGTATAAAAATTCTTGGTAACGGTGAGCTTACCAAAAAGCTCACAGTAAAGCTTATCTCTTACGGCGATGCTGAAAAGACTAAGCCTTACTCCGAGTCAGCTTTGGCAAAGATCGAAGCTGCAGGCGGAAAGGTTGAGGTGATTTGAGTTGATTCAGACAATAATCAATGCATGGAAAATCGCCGACCTTAGAAAAAAATTATTATACACAGCACTTATTCTCTTAGTTTTCAGAATCGGTGCAGCAATTCCGGTGCCGTTCGTTGACATCGCAGAAGGCGGTTTGTTCGCAACTGCAAATGTTGGCGGTACATTTATGGAATACCTTCAGATGATGACAGGTGACGCATTCAACTATGGTACAATATTTGCAATGTCAATCACCCCGTACATCAATGCTTCAATTATCATGCAGTTGTTAGCAGTTGCTATTCCTTACCTCGAAAGATTACAGAAAGAGGGCGAGGAAGGTCGTAAGAAGATTGCAGCAATCACTCGTGTTGTTACAGTTGTTCTTGGTCTCTTACAGAGTACTGCATACTATTTCTATCTCAGAAATCAGGACGCACTCATGAAGATTGACGGTGCGAAGCCCACAGGCTTCCCCGCAGTATTCCAGGCACTTGTTATTATTCTCACATTCACAGCAGGTACAGCACTCATCATGTGGTTGGGTGAAAGAATCAACGAAAAGGGTATCGGCAACGGTATTTCAATGATTCTTTTTGCAGGTATCGTATCAAGAATCCCCGCACTCGTAACTACAATCTGGAGTTACTTCGAGCAGGGCGTTAATGTACCCGCATACTATGCACTTGCACCTATTGCATACATCATTATGCTTGCAATGATTGCATACATTGTATGGATGGACAATGCTGAAAGACGCATTCCCGTTCAGTATGCAAAGAGAGTTGTCG
This sequence comes from Acutalibacteraceae bacterium, assembly GCA_045540355.1. Classification (GTDB taxonomy): domain Bacteria; phylum Bacillota; class Clostridia; order Oscillospirales; family Acutalibacteraceae; genus RGIG2945. Next base: position 29,130 of record JAZQHB010000090.1, on the reverse strand, counting down.
GCAGAAAGATGTACGGCGGACAGAGCACACACATTCCGATTAAGGTTAATATGTCAGGTGTTATGCCCGTTATCTTTGCAAGCTCAATCCTTTCACTTCCCCCGACAATCCAGATGTTTGTCAATGTTAAAGAGGGAAGCGGCTGGGCAACATTCTTCAAGATTTTCACAGCTGAGCATTGGGCTTATGCTATTATCTACTTCGTACTGATTCTCTTCTTCGCATATTTCTATGCATCAATTCAGTACAATCCGGTTGAAATGGCAAACAACATCCGCAAGCAGAGCGGTGCAATCCCGGGAATCCGTCCCGGCAAGCCCACATCTGATTATATCGGCAAGATTCTGTCAAGAATTACATTGTTAGGAGCATTGATGCTCTGTGTAGTTGCTCTCTTCCCGATTGTTTTCTCGCAGATTACAGCAGCATGCGGCGTTCCGATGAACCTTTCATTGGGCGGAACATCAATTATCATCTTAGTTGGTGTAGCACTTGAAACTGTAAAACAGCTTGAATCACAGATGATGATGCGTCACTATAAGGGCTTCCTTGACTAATTTACAGGAGGCGTGAATTATGAATTTAATTCTTTTAGGCGCACCCGGCGCCGGAAAGGGAACACAGGCAGAAATAATCTGTGAAAAGCTTTCCATTCCGGCAATCTCAACGGGTAATATAATCCGTGCAGCGTTGAAAAACGGCACAGAAATGGGACTTAAGGCAAAGTCATTCATTGATGCAGGTGCACTTGTTCCCGATGATGTTGTAATCGGCATCATTAAAGAGCGTCTTGCGGAGGATGACTGCAAGGGTGGCTTTATTCTTGACGGCTTCCCGAGAACAATTCCTCAGGCTGAGGCATTGGACGAAATGGGAGTTCAGATTGACAAAGTAATCGAGATTTTTGTTCCCGATGAAAAAATTGTCAAGAGAATGTCAGGAAGAAGAGTATGTAAAGCATGCGGTGCTTCATACCATACTGAATACAAGAAACCCGCCAAGGACGGCATTTGCAATGTCTGTGGCGAAGAGCTTGTAATCAGAGCAGATGACCATCCGGATACGGTTTTGGAAAGACTCAAGGTTTACCACGATCAGACAGAACCGTTGAAAGACTACTATGCAAAGCAGAACAAGCTTTCAGTAGTCGAGGGTCAGGAAGAAGTAGCAGATACTACTGCATTGACTCTCAAAGCTTTGGAGGAATAGCATGTTAGTGCTCAAAACGAATAGAGAGCTTGCACTCATGAGAGATGCTTGCAGGATATCGGCTGAAGCACTACAGGTAGTTGGGGAAGCGGTCAAGCCGGGTATAACAACCTATGAACTCGACCGATTGGCGTATGAATATATAATAAAGAATAAGGCAAGACCGAATTTCTTGAATTTATACGGTTTCCCCGCTACAGCGTGCATATCCATAAACAATCAGGTTATTCATGGAATCCCGAGCAAAACAACAGTTTTGAAAGACGGTGACATAGTCAGCGTCGATTTGGGTGCAGAGCTCAACGGATATAACGGTGATAATGCCGCTACTTTTGCAGTGGGTGAAATAAGCCCCGAAGCAAAGCGGCTGTGCGACACAACCAGAGAGAGCCTTTATAAAGGCATCGAGGCTGCTGTCGTGGGCGGCAGAATCGGAGATATCGGAGCAACAGTATCAGAATACTGTGAATCAAGAGGATTCAGTGTTGTCCGCAAATATGTCGGTCACGGAATCGGAACAGAGCTTCATGAAGAACCGAGCGTACCGAATTTCGGTACTCGCTCAAGAGGAGTACGCCTGTTGCCGGGCATGACATTGGCAATAGAGCCTATGATAAATCAGGGCAAGGCAGATGTCAGAACATTGTCCGACGGTTGGACGGTAGTAACGGCAGACGGAAAGCTATCTGCACATTTTGAACATACCATAGCCATAACCACCAACGGCCCGCAGATATTGACGCAGGTTTAGGAGGAGGCAAATGGAGCTTAAAATCGGCAGAGTTGTCCGGTCTAAGGCCGGACGGGATAAAGATAAGTATTTAGCCGTAATCGGTTTTGACGGTGATAAGATTTTGGTATGTGAGGGAAAGGAAAGACCTTTGGAAAGACCCAAGGTCAAGAACCTCAGACATATTGAAATAACCGACAGAATACTTGATGAAGCTGAGATGTCTACCAACCGTAGACTAAAAAAGGCATTAAGCCAAAATTACGAAAAACTTTAAAAGGGGAACCGTAGTATGTCTAAACAGGATATGATTGAAATTGAAGGTACGGTAATTGAAGCGTTGCCCAACGCAAACTTCCAGGTTGAGTTGGAAAACGGTCACAAAATTTTGGCTCACATCTCGGGAAAATTGAGAATGAATTTTATCAGAATTTTACCGGGAGATAAAGTGACGGTCGAAATGTCGCCATATCACCTCACGCGTGGGCGTATCACATGGCGATCCAAATAATAAAAGCAGAAAGTAAAACTTTAAGGAGGTATTCTAAATGAAAGTCAGACCTTCTGTCAAAAAGGTTTGCGAAAAGTGCAAAGTTATTAAACGCAAGGGAAGAGTAATGGTAATCTGTGAAAATCCCAAGCACAAGCAGCGTCAGGGCTAATCCCGACGCAAACCATATTTAATGGAGGTGCAACTGACAAATGGCGCGTATTTCAGGTATAGACTTACCGAGAGATAAAAGAATAGAGATTGCTCTCACATATATCTTCGGTATCGGTCGTAAGACTGCAAGCGACATTATCGCAGCGACAGGTGTAAACCCTGATGTCAGAGTAAAAGATTTGACTGAGGAAGATATAGCAAAGCTTAGCGATTACATCAACAATAACCTTACTGTAGAAGGTGATTTGCGTCGCGAAACAGCATTCAGCATTAAGCGTTTGGTAGAAATTGGCTGCTACCGTGGTGTTCGTCACCGCAAGGGCCTTCCCGTAAGAGGACAGCGCTCTAAGACAAACGCTCGTACCCGTAAGGGTCCGAAAAAGACAATTGCCAATAAGAAGAAGTAAGAGTAGGAGGGATACGAAAAATGGCTAAAGTTTCAGGTAAAAAGAATGCCACACGCAAACGCCGTGAGCGTAAAAACATCGATCGCGGTGCGGCTCATATCCAATCCACCTTCAACAATACGATTGTAACTATCACAGATACTCAGGGTAATGCAGTATCATGGGCAAGTGCCGGTGAGATGGGATTCAGAGGTTCAAGAAAATCTACACCGTTTGCTGCACAGACAGCTGCTGAAACAGCTGCAAAAGCTGCAATCGAACATGGTATGAAGACAGTTGAGGTCTATGTTAAAGGACCCGGCGCAGGACGTGAAGCTGCAATCAGAGCTTTACAGACAGCAGGTTTAGAAGTAAGCCTTATCAAGGATGTTACTCCTATTCCCCACAACGGCTGTCGTCCGCCTAAGAGAAGGCGTGTATAACCTATTAAATTTGGAGGTGCAAAGTATATGGCAAGATATACTGGCGCGGTATGTAAGTTATGCCGTCGTGAGGGTAAGAAGCTCTTTTTAAAGGGCGATCGTTGCTACACTGGTAAGTGTGCATTTGAGCGTCGTTCTTACGCTCCCGGACAGCATGGACAGAGCCGCAAAAAGACATCTGAATACGGCATGCAGCTCAGAGCAAAGCAGCAGGCAAGACGCTACTACGGTATTCAGGAAAATCAGTTCCACAAATATTTTTTGATGGCTGAAAGAAAGCAGGGCGTAACAGGTGAAAACCTTTTAAGAATTTGCGAAAGCCGTCTTGACAATGTTGTTTATCTTCTCGGTTGGGCAAGCTCCAGAGCAGAAGCAAGACAGCTCGTAACACACGGTCACTTCAAAGTAAACGGACAGAAAACAGACATTCCGTCATATCTTTTGAAGGCAGGCGACAAACTCACAATTAAGAACACAAGCCGCGATAGCGAAAAGATTAAGGCAGTATTGGAAGCTAACAGTGCTCGTCCCGTACCGCAGTGGCTCGAAGCTAACAACGATGCTTATGAAGCAAAGGTTGTAAATCTTCCCGATCGCGATCAGATAGCTGCTCCCGTTGAAGAGCATCTTATCGTTGAGTTCTATTCTAAATAATGCAGCATAAGCTTTAATGTTAGAAATAATCATATCGGCTTATTTTGCAATTAACAAGGAGGGTTTTAAATGATTGGAATTGAAAAGCCCAGAATCGATAGTTTTGACATACGCCCCGACGGAACATACGGCAAATTCGTTGTTGAACCGTTGGAAAGAGGCTATGGCACAACATTAGGTAACAGCTTAAGAAGAGTTTTATTATCATCTCTTCCCGGATACGCAATTACATCTGTTAAGATTGACAATGTATTTCATGAGTTCTCAACAGTTGAAGGCGTTAAGGAAGATGTTACTGAGATAGTTTTGAACCTCAAGAGTGTTATTCTTAAAATTCACGGTGAAGGCCCCAAGACTATATATATCAATGAAACGGGTGCAGGCGAGGTTACTGCAGCTAACATCAAGACAGACAGTGAAGTTGAGATTCTCAATCCCGATTTACACATTGCTTCTCTTGACGAAGGTGCTCACCTCAGCATGGAAATGACTGCTGACATCGGCAGAGGATATGTATCAGCTGACCGCAATAAGCAGATTCTTCAGCCCGTTATCGGAGTTATAGCAATTGATTCTATTTACACACCTGTATTAAAGGTGAACTACACAGTTGAGAACACACGCGTAGGACAGATTACTGACTACGACAAGCTTACACTTGAAGTGTGGACAAACGGTACTATTTCCGCTAAGGAAGCCGTTTCTCTCGGAGCCAAGATTCTCAATGAGCATCTCAATCTCTTCGGTGACCTCTCAGATGAGGCATACGATACAGAGATTATGGTAGTCAAGGATGACGACGGAAAAGAAAAGGTATTGGAGATGTCCGTTGAAGATCTTGACCTGTCCGTTCGTTCCTTCAATTGTTTGAAGAGAGCAGGAATCAACACAGTTGGAGATTTAGCTAACAAGACTGAAGACGACATGATGAAAGTCAGAAACCTCGGACGCAAGTCACTTGATGAGGTTATCGCAAAGCTTAATTCATTAGACCTCAGCCTCCGCAAGGAAGAAGACTAATCTCAACCCATTAACTGTAAAGGAGTGATTTTTAATGCCAGGATCCAGAAAACTCGGCAGAACCAGCGACCACCGCAAGGCAATGCTCAGAGCTATGGTAACATATCTCTTGGAAAACGGCAGAATAGAAACCACCGTTACAAGGGCAAAAGAAGTTCGTGCAATGGCAGAGAAGATGATTACTACTGCTAAGACTAACGATCTTAATGCTAAGCGTAAGGCTTTTGCATACATCACAAAAGAAGAAGTTGTCAAAAAGCTCTTCGATGAAATTGCCCCTGCATATATTGATGTAAACGGCGGTTATTGTCGTATAATTAAAACAGCCCCCCGTCGCGGTGACGCAGCTGAAATGTGCATCATCGAGTTGACAAATTATGTGGCTGAAGTTAAGGAAGAAAAGAAAGCTTCCAAAGCAAAGAAAGCTGAAGCAGAAGAAGCTGCTGAAGCAACAGCTGAATAATCAAACAAACCTCCGAGTAACCGCAATTCCTCGGAGGTTTTTCTTGACATCAAAATGAGATGTATTATATAATTCTATTGTTAACATTTGAAAAGGAAATACTAATGAAAAAATTACTTGCATTTTTGATATCAATAATAACTGCCTTGAACTCTTTTCTTTTCAGTTATTTTCCCGGTAGTTTTGACAATGAATTTTCAATTCCGACGGAGGAAAATGAGATTATGATAAACGGTGAGACGGTTGATTTTGAAAAAACCAAATTGCATTCCAAAACATCTTATTCTTTTGGTAAACTGAATACAGATTACTTCAACTATTTCGGAATAAAGTATTCAAGTGATGCGTATGTAAGAGGAACGATTACTTATCAAATCAACTTGAAAACAATAGTCGAAGAATTTTTCCTTGAGCCGGGAGAAAATGCAGAATTTTTCTCTTTTATTGACGGCTATCTTGATAAGGCAAAAGCCAATAAAATCCTCTCCGTTTCTTTTGCCTCACTTGATAAAACAGAATATGACTTTGAGCTCTCAGGAATCGGTCTTTATAACAGAAAGGTTTTAGATAATGAAATCTACATTGAAAACGATGAACACAAGCTCGGAATCACTCTTGCCTGGGGTGGCTCGTTGTCCTATCTCGAAGACAAAAAATCTTCCGTTGAAGCAGTAATTGTTGACGGTGTTACCAAGGTTGACTCCAATGCATCTGAACGCTATGATGCAAAAGTTAAAAGTAGTCATGTAAACCTTATAAACGCTCACGATACAGGCCGACTTGTTCAGCAATCCTATTACGGCACGGTTGAGTGTGACCAATATACAAGTGGCTATTATAACGGTAAAAAGTGGAATTACAACCCCGTACAGGGAGGTAATGTTTATAACGAAGCTGCAAAAATTGTCGACATACAAATAAACGATGATAATATTTACATCAAATGTCGTCCGCTTGACTGGGCAAAGCCGAAAGAAGACAGTGCTCAGACTTATATGGAAGCGACTTATTCGCTTGAAAAAGGACTTGTTAAGGCTGTATGTCGAGTAGTCGACTTTTCAGGTTACCCCGGCTCAAGTCCCGACAGAGCTCAGGAATGTCCGGCATTTTACTGTGTGGAGCCTCTTAACCGATTTGTTTATTATTCGGGTGATAAACCATGGACAAATGACAAAAACCTCTCCTATGAAAACGACTTGATTTTCTGGCCCGATGCAGGTTATCCCCATTTCAAATCCACAGAAAATTGGACAGCTTTTATCGGTGATTTTGATGACAGCTTCGGAATTGGTCTTTATGTGCCGAATGATGTAGAGTATCTTGCAGGAGTTTTCGCAAGAGGTGAGTGTAAAACAGCGGACCCGGCAACTGAAGGTCCGACATCTTACATCGCCGCAATTGAAAAGTATTCTTTCAAAAGCTTCACCCCGACCTCATATACATTCTACCTTTCAACAGGTACAACTGACGAAATCAGAAGTAATTTTAAAACAATTAAATCTTAATAAAAAAGGGGCTGTAAAAAAACTTTCGTTTTTTTACAGCTCATTTTTAGGGGATAGGAAAAAAGATGAAGAACGGACAGACCGAGCAAAATCAAGGCGTAAGGCTTGATTTTGTTTGCCCGAAGGCGTACAGAGGTACGGCGAGAGGCGAGGTTTGTTCGTAGCATAAAACACAAAATTTTTAATATTTTCCGTTTTTTAGATTGTTTCAAGGGGCTTACAAGCATCAGACTTGTAAGCCCCCTTGATTTATCTTGTTTTATGCGGTCTTCGCTTTTTTTACATCCCCCGTATATTCTTAAAAAACACTATCAATAATCTTATCGCAGTTTAACGGAGAGTATCTCCAGTAGTCAATGTGTTCTGAATCGGTATAGTATCTGACAGGCGTAGGTTCAGATGAAGTTTGCGGAAAAGCATCTACGATGATCAGCTTGATTTTCATTTTGTCGGGAAGTATGCTTTTTATATAAACACTTGCAAAATAATCGGCTTCGACCGAGGCGGTAACTTCCGCAAGTCCTGCAAGGTTGGGACTTAGCTCTACAAAAATTCCGAAGTTTTCAACCGAACGAACAATCCCCGGCACAGTTTCGCCGACAGAGAAATTTTTAGCATTTTCTTCCCATGTCCCTAAAAGCTCCTTGTGAGTGAGTGTGACCCTGCCTGATTCGTCAATTGATTTTACAATCGCTTTAATATCTTGGTTAACATTGAATCTTGCCGTCGGATGTGGTATTCTTGATATGGAGATACTGTCTATCGGTAAAAGTGCACTGATACCCGCACCGATGTCGGCAAAAACACCGAAGCTTTCTATATGTGTGACGCGGGCATCAATGATGTCGCCCGGTCGAAGTGCAGAGATATATTCTTCCTGACATTCAATTTGCGAAGCTTTTCGGCTGAGTATTGCGTAAGTATTCATATTTGCATCTGTTTCAAATCGCAGTATTTTGAAGGCAACAATTTTATTGACACGGGATATGAGGGCAATATCCCTGACACTTCCGTCATCAATGCCTATTGCACCCTCAGGTCGCGGAATTATACCTTTCATAACGCCAAGGTCAACATGGAGATTATGTTCTTTATCGCAGAGTATTGCTCTTGCTTCGACAGTTTCGCCGAGGGCACAGGCTTTTTTGAGTGCTTCGGCTGATGACAGGAAAAATTTATTTTCATCGGTTTTGAATTTATACCCTTCGGGTAAGATTTTTTTCATTATATGTATTCACCCTTTCCGTTGCGTAATAAAGTATATGCAATGCACAGTCGGAGGTATTCATCATGCAGAGAAAAAACAGAATAAAATTATTCGATACAATCAGAGGCTTTGCACTCATAAGTATGATTCTTTATCACTTCAGCTATGATGCGGTCATGATATTCGGCCAGGATTGGTCATGGTACAAATCAGAGTGGGCAACCGTCTGGCAGACATCAATTTATGTTACATTCATACTCATTTCGGGTGCGGTTTCATCACTTACTCAAAAGGGTCTGAAAAGAGGTCTGATTGTCCTCGGCGGAGGCTTGGTTGTAACTGCAGTTACTCTTATTTTTATGCCCGGTCAGAAAATACTTTTCGGCGTGCTTTCTTTCCTCGGTTGTGCGATGATAATAAAATATTTTTTAAATCCGATACTTGATAAAATTCACCCGTTAATCGGAATGTTTTTGTCTGCAACACTTTTTGTATTGACTTACAATCTGCCGAATGATAAATTTTTCATCTGGGAGTTGCCCGAGTTTTTAACATCAACAAAATTTTTGTTCCCTTTAGGCTTTACCTGTGACGGTTTTGCCTCGGCGGATTATTTTCCGATTTTTCCGTGGATTTTCCTCTTTTTCTTCGGAATGTTCTTGTGCAGCTTAACGATTACCAAAATCCCTGCAAAGCTCAAGAGCTTTGAAATAAAACCGATTTCGTTTATCGGCAGACATACACTTGAAATTTATATCGCACATCAGCCGATTTTATATGCACTTTGCTATTTCATTTTCGGATAATATATGTTATAATAGAATGATAAATTTTGTTTAAGGAGAAAACTATGCTTGACAAACTCCAACAGGTTGAAGAACGCTTTGAGCATGTAAATGAACTCATATGTGACCCCGATATTGTTTCCGATATGGATAAATACCGTGACCTTATGCAGGAAGTAAAGCGTCTTACCCCCATAGTTGAAAAGTTCAGAGAATATAAAACAGCTGCAAGAAATTTCGAAGAAGCAAAATCAATCCTTGATGACAGCGAAGCAGACAAGGATTTTCGCGATATGGCACAGCTTGAGTACGAAGAAAGCCGTGAAGCGATGGAAACCACTACACAGGAATTGAAAGTCTTACTTTTACCCCGTGACCCGAATGATGATAAGAATGTTATAGTTGAAATCAGAGGCGGTGCAGGCGGCGAAGAAGCATCACTTTTTGCAAATACACTTTTCAGAATGTACTCGATGTATGCCGAGTCAAAACGCTGGAAGATAGATGTCTTAAATGCTAACGAAACAGAGCTTGGCGGTCTTAAGGAAATCAGCTTTATGATTGAGGGCGAGGGTGCATATTCCCGTTTTAAATTCGAAAGCGGGGTTCACAGAGTACAGAGAGTTCCCGAAACGGAATCCCAGGGCAGAATACACACTTCAACCGTAACAGTTGCGGTTTTACCCGAAGCACAGGAGGTTGATGTTGAAATCAACCCAAAGGATATACAGATAGATACTTACCGTTCGGGCGGTGCAGGCGGTCAGCATGTTAATAAAACAGAATCAGCTATCCGCATCACACATTTCCCCACAGGTATAGTAGTTGAATGTCAGGACGAAAGAAGTCAGCACAAGAACAAAGAACGGGCAATGAAAATTCTTCGCTCACGAATCCTTGATGCCGAAATCGCAAAGCAGAACGAAGCTATTGCAGGCGAAAGAAAAGCACAGGTCGGCACAGGTGACAGAAGTGAAAGAATCCGCACATATAACTATCCGCAGGGTCGTGTATCCGACCACAGAATCGGACTTACACTCCACAAAATCGAAGCAATCCTTAACGGCGACCTTGAAGAGTTGATTGACGCACTTATAAACGCGGATACGGCCGAAAAACTCAAAGCACAAAATTAAATTTTGGCTAAATTTGCCCATAGCACCATTTTTCGTTCGGCGATGTATCTCGATACTATCGCCTTGCTCAAAACGGCACTCTGAACAAATTTATCACAAAATTACATTTTGGCGAATCCGCCCATATCACATAACTTAAAAAGACAGAAGAAGTAATATGAACACAGAAGTAATTAAAATCAAAACCGCCGAAGATACAGCGGAAATAGCAAAAGCTGCAAAGATTTTATCTTGCGGCGGTCTTGTTGCGATTCCGACAGAAACTGTTTACGGACTTGCGGCGAATGCTTTTGATGAATCGGCAGTTTCAAAGATTTTTATTGCAAAGGGCAGACCGCAGGACAATCCGTTGATAGTACATATATCATCACTCGATGAGCTTTATCCGTTAGTGGAAAGTGTACCTGAAAATGCAATCAGGCTTGCAGAAAATTTCTGGCCCGGTCCGCTAACAATAATACTTAAAAAATCAGATAAAATTCCGTCTGTTGTCAGTGCGGGGCTTGATACGGTTGCGGTTCGTATGCCGTCGAATAAAATCGCATCGGCAATAATCAAAGCATCTCGCGTACCTTTGGCAGCACCGTCTGCAAATCTCTCGGGAAGCCCGAGTCCGACTTGCTTTAAATATGTTTACGATGATATGAACACAAGAATTGATGCAATCGTAGACGGTGGCGAGTCCGAGGTCGGTCTTGAATCGACCGTCATAACCCTTGCAAAAGATGTTCCGACGGTTTTACGACCGGGCGGAGTAACGGTTGAACAGTTAAGAGAAGTACTCGGCGAAGTCGAGGTAGACAGCGGTGTATTAAAAAGTATTGATGCAGATTTTACTCCTGCATCACCGGGTATGAAATATAAGCATTATGCACCCAAAGCGGGCGTAATAATTTTAAGAGGAAGCTTTGAAAGCTTCAAAGAATATGTAAAAAGTAATGCTGATGAAAATACGGTTGCACTCTGCTTTGACGGAGAAGAAAAGCAACTTGATGTTCGGTGTGTATCAATGGGTGATAAAAACTCACCCGATGAACAGGCACAAAGACTTTTTACTGCATTAAGACAGGTTGACGAAATAAATGCAAAGACGGTCTATGCCAGATGTCCGTCACAGACGGGCGTAGGCCTTGCAGTCTGCAACAGACTGTTCAGAGCAGCGGCGTTCAGAATATTAGAAATCTAAATTTGTCTATCGGACAAATTTAGATTTAACGAATAATGAATGATGAATATTGAAGAATGAATAATTGACGGAGGGCTTTGCCCTCACCCAATTTATTAGAGGACGACAGACATGAAAATTATCGGTTTAACAGGTAAAACGGGGTCGGGGAAATCGACCGTTTCAAAAATTTTATCTGAAAGAGGCTATGGCGTTGTTGATGCCGATGTAATTGCCCGAAAAGTTGTTGAAGTCGGAAGTCCTCTGCTGAAGATTTTAGCGGAGAATTTCGGTGATGAAGTTATAAATCCCGACGGCACTTTAAACCGCAAAAAGCTTTCCGAAAGAGGCTTTGCAACCAAGGAAGCTACCGAAAAGCTCAATTCGTTAATGCATCCGATGATTACAGAATATATGGATAAAGAAGTTCAAAGACTTCATAATGACGGCTTTGAAAAAATTATTATAGATGCACCTGCACTTTTTGAAAGCGGATTTGATAAAAAATGCGATATAATAATTGTTGTAACGGCACCTTATGATGTAAGATTGCAACGCATTTTAAGCCGTGATAACATAACAGAAGAAGCGGCAAAACTCAGAATGGATGCACAAAAGAGTGACGAATATTATACGGAAAAAGCTGATGTGATTATCAGAAATCATGAACCCTACAACCTTGAAGATGAACTCAGAAAGGCAGAAAACAAGATATGAAATTAAGAGTAGACAGAATCATAAAAGCTTCGGTGGTTTTAATTCTGGTACTTGTGATTATAATTGTGGCAATCAGGGGATGCTATAAAGGTATAGAAAAACTGCAATATCCGATTGAATACACACAGCTTGTTGAAAAATATTCGGCAGAGTATGATGTTGACAAAGTTCTGGTTTATGCGGTAATCAAAACTGAAAGCGGTTTTGACCCCAATGCAAAATCCTCTGAAAACGCACTCGGACTTACACAGATTCTGCCGATGACATTTGACTGGATTAAGCTTCACATAAACGACAATGCAGAGCTTGAAGACCTGTATGAACCCGAAACCTCAATAAAATACGGCACATGGTTTTTAGATTATCTGCTTGATAAATACGGAGTTACGGAAACTGCAATTGCGGCATACCATGCAGGACCCGGAAGAGTAAGTGAATGGCTTGAAAATGAGGAGTATTCCGACGACGGAAAAACTCTTAAAAATATTCCGTTTAATGATACAAATTATTATGTTAAAAAAGTAATGGATGCGTATGATGTATATTCTGATTTACTTAGAAAGGATTGATATAAAATGAGCGAAAAAAACGAATTTGATTTATTGAAAGAAAAACTTTTTATGGAGCCGAAGCCTGCGGTAGTTACAATGGGTGACGAAGTTCAGGTTGCAGACGAATTCTGCGAAGGCTACAAGAAATTTCTGAATGACTGTAAGACAGAAAGAAAAGCGGTAAAATACTCCGTTGACCTTGCAAAAGCAAAAGGCTTCACAGAATATGATGCACACAAGAAATACAATGCAGGCGACAAGGTATATTATGTCAACCGCAACAAGTCGATTATTCTCTGCGTATTCGGCAAAAAAACTCTTACCGACGGAATAAGACTTACAGCTGCACACATCGACTCACCCAGACTTGACCTCAAACCCAATCCGCTTTATGAGGACAACGAAATTGCTTATTTCAAAACTCACTACTACGGCGGAATCAAGAAATATCAATGGACTGCAATTCCGCTTTCACTTCACGGTGTTGTAATAAAGGCTGACGGCGAAACGGTTGATGTTTCAATCGGTGAAAATGAAGGCGAGCCTCAGTTTGTTATTTCAGACTTACTTCCGCATCTTGCAAAAGAGCAGATGAAACGCACACTTGCGGAGGGTATTTCGGGCGAAGAGCTTAATATCATAATCGGTAGCAGACGCCTTAATTCCGATAGCGGTGCAAATCTTGTAAAGCTTAATATAATGAAAATCCTCAACGAAAAATACGGAATCGTTGAAGAAGATTTCCTTTCAGCAGAGCTTGAACTCGTACCCGCAATGAAAGTAGCTGATATCGGTTTTGACAGAAGTCTTATCGGCGGCTACGGTCACGACGACCGTGTTTGTGCATATCCTTCACTTATGGCGATTCTTGATACAGATGCACCTGATTACACATCAATCTGCGTTCTTACAGACAAGGAAGAAACAGGCAGCGACGGCAATACGGGTCTTAATTCCTCATATCTCAAATATTTCATCGAGGATATCGCAAAAATTAACGGCTTCATGCCGAGCGAGGTTTTCAGAAATACACAGTGCCTTTCAGCTGATGTAAATGCAGCTTATGACCCGACATTCCCCTCAGTTTCAGAAAAGATGAATTCCTCATATCTCAACCGTGGTGTCGTTGTTACAAAATACACCGGTGCACGAGGCAAGGCAGGCACATCTGATGCATCAGCAGAATTTATGGGTAAGGTTCGCAAGCTCTTCAATGATAACAATGTTATCTGGCAAATCGGCGAGCTCGGCAAGGTTGACGAAGGCGGCGGAGGAACAGTCGCAATGTATATCGCAAATCTCGATATTGATGTTGTCGATGTCGGTGTACCGATGCTTTCAATGCATTCTCCGTATGAATTGGTAGCCAAAATTGATGTATATCAGGCATACAAAGCATTCCACACTTTCTTTAATTTTGGCTAAATTTGCCCATAGCACCATTTTTCGTTCGGCGATGTATCACATATACTATCGCCTCGCTCAAAACGGCACTCTGAACAAATTTATCGCAAAATTACATTTTGCTAAATTTATAGTGTATAAATAAATGCTTTAGGGAACAAATCGTACTCTTAAAAGTCGGTTTGTTCCCTGATTTTTTTGCAAGCTTGCAATATAACTTGTTTTATGTTATATTTGTCTAAAGAACGGAGAAAGGGTGTTTATATGTCGAAATTTCTGAAAAAAGTAAAGCATACCTTAGATGTAACAATCCCCGACAGAAAGGAGCTTACTCACCCTGACCACCCAAAGCTCGACTACATAATGCTGCTTGCAAGAAATGCACTTGTTGCGGTTGCGGCAATACTTTTTATACTCTCATTTTTCTTTCATAACATTTATCATTTGCTGAAAGCAATAGCCTATTTCTGCGGTGCGGCGGCTTATGTATTTGAACTACTTTTGCTCACCGATTGCTTTAAGATAAAAGTATCCCACGAAGAAATGTTTATGGTTTATTGTTTTGGCCCTTTATACATTCTTATGGGATTAGGTTATTTTCTTAAATAGTGCAGAGGACCTCGTTCAGAGGTCCTTTTTTAGCGACAATGTCTGACAAACATTGATAAATTATTATTTACTTATACAATAAACTATGTTATACTCAAAAGGCATAAAGTTTTTGGGGGAAAATAAAATGCGGAGATTTCTGAGTGCTTTGGTTTTGGTTTTGATTGTACCTATGATGCTGTTCGGCGGTTGCAATTTTTTAAAAAGCGAAATCGTAATCACATATAAAATGGACGGAGATAATTTTGAAAAAAAACAAATCGAAGTCAAAGAAATTACCTATGAAGCACTGCTTTCGGAAATGAAAAAGGAAGCGATTATTCCCGAAAATGTTAAAATAAACGAATTTGCACTTTCTGAAAAAAATGAAATGCTCATTGATTTCAGCGGTGAATTTTCCGAATATATAAAGGCACAACCCAAGAAGAATCAGAAATCTGCAGTTCAGGCGGTTGTCAACACCTTGCTTCGCAACCTTAGTCTTGATACTTTGATTTTTACGGTTGACGGCAAACCCTTTAAAACAAAAGACTATGACTTTTCAAAAAAATTACATCGCTTTGAAGCAGGAGCCGTACTTCCGGACGGATATATGGAGTATGAAAAACCCACCGAGGCGACAACAAAAAAAGAGACGACAACCATGCCCGAAGCGGTTGAGGTTGCCGTATATAATCCGCCCAAACGCCCTGATAAGAAAAAATATGTGGCGATTACTTTTGACGATGGTCCTCACAACAAATATACGCGTCTTATAGTGGACAAGCTCAAGGAATATGATGCTCATGCGACATTTTTTGTAGTCGGCAACAGAATGCACGGCACCGCAGGTGAGGCAATAAAATATGCACATAAAAACGGCAATGAAATAGCAGTCCACGGCTACACGCATAACTATTATTACGACAGATGCTCTGAGGAAAAATTCAGAGAAGAGTTACAAAAGACAGAAGATGTTATCATAAAATATACAGGTGAAAAGCCGACACTCATGCGACCGATAGGCGGTAATACAACACCTGCAAGAAACCGTGCAAGCGGCTACGGCGTAATCATGTGGAGTGTTGATTCAAACGACTGGAGATACAAAGCACCGGGCAAGAAAAATGTCAACACAATAGTTAACAATGTTATGCGTAGCGTCGGTGACGGAAGCATTATCCTCATGCATGAAATCTACGAAAACTCATGGCAAGCCTTTTGTATCATCATGGAAAAGCTCGACAAAGCGGGATACAAGGTAGTCACCGTTTCAGAGCTTCTGGGAGCGGAAAATATAAAGCCCGGCGTCCAATATCACGGCTATTAAATGGTTTACTTGAGTGCATACGGTCCTTTTTCTCGCTCGGCGTACCTTTGTACGCCGTCACTCAAAGAAAGAACCGTCTGCATCTCAATTAAATCCATTTAATGCTTTAAGGCTTTGAGTGCACACGGTCCTTTTCCTCGCTCGACATACCTTTGCACGCCGTCGCTCGGAGAAAAAGACATCTGCAACTCAACTAACCACTTTTAATCTGTTAAGGTTTACTTGAGTACACACGGTCCTTTTTCTCGCTCGACATACCTTTGTATGCCATCGCTCGGAGAAAAAGACATCTGCAACTCAACTAACCACTTTTAATCTGTTAAGGTTTACTTGAGTGCATACGGTCCTTTTTCTCGCTCGGCGTACCTTTGTACGCCGTCACTCAAAGAAAGAACCGTCTGCATCTCAATTAAATCCATTTAATGCTTTAAGGTTTTGAGTACACACGGTCCTTTTTCTCGCTCGGCGTACCTTTTGAAAATGCATTTATATGACAAAATAAAAACCGTATCATCTGTCAGGTGATGCGGTTAATTGTTTTATTATATACTGTAAAAAAATAGCAAAAGAAATTTGACTATTAAAATTTTTAGTGATAAAATGATAAAGTGGGTTGTAAAACTTTGGAAAGAGGAAGCGGTATGAAAATTCTTGTTGTGCATTTCAGCGACGACAACTTCGGAGATATGCTGATTGAGCATTGCTTCAGTCAGCTTGTAAGAGTTGTTGCCGATAATCTTAACATAGCACCCGAAAATTATGAAATCAACGCAATGGGATTGAAAAACTATGACGAAAAGCTGATACTTAAATCAGATATTATCTGTTTTGCAGGTGGCGGTGTTTTCGGCATCAGTTATCTCAATCTTTTCGAGCATCTTCAGAAAATTCTCGCAACCGCAGATGCAAATAACATACCCGTTATTTTTTCCTCAATCGGAGTTAATAATATGGACGGTGCCGAGTACAAGGAAGCTCTTTCTGATTTACTGAAGCTCGGCTGCATAAAGGCAATATCCGTGCGTGAAAATCCGCAGCTGTTCAATGATTACATACATGACGAAAATAACCGTGTTGTTGAAGTCAGCGACCCTGCTGTCTGGACATCTTTTGTCTACCACAACGAAACAGAGAAAATCGTTAAAAACAAAGCTGAAAGAGATAAAAAAATTATTGGTATAAATGTTGTCCGCGGCGGTTTGTTTTCAGACAACGGGAAGTCTTGGACTTTAGGTAAGGAAGCGGAGTTTTTATACAATCTTAAACAGCTGATTGAAAAAGCGGGGCATGAATGTAAATTTTACACCAACGGCAGTACGCTTGATAACAACACCATGCTTTATATAAAAGACAAGTTTGATATGTCTGAAGATGATTTGATTTTTGTCAACAGCACAAAGGAGCTTGTTCAGACAATTGCAGACTTTGATGCGGTTATTGCAATCAGACTTCACTCTGCAATAATTTGTTATTCACTCGATGTGCCTGTTATAAATCTCGTATGGAATGACAAGGTAAAACTGTTTTATGATGCAATCAACCGACCTGATTATGCTGTGAATCTTGATGATTGCACAGAAGAAAAAGTGTTTGAGTTGATATGTGATGCTCAGAAAAAACAATACAAAGCCGACGATGATTACCTCATGTCGCTTTATAAATACCTCTACGGTGTTTTCAGCAAAATAACCGACGGTAAAAATATTGCACCGCAGTTTACTGCAGACGAAGTTAAAGCCAAGTTGAGAGCGATGCATTTGTCGCATGACAAAGAAACGACGGACATGGAAATCAAGCTTTACAAGGGGCAGAAAAGATACTACGGCCAGTTTATCAGCTCAAGGAAAAAAGATTCGCTTATTAAAAAATCCAATGAGGAATTGTGTGCTCTCAAAGAAAAATCAGAGGAGCAGCTAAAGCAGATTTCTGAGCAGAAAAAGCTTATAGCTTCTGCCAAATCAGAGCTTAAGAAAACACAGGAATCTTTGAAAAAATCCAAGCAGAAATCTGATAAGCTTAAGAAAGAACTTGAATATCTTGAAAGTAAGTTCTTTGTCAGAGCATTCAGAAAGCTTCAAAGAATAAAAGCTCGTTTATATAAAAAAATCTCGAAAAACGGAGGTAAGAGAAATGTATAAAATAGGACTATCTGTATCAGGAAAAGAATTTGACGAAGGTTTGTTTATTCAATATAAAGAAGCAGGTATTGAAGCAATGGAATTGAGTTGCAGAAAGTACGGCTACGGCGTGCTCGATTTCAACGCAATCAGAGCTTTGGCGGATAAATACGGCATTGAGCTTTGGTCAATGCATCTTCCGTTTTTGCCTTTTGCATCAATTGACCCGTCACAGACAGCAACAAAGGATAATGCGGTGAGATTCTTTTCGGAGCTTATCAAAAAGGGTGCGGACATAGGTATAAATAAATTTATTGTTCACCCGAGTGGTGAACGAATTGCTCCTGAAGACCGACCCGGCAGAATGGAAAACGCAAAGGAAACCTTTTACAGGCTCGGTGAGGTAGCGGCAGAGCATAATGCTTATATTGCAGTTGAAGATGTGCCCCGCTTGTGCCTCGGTAATTGTTCCGATGAAATTGCAGAGATTGTCAGCGTGCACGACAGATTAAAGGTTTGCTTTGACACCAATCATCTTCTCAACGAAGACCCCGTTGACTTCATACATAAGCTCGGTGATAAAATAATCACGCTCCATGTTTCCGATTATGATTTTGTCAACGAAAGACATTGGTTGCCCGGTGAGGGTGATATTGATTGGCCTGCACTCATACAAGCTCTTAAAGATGTAAATTACAACGGAGTATGGCTTTATGAAATCCGCTTTGAGACCCCTAAATCAATCATCAGAGAAAGAGATTTGACCTGCGAGGATTTTGTAAGAAATGCAAAGGAGCTTTTCGAGGGCAAAACACCCACAACCTTCTGCGAAAGAATCCCCAACCTTCCGATGTTTGTATAATTATTTTAGACACAAAAAGAGCCTGTATCGTTTTGATACAAGCTCTTTGTTTTTTCAGATTCTTGCCACACCGCTTTGTTTTGCAGCTTCTGCAACTGCTTTTGCGACGGTGGGACCGACGCGTTCATCGAAGGCTTTGGGAAGAATGTAATCGGCGTTGAGTTCATCATCGCTTACCAATGAAGCGATTGCATGAGCTGCGGCGATTTTCATTTCCTCGTTGATGTCTGATGCTCTGACATCAAGTGCACCGCGGAAAATTCCGGGGAACGCAAGAACATTGTTTATCTGATTGGGATAGTCGCTTCTGCCTGTGCCGACAACCTTTGCACCTGCTTTCTTTGCGAGGTCAGGGAAGATTTCGGGAACGGGGTTTGCCATAGCCATAACTATTGCATCATCTGCCATTGAAGCAACCATTTCCTCGCTGACGATACCTGGTGCGGAAACACCGATGAAGATATCGGCACCGACCATAGCGTCGGCTAATTTACCTGTAATACGGTCTTTGTTTGTAAAGCTTGCGATATCTGCCTGTGCGGGAGTGAGGTCATCTCTTGAAGCTGAAATGATACCTGTTATATCAGACATGATGATATCTTTTACACCGATTCTGTAAAGGAGCTTTGCGATTGCAGTACCTGCCGCACCCGCACCGCTGAAAGCGACCTTACAATCTTTGAGATTTTTGCCGACAAGCTTTGTTGCGTTCATGACCGCAGCTGCACAGATGATTGCAGTGCCGTGCTGGTCATCGTGGAAAATCGGAATGTCGGTTTTTGATTTGAGCTTTTCTTCGATTTCAAAGCATCTCGGTGCGGCAATATCCTCAAGATTAACACCGCCGAAGCTGCCTGAAATCAAGGCGATTGCGTTGACAATTTCATCAACATCCTTTGAACGGACACAAAGAGGGAAAGCGTCAACTCCGCCGAATTCCTTAAAGAGGACACATTTACCTTCCATAACGGGCATACCTGCCTCAGGTCCGATGTCACCGAGACCCAAAACCGCAGTACCGTCGGTAACAACCGCAACTGTGTTCCAACGACGGGTAAGCTCGTAGCTTTTATTTATATCCTTCTGAATTTCAAGGCAAGGCTCGGCAACACCCGGAGTGTATGCCAAAGAGAGCTCTTCTTTGTTTGAAACCTTTGCCCTTGCTGTTATTTCAATCTTTCCTGCTAAATCATAATGAAGCTTTAAAGATTCTTTTGCATAATCCATTTTAATTTTACCCCTATCCTGAGCAACGACCAAATGTCGTTGCAGTTATATATCGGCTACGCCGATGTGATATTTACCTTACGGCAAGTGATATTTCGTCTTGCGACGAAGTGATATATTTGCTCCGCAAATGTTAAGGGTCTGCGACGCTATTATAATGGGTGAGGACGGAGCCCACCCTTAATTTTTGCCAACGGCAAAAACTTCATTGACGAAGTCAACTTCATTACGAAGTAACTTCACTTGCCCGAAGGGCAAACTTCGTTAAAAGTCATTGCAAAATGACTTTTATTTCTCCCACGGGAAAACATATTTTGTAAGTCCGAGGTCGTCACGAACCTTTGAGATTTCAGCCTGAACTGCTTCGTTAATCGGAACACCTGATTCCTTGCGTTCACACCATACATCCCACTCTTTTTCGCCTGCGGTGAAAATTCTGTCCTGACCGGGAGCCTTTGTGGAATTTCTCAAGTCGCGGAGAATGTCACCTGCTGTCTTTTTGAATTCATCTGCACCCATAAATGCGTTAGTGTCAATTGCGATAAAGAAGTGGCCGAGGTGGTAGGGAACCTTCTTGCCGCCTTCGCCGATACCTGTGAGCATCTTGAGGTAGTTACCCTGCTGAAGTGCTGCAGAAAGGATTTCAACGATTGTAGCATAGCCGTAGCCCTTATAGCCTGCGAGGTCTTCACCGATACCGCCCAAGGGTGCAAGTGCAGCTTCGCCTGTGTTGAGCTCTGTGAGGATAGCATCTGTGTCGGTTTTAGCTGTACCGTCACGACCGATAACCATACCTGCAGGAGTTTCCTTGCCGATTCTTGAATAATATTCAAGCTTGCCTCTCTGTGTGATTGATGTTGCACAGTCGAGCACAAAGGGGAAGTCCTCGTCTGTCGGAAGACCAACTGTAAGCGGGTTTGTACCGAGCATATTTTCAACACCGAATGTAGGTGCGATTGACGGACGGGCATTAGTGCCTGTAATACCAATCATATTTTCTTTTGTAGCCATTGTTGCATAGTAACCTGCGATACCGTAGTGGCAGGAGTTACGAACTGCGACCATACCCATACCGTATTTTTTAGCTTTTTCAATAGCCATCTGCATTGACTTGTAGCCGATAACCTGACCCATACCGTCGTGACCGTCAACAACTGCAGTTGTAGGTGTTTCTCTGACGATTTCGAATTCTGTTACGGGCTTCTGGATACCGATATTGATGCGGTCGATATAGATGGGCTTAAAGCGGTTAACACCGTGAGATTCAATACCGCGTCTGTCAGATTCAAGAAGAACATCTGTGCAGATAAGAGCATCTTCTCTCGGAACACCGACACCGACAAAAGCGTCAGTTACAAATTCAGAAATAGTTTTCCAATCTACTATAATTTTCGGCATAATAATCACCATAAATACATTCGCTTTTTCAAGAGCGTGCATTTAAATCCTTTCTTTTTTTATAGTTTTACACGGAAATTTTTCTATCAATAATTAGAACAAGCCGAAAAGCATTCACTATCCGACTTGTTCGTTTTTAGTTTGTCATATTGTTTCTCTGAATATTATCAGAAAAGGAAAGATACATAATATTTGAAAGATTTAACAATCATTCTGATTTCAAGAATGATGTGATAGAAGAAATCCTTAACTCTTTCATCTGTGTCATACTCAGCCTTGGAATTGTTGATTTCGCCTGTATAAACCTCATTAAAGAGAGCTGATTTTGTTTCAATCTTTGTAAGGTCGTTTTCGTTGAGGTCGATGATACGAACACCTGATTTTTCGCCTTCGTTTCTGCTCCAGAAACCTGCAGTCTTTGTAGCAGCAAGAAGGATACCGTCTTCAGTTGTACCCTGATAATCGTTTGTATGGTCGTGACCGAAGAATGCACCGATAACATCACCCTGTGCTACCCATGCTTCATAGATACCTGCATCTTTTACGCCGTAAGAGGGGATTGAGTGAAGAGTGCCTTCAACGCCTTCGTTGAGAACATAGTATTTGCCTGTGTTAGAGTCTTTCTTAGCACCTTCTGTTCCTTCGGGAACTTCTGTCATAAGCTCAAGAGTTTCTCTTACGGGAATGTGCTGGAACCAGAGAGCCGGAAGCGGATTGCCGCCGTTTTCAGCTGCAAGAGCGTCAGAAGTCTTCTGATACCATTTGATCTGAGCTTCTTTGATACCTGCGTCGTCATCGTTGATGTCCTTTGTGCCTGAATCTGCAAACCAGAGGTTGAAGATATCCTTTGTGCCTTCAGAATTCTTGATTGTAAGGTTATAGTTACCATGACGGGTCATGAAGCTGTAACCTGTTTCAGCAAGGCAAGTGGGATACTGGTTGTAGAATACCATCTGCTGCTTTTCGGGAACCATTGACTGATAGTCGTGGTTACCGAAGACAACTGCGAAGGGGATATTTCTGTTAGCAACGGGTGATACGAGCTGATCGATAGCTTCGATAACTGTACGCGGTGTTGCAAGATCAAAATAACCCTTGATGTTGTCGCCTGTGAAAACAACAAGGTCGGGATTGTACTTATCAAGCATACCGTTGATAAGAGTAATACCGAGAGGACGGACTACATTGTACTGATCTGTGTAATGTGTGTCGGAAATTTGCATAATGCGGAAAGAACCGTCTTCTTTGAATTTGAGAACGGGATCTGCAGTTGTGTCTTCAGCTGAAACACAGAATGCAAATGATGTCAGAAGAAGTACTGCTGACATAAGGATGGCTAAAAACTTTTTCATAACTTTTCCCTCCAAGAAAAATTTTTATTCCTCCCACTTCATTGAGCGGGAAACGGCTTTCTTCCAGCCGTCATATAACGAATTTCTTACGGCGATATCCGTCTGCGGTATAAATACCTTATCAGAAACACGGTTTTCACGGATTTCATCAAGACTGCCGTAAATGCCTGTTGCGAGACCTGCCAAATACGCCGCACCGAGTGCGGTGGTCTCTACACATACGGGACGGTCGACATTTGTTCTTATCAGGTCTGCCTGAATCTGCAAGAGAATATCACTTACGCTCGCACCGCCGTCAACGAAAAGTGTTGAAAGCTTTATGCCCGAGTCTGCCGTCATAGCTTCAAGCAAATCTGTCATCTGGAATGCGATTGCTTCAAGTACGGCTCTTGCAATGTGAGCCCTGTTGACACCTCGTGTAAGTCCTAAAATGGCACCTCTTGCATACATATCCCAATACGGTGCACCCAATCCCGTAAAGGCAGGTACAAAATAAATACCGTTCGAGTCGGGGACAGATTCTGCCAATTCATCACAACGGCTTGCGGTGTCGATGAGATGAAGCTCATCACGAAGCCATTTGATGACCGAGCCTGCATTGAAAGCACTGCCCTCTAAGGAATATGTAACTTTACCGTCAAGACCCCAAGCAACACCCGATAAAAGGTTCATCTTGGACCTGACCCGTTTTTCACCTGTGTTCATCAGTAAAAAGCAACCTGTGCCGTAGGTGTTTTTCGCCTGACCCGGCATAAAGCAGGTCTGACCGAAAAGAGCCGCAGGCTGATCACCGATTGCTGATGCGATAGGTGTCCCGGCAAGCTGTTCAAGACCTAAAATTCCCTCAGCGACCTCGCCGTAAATCTGACTTGACTGAACAGGTGTAGGCAAAAGTGACATCGGAATATCCAAAACCTCACACAAGTAAGGGTCCCAACAAAGCTTCTCAACATCGAAAAGCATAGTTCGGGATGCGTTTGAATAGTCCGTCACATGAACCTTACCGCCCGTAAGATTCCATATAAGCCAGGTATCAATCGTACCGAAGAGTAATTCTCCGTTTTCCGCTTTCTTTCTTGCACCCTCGACGGTATCCAAAATCCACTTGATTTTTGTGGCGGAAAAATATGCGTCAGGGAGAAGTCCTGTTTTATCTGCGATGTAGTCGGACAACCCTTTGGCAATCAGCTCTTCACAGATGTCCGCCGTTCTGCGGCACTGCCAGACAATTGCATTATAAATAGGTTTGCCGGTGCTCTTTTCCCAGATAACCGTTGTTTCGCGTTGATTGGTTATGCCGATAGCGGCAATATCCGACGCCGAAACACCCGAGGACAAAGCGGAGGTTACAGACTGAAACTGAGAGTACAGAATCTCCATCGGGTCATGCTCAACCCACGAGGTCTGCGGGTAAATCTGCTCAAACTCTTTCTGAGCTTTTGAAACGATATTACCCTGCCTGTCGAAAACAATAGCCCTTGAGCTGGTTGTACCTTGGTCTAATGCCAAAATATAATCCTTGCCCATAATGCGTATTCCTCCGTATGTATTCATACTAATAATAATACTTAAGATTGAAATTGTCAATATTTTTCATAAAAACAGCAACGAAATTCAAAAAAAATTAGATTAACCTGAAAAAATTTAAAAAAATCCTTGACTTTTATTTGCACTTGTGCTAACATACTTGATGTAATCGTGCCCCACCAAGGGGGCATTGTCTAAAGTTAGTTTTGAAATGATGGTGTTAGGGGGTTAAGTGTTAAATCTGAATAGGAAAGCGGATTGGCACAGGATTTTTATGGAAAATAAAAAGGAAAAATTTGAATATCCCGAACTCACTTTGGAAAAGTATGATACTGAAGATGTAATGACAGACAGCGGTATCGACTTTGACGAAGATATTTGGATGTAACTTTTAGGGTAAAAGCAAAAGCACTGCGTAGCAGTGCTTTTTTTGTTGCCCTTTCGGGCAACAGAAAGTGTAAAATGCATTCTTGAATCAGTTTGCCTTGCAAACTAATTCAAGTGTCACAGGGTTGTGGTCGGAGTGTTCAAAGTTTAAGTTTTCGCCTTTAACAGATTTAATTTCTACATTGGGCGATACAATAAATCCGTCAATGAGATATAACTGATTGTTACCCGAATAAGGTGCATCAAGCAATCTGCAGGTCGGGGTATTTATATCATAAGCAAACTTCCAGCCGTCGGGCAGAATTTCATTTTCGAGTGTGCCGGGAGTCCATTTTTCTTTATCTGCAATCGGGTATTTATCCAACGCACCGGGGAATGTCTGATTGAAGTCACCGCCTGCAACAACATAATTACCCTTTTTGTATTCTTCTTCAAGAACTTCCATCAAGAGCTTTGTCTGTGCGATTTTGCCCTCGCCGTCATCATAAGCCTCAAGGTGGAGATTGACAACAACCAGCTCTTTTTCGCTTTTTTCAAGCGGCACGCGGTTTATCAGAAGACATCTTTTAATCTGTGCTACTCTGACAGGCCATTCAAACGGGCAAGGCAGACTTATTCTTTCTGCTCTGTTACCGACAGAGAAACTTGAAAAAGTTGCAATGCCTGATTCAACTCTGCCCATGGGCGGCAAGGGTATAGGAACGAACGGACATTTATAATTGTAGGTAAAGGCACTGTTACCGCCGAGTGTTTCGGCAAAAGCTTCGTGCTGATTTATTTTATCAGTTCTTGCAGATTTTGTATCAACCTCCTGCAATACATAGATATCGGAGTTTTGCTTTTCAAGATAAGCAGAAATACCCTCAAGATTTTTCTCAACAATTTCGTTGCTCGGAGGGTTTACCATTTCACCGCCGTCCATAAAGAAATCGGAATCCTTACCGAGACCGCAGTAGCCGATATTCCATGTTGTGATTGTTATGGGTTTGTTGATTTTTGCTTCCTGCGAGGTCATACTGTCAGAAATAGAATAAATTATATTTTCAGCAGTTGAATCTCTGTCCGCAGGCTTAAATTCAGTAATACTCAGAAATGCAATAAGTCCGACTAAAGCAACAACTATAACACCTATTAAAATACCGATACCTTTAAAAATCTTTTTTACCATACTGACACCTCCGATTTCAGTATAATATAAAACTTCAATGTTGTAAATTCTTTTTTTATGTGATACAATCATAAAAATATTAGCGACAATCTGAAAGGTAGTGTGAATATGGGTATAAAAGGATTTTTCAAGACAGCTTTCTCCAAAAAACAAGAAAGCGAAGAGAACAAAAAAGAGACAAAACCGACTGAAGAAGGTTCTTCCTCGTATGGTACAACGAGGCTCAAGGTGTTACAGGTCAACACCGATTTGAGCGGAAACAAGATTGCTTTAGTGGCTATAGAAAAAGGACGCATAACCAAACTGCGTAAATATGAATCACTCAGAACAGGAACACAATATCGGGTTGACGGAAATCCTTTTTATCTGAGCGAGGACATTGCGAAAGAAAATGGTATGGAAATCGAATTTTTCCATAGCTACTACAAGCAACATCCTGATTTTGCGACTAATGAACAAATGCAAAAGTATTGCAGAGGAGAAGCACGACTTACACAAGGTCCGATTTATTTTATGGGTGTTAAGTTTATACCGTTCAAGGTAGAAGAAAATACAACAGAAAGAACAGATATACCTGAAAAATATGACCTTGAAATAAATGACGAGCTTGCGAGCTTATTGTAAGGAGAAAAACAGATATGAATTTTGATGTACGAGAACTTTTAAATGATTCGCATTGTCGCGTTGTGTTTGTCGCCGATTCAACAAAATCTGCTGCAATAGTTGATTCAGTTATTAAAAGTGATGCGGAGTATAATTATGGTATAAACGAAGTGTTCGGACCTAAAAAAGTAGGACCGTTTACTTTGAAAAACAGAAATACAATCCGGAATATTCTGACGAAGGATAAGGCGATAAAAGAACAAAACAAAACATTTACAGAGCTGACTGCAAAGCTTCTGAATCTTCATTTTTACCTGGATCGTCTTCCGTCAACACTGTCTTATTCACAAAAGGAACGAGCATCTGTTTTATTTGGTGTGTTGAGTGGAAAAACCAAGTTTATAATAAATGAGTGCGACACAATATTTGATGACGAAGATAACAAGACAAACGGATATGTTTTTGCAAATTGGATGCGAAGTGATGGTTTTCATTACATGGAAAGCAAATACGAAAAAGGTAATCTTATATGGTTAACAGCCATGAGAAAGAATGTGGTATTCGATTTGCTCGGTGATACTGCTTTTTCGTCGGTTTATTCTTTCTATACCGTAGAGCGTAATGAGATAATAAAGTGTGACAAAGCAAAGCTTGAAGAAAAATATAAAAATCGCTCTGAACAAATCAGAACCGAACCCGTAAAGACTATTCAGCCAAAAACAACTAACAATGATGGAATGACACCTGAGCAGATGTTCCTTGAAGGCAAAAAATATGACGGTTTTTCAGGCATGGGATTGAAAGCTTCAATATACGGAGTTCTGCCAAAAGAAGCAGATCCCCAAAAGGCGTTTGACTGGTATAAAAAAGCGGCAGAGGGCGGAAATATCAAGGCACAGAATTGTCTGGGAATTTTATATCAGTGCGGACTTGGTGCTTGCGAAATTGATAAGGAAAAAGCGTTCTATTGGTATTGTCAGGCGGCGTTCAATAAAGGATATAACGAAAATACTGCCGATGAGGATACAAAATTATGCCATGCCATTGCAAGAGACAATGCCAAAAAAATAGTGCTTGATTTCCCGAACGGCAAAGAAGCTGCACGCAAATTCGCAGGAAGTGAAGCGGAAGAGCTTATTAAAGAAGCAGAGCTTGAAAAAGCATTTGAGGAATGGAATCCGTTTGAAGGGGTGGATATCAGAAAAGAACTCGAGGATTTTTTTGATAAAATATGAGAAAATCTAAGATCGGACAGGTGAGATTAAAAAGATAGTAGTATGATAAAAAATTACTGTGACTGACACCAAATAGGCTGTATCAATAACATCACTTCTGATGTTTTGATACAGCCTATTGTTAACTGTCTTCAGATTCATACACATTCCATGTTGCGAGGAAGTCGGGGTTGACAACCACCTCTCCTGTTGAACGCAATTTATATTCTCCCGGTTGGGCTCTTTTAAGCGAACTCAGATCAGGAGGCAAAGTGAATTCCGTTCCGTCTTTTTGTGCAAAACGGATTATGCTTTCATTTGCTTGAGTTACTGTTCCGTAAAACTGATTTTGTCCAATGTATTCGTTGTCGTGGGTGTAATATGTAATACCGACCAACAGAACCTTGCCGAGCAACTCGTCAAATGTGATTTCTTTTTCGTCATTTTCATTGTGCGATTTTCGCGTTTCGTATAAATACATTCCGTGTTCTTTATATGCTTCGGGGATATCATAAATGGTTTTGCCTGTGTCCTTTGTTATATACCGTTCACATGTTCCGGGGTGTTCAGGGTCAAAGGTGTCCCATGCAGTTATGAGATTATCAGTTTTCTCAATACCGAAGTCATTAAGAAAATCGTGATATGCTTCAGCATTTTTTGTGTAGACGGTCATAACATTATATTTACCGAAAAGGATTTCTTCGTGAGATTCGTGACCGCCGATTCCGAATGTATTCATACCGTCTTTGACGAGAAGATTGCCAAGATCGTCAATATATTTTTCAGCTTGCACGGCATCAAGTCCGTCGACAAAATAAACATCGTAGTCGTCGTTTGTATTTAAGAGTTTTCTTTCTTCGGTGATGCCGCCATCATCTTCTTTGCAAGGCAATTCTAAAATGAAAAACAGAGGCTCATCGTGCATTTGTATAAAACGCTTCATCATATCAAGGATTTTGGAGGCGTTAACATTTGCATAAATGGCATAATCTTTTATTTCGTATTCTTCAAAAAGCTTTTCAGGAAACGGAACTTTGCAACACTCTTTCATTTCTAACATACCAAAACCTCCTGTGCAACTTTATGGGTTAAGTATACCATAAAATTATCTTGTTTTCAACAGCAGTAACATAGGAAAAACAGTTTGCAGAACTGTTTTCTCAACGCTCCGACCTTCTCAAGGTTCGAATCCTTAACCTAAAATGAAAATTCCAAACCCAACCTGAAGGTTGAATTTGGAATTTTGGTCGGGACGACAGGATTCGAACCTGCGGCATCCTGCTCCCAAAGCAGGCGCGCTACCAACTGCGCTACACCC
>JAZQHB010000089.1:0-16176 GCA_045540355.1 Acutalibacteraceae bacterium | reverse complement strand
ACAAACCTCGCCTCTCGCCGTACCTCTGTACGCCTTCGGGCAAACAAAATCAAGCCTTACGCCTTGATTTTGCTCGGTTTGTCCGTTCTTCATCTTTTTTTCCTATCCCCTAAAAATGAGCTGTAAAAAAACGAAAGTTTTTTTTACAGCCCCTTTCTTTTTAATCGTCCTTTTTAAATCGTCCCGGCTTTCTTCTAAAAAGAACTCTTGTGGCACGAAAATGTATTTTCATCTTTTCCAACCGATAAAGTTAAAATAAACAACTTTATAATTGCCGTGCACAGCACCCGATGTTTTGCACTTTGCATTTTGCACTTAAATTTGTTCCAACGCTCTTGCCAGCTGGTCGGGACATGATGTGCTTTTAAATCCGCACATAATACCGTTCAATCTTTCGACGACATCTTCAACCTTCATTCCTTCGACCAATTTCGCAATGCCGATAGTATTGCCGGCACAACCTCCGACAAACTGCACATTTTTAACTATTCCGTCTTCCACCTCAAAATTTATTGCTCTTGAGCAGGTTCCTTTTGTTTTATATGAATATTGCATTTTTCGACCTCCGTAATTTTTAAATAAATTTTATCACAAAAATGAATTTTCTGCAATATTTATGCCTGATACGGGAATAATTATAAAAAAAGACTTGAAATATATCACGAAATAGTTTAAAATAAATCCGTAAATCTATTTACGGAGGAATGAAAAAATGGTTTCAGCAGGCGATTTTAAAAATGGTATTACTTTTGAAATGGACGGCAATGTCTATCAGATAATCGAATTCCAGCATGTTAAACCCGGTAAGGGTGCTGCTTTCGTTCGTACAAAGATCCGCGATGTTATCGCAGGTTCAGTTACAGAACGCACTTTCAACCCCACAGAAAAATTCCCTACCGCTTACATTGAGCGTAAGGATATGGAATATTCTTATTCTGACGACGGACTCTATTACTTTATGGATCCCGAAACTTATGAGCTTATTCCGATTAACGAATCAGAGCTTTCCGATAACTTCAAATTCGTTAAAGAAAATATGGTATGTAAGGTTCTTTCCTATAAGGGTAATGTTTTCGGCGTTGAACCGCCCACATTCGTAACTCTTCAGGTTACTCAGACAGACCCCGGCTTTGCAGGCAATACTGCAACTAACGCAACAAAACCCGCTACTCTTGAAACAGGTGCGGAAGTTAAGGTTCCCCTCTTCATCGAAGAAGGCGAAATGATCAACATTGACACTCGTACAGGCGAATACATGAGCCGTGCATAATAAAGGAGAAATAACTATGACTCTTACAGAAAAAGCTGCTTATTTAAAAGGACTTGTTGAGGGTATTGAGCTTGACGAAAAGAAGCCCGAAACAAAAATTCTCAAGGCTGTTCTTGATTTATTGGACGACCTTTCTCTTACAGTATCCGATTTAGATGACGAAGTTGCAGGCGTTATCGACCAGCTCGACGCTGTTGACGAAGACCTTGCAGACCTTGAAGAAATCGTTTACGAAGATTACGACGATTGTGATTGCGATTGTTGTGACGACGAGCTCTATGAAATCGAGTGCCCCGCTTGTCAGACAATTTTCAGCATCGACGAAGATTGCCTTGAAGACGGATCAATCGATTGCCCCAACTGTGGCGAGCTCCTTGAATTCGACATCGACTGCGATTGCTGTGATGACGAAGACTAATTAAAATCAACTTTAAGGCGAAGCAACTGCTTCGCCTTTTCTTTTACGGGTGAATTATGAAAAATAAAGTGCTTATAGGTATGAGTGGCGGTGTTGATTCCGCAGTTGCCGCTTTGCTCTTAAAAAAACAAGGATATGACATCACTGGTGCAATGCTTCTGCTTCGTGAAAATATGGAGTCCGAAATCGCAGATGCACAAAAAATTGCCGATACAATCGGCTTTGAGCTTGTGACAATCCCCGTTTACGACAGTTTCAAGGCTGTTGTTAAAGATTACTTTGCAGACGAATACCTGAACGGTCGCACCCCTAATCCCTGTGTTGTATGCAATAAAGAAATTAAATTCAATGAGCTTTTGAAATATGCCGATGAAAACAACTTCGATTTCATCGCAACAGGTCATTATGCTAAAATTGAAAAAATTGAAAACACATTTTACCTTAAAAAAGCTCCCACAAACAAAGACCAGACCTATTTCCTTTACAAGCTCAATCAGAATATTCTTTCCCGTACTCTGTTTCCGCTTTGTGACTACACTAAAGACGAAATCCGTTCAATCGCAGCAGAAAACAATCTGCCCGTTGCAAGCAAATCCGACAGTCAGGAAGTCTGTTTTATTCCCGACAACGATTATGTTTCTTTCATAACAAAGAACTATCAGACCAATATCCCAACAGGTAAATTTGTTGACAAAAACGGCAGCGTTTTAGGCGAGCACAAGGGGATAATATATTACACAATCGGTCAGCGAAAGGGACTCGGCA
This sequence comes from Acutalibacteraceae bacterium, assembly GCA_045540355.1. Lineage (GTDB taxonomy): Bacteria > Bacillota > Clostridia > Oscillospirales > Acutalibacteraceae > RGIG2945. The sequence continues at coordinate 13,723 of JAZQHB010000089.1, read as the reverse complement.
TAGCTTTCGGAAAACCGATGTTCGTTACAAAAATTGATGCGGAAAGCAACTCCGTCACCCTCGGAGAAGAGGGTTCGCAGATGTCCGATACCCTCACCGTAACAGATGTAAACTTTATAAACAATGACATCAAAGAGGAATTTACCGCCGATGTAAAAATCAGATGTCAGGCAAAACCTGCAAAGGCTGTCCTGACACCTGACGGAGACATGATTCACATTAAATTTTTCGAAAAACAACGCTCCGTTACTCCCGGACAATCGGCAGTAATCTATGACGGCGAAACTGTTATCGGCGGAGGAACGATTTGTTTGCCCTGACAGGCAAACAAAAATGCAGAATGCAGAGTTCAGAATGCAGAATAAAGGGTCTGCGACGCTATTATATTGGGTGTGGGTGAAACCCACCCGACATTCTGCACTTTGCATTTTGCATTCTGCACTCGATTTGTAATATTGCTTTGCAATATTACAAATCATCAGGGTCCTGTTCGGGAACGAGGTCATCAAGCTCGAATTTGTTTTCGTAATTCGGTGTACCTGTATAGCTTCCCAGAACATCTGTCGGGTCATATTCCGTGCTTGTTTCCCACAGATTCACCATTTCTTCAACTATCGGCTTATTTTTGCGACCTTTGTCTTTTTTTCTGAACATCATTTTATCTACTCCTTTATCGGTGTTATATTTATTATTCCGAATAAAAAAGCTATAATTCCGCTGTTTTTATAAAATTATTTGACAAATTAAACATTCGTTGCTATAATACAGAATGAAATTTTATTTTTGAGAGGAGAAAATCTTTTATGTCTGACGACCCCGGGCCTACTTTAGGTATTATCTGGCAGCTTTTACTTTTGTTCGTACTCATTTTATTAAATGCGTTTTTTGCTATGTCGGAGATTGCAATTATATCTCTGAACGATGCAAAAATTGAACGAATGGCAGAAGACGGACACAAAAAAGCTAAACGCATCATGAAGCTTACTAAAAATTCAAGTAAGTTTTTGTCCACAATCCAAATCGGTGTAACCTTGGCAGGTTTCCTGACATCTGCATCTGCGTCTACTGTTTTCGCAGAGAAGCTTACACCAATTCTTATGAGAATTCCCTTTGCTGCAAAACTCGGCGAAGGTGTTGTGGGCGGCTTTTCTGTTTTTGTGATTACCATACTCATGTCATACTTCTCACTTGTTTTAGGTGAGCTTGCTCCCAAGAAAATCGCAATGCAAGCACCGGAAAAGATTTCTTTTGCGGTATCCGGCGTTTTGGTTTTCATTTCAAAGGTACTCAGTCCGTTTATCAAAATCCTTTCTCTTTCTACTAACGCAGTTGTCCGCATTTTCGGTTTTGACCCCAATGCCGACGAAGAATCCGTTACCGAGGAAGAAATCCGCATGATGGTTGATGTCGGCGGTGAAAAGGGCGTTTTTGAAGACGCTCAGAAAGAAATGATTAACAATATCTTTGAATTTGACGATATCGCCGTTGCAGAGATTATGACACACCGTACGGATATGGTTGCGGTTGATGTTGAATCACCTCTTGAGGAAGTGGTTAAGCTTTCAATGGAGCATGGCTATTCACGAATACCTATTTACGAAGAAGACCAGGACGATATCATCGGTATTGCATATATAAAAGATTTGCTTAAATATATCGGTGTAGGGCTTCCCGAGAATGTTACCTTGCGTGATATTCTCCGTAAAGCATACTATGTCCCCGACACAAAGCCTTGTGATGATTTGTTCAAGGAGCTTACCGAGAACAAAGTTCAGATGGCGATTGTTGTTGACGAATACGGCGGTACTGCAGGTATCGTCACAATGGAAGATTTGCTCGAATCCATCGTCGGTAATATTCAGGACGAATTTGACAACGAGGACGAAGAAATCTCCAAAATTGACGAAAAGACCTTTACCGTTGACGGTACAACCGACTTGGATGAGGTTATCGACCTTATCAATATCGAGCTTCCCGAGGGTGAATACGATACCCTTGCAGGATTTATTATCAGCATCTTAGGCTACCTCCCCGAGGAAGGTCAGGAAACAGTTGCGGAATATAAAAATATCCGCTTCACAATCCTCAATGTCGAAGACAGACGAATCGGTAAAGTCAAGGTTGAAATCCTTGAGCTCCCCGATGAGGACGAGGACGACGATGAAGATGTCGACGATGAAGATAAAAAATCCAAGGACAAAAAAGAAAAACATAAAAAAGATAAAGATTAAAAAACAAGCGTTGTGTGAAAACACAACGCTGTTCTTATTTCGTCTTTTGATATCAAAATACTGCGGTGTGGGCAAAAGACGCACTTTTGCAGTTAATTTTCTATTGCTTTTTGAGACTTCATAATATATAATTTAATAAAATACAAAATAGGAGGATTGCTATGTTTTGTCCTAATTGCGGTACACAGCTTACTCAGGATACAAAATTCTGTTCCGAATGTGGTGCAGCGGTATCTTCAGATGTTCAAGCTGTTTCACAAAATCCGCAGCCCGCACCTAAGAAAAAGAAAAAAACTGCACTTATCATTGTTCTCAGTATAATCGGCGGTCTTATCGTATCGGTAGTATCATTTCTGCTTGTCGTTGGAGTTGTTTCAGAGGTAATAGATAACCCTGACTATGATGATATATTTGAAATGGAAGAATTTGATGATATCGAAGGTATAGACGATTTCGACGATGCAATTGAAAATTACTTTAACCTGACATATCAGGAAATTTTTACAGCGAACAACATCAAGGAAAACACTCCTGTCTTTGATACAGAAAAAACTGCTTACTTCGCAAGCATAGACGAGGAAGGCTATATTGAAGCTTATGCCTTAGGCTATGACGGAGACACGGTTAAAAATATGAACATCACAGTCTATCTTCCTATTGATGACATGACTGCCGATGAAATCCCTGTCCTCGAACAAAACTTGAGAAAAGAATTTGCTCATATCGAAAAAGAGGACTTTGTAACTATCACTTACAGACCTAATTCCGACAACACATATTATGAAATATATTTGGAAATAGATGAAGTTGAAAACCGAGAAAATATCAAGAAGCTTCAGCAATGGGAATATGTTGATGCAGGATTTTCACTTTATATTTCATACGAAAAAACAAGAGACGGCTTATTAAGCGACGGTTATGCAGAAAAATAATCAAGTACGGAGGTATATTATGAGCTACACCGATGCAAAAGCAAAATATGCTGCTTTGGGAATCGACACCGATGCAGCGATTGAAAAATTAAAAACAATCCCCGTTGCTCTCCATTGCTGGCAGGGTGACGATGTAGGCGGTTTTGACCGCAAAGAAAAGGCACTCTCCGGCGGTATCCAGACAACAGGTAACTATCCCGGCAAGGCTACAACTCCCGATGAGCTTATGTCCGATATCGACAAGGTTATCGAGTTGGTTCCCGGTCAGGTCAAGATGAATCTTCACGCTTGCTACGCAATTTTCGATGATGAAAACGGCGGTTGGGTCGACCGTGATAAGATTGAACCCAAGCACTTCAAAAAGTGGGTTGACTTCTGCAAAGAAAGAAATATGGGTTGTGACTTTAACCCCACATTCTTCTCACATCCGATGTGTGACCCGCTTACACTTTCAAGCCCCAACGAGGAAACAAGAAAGTTCTGGGTTGAGCACGGTAAGGCTTGTATCAGAATTTCACAGTATCTTGCAGACGAATTGGGTCAGCCTTGTGTTATGAACATCTGGGCAGGTGACGGCTACAAGGATATCCCCGCAGACAGAATCGGCCCGAGAATGAGATATAAGCAGTCTTTTGACGAAATCCTTTCCGAGCCTTTCGATAAAGAAAAGGTTTATCCCTGTGCAGAAAGCAAGGTTTTCGGTATCGGTGTCGAGAGCTATACAGTAGGCTCTGCGGAATGGTGCCTTAAATATGCATCTTCACGAGATGACTGCATCTGCCTTATGGATAACGGTCACTATCACCCGACAGAGGTTGTAAGTGATAAAATTTCTTCAATCCTCACTTATGATAAGAAAATGGCACTCCATGTAACAAGAGGCGTTCGTTGGGACAGCGACCATGTTGTTCTTTTTGATGATGAAACAAAGGAAATCTGCAAAGAAATCGTCCGTTGCGACGGTCTTGACAAAGTTTTCATCGCACTTGATTACTTCGATGCATCAATCAACCGCGTTGCCGCTTGGGTAACAGGCTTCAGAAATCTTCAGAAGGCTTTACTCTTTGCAATGCTTCAGCCGAACGAGGAATTGACAAAGCTTCAGAACGAAGGCAACTTCACAAAACTTATGGTTATGCAGGAAGAATTGAAAACAATGCCCTTCGGCGAAATCTGGGACGAGTATTGCAAGGCTTGCAACAAACCCCAAGACGGCGAATGGTACTCAAAAATTGAAGAATACGAAAAAGAAGTACTTTCAAAGAGATAATAAAAAAGCTGCCCTCGGGCAGCTTTTTTAAATGCAGAATGAATGGTAGACTTGTCCACACCTATTTTAAATCGTTCCACCTTTGTTTTGAAAAGAACATTTGTGGCACGAAAATTTATAAATTATTAAAAAGCAACATTTAAATAGCGTCGCAGACCCTTTATTCTGCATTCTGAACTCTGCATTCTGCATTAAAAATTAACTTTCGTGCATAAATAGTTCTTTCCCGAAGAAAAATGGGGCGATTTAAAAAGGTCGGTTAAAAACAAAATATATTTTCGTGCATCAACGGTGCTTTCAAGAACAAAGATGGGACGATTAAAAACTTGCAAACTGTTTGAGCGTGTGTTACTATTGAAATAGTAAGTGAGGTGATTGCCGTGAAAAGGAATATTGGTTATATTTTGGTTTTATTTGTTGTTGCGATTATTTGGTTTGTTGCAGGCAAAGATAACTCTCAACAGTCAGAATATGTCACTCATGAAAGTCCTCAAATGGTCGAAATGCACGCTCGTCTTGAAGAAAACAGCTCAATGTATACTGTGTACAATTCTTTAGATGAAGAAGATAAGAAAATTTATGTGAATATTTGTGTTGCGGCGGAAAAATTTGAAAATGAAGAATTTTTCATCGGAGAGTATGATACAGAGGAAGAATATGATAAAAAATGTGAAGAGCTTTGGTTTTTATACCGCGACATAATGTATGAACACCCTGAATATTTTTGGGTGAATCTTTACGATCATGAGACATATTATGAAGTTGTCGATGGCAAACACAATATGTATCTGAAGCTTTTATATGTAACGAATGAGGAGACCTTGGACAATAAAAAAGCGGTTTTTGATAAGAACTTTGATGAGATTGTTACGAAAGCTAAAGGTAAGACAGATACATTTGAAAAAATTCTGTTTGTTTATGACAGTATTCTGGACTCCGCCGAATACGATAAGGCTCTTTCAGACAGTGAAGATTTTGATAACCTCGGTGTTACAGCTTACGGCTGTCTTGTAGAAGGCAAAACAATTTGCAGCGGATATGCACTTGCATTCAATTCGATAATGAGAGAGTTGGGTTTTGAGTGCGGAGTAGAATTCAGCAACTATGAAAATGAATCTTCTAAAAATGATGAGGAAGAACATGTCTGGAATTACTGCAGGATTGACGGAGAATATTATTATTTTGATCTTACTTGGGACGAGCTTGAAGATGATGATAAGTCTTTAACAGATCATTCACATATGTATTTCGGAATTACGAAAGATGAGCTCGGAAAATCAAATCAGAAATTATCGGAAAGTGCAGACACGCCGGAATGTACCGGTACAAAATATAATTATTTCATTTATAACGGCTTTAATTTTTCGGAATACAACTTTGAAAAGGTAAAGCCCGTATTGCAAGAGCAATCTGATAAGGGTTATATTGCGATAAGATTTGATAACGAGAAAGAATTACTTAAAGCGAAGACTGACTTAATCGACGGAAACAAAATTTTCGAAATTTTCACAGATACGGAGAATGTTACTTATTTGTTAAGCAATGCAAACCTTCATCTGTATATTTTTAAAGAGTAAATAAAAGTTTTTTAAGCCCAATCATATCTATGATTGGGTTGTTTTATTATATTATATTTTGATATCATGATATCAAAATGGTGATATACAAACTGCGTTTGTGCGATATATTTTTTACAAATGCGATATATACTTCGTATGCGATATGATGCTTCGCAACGCAAATATATCGGGTGATATATAAGTTTGGAATAGATGAAGATATATTTTCGTGCCAAATAACCATTTAGCCAAAAGAGTTGGTTTAAATCAAAATAAACTTTCGTGCAAAAACCAGCACCCTGCCAAAAGAGTCGGAGCAAATGAAAATAAATTTTCGTGCATAAATAGTTCTTTCTGGAAGAAAAATGGGGCGATTTTAAAAAGTCGGATAAGATGTAAATATATTTTCGTGCATTTACAAAGATGGTTTTTGATAAAGGTCAAACTATCGTGCATTAAAAGTTATTTTTAGCACAAAGTAGGAACGATTAAAAAAGAACAAAGACGGGACGATTTAAAAGAGTTGGATAAGATGTAAATATATTTTCGTGCATCAACGGTGCTTTCAAGAACAAAGATGGGACGATTAAAAATAAATTTTTTAAAAAAGTGTGAGGTTTTCGTAGTTTTTTACGTGTAATATATAAGGGTAAAAATTACTCTTGTAATCAAGATAAGGTGTGATAAATATGAATTAGTAAAATACAGATTGACAAAAAATTTTCAGAAAATTATAATGAAATTACCAAATATAAGGAGGTAGCACTATGAAGAAAATTTTTAAACAAACATTTGCGATAATTATGACGGTTGTGATGATTTTTACAATAGCACCGTTGAGTAGTTTTGCGATGTCATACGAAGATGCTTATATAGAAGAATGGGTATGCGGTATAGATAACAATAAGAATCTGATTTTTGCAATTCTTGATACAAATGAAGACTATTTGCAAATCGGCAGCGGAGAAAACGGTGCCGAAATGAAAGATTGGGCATACGACGAAAACGACCCGCAGAACACCATGCCCGATTGGCTTGAATTTGTTGAAGAAATCAAATCTGTCGGGATTTCTGACGGAATCACAAAAATCGGTGCTAATGCCTTCAGAGGCTGCAAGAATATGACGAAAGTTTTCATTGGCGCATCGGTTGCGAAAATAGGCGATAATGCGTTCAGAGATTGCGAAAAGCTTGAATATGTTGAGCTTTGCGGAGAACCAACAAGTATCGGGAAAAATGTGTTTGACGGTTGTGCTTCACTTGAAAGAGCAAGAATCACTCGCGGTACTACAACATTGAGAAATAACGTTTTCCGTGATTGCACAAGTCTTACAACCATAATCTTACCTGATACAATCAAAAAGGTAGAAGATGATGCTTTTTCAGGTTGCGATAATCTTAAAACAATCAAATATGAAGGTACTCCTGCTCAATGGAATAAAATTACTGTTTCAGCCAAAGGAAACGAAAGCTTTAAAAATGCAGAAGTCAGCTATAATTATGTTTATACGGAAAAATCAACACCGAAACTGATTTCCGTCACAAATACAGTCAGCGGACCGCAGATAAAATGGGAAAAGGTTGACGATGCAGGCAGTTACAGAGTATACCGAAAAAATCTTGATAACCTGTACTATGACTCTTTCGAACCTATTGTAGGCACAACAAACACATCATACATAGATATTTATGCTGAAAACGGCACGAACTATATTTATACGGTAAAAGCTTTTAAGGGCGGAAGTTACGGTAAACACGAAAGCGGTATAGCTATAAAATGTATGGAAGCACCGCAAGTTTCGAGTGTAGTCAACTCCGTAACGGGACCGTATATTAAGTGGAACGCGATTGAAAGCGCTGATTCTTATCAGGTGTGGCGTAAGACAGGTGCAAACGGTACTTGGGCAAAAATCGGAACTTCAAATACAACAAATTACAGAGATACAGATAAGAATTTAAAAAGCGGTACAACATATTACTATACAGTAAAATCTGTAAGCGGTACATACACAAGCTCAATGCGTGCAGGCACGGGAATAAAAGTTCTTAATGCACCGCAGATTACAAGTATTCAGAACGCGGTTGACTCAACATATATGAAATGGAACAGCGTTGTCGGTGCAACAGAATACGAAGTTCAGAGAAGAACTGCCGACGGTGAATGGCAAGCTCTTGCAACGGTAACAACCACCAACTATCGTGATTCCGATACAAGCTTGGAAAGCGGTAAACCGTATTATTACACAATCAAAGCAATAAGCGGAAACACAGAAAGCTCAAGACGTCCGGGTACAGAATTAAATTATCTTGCCGCACCTCAGCTCACAAGCATACAGAATGCCGTCGACTCAACATATATGAAATGGAACAGCGTTGTCGGTGCAACCCAATATCAGGTACAGAGAAGAACCGCAGACGGTGCCTGGAAAGCTATTGCAACGGTAACAACTACCAATTACAAAGATTCCGATAAAACTTTGGAAAGCAGTAAAACTTATTACTACTCAATCAAGGCATTAAACGGCAAAAATACAAGCTCGATGCGTGCAGGTACAGGAATAAATGTGTTGAGTGCACCGCAAATTACAAGCGTTCAGAATGCGGTTGATTCAACATATCTGAAGTGGAATAAGGTAATTGGTGCAACAGAATACGAAGTTCAGAGAAGAACAACCGATGGCGAATGGAAAGCTATTGCAACAGTAACAACCACCAACTATCGTGATTCCGACACAAGCTTGGAAAGCGGTAAGACATATTATTACACCATCAAAGCTTTAAACGAAGAAACCGAAAGCTCAAGACGTGCGGGAACAGCCTTGAGGTATCTCACCTCACCGCAAATCGAAAGCATAACAAATTCCGCAGGAAAACCATATCTTAAGTGGAACCAGATAAGCGGTGCAAGCGGCTATCAGGTATACCGCAAGACAGGTGCCAACGGTACTTGGGCAAAGATTGCGACAACATCTGCGATAAGCTACAAAGATACAAGTGCAAAAGGCGGCACAACTTACTATTACTCAATTAAATCCTACAACGGTACAACCACAAGTTCAATGCGTGCAGGTACACCGTTTAAAACCCTTGTTATTTGTACCTCACTCACTCTTAATGCAAAAACCATAAACTGGCCTGTCGGAAAAAGCGGCAGCTTTAAAGCAACGGTATTGCCCGATAATGCTGTCAACAAAACACTTGTATGGACGTCTTCCAAGTCGTCCGTTGCGACGATAACACAGACAGGCAAACTCACCGCCGTCGGAGTAGGTACAACAACAATTACCTGCAAAACAACTGACGGAAGTAACCTTTCCGTAACCTGCAAAGTGACGGTTTATGACGATAGCCTTTCAAGTGCAACATACTTCAACAAACTGAACAATGAATTTTTCAGTAAAGGCAGATTTACCATTGAAGGCACAATGTCTGCCATAGTTGACGGCAAAACTATGAATCTGCCTTTCAAACTTGCAAGGGACGGCAAAAATCAGTATGTATATACTCAATACACTTATGACGATTTAACGCTAGGAATGCTTATCAACAATCAAAAAACATATCTCCTTATCCCCGAGTACAAGCTTTATCAGGAAATGGATGAAGGCAATTTCGGAGAATCAGACTTTTCAGGTCTTACCGATGTAAAAACATACGTATCAACAAAGCGAGTTAAAATCGGTCAGGTTACTTATATTTGTGAAGAAATCAAAGGCAGCGACGGATATTCAACCTTTTTCTACTTTGATGAATCCACAGGCAGCCTCAAGAGAATCAAGTTCAACGATGCAGAAGGCGAATCAACGCTCATAGTAAAAAGTATCAAAGCAACAGTTAATAAATCTGAATTTGCAATCCCCAGCGGATACACAAAAACAGAATTCTGAATCTCAAATAAGCTAAATTAACCATGAAAGCACTCAGTATTGGGTGCTTTTTTCTGTTTTTACCGAAAAAATTTTTCAAAAAGTTATCAACACAATAAATTTTTCAAGTTACTTTTTTCGCTCACATCTTGTGGCAATTTATCTTTTTCGACACAATTTGTGGTTGCAAATTTGCATTTGACACCACATTGACAAGTTTTGAACATCAGGAGTGTTCAAATTGTTCAAAAAAACCTTGTTTTTACCCCTTGACATCGGGTGAAATTTTTAGTATAATAATCGAGCTGTAAAGATGTATTGCTTTACACTCAAGCAAAAATTTTCCAAGGAGGGAGTTAAAAATGGCTGAAAATCTCGAAGTTTCTGTTTTACTCGACTATTACGGCGAAATGTTGACCGAAAAACAACGCTCTTTCCTTTCATATTATTACGATGATGACCTTTCTCTTTCGGAAATTGCCGAAAACGAGGGTATTACCCGTCAGGGTGTACGAGATGCTATCCAGAGAGCACAGACCTTGCTTTACGAAATGGAATCAAAGCTCGGTATGCTCAAGAAATTTGATGAAATCCGTGCTTCTCTCGACGAAATAATCGACTGTGCAGACATTATCAGTAAAGAGAACATGGAAACGGCTCTTTCAAGAACCATTAACGATACAACCGTTAAGATCAAGGCAATCGCACAGTCACTCATTGATTGAAAAGGATGATATAATTGGCATTTGAAGGCTTATCCGAAAAACTGAGCAACGCCTTTAAAAAGCTGAGAAGTAAAGGCTCTTTGACCGAATCTGATGTCAAGGCTGCCATGCGTGAAGTCCGACTTGCATTATTGGAAGCGGATGTCAGCTACAAGGTTGCAAAAGATTTTTCGCAAAAGGTTACCGAGCGTGCCGTTGGTGAAAAGGTTATGGAAAGCCTCACACCGGCACAGATGGTTATCAAAATTGTTAAAGAAGAGCTCACAGAGCTCATGGGCGGAACAGAAGCCCGTCTTGCGATAGCAAGCCACCCGCCGACCGTCGTAATGCTCTGCGGTCTTCAGGGTTCAGGTAAAACAACGCATTGTGCAAAGATTGCAGGTATGTTGAGAAAAAAAGGTCACAGACCCTTGCTTGTAGCCTGCGATATTTACCGCCCCGCTGCTATCACACAGTTAAAGGTTGTCGGTGAACAGGTCAATGTCCCCGTATTCGAAATGGGTACTGCAAACCCCGTCGACATCGCAAAGCAGGCAATGAAGCTTGCAAGAGATAATGGCTACGACTATGTATTCCTTGATACAGCAGGTCGTTTGCACATAGATGAAGAGCTTATGAATGAGCTCAAAAACATCAAATCGGAAATCCGTCCTCACGAGATTTTACTCGTTGTCGATGCGATGACGGGTCAGGATGCAGTAAATGTCGCAACCGCATTCAATGATGCATTGGGCGTTGACGGTCTTGTTCTCACAAAGCTCGACGGTGATACCCGAGGCGGTGCGGCTCTCTCCGCAAAAGCGGTTACGGGCAAACCTATCAAGTTTGTCGGTGTCGGTGAAAAGCTTGAAGATCTTGATATCTTCTACCCCGACCGTATGGCTTCAAGAATTTTGGGTATGGGCGATGTACTCTCCCTTATCGAAAAGGCTGAACAGACCATTGACGACAAAAAGGCGGCTGAGCTTGAAGAAAAGCTCAAGAAAAATAAATTTGACTTGAACGACCTCTTGGAACAGCTTCAGCAGTTCAGAAAGATGGGTTCAATTCAAGATACGCTTGCAATGCTCCCCGGTGTCGGCAACAAAATCAAGGATGTTGACATCGATGAACGCAAGTTCGACAGATTGCAGGCAGTCATTCTCTCCATGACTCCCAAGGAGAGAGAAAATCCCGATATTATCAATCCGTCAAGAAAACGAAGAATTGCAGCAGGTTGCGGCCAACAGGTTGAAGATGTCAACAGATTGCTTGCTCAGTTTAAGCAGATGCAGAAAATGTTCAAGCAATTCGGCGGTAAAGGCAATAAACGCCGCCGTATGCCGATGCGTAAATTCAGAGGCTTTGACATTTAAGATTGGTATAATAAATATTTTTATATAATTTTTTGGAGGTAAATAAAATGGCAGTAAAAATCAGATTGCGTCGCATGGGTGCAAAAAAAGCTCCCTTCTATCGTGTAGTTGTAGCGGATTCAAGATATCCCAGAGACGGTAGATTCATCGAAGAAATCGGTTACTACAATCCGGTAGCAAAGCCTGCTGAAATCAAGATTGATACAGACAAGGCTGACAAGTGGATAGCTAACGGCGCTCTCCCGACAGACACAGTTAAGTCGTTGCTCAAAAAGGCTAAAGAAGCGAACGCTGAATAATTCAGCTTTATATACGCTTAGGTGAGAAGGATTCCGCCTATTCTAATTCATCTCTGGATTATTTTCTCATCACAAAAATAAAACGGAAAGGACAGTTCGTGCTATGAAAGATTTGTTGATCACAATCGCAAAAGGACTTGTCGATGACCCGTCAGCAGTTGATGTTACAGTGGATGAAATCAATGATGAGGGCATTGTAGTCTATCACCTTGTCGTTGCAGAGGATGACAAGGGTAGAGTTATCGGAAAGCAGGGCAGGATCGCAAAAGCTATCCGTACGGTCATGCGTTCTGCAGCTACCCGTAACAACGAAAAAGTTTCAGTTGAAATCGACTAACGAAACGAAAAAGAGGTTGTATCAGACATCGATACAACCTCTTTTAAGTGCAAAGTGCAGAATGCAGAGTGCAGAATGAATGGTGGACTCCGTCCACACCTATTATAAAATGCTTGCTTTACACTTATTAAATTGGGTGAGGGCGAAGCCCTCCCGACATTCTGCATTTTGCATTCTGAATTCTGCATTCAGTAGAAAGTAGGGACGATTAAAAAATGAAAAAGAATTATCTCGAAATCGGTGAGATTGTCGGTACTCACGGTGTACGCGGTGAAATGCGTGTAAACCCGTGGTGTGATACTCCCGAATTTTTCAAAAAATTTAAAAAATTCTACTTTGATGCCGAGGGTAAAAAAGAGGTCAAGGCAACCTCTGTCAGACCTCACGGCAATATTGTGCTTTTAAAGTTAGAGGGCGTTGAGTCTATGGACGAAGCTCTTTCCTTAAAAGGCAAGGTTTTATATATGAACAGAAATGATGTCAGACTCCCGAAAGGTGATTATTTCATCTCCGATTTGTTTGGCTGCACGGTTATTGATGCCGACGATGAAAGCATAAAGTACGGCATTCTCTCCGATGTCAGCAAGACGGGTGCAAATGATGTCTGGCATATCACAAATGACGGAAAAGAATACCTTATTCCCGCGATCCCCGATGTTGTTGACTCGGTTGATGTTGACGAAGGAATAGTTAAAATCCGTCCGCTTCGAGGTATTTTTGACGATGAGAATTGACATACTTACACTCTTTCCCGAAATGTGCGAAGCGGTGCTTAAAGAGAGCATCATCGGCAGAGCAAGGGAAAACGGCTCGGTTGAAATCAACTGTCATCAGATAAGAGATTTTTCGACCGACAAGCACAACAAGGTCGATGATACACCCTACGGCGGCGGTAAAGGAATGGTTATGTTCCCTCAGCCGATTTACGACTGTTTTCAAGCGGTTTGTGAGGACTGCAAGGTAAGACCCCACCTCATATATATGTCGCCTCAGGGTCAGACTCTGACACAGGAAAAAGTCAAAGAATTATCAAAGCTCCCAAACATCGCAATACTCTGCGGTCACTATGAGGGCGTAGATGAACGCATACTCGAGGAAATTGTTGACGAGGAAATCTCAATCGGTGACTATGTCCTCACCGGTGGTGAG
>JAZQHB010000088.1:0-7821 GCA_045540355.1 Acutalibacteraceae bacterium | reverse complement strand
AAGTTACTATCTTATTTATAAAAGAATAAAGCCCGGCGATACACCTATTGATAATTTCAAAGGTGCGTATGTGGATGGAAACTTCAATATCTATTACGAGATTGGTAATAAGATATTCAGGACAACCTCCCACTTTGCCGGAGAGGAAATATCCTTAAGAGACAGAGTAAATAACATCATAAGCCGTGAAGTTTCTTAAATAACTTCGGTAATTTATCTGGATAACGGCTGTGTTATGTGGTATAATTACTATAGCATTTACACAGCCGTTTCCCTTAAGAGAAAGGAGAATTTAAATGGCAAAAAGAGAAACGGTATGGATAGCAAATTTATATCTAAGGTTATCCAAAGAAGATAAGCGTTCAGCAAATGCAGAAAGTATAAGTATAGAAACTCAAAGAATGAAAACAACGAATTTCGCCAAGCAAAATTCTATCATAATTCGCAAAGAATTCGTGGATGACGGTGAATCAGGAGTATTCTTTGAAAGACCTGAATTTCAAGCAATGATGCACGATGTTGAAGAAGGAAATGCCAATTGCATAATCGTAAAAGATTTATCAAGGCTTGGCAGAAATGATGTTCAAGCAAATCTATATTACGAGGATATTTTCATAGCAAGAGGCATTCGGTTTATTGCAATAGATGATGGAGTTGATACATACTTAAATGGTTATCAACAAATTGCAACCTTTAAGAATATGTATAATGCAATGTATCCAAGAGATATATCCGAAAAGACGAGGTCTGCATACAAAACCAAATCGGAATCAGGTTGGTTCCTTGGCAGTAAAGCACCTTATGGATACCAAAAGGACCCGAAGGACAAGCATCATCTTATAGTAGATGAAGAGGTTGCACATATTGTAAGACACATATTCGACTTGGCAAAGCAAGGCTATGGCAAAAGGAAAATAACAAAAATTCTTCACGAAGAAAAAATCCCCACTCCTGCCGCCTATGCTAAAGCTCAGGGAATGAATCATTACTCTGCTATGACTGCACACGATGATGAATGTTATTGGTGTGATGATACTGTGGGCGATATGCTTATAAACGAGGTTTACATAGGCAATATGGTAAATCACAGGAAAGAAAAGCCTTTTAAGTCAAAGAAGTTCAGGGATGTCCCAAAGGATGAATGGATTGTGGTAGAAAACACCCATGAGCCAATAATTGATAAGCAGACCTTTGATGAAGTACAAAAACTGCTTGAAAGTTGGTCAAGGGAAACCAAAACGGGCGAAACGCAAATCTTTGCTAAGATAATAAAATGTATGGATTGTAAAAAAGCATTGGTGTTCTCCAATGCAACCAAGTCTTATGTATGCAACACATATAACCTATAGGGTAAGCAATACTGCCCATCCCATTACATAAGGTATGACGAGTTATATGGAGGAGTGCTTGCAGACATCTATGCAAAGACCGTGATGCTTGAAACCGACAGAGATGCCCTATACAAAGCGGCACTTAAATGCAACGAGCAAAAGATTATGGCTGAAACCAAAGACAATCAGCGAAAACTTGAAAAAGCCAATAAGAGAATCGGCGAGCTTGAAATCCTGATAAAAAAGACATATGAAAATTCAGTCTTAGGAAATTTATCAAGCGAGAGAATGGCATCACTCCTCGCAGGATACGAAGAATAACAGGCAGAATTAAAAGCCGAAGCATCAAGAATAGAAAGCGAACTTAACGAATACCACAAGTCAAAGGATAATGCCATAGACTTTGTAAACTTAATTGAAAAGTATATTGGAATTAAAGAACTCAACTACGAGATTCTGCATGAGCTTATAGAGAGAATTGAAGTCGGCGAAAAGTATGAATATCAGGGCGAAACTTATCAGGATATAAATATTTATTATAAGTTTGTTGGAACGGTAGATTTTAACAGCGAACTAAATATAGAAAAAGCAGGTTAACAGGGCACTCCCTTAAAAAGAGTAACAGTCCTGTTATCCGCACCAGAAAAAACGGCAGTAATCGACAGATTGTTGCCGTTTTTTCAGCTAAATTCGCTTACGCGAGCTAAATTGAACAAGTTCAGCTAAATTGCCTGCGGCAGCTAAATGTGCTCCGCACGCTTTAAAGCGAATTTAAATTAACTGTTTCGATAGAAACAATTTAGCTATTGCGAAGAAATAATTTCGCTTTGCAATTTATTGCAAAATTTAGCTAATACGAATTTTCGACTGTCTAAAACCCTTGATTTTACGGCATTTGTGAGTAAATCCTATAAGAACACCCGCACCATTTTCCTAGTGCTTACGCGATTTCTCCCGTAAGCACTTTTTCATGGTGCCTTTAGGCGTGGAAATAAACCCCCAGTTATACTGGGGATGATAAAAAACTTTAGTATATAAAACCTCCGTTATATAATAGTAAAGGGTTTGGAGACAATGTCATATAAAAAGGACTGTCCAAATTGTTCCCACCGCTCCGCCGTTTGTAGCACTCGGTCTTCTGAACCTTATGCCTTTTGATGCTTTATTGATGCTATTGAAAACTCTTCTATACCTTTAACATATCTGCCTGTACCTTTACCTACACAGATATCACAATCGTGTATTTCTATTTCTAATACATCTTTCAACTTATCACCTCCATTATTGACAATGTGTTAAAAAAGACGTATAATATACTTGATTGAGAGGTGATGTTTATGCTAAAAGAATTACTGTCTAATCTTAAGGGTGTTGACAGAAAAAGTAGACATAGATGTATCCAACGAAAAATAGACAAAGTGCTTCAAAAAACCATCATAAAACTACAGCAAGAGCTTGAACGCAGTTTTTATTACGAATTAATAAAAAATTCTCCTCTGCACAAACATCAAACTCCCAAATTGAAACTTTTATATGCCATTCAACCGATAATGATTTTTCCTTTATTGACAATATTAAATTGTATGGTTAGTTATAAGACATGTTTAAACACTTCGTTAACACTCTGTAGTCAAGTATAGACTACAGGAGGTGTTTATAGTGTTAGGAACACTAATTTTTGTAACATGGTTAATTATTTTGTATTGGGTGTCAATTCATATGATGGCACATACCGCTAAGAAGAAGGGTGTAAATATTATCTTTAAATGTCCCTTTTTCAAAATCACAATCGAAAAAAGAAAGTGATTACATACCCTCGCTTCATATGCGAGGGTTATTTTTTCGATATAGTATTATGTGTTTAGTATTCGTTTGCTAAGGTCTTATAATAGCATCAACAATTCTTATGAATCATTCAAGGATATGCAAGTGTTTATAATAAAATACACAAATACTAAAAATATTATAATTATTTTCTTCTCTGAAAACTCTTCCAAATATCATTAATATCAACAGGGATGTAGTTGCCCAAGTTAGTTTTAGGTAAAATTACATCCTCTATTAATTTGTGTAGGTCAATCAAATTTTCTAAGGAAATATTAGGATATATAGCTATTAGAGAATTTAGCAGATTACTAATTTTTTTGACACACGATTCATTTAAATATTTTCTAATAAGGTCATCACATACTGATGCGTGATTGTTGTGCATATAGTATCCTAATAATTGGCATGTATAATATTTTTTCTGTTTCGTATTGTCTGCGTCATTCTTAAAAACATATTCAAAACTTTCATAAATATTGTTCTGTTCATAAATGTCAAATGTTGAATATGCCGCAAAAAATTCTGTCCACATATCAAATCCATCTTGTTCTTTCGTGAATCCTCCTACAGAATTCTTTAAAAGATTAACTAGTATATGCTCATAGTCATAAACATGATAAAACTCATGTTTAAATGTTGCAAATGCATTTTTATATCTTGATGAATCATTTTTATTAACTAATTCTACCGCTGTTTTACGAGAAAGTTTAATTTCGGATTTTCCACAATTTATTCTTGCGGAACCAAGTGTTTTTTCAAATAAGTCAACTTTCCCAATTATAATTTTTTCTAACGAAATAATCCCTAATGTTGAAATTTCTTTTACTGCTAATTCGTATATAGAATTTATTATGGTTTCTTTATCTATTGTACTTGCTTTGTCTGAAAAAATATCTTTTTCAAACACTATATTACTTTTGCTGAACATAAATTCTCCTTTGATTCGAATATGTTTTTAATTTTTAAAATTGTTACTATATCCTATATCAAAATCTGACCCACTGTAAACAAAGAAATAGACTATTTTCGAATCTGGGTATAATAGTCATCAAACGGAATTTCTCCGGCGATGGCTTTATCCCTTATTTCGGATGCAAATCGTGACCATTCTTCGAATTCGGAGATGGTCATTTTCTTTTTCATATATCGGGCATAATGAGCTTTGTATGCTCTGTTATAAGTTTGCCAGATAGGGTCATTTTTGCATTTGTCATCATATCTGCGTCTGGAACCGACATCACGGCAAGTTTTGGATGGCTCGTCCTTTAATTTTCTGTCGCAATAACTGAAATACTTTCCGCCATGAATTAAAAAATATTTTCCGCAATTCTTACATTTGTTTGGAATATAGTTGTTTCTGATTCCGTTAAAGAAATCAAAATATAAGAATGACTGTAAATCCTCGAAATTGATTTCCTCACACAGAATGGAATTGCCTGAAGTATCAAGCAAAGATTTATAACGGAATGAGTTCATACGGCATTGAATTTTTGTAAAATTAATTCCGTGTTTTTTGTTGTATTCATCAAATGCTTTTGCAAGCTCTGTCGGTGTAAGATATGTTTCTTTGCAATGCAGAAATTCATCAATGAATGGTATAAAAATTTCAAATATATTTTTATATGATTCAAGAAAAGATATATAACTTTCAAAAAAATATTCTATAGCAGAATTGAATTTAACTAATAATTCAACCATATCCTTGTCATACTTTTTAATTTCTTCAGCATCATCAGGGAAGAAAGTATGCAGTCTTAATCTTCCGTGTCCGCTGTCAGTAATTTCTCCGGTTCCGTATTTTGTAGAAGTTTCCCAAGTGATTTCTTCGTCATAATCTTTTAATCCGTCTTCAAAAAATTCGTCATACTTATTTATCAAATCATCCAATTTTATATAATCGGGTCTTATGATTTTATTGTACGGCGGTAGCTTTTTTAATTTGTCGTGTATATGCTCAAAAATTGATATTGCCTCATATACATTCGAGTTGTATTTGGATTGGAGTTCATAGTCCAAAAACTCATCAATCTTTAAATTTTCTTTCAGTCTGCGCAAAACTCTTATTGCATCAAACTCTATAATATCATCGTAAAAGTCTGTGTTCAAATACGCTGTCAGTATCTCACCGGCAGTGTATTTATATTTCTCATTTATATAAACATCGTGATTAAAAAAGTATGCTTTAAATGAAAACATATGGTCCTCCAAAAATTTCTAAAAATAGATAATGCATATTCAAAAGTAGAGAATATGTTTTAATTATAGAACATCTATTTACAAAATGCAAGTGTTTTGTTAAAATAAAAATAGAGAATAAACAAAAAGAATATAACCTCTATCAAAAAGGAGTGATTGAAAATGAAAGAATCTATTTACAAATCTTACGATGAGCTTCCGCTGATGTTAAATGCGGAAACAATAAAAAATGTACTCGGAATATCTCTTACCTCTGCATATGAATTGATGCATGAAAAAGATTTTCCAAGTATAAAAATCGGCAGCAGAATTATAGTACCCAAGGATAAATTCTGTGACTGGATTGATAAAAAGTCCGGCGGATGAAAGGAGCAAATATGAAATATACTCAATACCCAAAACGAGATGCAATTAAAAATTATTTCCCGATGCCTAATGAAATTTTTAATTTTGGTTTGCGAGCAGGTGAAATTGCTCTCTATGCTTTCCTCTTAAAATGTGAAGACAGAAAAACTTTCAAATGTTGGCCAAGCTATAAAACTATATGCAAGGCACTTAGTATTTCAAAAAATACTGTAAGGAATTATATTGATAAGCTTTGTGAAAAGCAGTTGATTGAAATTGAATATACATATGTCTATACGAAGGATGGGGAAAAACGAAACGGAAATTTAATGTATAAAATTCGTCCTATTCAAGAGGCGATAAATTATGATTTTGAAAAGCAGTTGGAGAAAAATGCGATAGAGCTTAAGAAAGCAGAATTAGAAAAGAAATTTCAGGAATATATGAAATCAAAAGAAGAATCTGCAAGTTAAAGCATTGCAGCCGCAAACGCGACAGCAGGTTTGAAAACGATAAATTTGCGGTAAGGTAGTTACACCTCCCTGAAAGTTTAACATCTAATTACGCCAACGCCACAGGGAGTGTAACACCTTAAAATCGATAATAGGTCAAATGAGAACGACTGTGACAGAGAATTAAGAGAAGAAAATTCTTGGGTAAGGTATTTACCCTACCCGAGAAAGTTAACCTCGAAAATCATCGTGTCACAAATAGGTTTGAGACCTAAAATTCGATTCTATGCGTATGACCGAGCCTCAAGGCAGGGTTCAGAGACAAAACAATTCGGGGTAAGGTAGTTACACCACCCTGAAAAGTTAATCTCTCGAACCGAAAAGATAAGCCCTATGTTAAGCCCTTAAAATCGATTTTGTGAGTCTGATAGAATAGATATATCGGGATTTTGAGATATAACATCTCATATAAGGGGTTTACACTACCTAAAACAGATACACTTCTAAAACCCAATACATCTATCGGGTAATTAAACCTAAAAAACAATTTTAAGTGCAGGTCAGAACAGAAGCATCGTAGATATTGGAAAAAGAAATGCAAAGCATAGGATAATACACCATATAGGACAATAGAGTTAAGTATATAACTGAAATGTCATGCAATAAAAAACATAAAATATAGCACTGCAAAAATGGCAAAATTGCCGCCTGAAAATGAACTCAATTAAGCTGAAAAAATCGGCGGAATAAATTGAAGCAGGAAAAAGCACTGGTGTCGTAGAACGCCTCCAGTGCGGTCAAACACCGACCGGCAGTGCCGTTCGGGGTGGTGCTGAAAAAGGGGTGTTGGTGCTGTTTTGGTGAAAGTGACTTAGTTTTTGCGATGGTTGAGCCATTCAGGTGGTGTTTTTGGCGGTGTCGAGAATTATGGTTTTTTTAATGTTTTTGTGTGCTATTATGCCACAAAACCGCACGGTCAAGGGATTTACAGCGTGTGCTAAATTTTAAATATCATCAAAGGAGGAATTTCGATGGGAAAACACAAAAATGGAAAGCAATTAAGCGTATGGATTAGCGATGAATTATACAAGGAATGTGAGCAGAATCGTATTAGAGGTCAGAGGGAAATCAATAAAACAGATTATGTAACCGCAGCTCTTGAGTTCTATAACAAACACTTAAAAGATGAAACAACTATGGAATACATAAGCGAGAATGTGTTGGGCGAACTATATAATAAGCTGCAAAATATGGAAGATAAAATCTGTAAGAAGATAACCACATCAGTTATTGAACCTGACAAAATGAGAGTTGTTCTTAAAATGTCATATGATATTGAGTGGGAAGATTTTCTTGAAAAATATCTTCTCATATGCAAGTGATAATGGCTACAAGAATTTGTATTATGTCACAGGTGAATTTGCCTCTGCTGAGTATACCGGCAGAGGTAATTTTTTCTGCCATCACGATTAAATTAAGTGTATTTTAATTAAAATTTTATATTGAAATTGTGATTGTAATTCACGAAGTGATTGAGATAAAAAGGTCAGTCGTTTTTAAATTTGGCGTATTAAAATTTACTACGCTGGAAACAAAGATAAGACCTCGAAAATTACTTCGTAGACTTATCAAAATTTATGTGGTATGATTTTTGTCAACAGGAGGTGAAA
>JAZQHB010000087.1:0-53828 GCA_045540355.1 Acutalibacteraceae bacterium | reverse complement strand
CTGATTCTTTATCAAAGCCATCTATTGAAATAATTATTTTTTTTTGGCATTCATCTAAAGCCAAAACAAAATTTTCTAATAACTTTGCACCTATTTTATGATTCAAAATATTAGTTGTTGTAAATTGACCTTGGAAGGAGGCTAATAAATTATTGGCGTTTGCCTCTTGTAGCGCAACATTAAAATAATCATCTATATATTCTATTGCCGTAGTTGATAAACGTTTAATAACACCATCTCTTCTAAAAGAAAGATACCTACCTGGGGATGTTTGTAATCCTATTAATTCTTTTAATTTGTTAGCAATAGCCTTAAACTTCTTCGATCTATTATCATGTATATTACCCTCCTCTTCTTCAATACCCACAACAAACACACATAATAACACAAAAAATATTTCCCAGTACAT
This sequence comes from Acutalibacteraceae bacterium, assembly GCA_045540355.1. Lineage (GTDB taxonomy): Bacteria > Bacillota > Clostridia > Oscillospirales > Acutalibacteraceae > RGIG2945. Next base: position 53,419 of record JAZQHB010000087.1, on the reverse strand, counting down.
TGCGATCAAATCTTTTGCTGGTATTTCTATTTTATCTGCTTTATGTCTAGAAACAACTTTATAAATATGATCAAGATTTAGATTATCTGCACATATAGGAGTTAACTTTTTGTAATTGTTGTTAAAGTAACCTGGGTCAATTTTAGATAAATTAGTTAAGAAAGTCGATTTTCCACTACCTTTTCTACCAACAACAAAATAAAAATTTTGTTCAACAACTTTTTCATACGCATCCATTTTTATAAGACAGCTATTAGGTAGTTGTGTGGTATTTGTAAGATAGAATAATTTATCCAAAGCTTCTTTGGAACTTTGGTATTCATTTGATCGCTTATTGAAGTTTAATTTTGCGAGACCAATTAAATCATAAACAAATTTATCAATTATTTGTTTTTGGTTTTGTGAAACGGTGATTGTTTTTCCAGTTTTACCAGTATTAAATTGTATATCGGTTAATATAGGACAAATTTGTCTTTGAAACAAATCCGGCAGAGCCGTTTGTACAGAACCTGAATAAATCACCGGCAGAACACTATTTCTATCTTCTTTAAATTTTTGTTTAATGATCTCATATTCTTTTATAATCACGCGCTTTGGAACACTTTCTTCCGAGTATAACAATGCTTTGAACTCTGGAGTGAAAAAAGGTACTATTAAATCGTAATTTTTCAATTCCTCTAGTTTATCATCTTGATTATCATTATATTTATAATTGTTCTTATCCCACATAACCGTAACGGTGTTTCCACTTATTTTCTCTATTATTTTTTTTAAATATACAAAAACATCATTAATATCATTATCCCATGAATAGCAAAAAAAACATGTCGCATTATTTTTCAAATTAAACACTCCTACGCATACAACTCGTTAAACCATATAGTATTTCAATAACACAATTATTTTGGATATCTATTACGTATGGCAATAGCTTCTTCTATTAAGCCTTGAATATTACGTTGGATATCATTATATACATTTTGGCTTACACGGAAAGAAGAATCAAATGTTTTACAAACAAGATCTAAACGAACTTCGTTAGCATCTATACGGAAAGAGCGTTTTGAAATAGCATTAGTATTTTTATTAATATAAAAATCCGATAAAGGATTTCTACCTTTAGTGGATTGTTTTCCACCCTGTGAATTCAAATTATGTATGTGAATAGCAACTATACCTTTACCTAATTTCCAAGCTTGTTCAATCTCATATTGAACCCATTTACGGTTCGCTGTTTGACTACCCACCAAAACCACAACACAAGAACGCATCTTTAACTCTTTATCTATCCATGATTTAATGCTAGCATCACTTTTTCGTCTTACCTCTTCCCAACCATTATCATTAAACAAAGCTTGTCCTTCAACTACGCCCATATTTCTTACTTGAGCAACACGCCACACATCCTCATCATAGTGAAAACTAAAGAAAACTTGTCTTTTCATATCTAAAAACTCCTTTAATTACAAATTAATGAAATTATAAAAACCAATAAAGAAATAACTGTTAAGGGTAAATAAAAGCAAAGTATTGTGTCTGACCTTAAACAAGAACAAAATGTATTTTTTTCATCCTTTAAAATATCTTCCCTTTTTGTATTCATTGAAAAGTCAACATCATTTTCATCTAATGCTCTAACAATATTGTATAAAGAGCGATATAGTCTCTCTTGCAAAAGGTAATATGCATCTAATCCCCAAAATATAATTGATGGAATAAAAGCAATAAGAAAATAAAACTCGTTTGATTCTTTGCTTGCGAGAGCAAAAACACCCGCAACTAATGTTACCGCCCATCCTTTTAACATAAAAGAATTAGAGTTCATCCTTGTAATAATCGCTTGTATCATTTCTAAATGTTTCAATTTATTTTCCATATAAAGCACCTCATTTTAAAATACTATTTTTTTCTAATATACCTGAAATTTCATATAACGAATCTAAGGGATGTGAAAAAATCTTCTTTTTTAAAGACCAATTCAATAAATGAGAAAAATTCAAATCAATAAAAGCATCAAAATCAACCGTATATTCTATTAACATTTCGCCTGCATAAGCATATTTTGTTCGAATCTCCTCATGTAACAAATAGTCTCCAAATCTTTCTGGTGGAGTTCTCCTAATAGTATTTGCTAAACAGATTTCTAAATAAATCCAAGGGGACTTTGTTTTTTCAGTCTTGTTATAAACAACAAGAGAATTTTTTGTATTTAAGAAAAATACACTCTCACATTGGTCAATTATTTTGTTTAACGATGTAGACAACATCATGTGCACGTGGCTAGCGACATTATTGCATCCCTCATGCGAGTATGTTGTACCAGATGATGTTTCTCCTATTACATTGTACCTTTGATTCATTTTATACATCAAGTCATTTGCATAACCCCAAATTTTAGAGTCAACAAATGCACTTAAACCAAACTCTTCATATAGCCAGCCTGCAAATGAAACAGCAAGCTTTTCATCTGAATGCGAATGCGAAATAAAAATATCCAATGGTACATTTTTAAACCAATCTTCTTGAAGTTTAGAACCGTCTATAGCCCCGATAGAATCTTTTTTATCAATATAACTATCCAATTCTTTATAAACTAAAGTTTTTTGGCCTTCCAAAAATTTTGTTCCTACATCATAATATTTATCAATAAAATAATCATAATTACTCTCCAATATATTAAGTTTAAAACATGAAAACATATTATTTACCTCTCTGTTATTTTATATTTCTAAATCTAATTCTTTTATTTCAGCAAACTCTTTTATCATATAATTTCCTGAACACCATCCAACATTAGCGCAAATATCAATATCATGTGGTAAAGTAACTTTAAAAATGCTTAACGCTTTTGCTTTTTCTTCTGATGTCATAAAAAATGGTGAATCGGGTTCTGAATACAAAAACCAATTTCCTTGTAAAACACCACACCAATCGCAGTGATTGGCTAAATAATGAGTTTTAGTTGTGTACGAGTAATCTTTATAAAATTTATATTTCTGATTCAGATGTTGTAATAATCGTTCTGATTTAATCTCATGTAATTGGATGAAATCAATGTCTTCTTCACACAAATCAAATTGTTCATCGTCAATTGTTACATATGAATCAGTTGCCAGAGATACTACGGTGGTTATTTTCCCACACTTAAAGCACCTTTGTGTTGCAACAACAATATAAATGTGATCCAAAACTATAATGTTATTGTATGGATTGGAAAACCATCGTTGAAATTTATAGTACTCATTTTTATCTGTTACATACCATTTCTTGATTTCATTATTCCATTTAGCACCCATCTTTTTAACTTCTTCTTTTTCGTTAAATGGTACATTCAATAATAGAAACATTACAAATCCTCCTTGTTTTATTACTTCACTTATATATGACAAATTTCAGCAAATACTTCACATTTTTTACAAAAATTTTTTGTTTCTCTGTTTTGCACAAAACAACAGACCTCCAATTAGTGAAAATCACAACAAAAACACTCCCCGAAACCTATCAATTACGGTAGGATTCGGGGAGTGTGTTTTATTTATATGTTATTTATTCATTTCGTCAACAAATTCACTGTTTCTTGCGGTGAGTTCAACCCACGCAGGTCTGAAACCGCTTCTAATTGCATTGCGAACGGATTTTATATTCGACCAGGCGGCACAGTAAAACGGAACTTTGCCGAGTTTAAGTGTTTCAATAGCAAGTCGGCTTGTAATTGCAGATGCTATACCTTTTCTTCTGTATTCAGGCAGAACATCAACGCCAATTTGATACATAGTTTCGCAATCTGCAGAACAGCCTGCAAGACCAACAAGCTTGCCATTATCAAAAGCACCAACAGCGAGTTTATCAAGCTGCTTTCTGCTTTTGCACAAAGCGTTGCCCCATTCGGCAGTGTAATATTGCTCAAAATCTTCGGGTTGCAAAACTCGTATTTCATAATCGCAAGGTAACTTTTTAAGCTCATTGACATCAGGCAAAAAGTATTCTGCCATAAAGCATACCTTATAACCGAATTGAGCCAATTTCTCATTAAGTGCAATGACATTGGGTGATTCAAAACAATGCTCAACGGCATATTTTCCTATGTACCACTCTACAGTTTCTTTCATTCTTGGACTGACTTGCGCCACAATATTGTTGCCGTATGATACCAAATCACATTCAAGTGGTAATGGCATATATACTCTTGCCTTTTCGTTCTTCTGTGACAAAACAATTTTATTTTCAGTCGAAAGGAAATCCTCCGGATTGCAGTTGCAGTCATATGCCGACTGCTGTAATGCCATTTTCAATATTTCTTGGTTTGTCATAATTGCTCCTATTTATTTGCCTTTAATGTAAATGTTGCACCCCAGTTATTAAGCACCTCAACAGAAGAAAAACCTGCTTGAAGTAAAGCCTCGGTTTCGTGTTCAACGGTTAATGGGGTATCATAATGATAAAACTCGTTATCGTCAATTCCTTGTTCCTTTTTGAGACGAAGAAGTTCGTTTCGGAAGGCTTGCTCGTCTTCATCGGTCAATGCAAAATAATCGGTAAGGATAAAATATCCACCATCTTTTAATGCTTTGAAAAGTTTTGTATATAGCGGAATCTTTTCTTCTTTTGTGAAATGGTGCAGAGATTCTACCGAAACTGCTGCATCAAAAGTATTTTCGTCAAAAGGAACATCAAAATATGAACCACATATTAAAGTTAAATCCTTTTCGGGAAACTTGTTTTTCAATGCGTTCAGCATTGATCCTGTCAGGTCAATACCTGTTATTTTTGCAGATGGATTAAGTCTGAAATAATGCTCCAATTCCAAACCTGTACCGCAACCCAAATCAAGTGTTTTTGCGCTATCTCCTTTTGGTAAACAATCGGCGGTAAACGGATAAAACACATCAGATGATTCTATAGTGGTCATCATATGTTCATCGTAACCGTCCAACCTTTTATTAAAAAATTCATTCATTTTTTCAAGCATAATTTATATATCCTCTGTTTCTCCATATCCTCTCGATATGCAAAATAATTTTTTGGCGGCTTCACTATCTCAATAAGTTCAGCTCCGAGCTTTTCAATTGTTTTGTAGGAAGCAATATTGCTTTCATCACAAGTGAGTATCAATTCATTCATCCAGTGTGCTTTAGCAACCTGCAATACAAGTTTACACGCATTATATGCATAATTATTACCACGGTGTTCCTTATCGATTTCATAACCGATATGCCCATTATAATATGAATGATAGTTGTTGCCTATACGAATACTTATCTTTCCAATAGGCGTATCACCAACACAAATGTCGTAGTAATAGAATGGTAACAATTCATCGTCACCTTGATATTTTTGAGAAATTCTTAATGTAATTTCACCGTCAGATAAAACATCGAAGCTGTTCATAAATTCAAATTTACTCATTCGTATCACCCTGATAAACAACATCAATTTCATCTTCGTTCGGTTCTTCAAACATAGCTCCAAATTTCTCAGCGAGATTATCATCAATATAATAAGCACTTGTTTCTTCAGCTAATATTGCACTATTTCTTTTCTTCAAGCGTGCCTTCCAAGTTTCAACGCTGATATCAATGTAATGGAATTCACAATCTATATTTCGGCTATTATAGAACTCTCGAGCATAATCTCGTTCTTCCTTCATCCAGATGCCCCAATCAAGAATAACATTGATTCCGACCTCAATAAGCTCCAATGATTTGTTGAATAAGTAGTTCTGTGTTCTTTCTACGTAATCATCGTGCTTATCACCACAATGCTGACCGAACAAAGCAAGAGTTATTTCGTCTGTAGAAAGCAACACAGCATTATTCTGAATACGTAACTGCTCAGCATATGTACTCTTTCCGCACCAGATTTTGCCACAGATTAACATCACTTTTGCCATAAGCAACACCTTCTTTTATAATTTACAATACATCTGCTGTGCTTTTGGTATAAAGCCAAGCTTTTCATAGAGCTTGATTGCTCCGTGATTGTTTACAAGTACATCAAGATTTATAAGAGTGCAGTTTTGCTCTTTTGCCCATTCCTTTGCTGAATTCATAAGAGCTGTGGCGAAGCCTTTATTTCTGTGTGATTCCGTTACAATTACATCCATTATGTAACAATATTTGCCTTGAATCATAAAGTCAAAATCAGGTCTTTCCTTTGCCTGAAGCAAGATAAATCCAACAACATTGCCGTTATCTTCATAAACAAGAATATCGCACTCTTCACCTGAAATTATATTTTCAATAAATTCTGTGCTCTGGTCACCCTCTTTAATGAAATCGGGCATTAGCTTCGCCATTTCTCTGAATTGCTCACGATATAATTCTGATATTGCAGGTATATCGTTATGTATTGCTTTTCTTATCATTTTCATACACCTTTCAACCATTCAACAGACTGTTTCAATCCGTCAATAGTTTTTGTTTCTAAAACCACACGGCAGTTTCCTCATTTTGATTTACTATAATAAACGACGCCGGAATATTTCCCATCTTTATTTAATCGTCTGTTAGAAATATATCCATCTTTTATAAATCCCGCTTTTTCCATTACTCTAAATGATTGCACATTAAGTTCGTTACACGAACATTCAACCAAATAATAATCACGATTATTCAACAAGTGATCTGCAACTGCGTTTAATGCTTCGGCAGCGTAACCATTGCCCCAAAATTTATACCTTACCGTATATCCAACGTTACAATAATTATGCTTTTTTACAATGGTATTCACATCGATATTACCGACAACTTCGCCCGTGGATTTCAATTCCATAACCCACTTTTCATATTTATTTTCGTCAGCTTCGCTTATCCATTTTTTAATACATTCCAATTCTTCGTCTTTTGTCAAATTGGGATATTTAATATATTTAGCCAATCTTTCATCTGTGATGATTTCATAAATGGCATCAATATCGCTTTCTTTGTATCGTCTTAAAATAAGTCTGTCTGTTTCTATTCTTGGACTTAACATTTTAATTACTCCATATCGCTATTAAATATAATTTCTTTACCTAATGATGTTTTCTCCTTGATTTATTCTTCGTAAACAATAGAATCTGAATCTGTTAGATAATAAGCTTTGTGTTCACTGGTTTTACATAGTTTGTCATAGTCATTTTTGCGAATATAAGTATAATGACAAATAAGTACTCCGTCAAACAATCCCAATCCTCTGAAATCGGTCATTTCAACATTGTTATCATCGTATTTTGCAACATGCTTAATATCCTGAGATGCAACATGAGCACCTGCACTTCCGCCTATGTAAACAACACCAGATTTAACATAATTGATTATATCTTTATCAAAACCACATTTCCTGATTTTATCAAGTGTACCAAAAGTATTACCACCGCTTATGTAAAGAACATCAATATCAAGATTCCTGTACTTATCGGGGTTATTATGGTCAAAAACATAAACATTTTCTTTCACAAATCCGAACTCTTGCATACGGTCATAATATATGCTACCTGAAATAGCTTCAGCTGTTGCTTTTTCATTAGGGATAAACAAGAGTTTACACTTATTTATAGGATAAGGTAGATTGTCCATAATTGCTTTCTGTGATTTCTCATTTCTAAAGTCACAGGATGATAAAATTAATTTCACAATTCAAATCCTTTCAACCATTCAACAGACTGCTTCAATCCGTCAATAGTTTTTGTTTCTAAAACCACACGGCAGTTTTGCTCTTTTGCTAAGTTAATATATTTTTTAATATCCATTTCACCTGTACCGAGTGCAAGGTGATTTTTTCTGCCTTGAGCATCGTGCAAATGGATATGACGCAAGCAGTCTTTATGTTTTATAATAAAATCTTCATCAGTACCGCCTATACCGTGATTATGTCCGACATCAAAAGTTAAAGCAAAAAACTTAGATTCCAAAAGCAATTCAATAGCTTCTTTTTGGAATTTTTCATATCCGTCACAGTTTTCGATGCAGATTTTAATATCATTTTCTCCGATAGCATATTCACACATATTCCTGAATTCAACGATACTTTTGAGATACTGCTCTTTGTACTCCGAAAAAAGAAAAACTTTTCTGTCAGGCAAAGTAAAATATACACCTTTAGCCATATGCATATTCAAAACCTTAATATTGAGTTGCTTTGCAATTTCTATGGTATATGCAACAGTTTTTATGTAGGCTTCGGCAACGTAAGAATTGAAATCACATACATTCAGATTTTCATCAAAGTGAATGGTGTAATAGATGCCGTATTTATCAGCAATTCTTTTAAAATATTCCACATCAATTTTATCAAACTGATATTGTGGCAGATTCATATTAAGTTCAATGAAATCAAGCCCCAACTCTGCACATAGCTTTGCACACTCTTCAAGAGTACTTGTTTCAATCAATGTGGGCATACCGTAGTTATGTAATTTCATAATTCACCTCTACCTCTTATCAAAAACTTATGACTTTATAAATTTTTAGCCATTAATCTAAAGTAGCTGACTCTAAGAATCTAATTGTTTTAGCATCTAAATCCACTTCATAATTTATACCCAAAGGTAATAACCCTGAACCGAAAGCATGTCCGATATTAACATTGTAAATTATGGGTAATTCTTCACAGTTAAACTCTTTTAATATCTTCAGATATATTTCTTTGTACTCTTTATAATATGTTTCATCCATAGGCTTTCCTACGATAATACCGTTGATATTATTCAATATGCCTTGAGCACCCAAATTTCTGAGATAATACGTCAAAAAGTTTGGTGTTATTTTTTCTTCAGATGTTTCAATTAAAAGTATTTTGTCTTTCCAGTCATCTGCTTTCAGCCAAATTTCAGTTTCTAAAAGCATTGGGATTACATCTATACAACCGCCAAGTAATTGACCTGTTATTTTACCTTTACCTGATATGACCTCATAACCGTGTTCTTCTTTTGTTAATTTCCTTTGAACATTGATGTTTTCTTCGTTCCAAAACACATGATCATTTGACCAATATTCACTTGATTTGACACAGTAGTTTTCACTGTTTTCAAATAAGATTTTTTTAACAGCCTCTTTGGTATAATCAAACATTTTGACATATTCGCCAAAGCTACACATAACAGACGGACCATAATATGAAATTAATCCTGCTTTATGTAAAATAAAATGAGTGACAGTTGTATCTGAATATCCCATAAAAATTTTCGGATTATTCCTGATAACATCATAATCAATATACGGCAATATTCTTATTGAATCCTCACCGCCTATCGCACTGAATATTCCTTTAATTGTTTTATCTTTAAAAGCATCCATTAAGTCTTTTGCTCTGAGTTCCGGGTGCTCATAAACAAAATCCGTTCCTTTTAATGCATTAGGCATAGCAACAACTTCAAGACCAAAATCATTTTCGAGTCTTTCTTTTGCTATATAATATTTATGTATTAAATCCTCATCACCTAAGCCGCCCCACGATAAACTTACTATCGCTATTTTGTCACCTTTTTTCAACTTTTGGGGTTTAATCATACAAATCACATCCTTATGAATTTAATTCTTTCTCCATAAACCCAACTGTAAATGGTAAATGCTCAAATTTGCGTGTCGAAATATGTGTGAAACCGAGTTTCAAATACCAATTTTTTAGTTTTGTGTTTTCTTCGATTATTCCGATTGATATTTTTGTACCACCATAGGTTTTAACCATTTTAACAGCATAATTAACCATTGCTTTACCGATACCTAAATGACGATATTCGGGCAAAACTGCAAGGTTGTTAAGCTCCCATTCACCACCATTGCATATTGCAAGAGAAAAATAACCAACAGGGATATCACCTTGATAAAACAGAAACATCGGTCTGCCAGCATCAAACTGCGTTTCAAGTTTATCAATTATCATAAAGGCTGTATGCGAAGGACAGTTATTTTCAGTCAATCCGAATTCTTCCGCAACCGTTAAAAAACTGTTACGGATTATTTCAAGACAAATATTCAGTTGTTCTTTGTTTTCAACTTGGATTATCACAAAATCACCTTATTTCACAGCAAGTGTAGCAATATATTGGGGATAGTATTTACCGATTATGTTTCCGCCTTCTCTATCACGGTCTTCATATAATGCTTCGAGTGTGAATCCTGCTTTGAGTTGACCGCCGATTTGCTCATCTAATGTATGACTGAACTGTATGCCATCACCATTTGCAATCATTGCATCACGTTTTTCTTTCGGCATTTTAAGAGGATTGAATGGCAAAGGATTAACCACTTTTAACGGGTCGCTTTCATCAAACAAATAATCAATACCATTATCAAGACCTGAAAGTAATCTGCCACCTTTTTTGAGTATGCGGTAACACTCATTCCAGATATGATAAACATCTTCAACATAGTTATTTGAGACGGGATGAAAAATCAAATCAAAACTTTCATCTTCAAAGGGAAGATGCTTTGACATATCTCCTTTGATGATTGTAATGTTGTATCCTTCTCTTTCGGATACCATTTTTTCTGCTTCAAGTTGTTTGTCAGAATAATCAAACACAGTACATTCTGCACCAAGTTTTGAAAGTACAGGCATCTGCTGACCGCCACCACTTGCAAGTCCCAATACTTTTTTACCTTTCAAATCACCAAACCACTCGTGAGGAACGGTGATACAAGGTGTAAGGTAAACTGTAAAATTATCTGCAGTAGTTTTTTCGTATTCTTCGTGGCTTATGGGCAACGACCATTCACAGCCATCTTCAGCCCACGAATCCCATGTTTCTGAATTTATTTTAGTATAATCAATCATTTATTTCACCTCAAAATATAATACGCTTGCCTCTGTACCATCACCGAAAGGCTCATCACCTATGCAAAGTTCAAATTTGCTATCAGACATCTTTGCAATTTTGTTCCATAAAATTGCACTTGCAATATTATTTTTGTGATACTTTATGTGCCAAAAGCCTTTATGAATATTAAAAATCTGTCTGACAGCTTCAGTTGCTACTCCTTGCCGCCTGAAATTATACGAGACAAAAAACTCTGCCATTGACCAATCAATATGTCTTTCACATTCTTTATACTTGTTAATTAAAGCAAATCCGGCAAGAATTTCATCAACATAAATAAAATAGGCATCTCTGCTTTCTTCTGTAAAATAGTTGTCTAAATATTTATATCCGAACAAGCCGTTGCTGTTGAATTGTCTTTTATCGTACTGCGAAAACTCATAGTTATGTTTTTCGAGAAGATTTGCAAGGGTATCTTTTTCGCTCATTGTTACTTTTTTGATTGTTGTATTCATTACACTCGTTACTCCTGTAAAAAAATAAGCACCTCCGAAAATATACGGAGATGCCTGTAAGTTCAGAAAGATATTTTACATCATTCGCAAACGGACAAAACGGCTCTCCAAGTCATAAGATTAAGATTCATTGTCATTTTGTCCACCTGCCTTTCAGTAATTTTACATAATTATACTCTTCTGTACCAAGAAAGTCAATATCAGGAAAAGTTTCATCCAATAAAAACTCACATCGCATAGTTGTATACATCGATGAATTATTTCATAGTCGAAATAACAAAATACTTGTTTTTGTTTGTGGCAATATTAATTTTTTTGTGTTATAATAAATGTTATAAAAAATACTCTCGGTGTTTATATTTTTGCAAGTATCGTTTTTATTATAACATTTATTATGTTAATTCATGTTTTAAACAATATATAAACAGCACTATTTAAATAGAAGGTATCACAAATGAAAGAAGTATTAATCGGAAACAAGTATAAGATTATAGAAGAATTAGGTAGCGGCGGAAATGCAAAAGTCTATCGAGTGAAAAACTCAAATGAGCAAGAATATGCATTGAAACAGCTGCACAGAAATGCCCGTCAATGGAATAATAGATTCACAGCAAAAAATAGAGAAATGCGTGCAAGGTTTATCGATGAAATAACTACTATTTGCGAAAACCATAAAGACATAGAGGGTATCATTCCTATTGTGGATTTTTCAAAAAAAGGTTTTTGGTACACAATGCCCCTTGCAGAGCCAATAATAAAACACATAACAACATTATCCTCATCACCAAAGGAAATTATTGCAGGAGTAGTTGAAATTTGTGATACACTGTCCGCTTTGCATGACAAGGGAATTTCTCACAGAGATATAAAACCAAACAATATTTATTATTATAATAATAGGTATTATATCGGTGATTTCGGTTTAGTTGATTTACCTGATGGCGACAATAATTTAACACGTTCTGATAAGGGGTTGGGTGCAATTTTTACTATTGCGCCTGAGATGAAAAGAGACCCTAAAAATGCCGATGGTAGAAAAGCGGATGTATATTCTCTTGCAAAAACATTATGGATGTTGCTTACATTAGATGAAACAGGTTATGAAGGGACATATGATTTCTTTGATTCAAAGCATAGCCTGAAAGAATTCGAACATTTGAAAAAATATCACTTAGTTGAGGTAGAAGAACTTTTACAAGTCGCAACAAATAACACTCCTGAACTGCGGCCTTCCATAAATGATTTTAAACAACAGTTGCTAAAATGGATTGAAATAGAAGATAACTATATTGAAGCTCAAAAAAGCGAATGGATGTTTTTAAATAAATATATATTAAAATCAAGTGGTGATTCTGTTTCTTGGAGAGATAGAGAAGAAATTATAGATGTTCTTAATAAGGTTGCTGCATTGCCTGCACATAACCATATGCTTTTTTCTTCTATGGGTGGACAAGATTTCGTTCAAGCAACTATAGCTCCCGAAGAAGGTTGTATTTATATCTCAGACGATTGTACAAAATATAATATTGTAAAACCCAAGGCGTTACATTTTGAGAGATTTAAAAACAATGAAGAATGGAATTATTTATTGTTAGAATGCGACGAATTGTCACCTATAATTCACAGTGATGTTGATTATGAAATTTTAGTTGAAGATCGTCCGGCAAATTATGTGTCGGCCCAATACTCGCAGTATGGTGTATATGATTATGAAACAGGAGAACCTTTACCTGATAACTACAAAGTCGTAGCACGATACATCAAGGGTAAATTTCTCTTTGTTCTTAAAAGTGGTCCGTATAACAAAATTTCTTCTACATATGATGGACGTCACGGCAAATGTACATGTGAACAATTTAGGGATTATATTTCTATGTTGATTCAATCTAAAAACGAAAAAACAGATTCGCCTCTCCCTAAACAATACAAAACTGTCAATAAAAGTAAAAGCCTACAAGAAATTGTCAAAGAAATAAGTTCTGCTGAAAAATATGTAAAAGAAAACTTTTCAAAATGGATTTTTGATAATGACTGTTACAAAGAAAAAGAATCCAATGTAGTTTTCTATATATCATTACATATAAATGATGGTTCGTTTGCTATATTTGACCACTATCGTTTATGTGATGACGGACATTTTTATAATAAATCATTTGATGACTATTCTGACCTAAAAATGATTTATTCACGTTTAGAAGCATATGAATGTTTACAAAAATGCACTACTGTTCTAAAAGAAAAATGTTTTGAAGCAGGTTTTAATGATGTCTTATCTTATTTTACGGTTGACATTGTGAAAAGAAGTAATCCAATTCATATGTTTACAAAAGACGAAATAAAAACAGCAATGAGAGAAGCGGATGACAGATTCCACAACACTTTGGTAATTGATGAGAATGGTTTTGCAAAAATTGTTCAGGGGAGTGAAAGCAGTCATTCCTATCCAGTACGACTTTCTTCTTGGAACGCAGGAAATCGGTATGTCGGAAAATACTCTTCATTAAATACATTGGATGATAACTATATAATGTCATTACAAGGTTGGTTAAGTTATTTAAAAACAGGAAGAAGCATATTGGTTGATTACATTGACGGTAATTATAATGAAGAAAGTCTTCTTGAGGAAATACATAAATACTACTAAAGGTAACGGCAACCGTTGAATTTCAACAGTTGCCGTTGCTGTTTATTTAACAATCAATTCATTAAAAACAACTTCTCTTACCCGTGATTCAATATTCTGTACACGATGTATCCAATCCATCTGATTATTTTCTTTAAGCTGCTCGGTAACTCCTTCAGCCGTTTTCAGCTGCTCCACAAGCATCTCGAACATCTGCCGGGCCTGATTTTCAACCTCTGCACAGTGTTGATACAGGTAGCCTTGAGCAAGTAATAAATTGAAAAATACACGGTTATGTTTTTCAAGATAATCCTTATGTAACATGCCCCATTTACCAAGAGTAACATTTGCTTCTTCAGGTGGAAGTGTGAGGTTTGGAATATTATAATCTCCTACTTGGCGGTAACTGATTGAATTTCTGTTTGACATAGTAACAACCTCCTTATTTTTCACTCTTCTCAATAATTTTCAGTAACAGTTCATCAACATCCTCGGTGGGCAAATCCTCCGCCAAGAGCATATTGCGAAACTCATTCATTCCGTTGATAAGTAAATTGCACTCAAAATCTGTAAACTTGATTTTTGTTTTTCTGCTCATAAAAAATAACCTCCTGTTATTTGGTAGCTTTATTCTACCTTATAACAGGAGGTTAGTCGAGTGTGTGAATACCATTGTAAATCTTAATCAATTTTCAACCCATATTCTGTTTGGATTGCTTTAATTACAGGAATACCAGCAAGTTTAGCATATTCACGAATCTTTTTTTCGTGTTCTTCTGGTATTTTCATTCCCATTATTACTCTAGATGGTCGAATGAACGGAATACCTTTTCCATGTGCCCAAAAATCAGGCGGTATATCTTCGGGGCCAAAATACCAAGAACCCGCATCATAAATCAATCTCCATTCGTTTTCGTATCTCCAATCATTGAGTTTATGTATAGCAAGATATTCAAAAAAACCAAATTCCGGCTGTCTTTTTTGCAATAGTCTATTAGTCATATCCGGAAGTTTATCAACATAGTATACCGGGAATAATTTATTTTGCTGATAGACAGCTGTAATATCTTTAGTGTTATATTCCAAGCATATGCCTGTATGTCCGTTTGTATAGTGATGCCACATTGGTAGATTATCAGGTGTTGTTGTAAAACAAGCCAATCGTATCATTTTTCTCGCCATATCGCTTACGTCAGAATTTAACCTTTCAAATTCTCCCATAACAACTCGTGATAATACTGCTTTTGTGAATTCAACCTTATATTGGGGAGCGCTTTTTTCTGCTACATAAGTAAGCATATTTTCATACCAAGAATCGCTATCAAAGACGCTTGCATAATCTTCGCTACTCATCTTATCCTTGAATAGTTTTGTGAAATCCTCTTTATCCGTCATATACGCCGAAGGTTTAGATGCCGCTAGATTAGAAGAGGCCTCAAAAGGGTCGTTTAGCTCACCTGGATGAGACATATACAATTCTCCTCGAACTATTTCGCCAAAACGATACTTGGATATATTATCATCGCTTAATGTCCGGTAACGATACAGTTTTTTTGGTATGTGTTGTCGCTTCAAATCAAGTGCCTGGCGTAACTTTTTTACATCGCCAGACATATATAATTCTAGAAATTCTGTCTTCCAGTCCCTTTCGCCTTCATCATAATTAGCTATGTTAGTAGTATTCATTGTGTATAATCCTTTTCTTTTATTAGCGTAATTTTATTTGCATTGCCCATATACATAGTTTACTTCAGACAAGTACACCAATTTGGAGGATACCGCAGAGCAATCAGAAGGTTTGAAAATAACATAGTTAGTACCATCTTTAACGAGAGAGCTTCTAAAACAAAGCCCATCATATCCAAGATGCTCAATTAAAGATGTTATAAACTGAGTTATCAAGTAATCACCATTCTGGGTTTTGTTAATTTTGGAAAAATCCCGTTGAATATCATTGAATAAAAAATCCCTACCGTTAACTACTGCTGTTGGTTCAAAATCAAAATTTACCAAGTGTAAATCACGAGCGGGTTGTAACACAGCAACACTAATGGAGTCCCGAATAAATGGTCTTATTTCAGCGATAGCTGTATGTTCTTCCAAAGAAGCGTACAAATAAGAAACACCTTCTGAATTACATCTGCCTGCACTTGAAGTTCCTTTTGGAGGAGCAGAACTTCCATTGGCATCAAACCCTTGAAATCCGGATTCGATACGTTGTTTTATTTCTTTAGTCTCTTGGGAGTTAATAAAATCTTCGTGTTTCTTCCAAAGCTCAGCCAGCGTATCACTGTCGATATTTCTTTCTTCAAGTTCTTTTAATTTTTTTGGTGTATACTCAATACTGCAGTAATTGTTCCAATCATTCCACAACTTATGGTCACAATCTATCCTTGCACGATAAATTTCCGTTCCCAACGGCAATTTGCATGAATTGCGTTTAAATTCAGACTCCAAAACAGGCAAGAGCGGATGTTCAAAAAAGAAACGATTGTTTCTTTTCAGGCAATCCTTAAAGTATTCCCACATATAGTATTCTATGTTATACCATCCGGGATGCTTATTGTTGTTTTGAATATATTGCTCAATGACATCTGTCCAATATGCGTCATCTGTATATGCTGGAAAATTCATTGAAATCCTCCTTTGTTGTTTATCTGTTTACAAGTTACTCTTAAAGAAAACAAAAACCGTATGGAAATACTTCCACACGGTTGACATGGCAGACTGTTTACTACCGTTGTCACATTATAACATAAAAAGCATCAGGTTTCAATATATCACTGAATATATAGCGCCGACAGTATCAAAAAGATGCTAACAACGCTTACACAATATCGATATTTTTGGTAGCCGCTACCAAAAATATTGTTTGTTTAGTGTCGGGAGAGTGTATCAGAAATAAACAAAAAATCCGAACGCTTCACCAATCGGTAAAATGTTCGGATTATTCGTTTCTGGTGGGCAGGGGTGGATTCGAACCACCGAAGTCACTGACGGCAGATTTACAGTCTGCTCCCTTTGGCCACTCGGGAACCTACCCTTATTCAAAAAAATGGAGCTGGTGGACGGACTCGAACCCCCGACCTGCTGATTACAAATCAGCTGCTCTACCAACTGAGCTACACCAGCACGCTGCTTTTCAGAACGCTTGATTAATATACCACATATTTTCGATTAAGTCAATAGGAAAATCAAAAATTTTTTAAATTTTTTTAGATTTTTTTGTCGTAGGCGGTTTTTCTGCTTTATAAAACTGCACCCGATTCCAAATTTTGTTGAAATCGGGTGCTTTTCACTTGGTTTATTTATTTTTGGGTTTCTTTATCTTATTGAGTTCTTTGTTCATTTCAAGAAGTTCTTCCTTCGTAAACTCAATATTCATCATTCCCATCATGCTTGAAAGTCTGAGCACGGTGAATCCGCCCATCATCTGCATAAGACCGCTGTCCGCACCCTTGAGGTCGACATCAAATCCGCCTGACTTTTTCTCGCCGTCGTTGTTCTTTTTGCCTTCATCCATCTTCTTTTTGAGTTTAAGGCCCATGCCCATAAACCAAAGCTTGCCCTTTGCTGTTTCCATAATATCGGAAATCTTATCGTTAAGTGAGAAACGACCTTCGGGAGCTTCGATATCAAACCAGTTAAGAACTGCACCTTTTTCTACAAGAACATAGTCCATATTTCTTTCTTCAACCTTGCATATGGTGCTTTCGTCAGAGAATTCACCGGCTTTTGCAACAATCTTTGTTTCGCCGACATTCTTTACATCAAAGTAGAAGAAGTGATTTTCCGATGTCTGCTTTCCGATGCTCTCACCGTTTACAAACAATTCGACCTCGGGAAGATTTGAGTAAACAGTTACCTTTGTAACATCTTCAACTCTGTCGACATATCGTTTACCGCAGACATGAACAAACTTCTCATCTGATAACCATGCTTTATATGCATAGAAAGCATCTTTCTTATACTTTCTGTCAAAGGTTATAAGTCCCTTATGGTTCTGTCCGTTTTCGCCGCCTTCCGCACGGGCATCTGCACCGAAATCGAACATATTCCATACATGAGTTGCCCACATGTATTTACGGGTAAACAACTGCTTGATGAGTTCTTCGTGATAATATGCCTGATATTCTTCTGTGTAGTCGCCCTGTTTCGGGTCGCTTGTATGCCAATTCAAGGCTTCGCAACCGTACTCGGAGCAACCGATCGGGATTGTGGGATGTGTTTCGTGGAACTTATCAAACCACGGACCGTTCATATCAGTATCTCCGCCGTACCAGCCGAAGTAGTGGTTATATGATACTACATCGGGTATCTGCAAATACGGGTCATCCATTTTGCACATTGAAACAGCCGCAATAGTTGTCAATCTTGTCTTATCCATTTCGTGGACAAGGTCATTGAGTATTCTGTGATTTTCAAGAAGGTCATCATCAGAACCACCGATAGAAATTTCATTTGAAAGTCCCCAGACAACGATTGAGGGGTGGTTATAGTTCTGAGAGATAAGCTCTTTCATCTGAGAGATTGTATTCTCACGACCTGTGGGCATGTGCTTTGAAATATAGGGAATTTCTGCCCAGATTACAAGACCCTTTTCGTCACAGAGGTCATAGAAATACTGGTCATGCTGATAGTGTGCAAGACGGATTGTTGTTGCACCGACTTCGCAGATAAGTTCGATATCTTCTTCGTGGTCTGCCTTGGAGAGTGCATTACCTTTGCCCCACTTATCCTGATGACGGGAAACACCTCTCAAAGGATATTCTTCACCGTTGAGAATAAATCCGTTATCAGGGTCAATCTTAAATGTACGGCAACCGAAACGGGAGCAAACATTGTCAACGATTTCTTCTCCTGCAACGATTTCAACTTCACAGCAGTAAAGATACGGGTCTTTTTTACCGTTCCAGAGATGAACATCTTTGATTTCAAATACTGCCTTTGTGTCTGTTGTTTCAATCTTATCAAGCTCGTTTTCGTCTTTGTCATACAGAGTATAAACAAGCTTCTGTCCGTCTGCAAGATTCTTTACATATACTTCAACCTCAACTTTTGCATCCTTGCCGACAACCTCAGGTGTGATTGCAATTCCGGGTGCTCCGTAATAATCAAGATCGAAGTGAGAATTATTTACACAAATAAGATTTACATCACGGTAGATACCGCCGTAGAATGTAAAGTCAGCCATCTGCGGATAAACTGTTTCGTTGGGCG
Source organism: Acutalibacteraceae bacterium (assembly GCA_045540355.1). Classification (GTDB taxonomy): domain Bacteria; phylum Bacillota; class Clostridia; order Oscillospirales; family Acutalibacteraceae; genus RGIG2945. Next base: position 34,323 of record JAZQHB010000087.1, on the reverse strand, counting down.
AATTGTCAACGATTACAGCTATATCGGTTTCATCTGTGAGAGCTTCTGTTATATCAACTCTCCAGGTTGAATAACCGCCGTCGTGATGTGCAAGCTTGTTGCCGTTCACATAAAGGTCAGCAGATGAATTTGTACCTCTGAATTCAATATAATAGAGGTCTGCTTCGGGGAGTTCTGCTTTCTTTATATTTTTCACATAAAGACAAGAGCCTCTGAAATAATCGTTTCCGCCGTCCTGACCGTCAATCGCGTTCCAGGAATGAGGAATTGATATCTGCTCACCCTCACGGACGCTAACATCTGTTGTGTCTTTTACAAACAACCAATTTTCGTTAATGTTTAAAATGTTTCTCATGTTTTTCTCCTGTTTCAGTACATATTGAAATTTCTAAAGGCGTTTAACATCAAGGTCAAACGCCTTATTTAAAAACAAATTATTCTGCAGAAGCAGTTTCTCTCTTTGCTGCAAGATCAGCATTCATCTTATCAAGAGTCTTTTTGTCAAGGTTATAGATAACTGCAAGACCGATAAACTGAAGCACTGCACTAAACAGATAAAGACCTGCAACTAACCAGCACATATTGTGTGATGTAGCAGCACTCTGTCCGATAGTACCGAGACTTGATTCATAGCCTAACCAACCCATAATCAAAAGTACTATTGAGGGACCGACTCCCTGTGCAAGCTTACGGAAGAAAGAGTGGAGTGAGTAAACCATACCTTCTTCTCTTGTGCCGAACTTCCATTCGTTATAGTCAATGGCATCACCCATCATTGCCCAGGAAACACAAGTGTAAACACCCATGCCTACACCAAAGATAACAAGAGCCGCAAGATATACCACTAAAGCAACTTTAGTATCTTTAATCAACGGGAATACCAACATAAGAAGTCCGCCTACAAGTGATACGATTGTACCAAAAACGGAAGCTTCTTTTTTGCCGAATTTTTTGACAATCTTTGTAATAAAAGGCATGAATAAAAACATCGGCAAGAAACCTATCATCTGAACAACGCCTGACAACTGTGCCATATTAAAATATGTAGCAAACATTATAGTATTTGCCGTTGTTGCCGCATTAACACCAAGGAACATACCCATGGCAGCAAGTGTCGCACCGACTGCAGGGCGGTTTTTCATAAATTTACCGAACGACTTGAAAATACTTACTTTTTCTCCGCCTTCGCTCGCTTTTACTGAATTTTCGTCCACACGAACAGTTATTATTTTAATCATAAACAAGAATGCAAGGAAGCCAAGAACGCCCATTATAAGAGCCGCCCAGAAAACTCTGTTACCAAGCAATATTTCAACCTGTTTACCGGTTTCAGGGCTCAGAACCGCCTCACCTACTTTGTAAGGAAGCTTGGTTTCAGGATTAACAAGAAATTGACTTTTATCAAAGCCTTCGGGAATTACTATTTTATCAAGAAAGCTATCGGTTCCGTCATAGGTAACCTTTTGCCAGATAAGCATCGGAAGAATCATACTCGGGAGCATATTACCGATCATTGAACCGATAGATCTCCAAGTTGAAAGCTGTGCTCGTTCGCCGACATCGTCAGTTACAAGAGAAAGCATCGAACCGTAAGGAACATTTGCAACAGTGTAAAAAGCATCCCAAATAATATAACCGAGGATAAAAAGAATCGCTTTGATAACTACCGGAGCTTTCGGGAACGGAAGGAAAACAGCAGCACCGCCAACCAACAAACCGCAAGCACCAATCAGTATATAAGTCTTGAATTTTCCAAGCTTGTATTTTCTGTGATCTCTGTCAATCATAGCACCGATAAGGGGATCATTTACCGCATCCCAAATCTGAACAAGAAGCAACAGAAATGATAAAAGTCCCGTTTCCATCGCCATGAAAACAAGCCAGAAGGTCTGTACTGTACTTTTGAGCGAGAAACTCATATTACAACCTAAATCTCCCGCAGCATAAGCAAGCTTGTCGCGTATTCCGAATTTGCGATGCCCGTTAGCATCAAGTTGCTTTTTCATAGATAATCTCCTCTTTTCTTGTAAAATTTAATTTTCTTTTTTACATTAATAGGTAAGAATGTCTTTCGATTGTTAATTTCTTAACTATTATCGCTATTATACAATATCTTTTGCAAAATTGCAAGAAGTTTTTGTTATTATGACTATAAAAATACAAACCATTGTTTTTTCCTCACATTATCAAAATAATTTCAATTTTTTGGTAAAGAAAAAAGCATAGCCCGAAAGCTATGCTCAATATCATAATTTATTAAGTAACCCGATGCAACCCTCATAAATATCATTGTAGGCGACATCAAATCGTTCGGTATACCAAGGGTCTGCAACATCACCCTTTCTGTCGGTGTAGTCCATAAGCTTATGTACTTTATTTTCAGGGTCTTTGCCGAAAATTCTCCCGATGCTTCTGATATTCATACTGTCCATTGCTACAAACAAATCATATTTATCATAATCGGATTTTTTAAGCTGTACGGCTCTCTTACCGTCACAGGTAAGTCCATGCTTTTCTAATTCTCTTTTAGCCGGCGGATATACGGGATTACCAATGTTACCCCATATCTCCTCGGTGCTTGTAGCTGAAGACGCAACAACAAATTCGCTCTCTCTTCCCTGCTTTTTAATCAAATCTTTAAATATAAATTCCGCCATCGGTGAACGGCAGATATTGCCGTAGCATACAAACATTATTCGTGTCATTGTTAAACCTCTTTTTTAGGAATAATTCAGTCTTTCTGCAAAAACAGCCAAACCCTTTCTTAATATAACATTTTCTTATTATATTTTCAAGTTGCATACTCTTTAAATATAAACTATTTACTTTAATTTTGACTTATGTTATAATGTGTTTGCCACATAAAACTCTAATTTTGTATTTTCCACGCAGAAGTGGGCATTTTACTTCGGTAAAAGTGCTGACTTCTTATTCGCATTTCTGTGTGGAATGTTGAGTTTTGTGTGGTAGCAAATCGAAGTCGGGCATTTTTCGGTGTGTGCGACTTTGGTTGCACACACTTTTTAAAATTTGAGGAGGATGTTTAAAATGGCTTTAATAAGTTGTTCAAATTGTGGTAAGGAAGTTAGCGACAAAGCTAAAATTTGTCCAAATTGTGGTTATCAGTTTATAGAGGAGATTATTACCGTAGAAACTCCCATTATCTGTGAAGATTGTGGCACAGAAATCTCCCCCGATACAGATGCTTGCCCTAAATGCGGTTGTCCTGTTGCAGAAAAAGCCGAAATTCCTGACGAACCCGCAACACAAAAAGTTGAAATCACTTCGGTAAATTTACCTACCGTTAAAAAATCTGCAAAAAAATACATAATAATTGCAATAATAGTTGCAGTATTAATTGGTATCGGAATTGTTGTTGGAGCAATAATCAAAAACAATCAAGCAGAAAAAATCAGTGCAGATTATTCCGAAACCCTTAAATCTGCCACAACAATGATGTTGCTCGGTGCCAGCGAGGCAGAAAGTGCTGGAAATCTTATAAAATCTGTTTGGTACAATACTATTTATAAAGAGTGGGATTCCGAAACTGATAAGTATACTCGTAGCAACGGGTACGGTTTCAATAGCGATTTTAATGACTCACTTGCTGCTTTGTTTTCTGATAGCAGTTTCAAGAGTAAAATATCTAGCATAAAAAGTAATCAAGAATCGGTTTCTGATTTAATGAAGACATTACAGAATCCGCCTGAAGAACACAAGGAAGCCTACGAGGCAATCAAAGAATTTTATGATGCATATCTTGAATTGACAGGATTAGCAATTAATCCTTCAGGTAGTTTACAAACTTATTCAAGCAACTTTAACAACGCTGATACCGAAACCTTAAATTGTTACAAAGCAATGGAAATATATGTTGAATAAAGAAACAGCTCGCACTTATTTGGTGTGAGCTGTTTCTTGTTATTTTAATCTCCGTTTTTTCTATGTTTTCCAAGAGCTTCACCTGACAAAGAGCCCAACAATTCAAGTCCCTCTGCACTGTAATGACCACCGACATAAGGATTCATAAACCTCGGATTTTCATTAATTTCAATCGCTGTTTCGGTAAGCATAAGGAAATCGGGATTCTCCTCACAGATTTCCGTCTGTGCATTGATGATTTCAAAATCCCGTTCATCCTTGGTAAAGCGACCTACTCTGATTACACCGAATTTTTCAATGCCCAAATCTTTTTTGAGTGCATCTTTTAAAACTGTGATCTTTTCTTTATAATAAGCCTTGGATTTTCCGAAAACAGCATCACTTTCACCCTGAAGCCAGACAAAGTAGATTTTATCTGCCTTGTCGGCTTTTTTGATTGCCGCCGATGCTTTTTTAACGATTATATCATATCCGTCAGTTTCGGGCAACCACTGATGAATTTCGGTACTGCCTTTTGCGATGTGCACCGCTAAAACTTCCTTGTCGGTTTCCTTTATGTATGCTCTGCAAAATTCGGGAACGAGATTTGTATTGCCGTAGCAGGCACTTCCTGTCTTATGTTCTTTTAACCATGCGAACAAATCAGTTTTCTCTTTAATCAGTTCACCTTTTGTGTTATCTGTTTTTATATCCTCACCTACGGGATTTTTCAAAAGAACAATCGTATCATCAAGATATTTATATTCATATGCATTTTCAACAATCGATGCACTTGTCAGCTTTTCCGTCTGACCCTGCATATTGCTCTGTCCGCCGAAAATAATTACATCCATCAGTCTTTCACCAACATTGTCTTGATATTGTTACCTGCTTTTGCATCTGCAAAAGCTTCGTTTATTTCGTCAACGGTGTATTTATTAGCAAGCTTTTCAATCTTTGAATGAAGCTCGGGATTTGCAACAAGGAAGTCAAGATATTTTCTTACATCACACATTGAATACTGTGAAGAACCGATAATATGAAGTGCTTTGAAAGTAATGAGCTGAGGCTGAATTTCAATGCCGCCTGATGCAGAATACTGTCCCGGTACCAAATATACACCTCTGTTTCTCAAAACTTCCATACCCTGAACTACTGCCTTGGGTGCGCCTGAAGCTTCAAAGCACAAATCGACACCGAGACCGCCGTTTTCTTTTTGTAATTCTGCCGTAACTTCGTCTGCACCGATACTTAAATTGAATATTTTATCAGCACCTAATTCAAGTGCCAACTGTTCACGCTTTTTGTTATTGCCCGCGGTAATTGCATAAACCTTTTTGACACCGATTTTCTTAAGATACATCACAGCGAAAATACCTACGGGACCCAAGCCCTGAACAACCGCAATGTTGATTTTTGTAAAATCAACACCTGCTTTTTCCGCAAGCGAAACAGCATGTACTGCAGTAGGACCGGGACAAGCAAAGGTTGCAGCAATTGTCGGGTCAACTGTATCAGGAATCTTGATGAGATTTGTCAAGGGTGTGAAGTTTACCTCTGTGTAGCCACCATAAAGATAAGGTGATTCTTCAATGCTTCCGCCGTTCGTAACCTGCATATTAACGCAGTTTGCATCATCACCGTTGTTGCAGAGAATACACTCACCGCAAGGTACTGCAATATCAGCGATTACCGCATCACCTATTTTAAGGTTATACTTTTCAGCTTCTGCTGTATCTAAACCCGTTATTCTTCCGACAAACTCGTGACCGATAATCGTAGGAGGGTTTATTGCAAGCTTTCCGTTGTGGAAATGAATATCCGTACCGCAGATACCGCTTGCGATAAGGTCCATTCTGCCGTAACCTTCCGGTGCTTCAACCACATCAAATTCACGCACTTCAAAATCTTTGTTTACTCCCATAAATACTGCTGCTTTTGCTTTCATAATTACATCTCCTAATTCTCAATTTTAACTTCAAAATATTCCGAATATTGTTCTTTTATTCTTTTAAGGGTCTCTTTGTCAATCAACGCTGTGTTTTTGTATTTGTAATCTTTTCCGAGTGCTTCATACTTACCGCTTCCCATTCGGTGAAACGGCAGTAAATCAACATTCTTTATTCCGAGTTCTTTTAACGCATTGCAGATTTCTTCCGTTGACTTTTTATCAATGTTGAAATCGGGTATAAGCGGTATTCTTATGCGGATATTCTTTCCGTCTGCAAGAAGATTTGTTATATTGTTTTTTACAAGATGCAAATCTCCGCCGATATGTGTGTATTTTTCCTCCGAGGCAGTTTTAAAATCAAATAAATATGTATCAACAAAATCATTGATTGCTTCAAATGCAGAATACGGCACACACCCTGCAGTGTCAATAAAAACAGATATGTTTTCCGCTTCGGTAAGCTTTAAAAGTTCTGTTATTTGATTTACTTGCAGCATAACCTCGCCACCGCTTAAGGTTACTCCGCCACCGCTTTCAATGTAAAAATCTTTATCCTCGAGTATCTCATCAAAAATTTCTTTTGGCGACATCTTCTTTCCGCAGATTTCAGTTTTGCTGAGCTTGGGATAATTCAGTGTGACTTGGTCAAACGGTATCGCTTCGGGATTGTGACACCACGGACATTTTAAGTTGCAACCTTTGAAAAACACCGTTGTTCTTATACCGTCACCGTCACCGACGGAAAAATGTTGTATATTTGATATATTTAACATTTTATTTCACCTATCTTTGCTCCGTGCGATTAAGAATATCAAGCTGTACTTCTTTCGGTAATCTTATATAGTAGTCCGAATAACCTGATACTCTTACAACAAGTGTCGGATATTTTTCGGGGTGGTCCATAGCATCAATAAGTACTTCTCTTGATGTTGCGTTTATCTGTAACTCCTGACCACCTTTTCTGAAATATGTTTTGACAAGAGCAAGGAGCTTCTGTAACTTCTCACCCTCGAACATTGTCGGGTAGAATTTCTGATTTATAACCGTACCGCATGATACTTTTGTATAATCAGGTTTTGTAACACTGTTAATTGTTGAGGTTGCACCCTTTGTATCTCTGCCGTAGGTCGGCGATGCCGCATCGGATAAGGGTTCACCTTTTTTTCTGCCGTCGGGTGTTGCGGAAATTCGTCTGCCCGCGTAAATGTTATTTACATTCGCCGCCATCGCTACATAAATTGCACCGCCGTCATGGGTTTTGTATTCAGAAAAGCACCCACTTAAAAAGTCAAGATACCATACTGCATACTTATCAACAAAATCGTCATTGTTGCCGTATTTGGGAGCTGACAGAAGCTTTTTGTGTAATTCCTCGTAACCTTCAAAATTGTTATTGAGAGCATTTTTAATATCGGTAAGCGTTGCTTCTTTATCAACAAAAACTACCTTTTCAATCGCCGCAAGAGAATCTGCCGTTGTGCCTACTCCCATAAGTGCCGCACCGTGTACTGACGGATACTTACTGCCTCCGTTGTTGATATCCAGACCTCTGCCTATGCAATCATAACAGAAACAGGATAAAAACGGCTCGGTGTAATATTCCTGATTTATGCGATTGTTCTTTGCGTTGAAATCAAAGCAGTATTCCGCTACGCCGTATTCCAACTGCTTTTCAAAGATTTTCATAAACTCTTCCATAGACCTTATGTTTTCAAGATCACCAAAATCAGGACCTATCGCTTCGGAAGCTTCACTCACCCCGTTATTAAAAACATAGTCGAAGTATCTCGGTGCATCAAATCGTCCGTCAGACCACGGAGGTTGCATACCCGTTATGAAATTTTCAATGCAACCTACCATTGAATAATTATATACATCTTTTTTGTCATAGCCGTGTTTTAAAAGTGCCGAAATATTGATTTCATCATTCATCAATGCCGGGTAACCGAGTCCCGTACCAATGCTTTTTAGTGCTTCAAGTAAAAATTCATCAGGTGTATCGGGTGTAATTCTTGCCGATAAATTAGGTCCCGGTGCATTACAGTTTCTGACTGCATTTAATATGCAGTAGCTTAATTCGTTTATCTGACACTCTCTGTTTTCATTCATACCGCCTATGCAGATATTTACAACATCTGTTGTGTCTATTTTCGTGAAAACATTTTCAAGCAACTCGGTTATGTGTTCATCGGAAATACCTGCTGCTTTATCTTTTTTGTAAAGCTCGTAGAGATATTGATCCATTCTGCCGAGTGCCATAGCTCTGCGGCCCTCTAAATAAAATGCAATGTGGCAAAACCACACAAGCTGCAAACCCTCTGCAAAAGTCTGCGGCGGATTATCAAGTAAAACTTCGCAATTTTTGATAATAAAATCAAGTCGTTCGTTGCTGTATTCTTCATTGTTTTTAAGCTCTTTGGCTTTTTCAATGTAATTCTTTATCATCTGTCTAAATGCAAAAAGAGTAACTTTCATACATTCAAGTGTTTCGGTTTTTTCGGGGGCGTTATTATTTTTTGCAACGGACAAATCAATATCATTTACAAGACCCGTAATGCCCACAGAAAGAATTCGGTCATAGTACGGTGCATAGTGGTCAACATTTGTGAGAAAATCTCTTTTGCCCAACCTGTCAACGATTTTATTTGCATACTTTATTGTAAGCTCATCAGCATCACAAAAAAGACATTTATCATTTCCGACAATCAAGTCATTTTTGAAAATATGAGGTTTTGTTTTTGTAAAAAGTGATTCTATGCCCTTTGCTCTTAATTGCGGTGTCGGGATTGAAAGATTATCTTTATAACCCAAGTATCTGAAATACGCAAAAGAACGCCTGCCTTTAAATTTCTCATTGACTTCAGCTCTCAACTTTTCTGACAGTTTCATAGTATCACCTCTTCTTCATTATACAAAAACAATATCCTGATGTAAATTGATATATTTAATAATTCTTGACAAAATTAAACTAAAGTTATATAACATAATAAAGGGGTGATTTTTTGAAATTCATTGATATATCAACTCTACCTCGGGTTAAGTTTGCACATAAACACTCTGCGTATACTTATGATTTTTCATTAAGTAAAAGAATCAACGGAATTGAAGTATGCTATATTTCCGAGGGTACGACCAAATTAAAAAAAGACGGTGAGATTTTCACCGCCGACAAAGGAGATATCATCTGTCTTATTTACGATTCAGACGTTCACATTATGTCTGATGTATTTCACTCTCATCATACTGTTTTTGCCGAAGTATCTTACAGCTTCACAGATTCGCAAAACGGATTTCATCTTCCTCTTGTTACAAAAGCTTCCGTTGAAACAGAAGAAATCGAAAAAATTATAGACAACTTCATTTATAAGCCTTACCGATACGAATCTGCGACTTCAAAAAGTGCAACGGAATTTATGAATATTCTTTATAAGCTTGACCTTGCAAATCGTACAAATCAAAGCAACAACTCTGAAAAAAATCTTCTCGTTACAAAAGCAAAGAAATATATTTACAAGAACATTCACAGAAATATTGTTCAATCTGAAATAGCCGGGTATCTCAACATCACACCGCAGTACCTTTGCAATATTTTCAAGCAAGCCGAGGGCATTTCACTCATCAAATATGTCAATATCGCAAAACTCAAGCAGATACAGACACTTATGGAAAAAGAAAATTTAAAGCTTTACGAAGCCGCACAGCTTTTCGGTTTTTCCGACCCTAATTATGTCAGCCATCTTTACAAAAAAACTTTTGGCAGAAATATCACAAGCAAACCGGATTTATCGGATACAACAGGTTGACACATTATCAAAAAATGGTATAATTAAGACATTCAGGAGGTGTTCGTATGGATAAAATCAGTATTACTCATGAGCTGACTTGTAAAAAAGAATACGATATAATCGTAGCAGGCGGCGGTGTTGCAGGTGTTGCGGCAGCCATTACCGCTAAAAGACGCGGCAAGAGTGTTTTGCTTTTAGAAAAATCAAATATCCTCGGCGGTCTTGCTACTTTAGGTCTTGTCAACTTCTTTGTTGCTATGTGTAACGGAAGATGCAAGCAGATAATTTTCGGTCTTGCCGATGAATGGATAAGACTTTGCGGTAAATACGGTTACGAAACCATCTCAGACCATTGGCGTGAGGGTGAACCCAAAGAAATGATTACCCGTAGATTTACTCAAAGATTTTCACACTACATCTTTGCTTTACAGCTTACCGAAATGGTTAAAGAAGAAGGCATTGACCTCCTTTTTGACTGTATCGCTTCCGAACCCGTTATGGAAGGTAACCACTGTGTAGGTATTGTCACCGAAAGTAAATCAGGCAGAGAATACTATAAAGCGAAAATGGTAATTGATGTTACGGGTGATGCTGATATTCTCCGCCGTTCAGGTATGCCGACAGTCAGCGGCAGAAACTTTTTTTCATATTTCGGATTTGGTATTACACTTGAATCCTGTAAAAAGGCCGTTGAAACCAATAATATAATGAACGCTTATACAGGCGGCTTTGCAGGCGGTACAATAGGTCTTTACGGTACAGGTCAGCCCGAAGATGTTCCGCTTTATTCAGGTCTTACTGTTGAAGATGTTTCGGATTACCTTATCAGAAATCAAACAACTTTGCTTGACAGACTCAAAAAAGATGACCCGACCTCACGAGATCTTACAACAATTCCGTTGATGCCTCAGTTCAGAACAACCTGCCATATTGACGGTGACTATACTCTTACAATGGACGATGTTTATAAGCATTTTGACGATGCGATCTGTGCAATCAATGACTTTGACCACAGAGATGTACTTATGGAAATTCCGCTTCGTGCAATTACAAAGAAAGGCTTTGACAATCTCCTCACCGCAGGCAGATGTGTATCGTCCGAGGGTTATGCGTGGGACATGACAAGAGTTATTCCCCCGGCAATAATTACGGGTCAGTGTGCTGCTGAAACAGCCGCCCTTGCAATTGATACAAATACTCCCGTTGCAGAGGTTGATATCAAAACCTTGCAAGACAGAATCGCATCGGATAACATTATGGTACACTTCCCCGACGAATATCTCCCCGAAGATACCACCAAGCTCGAATACGCCGGCGACCCGAATCATAAATAATTCACATAGTAAAACAGGCTATCTCAAACGAGATAGCCTGTTTTTATATCTGCTCTAACATATACTCAACTACATCTGTCATCTTGCTTTTCTTCCACGCTTTTTCTTTTTCTTTTTCCGCCAATGGGCAGATGATGAAGAAATCGAGAGTTTCGCCGGGCACTCTGCCTGTTCTCAAGGGGATTGCAAAATGCTCTTTCCACTGTTCCTCGGTTGCATTTGTGAATTCTTTGGGGTTAAGGTAGGTCTGCTGTCTTTTGGTTGCTTCCACAAGCACCTTTGCAGAAAGCGGTGCAAGAAGGTTGTATTCATCTTCCTGAACATCTTTGAATATTCTCGGGAGTTCAGCTTTTACAATATGTTCTTCACCTCTGACTATTTCAAGACCCATAGGCTCGAATGTAAAATCCGTTTCTGTAAAGTTGAGCTTTATGAGTAAACCTAATTCGGTATTGAACTGTGCTCTCTGATAGTCTGTATCAAAAATAAAATTTCCCAGGGAATAAAATATCACCTTATCCCCTACCGTTTCATAATTCATCGGCACATGGGGGTGGTGGCCGACAACAATGTCTGCACCCATTTCAAGATACTTATGATATCTTTCCCTTGTGTACGGTGACGGAAGCGGAGTAAACTCCTCACCCGCGTGAGCTACAACTATACACCAACGACATTTTTCTTTGATGCTGTTGATTGTTTTCTGAATTTCTTCAAGGTCACTCCAACTGTAACAACCGGGTTTATCCTCACCCGCAACTCTGCAAGCTCTCTGATAACCCACACCAAACATTCCGATACCTCCCGCTTCGTCAAGAATTACGGGTTTTCTTGCATCGTGGATATTCATTCCCGCACCGATTGTTTTTACACCGTTTTCTTCGGCATATTTCAAAGTGCTTTCAATACCGTACTCCTTCGCATCCATAATATGATTGTTGCAGATATTCCATATATCCGCTTTCATATTTTTAAGCACCTTGATTGCCGCAGGGTCAATTGTATGTAATAACTGCTGTACTCCGTCTTTTGTTGTGTTCTGCGGTATTTCCGCAATGGGACCCTCGACATTTGTAATTACATGGTCGGCACTGTGAAGAAAACCGAGCACATCTTCAGATAAAAGCTCGTCATCATTCCATTTGCCGTACATATATCTGTCAAATCCGATGTCACCTGTAAAAACCAACGAAGATGTTTTTTTCATTTTTTCAACCTCTTTCCAAATGAGTGAACACTAATATTATAACATATATCTGTTCAAAAAGATACTACCAACACAAACTATAATGTCAAAAAATCACCATTATAAAGGCTTTTGCAAAATTATGCTTGAATATTCCAATAAAAAGGCTTATAATAGTCTCGGTTTTGAAATTTTTATTATGCGTATTTTGCCTTTAATTAAGGGAAAGGAAAAGCAATATGGATATAGTAATTATCGGTCTTGGTACCATAGGCAGGACAGTTTTAAAAAGTCTTGCCGGCGAGGAAGACCATACAATAACAATCATTGACGAAAGCAAAGCCAAGGTTGAAAGCCTTATTGAAAAATACGATGTGTACGGCGTTGTCGGCAACGGTGCTTGTATGAACATTCAGAAGGAAGCTAATGTTGACGAAGCAGACCTGGTTATTGTTTTGACACAGAGCGACGAAGTCAATATACTTGCATCTCTTGTCGCTAAAAAAATCGGTGCTAAAAAAACTGTTGCCCGAGTAAGAAACCCCGATTACAGAAAACAAATTTCGGTAATGAAAAACGATCTCGGAATTGCAATGATTGTTAATCCCGAAAGAGAAACTGCAAACGAAATTTACAGCCTCATAAGCTTACCTTCAGTCGCACAGATTGAACGATTTGCTAAGGGCAGGGTGCTTCTTGTTGAAATTGTCGTTGAAAACAACTCCCCTCTTATAGGAGAAACGCTGATTTCTCTCGGCAAAAAGCTCTCTTCTCAGGTTCTTGTCTGTGCCGTTCAGCGAGGCGACGAGGTTATTATTCCCTCGGGTGATTTCATGATAAGGTCCGGAGATAAGATACATTTAACATCTGATGCAAAAGCACTTGATGATTTCTTTGATAAGATTCATCTTGTAAAATCACCGCTTAAAAATATTATGATTGTCGGCGGCAGCAGAACAAGCTATTATCTTGCAGACTCGTTATCAAAAAAGAAGTATTCTGTCAAGCTTATTGAAAGCAACCTTAAAAGAGCTGAAGAATTAGCCGAACTCCTTCCCCATGTTACGGTTATACACGGTGACGGTGCAAAACACTCCCTCTTGATTGAAGAAGGTATTGAGGCGATGGACGCTTTTGTTGCTCTTACTGAGATTGACGAAGAAAATATGATTATTTCAATGTTTGCCAACAAAAAGAAGGTAAGAAAGCCTATTGCAAAAATTAAAAACGAAGACCTTTATTATATGCTCGACGAGCTCGGTCTTAACAATATCGTTTCTCCTCGTCAGATTGTAGCAAACAGAATTATCGGTTACATCCGTGCTCTTGAAAATACCAGAGGCAGTAATGTTCTTAATATGTATCAGCTTGTTAACAACCGCGTAGAAGCCTTGGAATTTCAAGCCAAAAATCGAGATGACGATATATATAATAAACCACTCAAAGATTTAAACATTAAGAAAAATTGTTTGATTGCCTGCATTATCAGAAAAAATGAAACTATCATTCCCAACGGTGATTCCGTAATCCAGATCGGCGACAATGTCGTTGTTGTAACAACGCATAAGAATTTCGACGATCTTACGGATGTCATTAAATAAGGTGGCTGTATGAATTATAGATTACTCGGTAAGATTTTAGGTAAAATTATGATTTTAGAGGCAGTTCTGATGCTTGCACCGCTTGCAGTAAGTATTGTCTACAAGGAATCATTTATTCATGTAATCGCATTTTTAATTCCGATTGCAGCTTTAGCCGTCATCGGCTTTCTTCTGCAATTGACAAAACCGAAAAGAGTTAACCTTTATCAAAAAGAAGGTTTTGCTCTGACAGCAATGGTCTGGCTCGTAATGACTCTTTTCGGAGCTATACCGTTCGTTATAAATGGTGATATTCCCCATTATATTGATGCGTGGTTTGAAACAATGTCAGGCTTCACCACCACGGGTGCAAGTATTATTACCGACATCACAACTATTTCTCGTTCATCACTTTTCTGGAAAAGCTTTTCGCATTGGATTGGCGGTATGGGTATCCTCGTTTTCGTTCTGATTTTTATTCCTGAAAGCAAGGAAGGCTCGTCAATGCATCTTCTGCGTGCAGAAAGTCCCGGACCGAATGCAGGTAAGCTTGTTTCCAAAATGAAGGTAACAACAAGAATCCTATATCTGATTTACTTAGGTATGACGGTACTTGAAGTTATTATACTTATGTTTGACAAGCCCATTCCGGGATACGAAGGCGATCAATTTTTCTTCAGCTTACTTGCCACTTTCGGCTCTGCCGGTACCGGTGGTTTCGGATTCGTGCCCGGCAGCATGGAGCTTTTAAATCCTTTCTCTCAATATGTAATTGCGATATTCCTTATATTGTTCGGTTGTAATTTCAGCTTATACTATCTGCTCTTGATAGGAAAAATCAAAGCTGTTCTCAAAAGTGAAGAATTCAGAAGTTATTTTTTGATAATCATAACGGCTGTTGCTCTTATATTTATCAACCTTGTAACAAGACTTGAAACTCTTCCTCAAGCATACACCGTTGAAGAAGCTTTCAGGCACACTCTCTTCCAAGTTGCTTCTTTGATGACGACAACAGGATATACCACAACTGACTATAATGTCTGGCCGATGTTCTCTTCAACCATTTTGGTTATTCTTACATTTATCGGTTCAATGGCAGGTTCGACAGCCGGCGGTATAAAAGTTTCCCGAATCGTAATGGCCTTAAAAGGTGCATATATAAATGTCAAAAAACTGGTAAGTCCGAGATATGTACCTAAAGCAAAATTCGAAGGAAAAACGCTTGAATCAAAAACTATAAACGATGTATTTGCATTTATCACTTTATATTTCTTTATTCTGATGGTTGCCGTCTTACTTTTGTCCTTTGACCCGATAAACGGTCAGGTTGTTACCATTGTTTCCGACGCCGGCACATACACCGAAAAGCACGGATTTTTCAGTAATTTTTCATCCGTCCTTGCCTGTATATCAAATATAGGACCTGCATTTGAGGCTATCGGACCGTATTCAAGCTATGCCGGATACAGTATCTTTTCAAAAATTGTTCTGACCTTCTCCATGTTACTCGGCAGACTTGAAATACTCCCTGTCTTGATACTCTTTAATAAAAAGACCTGGTCAAAGGTATAACAGATTAAATTTGGCGGCAATATAATCAACAGCTATACTTAAAACAAAAAAATTTAGGAGGGTTCAAAATGTTTTCAGACAAAAAATTATCAAATCGCTATATATTTTTAGCGATGGGTGTCTTCGCGATGTTATTCGCAGGTGTCTTGTATGCCTGGTCAATTCTGAAGGTTCCTTTTGCTAATGAATTGGGATTTGAAAAATCATCATTGGCATTTAACTTTACTCTTACAATGTGTTTCTTCTGCATCGGTGTTTTCCTCGCAAGTAGACTCATTAAGCTCATCGGTTCAAAATTATCTGTCATTATTTCGGGTGTTTTAGTCGGTCTCGGTTTCATTTTGACCGGTTGTATCACAGGCAGCGTAGTTTATCTTTACATATTCTATGCAGTTTTTGCAGGTCTCGGAATCGGTATTGCTTATAATGTGGTTCTCTCGACAGTAAGTGCTTGGTTCCCTGATAAAAAGGGTTTTTGCTCCGGTATGCTTATGATGGCTTTCGGTGCAAGTACACTTATTCTCGGCAAGGTTATCGAATTCTTTTTCGCCAAAGAAACTATCGGTTGGAACAAGACTTTTGTAATTCTCGGTGTTGCGTTGACTGTTGTGCTTGTCATAACAGGTCTTATTCTCAAAGCTCCTCATAAAGATGTTAAATTCCCCGAAGCAAAGGTTGCTAAAAAGGCAAACAGCGAAAACTTTGAAAAAAGAGATTTTACTACAGTAGAAATGATAAAACGCTTTACTTTCTGGCGTGCACTTCTTTGCCTTATATGCCTTACAGCTGTGGGCAACTCCGTTATCAGCTTTGCCAAAGACCTCGTAATTGAAGTAGGTGCAGCTGATTCACTTGCTACAACATTGGTCGGTGTCCTTTCAATCTGCAACGGTCTCGGAAGAATATTTACGGGGGCTTTATTTGATGCCGCAGGTCGTCGTAAAACAATGTTGACCGCAAACATCATAACAATCATTGCTGCGGGTGTAACTTTAATTGCAGTATCTATCCAATCACTTCCCCTCTGCATCGTCGGACTTTGCTTTACAGGCTTATCCTATGGCTCATGTCCCACGGTTGCATCAGCATTCACATCAGCATTTTACGGCACAAAACATTTCCCCTCAAACTTCAGTATAACAAACTTCAACCTTATCCCCGCATCATTCATAGCAACTGCAAGCAGCAGCCTTATCGCATCAACAGGCGGTTATGTAGCTCCGTTTGCATTGCTCCTCGGACTTTCAGTATTCGCACTCATCCTCAACTTCAGTATCAAACGCCCGTAAGAATAAAAACGCTCAAAAGCACTATCTCAAAAAACGAGATAGTGCTTTTTCTTTTCGGTTATAATTACATATTTTTTAAAGCTTCCGAAATGCCCTCTGATATTTCAGTTAACGACTTAGTCGGGTCATTAAAAACTATGTTAAGAGATTTTGATTTCAGTTTAATTTTAAACGGTGTTATTATTAAATATACCTTTTCATGCTTCTTTCTGAATATCACATCGTATTTGGCAACAAACTTATTTCTGTTTGTCCGCACAAAACCGGAGACTTGTTTCTTTGCTTGTGGTACCTCCAATACTTTCTCCAAAAAAGCTTGATGTAGCAAAAATGCGTATGGATTGTTACGATTAAAAATATGATACAACGCTTCTATTTTTATGAATGAAAAATCAGTGGTGATTATAGATGAACCTAAAAACCAAAAACAGCCAATAGCACCGCCCCAATAATTCCCTATTACAAAAAGAACTATGGTCGCTAATAAAACACCGTACTGACCGGCGATAGAAATTCTTCTCTCTGTTTTTGAGATATGAGTTTGTCCTTTACGCCAATACTTCTCATACTCCTTTGCAAACCAAACTATTTTGTCCGTATATTTGCGGTCGGTAATTTCATAGTACTTTTTATAAAAGTCAATCCTTTTCACAACATTCCTCCGCAGTAAGTATGCAAATCCAACGCTTTGACCAATTAAATAAAGGCTCGGACATTTTATCAAAATCAACTGTTCCGCCATTTTTCAAGTGTAAAAAGATATCAAAAATCACTTGTTCATCAGAGGTTATATATTCCGCTAAATCTTTCTGATAGCGTATGTACTTCCCTGTTTGTCTGAAACAAATTGCCTGCAAGACAAAGGAAGCAGATTTATACAATCCCCTTAAAACATCTTCACTCTTATCAAAAAGCATATTGTGAACACAAGCGTGGTATATGTTACAAACTCCGCTTCTGATTGCTCTGTCAACAGATAAGTCATCAATCAAAGGAAGTAAGCAATCAAGACTTCCGACTAACGGTTTTGTATCATAATAAAACTGAAAAAGGTCTGATGTTTCCCAATTAAGTATTTCTTTTTTACCCGAGAGGAAACCGCAGATCAACTCTCTGTGAGGTAAAGTGTCAAGCATCGAATTGTAGTTTCTGACGTCCTCAGGCGTCAATTCATCAAGTATTACAACAAGATCTATGTCGCTCGTTTCAGTCGCTTCTGAACGTGCATAACTACCCTGCAAACCGACAAACCACACACGGTCTGCAAACGTATCGTCCAACGCTGTCAAGAAGTTTTCTATCCATGTATCAATGTCTATCATACAATCACCTCGCTTTAAACGATTATAGCACAGATTTCTAAATGTTTCAATGAAATCATATCCGACCTTTTTCATGTTCAAGTCCCTAACATACTGAAAAAACGAACCCAACCAATCGGTTGAGTTCGTTTTTCTGCTGCGAGTGTTCGTAGGGAATTATTATAAATATGTAATTGTTTCTGTAATTAAATTCTTTTTTTAGTACACTTTTAGCGAATTTTATAAGAAAACACTTTTGTTCCCTTAGTGGTCGGAACTGCCATTTTAACAAGCAAGGGGTTAGATTCATTTTCTTCTACTTCAGGCGGAATAGCAATTGCAACCTCTACCGTTACGCTATCACTTAAAGGTTCTAAATCGCTCAAATTCATATCAGTTGAACACAAATCAAGTGCACCCAGCATATCATCATAGGAAAATAAATATCCATCATTATAATCAATGCAAGGCATCGACGAGAACAATAACGAATCTTTCTTTTCGTTAATTTGCTTGATATAACCTAATTTCGTTTTTCCTATATTCTTCATTGAAAAAGTGAGAATTGCAAAAATTTTGTCATCACCCATTCCAATGGAATTATAAGTTTCAGCAAATTCGCAAGATTGTAATGTCAATTGTGCACAATCCGTAGAAACTGTATCACCAACTGCATATACATTTTTTAAGTTACCGGCACAAGCAACAAACGATAAGCTCATCATTGCAACTAATAGTACTGCGATAATTTTTTTCATGATTACCATCCTTTTTTGTTATTTGCGAAATATTTGTGAACACCCACTAAAAAACATCTTTTTTATCTCCGCAAAATAAAAAAGTGCGTCAACCGAAGTCAACGCACCGAAAACGCAAACTCCGATTGTCGCTACACAAACTTAAATAGAATCAGAGTATCACTACCATAACCATTTAGTGGAATTTGCGTTTTTACCAAATTCTAAAATGATTATGGGTAACCAAGGGTATAATTATCCCTGAAAAAGACAAAGATACCGCTGATTCTAATTATTCAGTTTGTGTAGCATAAATTAGTATATAACTTTTTATCAAAAAAATCAACTTATAATTGGAAATTGTAATGAAATCGCCTACGGCGGTGAAATCCTCACTGCATTCGGATGAAATCTGCTTCGCAGATGAAATTAAATCCGTCCCTATCCCGACGAAGTCGGATTTCATCACGAAGTGATTTTATCCACCGTAGGTGGATTTATTCCGTTCGTAAGGACGGATTTAGTTGAAAAAGCACTTGCTTTCGCAAGTGCTTTTTCTGGTGCGGATGTTCATAACACAAGTAGTTCTCCGGCAATGCATATTCTATACTTCGTACTCTGATATATTTCCTCAGATACGGAGGAATACATAATGTCAAATATCATTGAAGATTTTTACTATGGCAACATCGAGCCACAAGAAGTAAACACCGAATTAACAGCTAAACTTAAAAAGAAACTGAGCAACCTTGCCGAGAAAGAAGAACAGCTTACTGCAAGATTGAACGGTGAAGATAAGGAACTATTTCAAAACTATGTCAGTGCTTATATTGAATTTTCAACAACAAGTAATGCCGATAGCTTTATATTAGGCTTCAGGCTCGGTGCAAAATTTACATATGACACATTTGTTACTGATTGAAGGGGGGATAGTTATGAATAAATTATCGTTTGAACAAAATGGCGGAAGATACAGAATGGTTGGCGATTACAGAATCCCTAACATTACATTACCTAACGAAGCAAGAAAACCACTTGG
Organism: Acutalibacteraceae bacterium; assembly: GCA_045540355.1. Classification (GTDB taxonomy): domain Bacteria; phylum Bacillota; class Clostridia; order Oscillospirales; family Acutalibacteraceae; genus RGIG2945. The sequence continues at coordinate 14,688 of JAZQHB010000087.1, read as the reverse complement.
CGTATGGGGGCTAAAACGCAAAGATTATCTTATGAAACATAAACGAGTACAGTTCAATATTATGCTCATAAAAGGAATATTGTGGACTCATCTTGCAGAGATTGATGAGCAAGCATCGGCTATGTTCTCTCGGCTGGCAGAACAGATGAAAGTTAATGAAGGAATCACAGAACAATTCAAATCAGATGACCAAATGGAGTGGGTAGCACGTATGAATAACATTGAAGAACGGGCAAGGGAAATTGTTAATCACGAGCTGATTTTCACGGCATAAACACATCTTGAAATTTTAATCAGGTGCAACGGGATTTAACTCCTGCTGCACCTGATTTTCTTTTTCTGTTTCTGCTTTTTTCTTTGGAGTATTAGGGTGTGAAACTCCTAACGGGTTGATTAAGACTAATGCCATAAAAATCAGTACCCGTATTCGGGGTATATGTAATCTTCGCTCCATATGCAATTTTCGGTTGTTATATTTTCAAGAAACATGAAATATGATGTTTCCCAATAACCGAAAGTGCAGTTGCGGAAAGTGAGTGAACAGCTATCGTTTTTTTCAAAACAACCGAAACCGTCCGAGCCTGTAAGAGTGCAGTTTGTGAATTCAAACACTCCGTAAACATCAACAATATTCATCGGACCGTCCGAACAATCTCGGATAGTGCTGTTGCTGACATAAACATTTCCCGTGCGGGCATTTGCTCCGATACCGCAAACACCGCAGCCATAAAGGTCTGTGTTGTTAATGAATACATCGGTGCAACTAGAAAAATTCAGGACATTACCCGAGCATTCACCTGCATCAACATGACCTATGGTGAGATTTGAAAGTTCAATATTGTTGCAATTCTCAAAATTCAGCACGGCGGCATGTCTGGGAGTAACAACAAGCTCTGTGTCAGAAAACTTTTTTGTGTCGCCTGAAATCTTAAGGAACGAAACATCTTTTATAAAGATTTCCGCACCGTCAAAACATTCATCAAATCTGACAAATTTATGAGCAAAGTTCTGACTCTGCTGCTCAACATAATCACTTAAATTGTAATAACCGTCTTTGATGATTATTTCGGTATTTGATGATATAGCATTCAGAAATTCAGCAGGTGAACTTACATTGACGGTTTTCATCGGAATACCGTTTTCATCTGCGAAGAAAACAGAATTCGTCGCACCATCATATACAGAAAGCAGAAGATTATCGGGGTCTGTCGGCAAGGCAAAAACATTATTACCTCTGTAAAGCAGTCCCATATCCATTTCGCTGACCTGTTTGATTCCACCGTTTTTGAGACTGAATACAATCAGAGTCATCTGAGGGTCTTCCTTTTCGCCTGTGTCGCTGAAAACATAGAGATAGCTGCCACCGTCTGCCGTTTTCACATAATACGGATTCAGGTCATAAGCAAACCAATCTACCTCATAGTTTGAGCTTTCCGAATTTATTCCGAGTGTGTAATAATATCTGCCGTCCGGGTCATAGTTACCTGAAACGGTAAGCTCTTCAGCTTTTTTATCACCTGTAATATCGCTGTAAAATGGTGCTGATACAGGCATACTTACAATATACTCATCAGGCACGATGGCATATTTTTCATTGAACAAATCGGGATATTCTGCATAGGTTATGATTACAACCTGAACACCGAAATTTGTTGGAGCAATATCACCCGGATTGAAATAGAAAGTCACACCGTTGTAATCGAGAGTCCATGTGATACTGTCCTCAGGAGTATTTTTAAAATATTCAATAACGGCAGTATCACCGTCCGGCTCATCTTCACCTATACGGCTCATAATCTCCTTTTCAACTGTTGCGGGAATTTTTGAAAAGTCTATAAAAACATCTGAAAGACCAAGTTCTTTTCCACTCTCGGTATCATAATTAAGTCCGTTGAATGAGCGTGAGCTCTCCGTGCCGTAATCCTCAATAATACTAACTGCAACACTGTCGGCACGTCTTACCTGAACGTCAAGAGTTGAAACATAGGTTGAAAAAGCTTTGCTGTCATCCAAAAATTCTGCTGTAGCTGTAACGATGAAATTATCCTTTTCTTCTTCCATTGTTCTTTTTCTCATAACGGAAGTCTCCGTGAGAGATTTTGAAAGAAGCGGATATTTTTTCTCCATTGATTTATCAAGGGTAACATCCGTATATTCGCTTCTTACAAGCATTGCGGAAGTATCCTTGTACCATTCGTAATGCGAAATATACTCTTTATTAAGCGAAAGAACAGATATTTCTTTATTTTCGGCATTCTCAGTTGTTCCGCTCGGAGTAACCTCCTGCGGAGGTTTTTCTCCGCAGGAGGTAAAAGCAACCGTGAAACACAGGGACAATAATATACAAACAATTCTTTTTAACTTATTCATTAAAATCAGAATCCTTTAACGACAAACGCTACAAGCTCGGTTGCAGATTTGTCTTCACGCTTCTCTGTAATAACGGTAAAAATACTACCGTCGGAAAGAACTGTTGAGTCGCAGAACCACGGGTAATTTGTGCTGAAAAGATCTGAGTCGGAAATCTCTGCAACAAACTTTCCGTTATTATCCCAAAGAAGAACATCTCTCATATTGCCGTCAAAAGCAATGTAGCCGTTGGAGGTTTGTGTAACAAATGTTACACTGCCGAGACCTTCACCCTCTGCATCGCAAAGAGTTTTCTGTAACTTGCCGTCTTTGTTGTAGATAAATACCTTATGACCGCTTTCATCAGCCGCATTTGCACAGACATAAATATTGTTTTCATCAACGCACAGATGCATTATTGTTCCGGCTTCTTTGAAAACAATCGGCTTTGATGTAAAGGTGTTACCGTTGAATGTTACGATGTTGCATTCATTTGAAGTAAAGAAGTCAACGCCCCATGCACCTGAAGGATGGATTGCAAGGTTATCGATGTCTTCGTATTTTGCGACTGTTTTGCCGTCCTTGATGCAGAGAATGTCATTCATTGAGCCGCTTACCCAAAGAGTACCGTCAGCTGTTGCTTCGACTCTGTCGTAATCATCATCGGGAAGCTCGATTTTATCAACAAAGGCAAGGCATGCACCGTCATAGTGACATTCGCTGAGTTCTCCGTCAACAAGAACATATACTCTGTCACCGATTGCGGCAACGGAATGGTCGAAGGTTTCAAAGGTTGTAACGGGTGTTTCAAAGGGAACAAATGTTGAGCTGACTGTAAATGAGCCGGCCTGTGCGTTTGCAGGTTTAGCGGAGAAAGGCTTACCTTCCCACTCCCACGAACCGTCAACATTACCGATATCTTTAATATTAAATGTTATACCGTCGAGAAGTGCCTGAATGTGAGCATCTTTGATATCGGTTGTATCAAACTTGATGTAAACCGATGCATTTGCACCTTCAATACGGTTGAAATAAACGAGAGTATCATCTCCGTCATCATATTTGAGAAGGTCAACACCGCCGATTTTAACGGTTTCATAAGCCTTATTCACTTCATATTCATACTGATTGAAGCCGTAGTAAACAAGATCCTTTCGGAAATCGTATGGTTCATCAATCTCAACGCTGATTGTTGCCTCGATTAAGTAATATTCTTCATCTTCGGGGTCAAGAACCTGAAGAACAGCTTTGGAGTATTCTTCTTCATTCTTGAAGTCATCTTCAATATTTATCCAACCGTCACTGAGATTAACCGCGAAATGAGAGGCTTTAATTTCTGCATCAGAATTGCTTGAAGGCTGTTTTGTGTTGTCTGGTTTATCGGGATTTTTATCGCCGCAAGCGGCAAACGAAAATACCATTAAAAGTGTTAGAAGTATTGCGAATAATTTTTTCATATCTACATCTCCTCCTATAATTCATTATGCCCAAGGGTCTTCCTCTACGGGCACACGGATATCCGAAAGGCATTGAATTTCAACCAGAAACCACTGACCTGTTGAGGGCTTTCTGCGAAGCTTCATCGGTCTCGGGTTATCCGCACCCCCGCTTTTGACATAGAGCGTTGCCCAATCAGCATTATCGAAAGAATAAGGATTTTCGATAACGGTAATTTTATAGGGCGCATCAGGCTTATAACTGTTCTGCGGAGTTGCACCTTCAAAATATGAGCGAGCCTTATAGCCATCGGAGCCAAGATGCTCTTTGATAAACTGTTTTTCAAAGCCGCTAACCTCTGCAGGACCTTTTAAGAAATTGAGCATTTCAATTGTTGCATCGGGATTATGCTCGTAATGGCACAAAGCCGCAAGTGTGAGTGCTGTTGTTTTGAAGGCGGAATCAAGGCTTGCTTCGGGTAGAGCCTGAAGCTCTGCAACATTTGTCGGAAGTGAAGCAAAGGTAAAGGTTTCGGTGTGGTTTCTGCCTTTTCCGACAGACTGCACAGCATTGCTTACCGCTTTGTTTATACCCTGAGAAACCTCTCTTTTAAGTGCAGATTCTGCCTGTCTCTTGAGTGAATCAAATAATCCCATTGGTAATACCTCCTATTCTTTGATAAATCTGTAATTCATAAAGGTAAAATATCCGCTTTCGTCAATAGCTTTTATCCATGATTCTGCTTTTTCGTCAAAAACCTCACCCTTAATTCCTGTATCGTACCAAAGCTCACCGTCACGCAATTCCCATTGCATTGGTGAATCGGCAATCATACCGTCAACAAGAGTGAAATATCCTGCCTCAACCGCTTCGTCAACCTCAGCCTGAGACACGCCTTCAGGTAGGGGCATCAGCATATACAACTTACCGTCATCACATATTTTAATCTGCGTACCGATAATCTTTTTGCGTTCCTTCATTTCTTCGTCAACGGCATCCTTGTCAGTTTCATCTATGTAAAGCATGGGTGAATCAAGATACTCTTCTGTCGTCAAATAAAAAAATTCGTCGTTATCCGTATATACGCCTATTGAGTGAAATTTCCATTTGCCGATAAAATCCATATCTTTTCCTCCCGAGTTAATTTTTCTGATTCTCTGTCTGTTTCGGTTTTTCTCTGCGTTCGACATTGTTATAAAGGAAATTATCCGCACTTCCCGTTATAATCATACTGCCCGGTCGGGTATAAACAGTTGCATTTTCCTGCATTTTTACCGACTTGTTTTTTGAGGCAATGCCGTTAATGATAAGAAAACCGACAAGCAGACCTATGCCGAGAGAAACGGGAATCCAAATAATGCCCACGCCGTTCTTTTCGTTTTCAGTTTTCGGCTCGTCTGCTTCTCCTGCATAAACGGGCTCTCCGTCATAAACATATCCGCCTGAATAACCGTTTTCGAGATATTCTTCCGCAAGCTCATAGCAGGCATAAATGCCGCTGTAATAGCTGTCGTTGCTGTCATACGCATCAATCATGCTGTCAACGGCAGCATCGCTGAAATATTCATCAGCATTACCCGAAGTGAAAGTGAAATATGTTTTGTTCCAATCATCGTGAACGAGTATTATACCATTTTCGTTATCGGTATAATTCATATATGTTTCCGAGGAAAATTCATCGGCAGTTACATTGTCCGTACCTTCGGTTATGCAAAAAAGCACGGTAACGCCGTAAGCCGACTCGAGCTTTTCAGCAAACAAATCAAGCTCTTCAATTTCACTTGAAGAGAGATTATCGGTATAGTCTATTACATACTGCTTAGTGTAAGCAGATGCAGAGAATACGAACGAAGCACAAATCAAAACTGCAATAATTATTGCAAAAATCTTTTTAGTCATATCTTCCGCACCTCCTTAAAGCAGTTCTATCAGCCACAAAAGCCCATAAATTACTGCAGCTATACCTGCACCAAGTAAAAGTGAAGCCTTTGTGACAGCTTTTTTATCTGTGGGGATATTGCCGACGAATTTTCCCGTCTGTCCGTTCATCGCAAAGGTGAAATTTTCACCGTTCCACTTTGTATTGAGAAGCCATACGGGATAGAGTGCATATTTATAAATACCGTTTGCAACACTCATATTTGCACCCTGATTTTCAACCTCGTCATAGCCTTTTACAGTTTCTTTGAACGAATCAATAATACTCTGTCTGATTCTTTCATTCGCTCTTGGCATACTTTCTTCGGCTGTGACATCATACTTATCCGCAAGATAGCCTGCAAGATACGCAGTGTTGAAATCGACCGCCTGCGACAAATCAAAGGGTTCAACGGATTCCATAAGATCGTTGGGCATTTTGGTTGAGCCGTCAACGGGAATATTGTCAAATCCTATGTTACCGCTTCTGTAAATGTCAAAATACGAGGTTTCAGTGTATTCGTAATTTTCGTCCGACCATTTCTTTACCTTTTTGGCTTTGTAGTTTGCGTTACCGATTGCATCGCAGGTAAAAAGCCAATGAGGTACATATACGCCCTTGATTTCTTCAAGGCGATTATCGGTAAGGAATGATTTCGGCACGAATTTTTTTGTTGAGATATGCTTTTTGAGTGCTTCCTTTGCCGCTTTTTTATCGAGCTTGAAGGGAATAACGAGGTCGGGGCGAAGCGCACCCGAAAACTGACCCTTCATAACAACCTGATTACCGCAGTACGGGCAGGTTGTTGCACCCGTTGTTGTGTCGGCAACAATTTCGCCGCCACAGGAATTACAGGCATAAACACTCATTCCGTCTGTTTCACCTGCACCCCATTGAGCGCCCTGCGAATTCCAGTTGATTTGTTCAACCTGATTTGCCGTATCTTCGGGCATTGCGGTAATATCAAATTCGGTGTCGCAAAATGGACATTTCAGCTTTTGTGCACCTGTATTGAACTCAACCGCACCGCCGCAACACGGACATTTCTGTTCAAGAATTGTTGACAAGGTTAATCATCTCCTTGCTTATACTGTTTAATGATTTCTAAAATTTCATCAAAAATTTTTTCGCCACCGTCGGGTAATTCAAGCCCTGTGTTGAAGCTGTAGTATTCTTTTTCTGAAAAAGTCAAAGCAATTTTATCTGTTGCGCCGTCAAGAATAACTGTTTTGCTGCGTTTGAGCTTGCCCCAACGGAGAACGCCGTACTTGTTACAGATTTCACGGATATCCTCAATCGCTTTGGCATCTATCTGATATTCCGTTGTTACATCCTCTTTATCTGTTCCGACAGGATAACGGTAATGATATTTCAGCCAAACCTCTCCGTTATCTTTTAGAAAGATTTGCGCCTGTGTCAATTCACCGTTCATACCGCCGCCTGATTCATAGCGGCAAGAGGTTATTGTATCGGTCAGAGAAAACATCATACCGTTTTTATCCGGTACATAGAACTTGGTTTTGTAATACCAAACGCCTGCCGCAATGACGGCAACCAATGCTACAATCACAATAATAATGACTGCGATTTTTATCCTGCTCATCTCTGCTTGGGGGTTCCGCAACAAGTGCAGAATGCACCGCTTTCGTTTGTTGCATTACAGTTGGGACATACCCAAGCCTGTGATACGGGCTGCTGACCGTAAGCAGTCTGCTGATTGTAACCCTGATTCATAGGCTGGTTATAACCGTTATTCATCGGTTGGTTGTAGCCGTTATTCATTGGCTGATTATATCCGTTAGCAGGAGCATATCCGTTGTTCATCGGCTGATTATATGCATTCTGCTGAGCATAGGGATTAGGCTGACCGTAAGCACCTGCAGGAGCATAGCCCTGATTCATAGGCATACCATTATTCATAGGCTGGTTATAGCCGTTGTTCATAGTCATACCTGCATTACCGTTTTGTGTGAGGTTGTTTATAACCTGTTGTGCCATCTGCTGATAGCGGTTATATTCCATAGTGCCTATACCCTCAACGTCGTTGTCATTGAGTTTTGCAGTTATTTCATCGAAGTAAGGATTGTTTACCTTGATGTCGATATAGAAATCATAAGTAGACTTGTATCTCGGCGGTTTGTAGCTGTCTCTCTCGCCGTCCTTACCTTGTGTATATATTTCTTCACGGTCTTCATCTACCCTGAGATTACAACCCGTAACACTTGAAAGCGGAATAACATCGGGGTTTTCATCGCTCCAGCTACCGGGATTTCTACGTGAAACAACAAAACTCTGCTTCATCGGGTCAATATAAATCTTGTCATCCTCGCCGAAAGTGAACATAGCGGAAAAGCCTGCAAGTGTCTGCTTGTTCTGCTCTCTGTAAGCAAGCTGCTGTTTGATTTCATTAACGGTTGAGCTTCTTCTTTCACTGAAGAAGGGCGAAAGCTTCTTTGCACAATCCTTGCACATATTACCGTCTTCAAGCTTTCTGTTACCGAGCAGTCCGATTTTGTCGCCGCAGATATCGCAATATTTTTTATCAAAAAGTCCCATAATTAAATCTCCTTTATAGTATTTTATTGAATATCGTTTGAATCGAAAGTGTCGCCGCATTCGGGGCAGAACTTCGGGGGATTGTGGGGATTTTCGGGCTTCCAGCCGCATTTGTCGCACTGATAGAGCGGTGCGCCTTCAGGCTTCTTCTGTCCGCAATTTGGGCAGAACTTGCCTTTGTTTACCGCACCGCAGGAACAAGTCCAACCCTCAGCCTCTGGTTTCTTTGCTCCGCATTCTGTGCAGAATTTACCGCTTACTGTTGCCCCGCAGGCACATTTCCACACATTTGCAGGAGCAGCCGGTACAGGAGTGGGAGCAGGCTGTTGCTGTGCCATTTGCTGCTGTTGCTGTACGCCTGCCTGATACATCTGTGCCGCGTTGAATCCGCCGTTGTCGCCCATAGCCATATTCATGCCCATAAAGCCCATCATAGCACCGTTTTCGTTGGCTGCTGCCGCTTCCATAGCGTTTGCCTGAGCATCGGTCATTCTGCCTGCCATCATAAACGGATTGGAGCCCATTGTTGCGGCATCTTCCATTTGTGTAATCTTCTTCATATCCTCGTCTGTGAGGGTAATCGGATTAAGTGCAATAGATTCAACAGAAATGCCTCTGCGGTCTGTCCACTCAGCTTTAAGAGCCGCATTCATAGCATCCTTGAGCTCCGTTGTGTGAGCAGGAATCTGTGCAGGACGAAGCTCAAGCTCTGTCAGCCTTGCAAATGCAGGTTGAAGTGCAGAAATAAACTCTGTCTTGAGTTGCATATCAATTTCATCGCGTCTGTATTCATCGTCAACGTTACCTGCAATCTTTGTATAGAAAAGAAGCGGGTCTGTGATTTTGTAGGAATAAACACCGTTGCATCTTACCTGAACGGTTCTTGCCATACCGATTCGCTTGTTGACAACCTCAAACATAAACGGATTGGCTGTACCGAACTTGTTGTCCAGAATTTCTTTGGTGTTGAAATAGTAAACTCTCTGGTCTTTACCGGTGTCACCGCCGTAAGTAAAACGCTTACCTACAGTCTTGAAGGTTTCCTTAATTGTGTCACCGAGCTTACCCGAGAAAATTGAAGGTTCCGTTGAAGAGTCGTATGTAAATTCGCCCGGCTCTGCACAAAACTCGACTATCTTTCCTTGCTCAACGATAATCATACACTGACCGTCAGCAACAGCAATACCCGAGCCGTTTGAAATGATATTGTCGTTACCTTTGGTATTCGAGCTTCTACCGCCGACTCTTTTTGAACCTTTGACCATAAGCACATCGTTTTCCAGCGAATCGCAGTAGAAAAATTCCTTCCACTGGTCTGCCAGGGTTCCGCCGAGTGCACCTATGCCTGCTTTAATAAGTCCCATATTACATTTCTCCTTTCGGAATTTGTTTATAAATTTTTATTATTTTACAATAAGTCTGCCGGTAATTTCACGGTCAAGATTCTGATGAGTTGAAAGATATTCATCAAAAATACTTGTGCATGAGGTTGAAACTACAAGAGGCTTACCGTTTTGAGAAACTTCTTCAAGTGAAATCGAAAAGAATTCTTCAAAGTTATTGATATGGAATTGCTGAAGACCGATTTTATATACTTTTTGATCATCAACAGGTTCACCGTTAAAATCGAAGCGGCTGAATGTATGTGTTGCTCTGTCGTATTCAACCCTCACACCTGTTGAAAGCTGATAAAATTCACAATGAGCACCTTCCCATACTTCATCACGAATCATATATTCAATCATTCGCTTTAATTGTACACCTGTAACTTTGAGCATATAAACAGAATCATCATACGGAAAACATTCGCAAAGGTCAGAGAAAAGAACAATCGGACCTAACTGAGTGCTTCTGACACTGCCTGAACCTAAAAGCATTATATCAAGTCCAAGAGATTCACGCATAATATCAGCGAACAAGCCACCGAGAGCTGTTTCCTGAGTTCTGCACGGATGTGTAAGGGTTTTTCTGAATCTCGTAACAAGTCTGCTGTACTTTTTATCCGTTTGCTCTTTATAGTGTCTGAGTATATTTTCGAGATCTTCATCCCTCGGGCAATGCTCTGAATTAATCGGAACAGTCTGCCATTTAAAGCTGTCAATACAGTTATTATCCGTATCAACCATAATGTCAAATCTGCCTATCTGATCTGTACCGGTACCTGCCTGAACAACAACAATATTATTTACAACAGCAGGTTTATCAATAAAGGTATGCGAATGTCCGCCAACAATGATATCAACACCCCATGCCGGATCAAGAACTGCAGCCAGCTTTTTATCTTCCTCAAAGCCGATATGAGTAAGAAGAACAGTAAAGTCAATGTCTATAGCATTGTAGGAATTACAGATGTTACCGACTTCTGTTGCAGCCTCGTTAATATCAACGAATGTACCGATGATACCATCATTCTTTGTCTGAGAAAGAACTTCTTCGGTAATAAGACCAATGAACAGAATTTTCATCCCATCAATTTCAGCTATATAATGTGACTTAAATAGTCTTGCACCGTTTGTTTTAATATGTAAGTTTGCGTTAATAATAGGGAATTTTGCACATTTTTCAATAAAAAGAAGATGAGCAACACCGTAATCGGTTTCGTGGTTACCGATGGTAACCACATCGGGCGAGAGCATATTCATTATCTCAATTGTTGAAACACCCTGAAACTCCGAGTCAATAACCGAACCTCTGAACATATCGCCTGCAACGCAGTAAATAGTATTCTTCTCTTCGTTTCTTACTTTGTTAACATACCCCGAAAGCATCGACACACCGCCGACAAGATTGTTGTCAATTTCTTCAGCGAGAAAATCTCCGTGTAAATCATTTGAATGTAAAATAGTAAGTTTCTTTAAATTTTTCATATCAATTCACATCATTCTCTTTACATTTTTTACAACAAAAACCACCGTTGAGGTTTTCGCCGTAAACCGTGCAATCCTCACAAACCATATTACCGCATATCTCGCACTTGTTCAGTTCAAGACGGACTTCGTTGTTTGCACGCTCATAAGCCTTTCCGTGGTCGTTTGCGTAAATGATTGCTCTTGCTTCCCGTTCATCATTACTTAAAAATTTTTTATCTTTGAAACCTGAAACAAATTCCTGAACCTCTGTTTTAATTGGTTTACCGCAACAGTCACAGTAAAATTCAAACTCAAATTGCTTTATTGTTGACTTGTCAGCAAACCTTTTCGTAACTGCTTTAAGCATAGAAAACCTCCCTTGCTTTTACTTGTAATTCCATTTTAATGGCAGATTTATTTAAAAATAAGTAGCCCCAAAGGCTACTTTTACCGAAAAAAGGCTACCTTTAGGGCTACCATGTCAAAAATGTATGTTTTAAATTGTAACAACTGCACAAAGATTGACACTAAATTCAAAGTATGCTATATTATGATATATAAGGATTGGTGTTTTATATGAAACTGGAGATAAAAAAACTATCTTTCCCTGAACAAGTTAAATTTGTAAGAATGTTTCTGCAATTAAGTCAGACCGAGCTCGCAAAAAAAATCGGCATATCCTATGCAACGGTAAGCCGCTGGGAGCGTGAAAACCGTACACCGCAGCTTGCAATGCTCGGCAAGTTTTATTCCTTTTGCATGCGAAACGGAATAGAGCTTGATTCATCGGAAAAGGAGGGATAATATGTCTGTTATTTACGGTATATTTTCTGCCGTTTCGTTACTTCTGATTGGTGCGTATTTTTATGTTGACCGCAAGCGTGATATATGGCTGATGCTGCTTTTTATTTCAGTTGCAGTTTGTGATATAGGTTATTTTCTTCTGTCTTTATCAAAAACTCTAGACGGAGCGTTGTGGGCAAACAGAATTGCGTATCTCGGCAATGTTTTTCTCCCGTTCTTCCTTCTGATGATGATAATAAATCTGTCAAGATTCCGTTATCCAAAGCTTTTGCCGAAAATTCTTATCGTTATAAATACCGTTATGCTGTTAATCACTGCAAGCGGAGGAGTTCTGCCAATATATTATAAAAATGTATCGCTTGATTTTATTAACGGTATGCCCGTTCTCATCAAGGAATACGGGCCACTTCACGCAGTATATAAGTTTTTTTTGTTTGCTTATTTTGCCGCAATGGTCGCAATAATCGCCTATACCGCAATAAAGAAAACTGTTGTTTCAAGCAAGCACACCATGTTTTTGGCATTTGTCGTTATCGGCAATATCGCAATATGGCTTGTTGAAAATATGATTCGTTCAAGCTTTGAATTTATTTCAATTTCATATATCATAACCGAAGTTCTTATCCTTTTTCTCTACGGAATTTTGCAGGACTACGGACTTGCTGATACTAAAAAAATCTCCGATTCAGCCGTAGTGATTTCACAAAATACAAGTAAAAATGTTGTGTCTCCCGAAACAATAAAATCATTCAGCGGTGAACAAATAGAGAGTATTCTGAATAACTGGAAAGCCGTTGAAACTCTTTCTCTGAGAGAAAAAGAAGTGTTGCGCTTCATTCTTGAAAACAAAAAGAGAAAGGTTATTGCTGAAACGCTGTTCGTAACCGAAAGCACAATCAAAAAACATACTGCAGCAATATACCGCAAGCTCGAAACCGCAAACCGCACCGAACTTTTTGAAAAAGCAAAAGAGTATTCCGTACAAACTTAATGTAAAGTTTTTATTACGAGAACTATAATTTTTTTATTAAGCCCCTAGCAAAAAATCATAGAAGCACTCCCTAAAACGGTTTATTGGTTTTTGGTATTCTTATTTTTACGCATACGATTTGCTTATTTCATTCATTTTCTGAAGCAACAGTACTTAAACCACAATAAACCTAACATTGAATATAACAACGAAAAACTATAACATTTCATTTCGTGGTGTCGGTGAAAACCGACACCATTTTTTCTTTTTCGAAAAAGTTCTTGACAAATAAACAAATGTTCTGCATAATAACATATTGGTAAATAATGTATTTGCCCTACAACTAAATATAATCTGAAACACATATTTTTTACTTATTGGCTTTATGCCACACATATTATCTGAACGAAAAAGGTGTAGTCCGACATCCGATCATAACATACGGACAATCAGAGCTTAAAGTTTAAGCCGTTACATAGTTTCAGTGCAAACTGTGCGAGAGGAAGAAATATCCTCCCGCTATTTGTGCTGTCTATGTGACGGCTTTTTTGTTGTGCAAATTTAACAAAAATAAAAAAGTTTTCAATTTTGGTTAATTTTTTGCCTTTCTAAACCCTTACCCCTTGAGAGATGTTTTTTCTCGTGTGCTTTGACAACTGAATGACCGTCCGAAAGTGATATGACTTTGCGATGATATGAGCAAGGCAACGCTGCGGTGAGATTCCGGGGCTGGAACTATTTCGGGTGAAACGGCAAAAAAGGCTTTTGATATGTGGTTAATGTAATTACCCTACCAACGAAATAAAACTCATTACAAACGAAAAAATCATCAAAAATCAATCCGAAAAGCTACAGTAAAAAGAAGTGTGATAGTTATTCCGAGAGTGACAAAAAGTAAAAAATCAGAATGGAGCCTGTTTCTGAATGAACGAAACAGAATCTGTTATAACGAGCTTTGCAGGAAATGTGTTAACAACTGCAAACAAAGTTTCAGGGCTGTGGTTATCTCCTGCAATTATGTATCAAAAAGGAGTGTGAAAAATAGTGGATAATGAATCCTTCTTCAAAATGCCGAAAGCATTGTTTACAGACGAATACAAAGATTTATCTGCAGAAGCGAAGCTGCTTTACGCTTAATGCTCGACAGAATGAATTTATCTGCAATAAATGGTTGGTGTGATAAAAACGGAGAGGTCTTTATATTTTATACCATTGCCGAGACAAGTGAAATGCTCGGCTGTGGTCATGACAAAGCTACAAGATTACAGCGTGAGCTTGAAAAACATAATCTGCTCCGTCGTAAATATCAGGGCAAGGGCAAGCCTGCAAAGCTATATGTTTTACCTATACCGAAAACAAGCATCAGGGCACCGTAAAAGTCGCAAGTAATAAGATTGAGCAGAGTAAGACTGAAAGTTATATACTATCCGAAAAAAGAAAATATATCTTTAATTTGGTTAGTAGTAACTTTAAGTATATATGGCGTATTGGCTGAATGCGAAAAGCTGATGAAACAACACATTTCTTCTTCGGCTCGTATTTGAAAAACTTACGGTCAGAAGAAATGTAAACATGTACTAACAAAAGTAATATTTTAGAAATTTCTCATCAAAAGAAAAATGATTCTCCTCGATTCAAGGTGAAGAGAATCATTTTAAGAATACCTTAGTAAAATTAATAATTACTTTTGTTTACTTGCAAGTTCGTCAATTTTTTGAAGATATTTGTTTATTGTTGCACCGAATGTTATGTTCCAATCTGTTCTCAAAAGTTCAATTATTCTTTGATAAGTAGCAATTGCTTCT
>JAZQHB010000086.1:0-6570 GCA_045540355.1 Acutalibacteraceae bacterium | reverse complement strand
GTCAGAGGAGCAGAATGAGGTTTACGGGTTTTATGAAAACGAAGAAGTTACGCCCTCTTACTCGCAAACTGTACGAATGAAAAAGCTTCATTCGGAAGGTATGCTCACATCAGACAGAATATCCGAAATTATGGCGGAGGCAAAAGCGAATCAAAAAGACTACTTAAAGATACCAACGGAAAGTTTAGAGAGATATTTTAAGTCGAGGTTCACCGAAAAACAAAAGCAGGAATTTGTAATCAAGGCCGTCGAGCATTATTATCGGTATTTAATGCGTCAGAGAGATGCAAGGTGAAGTGAATGAAATTATTTAAGTATTTGAATTTACTTCTTTGGCTTCTGCTTTGTAACACCCGTGCTGAGTTACTTATGCTGAGTGAAGATGAAAAAGAAATTGTAATTGACGGAATAAAATATTATGTTTCATCAAGATACTCTACAGATAAAAACGGTGATACCTACAAAAGGAAAATTGAAAAATATCTTGGCAGCGACTTCACACATTTGTCATCTGCAACAAACAATGATACAATGAACAACGAATATATATGTCTGACTGCCGGGAAGGAGGTAAAATGCAGTTAACGGATTATATCGGTATCGCAGGTCTTTACACTCGTCTCTCAAGAGATGACGGTACAGACAGCGAAAGCAATTCAATAGCAAATCAGAAAAGATTGTTATCACAAAAAGCCAAAGAGCTTGGATTTACAAATGTAAAGTTTTATGTTGATGACGGTTACACAGGTACAAACTTTAACCGACCCGGATTTCAGGAGCTTCTTGACGATATTGAAATGGGATACATTTCTGTTGTTATGGTTAAAGACTTATCAAGATTAGGACGAGACTATGTATCGGTAGGTCATTACACAGACAATTATTTCCCTGAACATAACATAAGATTTATCGCTGTCAATGATATGGTGGACAGTGACGAGGGTGAGAATGAAATCGCACCCTTCAAGAACATAATGAATGAAATGTATGCAAGGGACATTTCAAGAAAAATCAGAAGCTCAAACAGAATTAGAGGCAACCTTGGAGAACCTCTTGCTCAACCGCCTTATGGATATATGAAAAGTCCTGAGAACAAAAAGAAATGGATAATTGATCCTGATGCTTCACAAGTAGTAAAAAGTATTTTCAGAATGTGCATTGAGGGTAAGGGTAACGAAGCTATTGCTCATGTTCTTCAGTCAAACAAAATCTATATACCTATGGCATATTGGCACAGTAAAGGTTTGAACCGAGGCGGTAAGCAAATGCCTGCTGACCCTTACAGATGGAGTAAAACAACCGTAAGGAAAATCTTAACACAACAGGAGTACTGTGGTGATGTAATTAACTTCAAGACTTACTCAAAGAATTTCAAAAACAAAAAGAGGCTGATGAACGCCGAAGAAAACTGGAGAATCTTCAAGGATGTTCACGAGCCTATAATCGAAAGAGAAGTGTTTGAGCTTGTACAGGAAAACTTGTTAAAGGTCAAGAGAAGAGCACCCAAACCCGAAAATGCAAAGAAGCATATCTTCAGTGGGCTCATCCGTTGCGGTGATTGTGGAAGCAATATGAGGTATCACACTAATACCACTAACAAAGAGATACATTATTTCAGTTGCGGTAACTATATCAAAGATACCCGTGGTGACTGTCCTACAAGGCACTACATTCGTTCAGATGCTCTTGAGCAGATAGTATTACTTGAATTGAAGCATCTTGCAAACTTTCTTAAATACGATGAAGAAAGACTTGCAGAAATCCTTGAAAAGAAGTCAAACAAGAACTTATATGAAGAGACAAGGTATCTTGAGGGTGAGCTTCAAAAGGCTCTTGCAAGGCAGCAGAAGGTAGCAAATCTATATGAAAGGCTATATGAAGACAATGCCGAGGGCAAGGTAACGGATGAATGGTTTACTCATATGTCACATAAGTACGAGCTTGAAAGAAGTGAGCTAAAAGGAAAGATATCCGAACTCCGTAAGAGGCTTTCAAGTACACAAGAGACAACCAAAGGTAAGGATATGTTTCTCAATGCGGTAAGAAGCTTTATGGAAATGGAAACCCTTACGGCACCTCTTGCAAAGGAGCTTATTGACCATATTGATGTTTATGAGTCAGAGGGTAAGGGTAAAAACAAAACTCAAAGGATAGTAATTTACTACCGCTTTGTAGGGTATATTGAATTGCCTGACAAAACCCCAATCATAAACGACACCCGACAGGGAGTAGCAGTGAATTATATCTCCGGTGCTTTACCTGAAACGGCATAAAAGAAAAAAGCCGCAGATAATCTGCGACAAACAATAAAATATATCAATCTGTTTTTAAACAAAAAGGATGCGTGTTCAAATCCCTTATGAACACGCATCATGGTCGGAGTGTCGGGATTCGAATCCGAGGCTACCGAGAAAAATATAGTCGTCTCACTTGCTTGGGGCGCTTCGTGATACTCCTTATTTTTCTCTTCCTCCGATTCGCTTCATCTGCCACCGGCAGCGCTCAGCTCCGTCGCCTGGTCCCTCACATTGGTTCGGTCCGCAAGAGGCCAATAAAAAAAGTACCCACTTTTCAGTGAGTACTCTTTATAAAAATGGTCGGAGTGTCGGGATTCGAACCCGAGGCCTCTTGGTCCCGAAATATCAAAGTTATGTTTTATATGGTTTTATAAAGAGTTATAAAATGCCTGTAAACCCTTACAAATAAAGGCTTTTTGGTGTTTTATCTATGAAACAATAAAATTATATAAATCTTGTTTTATGGAAAAATGTTAGAAAAAGTGTTAGAAAAAAGTTAGAAATACTGTCATTACAAAAGCATAAATTTTAAAGCGAAAAAAGTCTGTCAAGGGTGCGTAGCACTTGTCTTGCCCTTGACAGACTTTTTGTTCCCTCTACCGCTCGTTAACGCTAAAAAGCGAGGGTGACACACTTATTGTGTCACCCTCTGCCTAGCGGCGAGCGAAAGAGTTCGCTTATAAATTTGCGACTACTTGTTTAACTTTTCCGAGTATGTTTATATCTTTGCAGTCAAAAGTCAGTGTTTCATATTCGGTATTAATAGGAAATACAGCAACTTTTGTATGTTCTTCATCGAGAAAAACAACTTTTCTGTAAATCAATTCAGTTTCGTTTTTCCTTGAAAATGCAATTATATCTCCGTTGCATAAATCTTTAGTAATTTTGTATTCAATTACTGCTTTAGAGTTTTCGGGCATTATAGGAAACATAGAGTTATCCAATACAGGAAATCCCTGAGCTTCTTTAAGGTCTGTTTGAATTCTGATATCGTTAATTTCATCATCAATGGTTGATGTCATATTAAACATACCGAAAGCCTTCTCTATACTTTCGTCTGTTGTCTTTGATAGTTGTATCAGTAGAGAAGATAAAGGCATACTGTCAGTCATTTTTAAAAGGTCTTGAAACTGACTGTTATCAATTTGGTTTTCAAAAACTCCAATCATTGAAAACATAATAGTTGACTTTAAAAAATCAAGAACGCCTTTAAACTCTGGTGGTGCATTGTCAATGTATGCCTCAAGAACTAATATGCCTTCATCTTTGCAGTTACAGGCTTTTGCAATCGCTCTTGACATTTCATCTGACGGAGCTCTGTTATTTGTATCGTTTTTTAAAGTGCTGATATATGATGCAGTGACTTTTACTCCGTTTGCAGTGCATTTTTCTGCAATTTCTTTTAAAGTTAAACCACTTCTATCAATTATATCGTTTAATAGTTTTGTATATGGCATATAATCACCTCTCGAAAGTATAATACCACAGACTAACATTTTTGTAAATAGATATTGACAAATTTGTTTGTTTGATGTATATTTAACGTGTAAACAATTTTGTAAACTTAAGCTAACTGATTTGTTGTTTGCGAGAACGACACCGTTAGGTGTGTTCGCATATGTTTATGCAAAAGGCTAGTATTACCCTTTTGCACAACTTGTGTAATTTGTGTTATTAATTTTATTTAAAGGAGGTCTTATATGACAGAGAAAAGCAGAGCTAGAAAATATCAGCTCACAATTAACAATCCCATTGAAAAAGAATTTACACACGAAAAAATTTTTTCACTTGTAAATCAAACAAATTGGGTGTATTTTTGTATGTGTGACGAAGAGAACGAAACTTATCATACGCATATTTTCATATGTTTTAAAAATGCCGTATCTTTTGATAGGTTAAAAAAGTTATTCCCACAGGCACATATAGAAACTGCTCACGGTACCTGTCAACAAAACCGTGACTACATTCGCAAAGAGGGAAAATATGCTGACACCGAAAAGAAAGAAACTAATTTAATTGATACTTTTGAAGAATACGGAGAAATGCCGTTAGATGTAGCTGCTAAAAATACAAAGGTATCTGATGAGGTTTTTCAGATGATTAAAGACGGTTATAGTGAGTTTGATATCATAGAACAATATCCGTCATACGGTACCAAAATACAACATCTACAGCAAATGAGACAACTTGTTATTGATAAGGAAATTGAAAATACTTGGCGTGATTTGAATGTGACATATATTTACGGAGATACTGCAACAGGAAAGACTCGATTTGTTATGGAAAAATACGGTTACAAAAATGTTTGTAAAATTACTAACTACAAAAATCCGTTTGATAATTATAGAAATCAAGATGTAATTCTGTTTGATGAATTTAGAAGTTCGATTTTGCTTTCGGATATGTTACAATATCTTGATGGGTACCCTTGCAGACTTTCTGCAAGGTACTCAGACAAAACTGCCGTATACACAAAAGTATATATAATCAGTAATATTCCATTGAATGAACAATTTAAAGATGTTCAGCGAAAAGAATATAAAACCTACAATGCTTTTGTACGAAGAATACATAATATAATTAAATTTGAAAACATCAGAGGGGAAATAATTCATTTTGAAGAAATACCAAGTGAATACTTTATAGAGGACAACTGTTAAAGGGTGGTGCAGTATGTTTGATAATTACAAAGATGTTTTAACAGTAGATGAAACTTGCACTGCTTTAAAAATAGGCAAAAACTCATTGTATAAGCTTTTGAAAATCGGTGCTATCAAATATATTAAAGTTGGTAGAAAATATCTTATACCTAAAGTTTGTTTGATAGACTTTATAAATAAATATCGTTAATCGCTTGTAATGACAGGTTTCAGATTAGAAAGGAGTTAAAATGACAGGAAGCCTGCAGATAAAAAACGATAAATATTATATCGTTATAAATTCAATAGACGCAAACGGAAAAAGAAAACAAAAATGGATTGCTACAGGACTTTTAACTAAAGGTAATAAAAAGAAAGCTGAAAAGTTACTCCGAGAAACACTAAGAGAGTATGAAAAGACAGGTAATCTTTTTAATGCTGATATTCAATTCAGTGATTATGTTAAATCTTGGCTTGTGAGTATAAAAAATCAAGTTGATGTAATAACCTATCAAGGATATGAAACAATAGCAAAAAGTCAGATAATACCGTATTTTGAAAACAAGAAAGTAAAACTTGATAAAGTAAATGTTGAGGTCTTGCAAGAGTACATTAACATTAAAAGCGAAAGTGGTAAGCTAAACGGAAAAGGTGGCTTATCTCCAAAAACTATGAATACACACAAATTAATTTTAAATTTAGTTCTTAAAGAGGCATTAAAAAATGATTTGATTTCAAAAAATCCCTGTGAGTTTCTTCGTTTGCCAAAGCACCAAAGAAAAGCAACAGAGTTTTATACTATTAATCAATTAAATGCACTTTTCAATGCTATAAAAGAAGAGGACTTATATTCACTGATATACATTACCGTTATTTATGGATTAAGGAAAAGTGAGGCTCTGGGTTTAAAATGGGATAGTATAGACTTTGAAAATGGTCTTGTTACTATTAAACACACTGTTGTAAAGTGTAATATTGTAGTTGAAAAAGACACAACAAAAACATCGTCAAGCTATCGTTCATATCCGTTAACTAATGATGTTAAGGTGATTTTTTTGAGACTTAAAGAACAGGAAGATGAAAACCGAAAGTTATTCGGTAAAGAGTACATAGAAAACGATTATGTTTTCAAGTGGGCGGACGGTCACACCTATGCACCTGATTTTGTATCAAGAAAGTTTTCAAAGTTATTGAAGATGTATAATTTGCC
Source organism: Acutalibacteraceae bacterium (assembly GCA_045540355.1). Taxonomy (GTDB): domain Bacteria; phylum Bacillota; class Clostridia; order Oscillospirales; family Acutalibacteraceae; genus RGIG2945. The sequence continues at coordinate 424 of JAZQHB010000086.1, read as the reverse complement.
GTTAATCAGATTTCACGATTTAAGACATTCTTGTGCTAGTTTATTAATAGCTAATGGTTTTTCTTTGAAAGATATTCAAGAGTGGTTAGGTCATGCAGATTTCAGAACAACTGCAAATATATATGCACATCTTGATACTGAACGGAAACAAAACATAGCAGAATCAATGTCTGCTACATTCAATGTTTAGTGACCGTTAGAAATCCGTTAGAAAAGTGTATTTTTTAGAAAAAACAAAAAACCTCATAAACTCTAAAAACATAGAGTTTATAAGGCTTTTGAGTGGTCGGAGTGTCGGGATTCGAACCCGAGGCCTCTTGGTCCCGAACCAAGCGCGATACCAAGCTTCGCCACACCCCGTCAGACAACACGACATATTATACATTAAAGAAATCAAAAAATCAACCTTAAAACAGAGAAAAAA
>JAZQHB010000085.1:0-3307 GCA_045540355.1 Acutalibacteraceae bacterium | reverse complement strand
TGATTTTTCAATTTTTGCATCCCATTTAGGTTACAGTTATCACAGATTCAGACATCTTTTCAAAGAGCATTTTGGAATATCACCCTATTCGTATCTTATTTCGCAAAGAGTCGCGTATGCTAAACGTCTTATAAAGAATTCAGCAATAAGTCTTACCGACATAGCCTTCTGCTGCGGTTTTAACAGTTCGACTCAATTTTCAAATATCTTTAAAAAACATACAGGTAAATCACCCAGCGAGTATAGAAAAAACACGAATGCACCGCATTGACAAAACAAAAGTCAAAAGCGGTGCATTTATTTTTAGAGAAAAGTTTCCGAGTGAATTTTCAGAAAGCAAAGAAGAGATAATTTCATTAAAAAATTTCAAACATTGAAAAACAAAGAAACTTTTCTTATTTTGTAAAACCCTTGTATATGGGTATTTTCGGGCAAAAAAAGAAACGGTAACTTTGTATCAAAATTACCGTTCTTATTTGGCGCAGAGGGAGGGATTCGAACCCTCGTGTGATTGCTCACAAACTGATTTCGAGTGATTTCGAATCAGTTGAACTTCTCGGAATTTAGTGGAACTCGTGGGAACTTAAAAGAAGTTAAACCCCTGTATTATCGGGACATTTAATACATAAAAGTCCTTAAAATTCGCGATACAACACCATTTTCTATCTTGATATTAAATTTATTGAATTTTTCATGTTTTTGGGAACTGATTGGGAACTCTTTGAGAAACACATTCATCACCTACTATTGAACATTGAAAAACAAGGTGATAAAAGATGAATGTTGTCGAAAGTGCAAATAATTTGTATGTTACGAAAAAGGAATTTTGCAAAATATGCGGCATTTCAGAATCTACTGCATACAAATTGATAAAAAGTAAAAAAGTTAATTTTGAAAAAAAGCGTGATGGTCTGCTTCATTATTACGCTATCTCTATCGAAGAAGTGGAACAATATATCCATCAGAGAGCGAATCGTGGCGTACTTACGAAAGAGCAAATTTCAAGCATCAAAGCCTATTACAGAAACAAGATGCGAGATTATCCTAAAGTGATTGATGCAAAGGATATACGTACAGTTACCGGATATGGCAAAGAGATTATTCGTAAATGGATAAATAGCGAAAAGATTCTCGGTGTCGTTGTGCGAAAACGATTTAGAGTTGCAAAAGAGGATTTGATAGATTTTCTTGCAAGTCCATATTATGCAAAGATAATAAGAAAGTCAAAGATTCACATTGAAGACTTTCAGTGTATTGGAATAATTTGAATATGAAGACCGTTTCTAATTGCAGAAGCGGTCTTTTACAATAGATAACAAATTGTATTGCACTGTGCAAAATATAGGGTATTTTTTTCGTTTGATATACCGATTGTATTATTTGTCGAATTATGTTATAAAGACCGCTTCTAGTTTTGAAGTGGTCTTTTGCATAGTATTTTACATTACAACAAATAGTAACATTATATTCGGTTTAAATGTTAAAAATTATCTTAACTTACAATTAACATACCTTTGCTTTTAGAGTTTACATATACTATGTTAAACTGATACCGTAGTCAAAAAGAAAACAAAAAAATTAAAGGAGAGTGATTTTGATGAAGAAAATCATAAGTATTTTGGCAGTAATAGGTTTGTTGGTGGCTTTCCTTGCAGGTTGCGGTAGTACATCCACAGAGGGTGGCACAGTTGCAACAGACGGCTCAACCTCAATGGAAAAGGTAATCGGATATTTGTCTGAAGCCTATATGGAAGAAAACACAGATGTAAAGGTTACTTACAATCCTACAGGTTCGGGTAGCGGTATTCAGGCAGTGCTTGAGGGCAGATGCGACATTGGACTTTCAAGCCGTGATTTGAAAGATGAAGAAAAAGCAGAACTTGTTGGAACAGTAGTTGCGATTGATGGTATTGCAGTAATTGTAAATCCTGAAAACCCTGTTAAAGACCTTACAATCGAACAGATTGCAGCACTTTACAAAGGCGAGGTTACAAATTGGAGTGAAGTTGGCGGAGCTGACGCACCCGTTGTACTTATCGGCAGAGAAGCTGCATCAGGCACAAGAGATGGCTTTGAATCTATTACAGACACAGAAGATTTATGCAAATATTCACAGGAGCTTACTTCAACAGGTGATGTTGTGCAGACAGTAGCATCTAATCCCAATGCAATCGGATATGCTTCTGTTGCTTCTGTAAAAGATACGGTAAAACAGATTTCCGTTGAAGGCGTTGCACCTACAACAGAAACAATCCAGAACGGCACATACAAGGTTCAGCGTAATTTCATATTCGTAACAAAGAAAAACGCAGAGCTTACTGATAGTGCAAAAGCATTTTTCGAGTTTGCAACCTCTGAAGCAGCCGATGATTTAATTGTAAAAGCAGGAGCAGTACCCGCAGCAAGATAAGGAGAAAGGAAGAATGAACAGAATTAAAACAGCAGCGAATTTTATTGAAAAATCAATGAATATAATCTTCACATTTTGCGGATTTTTAGCTGCCTTCTTTGTTATTCTCATTACGGTATTTCTGTGTGTTTCAGGTTTTCCTGCCATCGGCAAAATCGGTATTTGCGACTTTTTATTCGGGAGGTCGTGGGCGTCAACCGCCACGCCTCCCTCGTATGGTATTCTGCCGTTTATTCTGACGTCGGTGTATGGAACGCTGGGTGCAATAATAGTCGGTGTACCGATAGGGATAATGTGTGCTATATTTGTCTCTAAAATGGCGAATGATAAAATATCAAATACAGTTCGCTGGGGCGTTGACTTGCTTTCGGGAATACCGTCGGTTGTTTACGGTCTTGTAGGTATGATAATAATTGTACCTTTTGTGCGTGAAACCTTCAATTTGCCGGACGGAGCAAATCTGTTTTCGGCAATTATCGTTTTAACAGTTATGATATTGCCTTCGGTAATATCAGTATCGGAGACGGCAATCAGAGCCGTACCAAAGGAATACGAAGAAGCATCTCTGGCACTTGGAGCAACAAAAACTGAAACGGTGTTTAAGGTTATTGTTCCTGCTGCCAAAAGCGGAATACTTACGTCTGTTGTGCTTGGTATCGGCAGGAGTATCGGTGAAGCAATGGCGGTTATGATGGTATCGGGCAATGTGGCAAATATGCCGGGGCTTTTCAAAAGTGTGCGTTTTCTTACTACGGCGGTTGCAAGTGAAATGTCGTATTCGTCAGGACTTCAGCGGGAAGCTCTTTTCTCTATAGCTTTGGTGCTGTTTGTATTCATACTAATCATCAACCTTGTGTTGAATCTGATAGTAAAAAAGGATAAAGGGTGAGCCTATGC
>JAZQHB010000084.1:0-26840 GCA_045540355.1 Acutalibacteraceae bacterium | reverse complement strand
AAAAAAGATGAAGAACGGACAAACCGAGCAAAATCAAGGCGTAAGGCTTGATTTTGTTTACCCGAAGGCGTACAGAGGTACGGCGAGAGGCGAGGTTTGTTCGTAGCATAAAACACAAAATTTTTAATATTTTCCGTTTTTTAGATTGTTTCAAGGGGGCTTAAAAGCATCAGACTTGTAAGCCCCCTTGATTTATCTTGTTTTATGCGGTCTTCGCTTTTTTTACATCCCCTTAATTTTATCTGTCAGACATTGGTTTGTATTTTTCGTCGGTAATAAGACTCATATAAGCGGGGCGAATGATTTTATCAACATTGATAAGCTCCTCAATTCTGTGAGCACTCCAACCTACGATTCTCGCCATGGCAAAAATGGGGGTGAAAAGCTCGTGAGGAATATTGAGCATATTGTAAACAAAACCGCTATAGAAATCGACATTTGCACTGACGCCCTTGTAAATTGCTCGTTCACTTGCAATAACCTTGGGTGCCAATTTTTCAATCATTGAATAAAGAGTGAAGTCCTCGTGGAGACCTTTTTCTGTTGCAAGCAAGTCAACAAAGCCTTTAAGCGTTGTAGCTCTCGGGTCAGAAATTGAATAAACCGCATGACCCATGCCGTAAATAAGTCCGCGTTTGTCAAAAGCTTCCTTGTGGAGTATCTTTTTAAGATAAGCTTCGACTTCTTCTTCGTCGTTGATATCTTTGACATGAGATTTGATATCATTCATCATTTCAACAACCTTGATATTTGCACCGCCGTGCTTAGGTCCCTTAAGTGACGAAAGTGCGGCAGCTATGACAGAGTAGGTATCAGAACCCGCAGAAGAAACAACTCTCGTTGTAAAAGTTGAATTGTTACCGCCGCCATGCTCCATGTGGAGAACAAGTGCAAGGTCGAGAACTCTTGCTTCAAGTGCTGTATACTGTTTGTCGGGGCGTAAGAGTCTTAAAATATTCTCAGCAACCGAAAGGTTAGCTTCAGGTCTGTGAATATAAAAACTGTCGCCGCATTCATAGTGATTATAAGCGTGATAGCCATAAACCGAAAGCATCGGGAATACACTTATCAACACAAGACATTGTCTTAAAACATTATCAATGGAAAGGTCTGACACATTAGCATCGTAAGAAGCAAGCGTCAAGACACTTTTTGTCAGGGAGTTCATGATATCTCCACTTGGTGCTTTCATAATAACATCACGGACAAAATTTGTAGGCAAATATCTCGATACCGCTAAAATGTTATTGAATTCTTCGAGTTGTTCCTGAGTCGGTAATTTTCCGAAAAGCAGAAGATAAGCGGTTTCTTCAAAGCCGAAACGGTTATCATCAATAAAACCCTTAACCAAGTCCTTGACATTATAGCCTCTGTAAAGAAGCTTGCCGTCGCAGGGAACAATTTTGCCGTCAATTTCCTTACTCGATTCGATAAGCGAAATCTTGGTAAGACCTGACAAAACACCCTTTCCTGATTTATCGCGAAGCCCTTTTTTAACTCCGTATTCTTCAAAAAGATTTCTGTCTATCTGAGATTCATTGAAACATGAATCGGTATATTTTTTTGCAAATTCTTCAATAAAAGGTGTGTTACGCATTCTATTCTCCTTTCTAAAACATAACTTACAATATCATAATTATTGGAAAAAGTCAAGAAACCATAAATTTCTAAACTGTTAAAAAACTGTTAAAACCGCTTGTAAGAAAATGAATTTTGTGATAAAATGTATTGATTAAAATTTTGGAGGTTCTATATTATGTCACAGAGAGGTTTGCCTGAAAACGGTCAAAAAACAGTTACAATGAAAACCAATATGGGAGATATTAAAATAAAGCTTTTCCCCGAACACGCACCTAAGGCGGTTGAGAACTTTATAACTCACGCAGAGAACGGATATTACGACGGGATTATTTTCCACAGAGTTATAAATGATTTTATGATTCAGTGCGGTGATCCGACAGGTACGGGCAGAGGCGGAGAAAGCATCTGGGGAGCACCCTTTAAAGATGAATTCACACCTGAGCTTCACAATATCAGAGGTGCATTGTCAATGGCAAATGCAGGTCCCGGTACAAACGGAAGTCAGTTTTTCATCGTTCAGAAAACAGATGCGGGTGCAGAGATGATTTCCCAAATGTCACAGATGCCCGAAAGCTTCCCCGCAGAATGTGTAGAGGATTACAAGGAAGTCGGCGGTACACCGTGGCTTGATTACAGACACACTGTTTTTGGTCAGGTTTATGACGGAATGGATGTAGTTGATAAGATTGCAGCTGCACCCGTTGGTGAATTGGATAAACCGCTTGATAAAATCTTCATTGAAACAATAGTAGTTGATTGATAATGAAAAAAAGGTCGGCTTTTGCCGACCTTAGTGAAAATTACATATTTTCATATTTTGCAAGAAGTCTTTCAAAATTCAAGTGGAAGATTTTTTCAAATTCCTCATCACTTAAAGGTAAGCTGCGAAGCATTCTGAGCTCGTCCTCAGGCAACCACATAGGGTAGTCGGTGCCGAAGAAAACCTTGTCAATACCGAAGGAGTGTATAAGCTCAACCACTCTTTCAGGGGACAGAGCATATTGGCTGCTGCAGGTGTCAACGAAGACATTTTTGTAGTCAGCAAGCACCTTAACGCTGTTATCCCACTCGGACCAACCGCCGAAGTGTGCGGCAATCACATCAAGCTTTGGAAATCTGTCAAGGACTTTTGCAAGGCGTTGAGGTTTAGAAAATTCGGTGCGGTGGTCGCCTGTATGAATAAGTATCGGCATTCTGCCCTCGGCGGCTTCGTAAATTGCAAATGCCTTGGGGTCATCAATGTTAAACTTCTGAAAATCAGGGTGCAGCTTGATGCCCTTTAAACCAAGTGTGAGTGCTTCATCAACCTGCTCAGCGATTTTGTCACTGTCCGGGTGCATGGCGGCGAAACCGATGAATCTTCCGTTATGCTTTTTGACTTCATCTGCAATGAAATGATTGATTGACTCGACCTGATGTGCAGTTGTTGCAACGGAGCATACGAGAAATTTATCAATTCCTGCGGCATCTCCGTATTTAAGCAGAGTTGAAGTTTTTCCGTCGAGGTTCATGGGTATGTCATAAAAATCACCGATGCTGACGGATGCCTTTTCTGCAATCTTGTCGGGAAATATGTGAGCGTGTGTATCAATTATCATTTTTTATCACCGACAATATTATAACTCTCTTATCGGAAATATTCAATGTGAAAAACGCAAAAATCTGATTTTTATTATCTTAATTTGAGAATAATATAAAAAATATCTGCAAATAAATCTTTACTAAACAATTAAATTTCGTTTTTCTATTGAAAAGTTTTTAATTTTAGGGTAAAATGTACTTAATACAATTGGGGGTTTAACTATGGCATTAAAATTTATTGACAAATATGCGGAAGGTTTTATTACGGAAGAAGAGCTTAAAGCTATTGAGCCGGAAGTCATTAAGGCTCACGAAACATTGCATAACGGCACAGGACTCGGCAATGATTTTTTGGGTTGGCTCGACTTACCCGTAAATTATGATAAAGAGGAGTTCGCAAGAATCAAAGCGGCTGCTGAAAGAATCAAGAAAAATTCCGATGCTTTGGTAGTAATCGGTATCGGCGGTTCATATTTAGGTGCAAGAGCAGCGATTGAATTTTGCAAATCACAGAATTACAACCTTATAAAGAAAGATACACCCAACATTTATTTTGTTGGTAACACAATAAGTTCAGCTTATACAAATGAGATTATAGATTTACTTGAGGGCAAGGATTTTTCAATCAATGTTATCTCAAAATCCGGAACAACTACCGAGCCGGCAGTTGCATTCAGAATTTTCAAAGAGCTTCTTGAAAAGAAATACGGCAAAGAAGAAGCAAAGAACAGAATTTTCGCAACAACCGACAAGGCAAGAGGAACATTGAAAGACTTGTCTGACAAGAACGGATATGAAACTTTTGTAGTCCCTGATAATGTCGGTGGCAGATATTCAGTATTAACAGCAGTAGGTCTTTTACCGATAGCTGTTTCAGGTATTGATATCGATCGTCTTATGCAGGGCGCACAGGATGCAAGAGAAAGATATCTCGTTCCGAGCGTAAAGGATAACGATTGTTGCAGATATGCAGCCATCAGAAACATTCTTTATCGCAAAGGTAAGCTTATCGAAATGTGTGTAAGTTACGAGCCTTCATTCACAATGATGTGCGAATGGTTCAAACAGTTATTTGGTGAAAGCGAAGGAAAGTGCGGCAAGGGTATATTCCCGTCATCTGCAATTTTCTCAACAGACCTTCACTCTCTCGGTCAGTACATTCAGGATGGCGAAAGAAAACTGTTTGAAACAGTAGTCATTTTCGGTGAACCCAAGAGCGACATTACAATAGAAGAAGATCCCGCAAATGTTGACGGACTTAACTTCCTTGCAGGAAAGAATTTGTCTTATGTTAACAGAAAAGCATTTGAGGGAACAGTTCTTGCTCATGCAGACGGCGGTGCACCGTCATTGGTAATCGAATTACCCTGCATGGACGAATATGAACTCGGCGGATTGTTCTACTTCTTTGAAAAGTCATGTGCTATTTCAGGCTACACATTGGGAATCAATCCCTTTGACCAGCCCGGCGTTGAGGATTATAAGAAGAATATGTTTGCTCTTTTAGGTAAACCCGGAAATGAAGCAAGAAGAGAAGAACTTGAAAAAAGATTGAAATAAACACCATAGGAGGAAATTACAATGATAAAGTTAATTTTAGGACACAAAGGTTCAGGCAAAACAAAAAGACTTATAGCAGAAGTTGAAGCTGCTGTTGAAAAGTCAAACGGTAATGTTATCTGTGTTGAAAAGGAAACTTTACTTACTTATGAAGTAAATTACAGAGCAAGACTTGTTGGAGTTGAGCACTACGGCATATCAGGTTATGAGGCATTTTACGGCTTTATCAGCGGTATCTGTGCAGGTGACCACGATATAACAGATATACTTATCGATGCAACTTTACGCATCGGCGGAAGAGATTTCAACGAACTTGCAGTATTTTTGAAGAAACTTTCCGACCTTTCAAAAATAACAGAAACAAATATCACACTTACAGTTTCTGCTGATGCAGAAGAACTTCCGAAGGAAATCTTCGATTTTTGTCAGCAAATCTGATAAAAATTCTTAGAAATAGTTGACAAAGCGGTCTGAAACTCGTATAATACTATCCGTGTGATATTTAGAGGTGTTCTATGATTATTGAGCTTGAACCTATTTTTAACAATATCGGAGCTGAAAAAACTTTCAGTTACGAGATGTCCTTGATTGATGAGGAGATATATGGTGAAAAGCCTTTTCAGACACCAATCGTCGTTGAGGGTAGTGTGAAAAACAGTACGGGCATTGTTAAACTCAATGCAAAAGCCGAATTTGTTTTTACCGGTAGCTGCGACAGATGTGCAACGGACTTGCATAGCAAGATGACCATTCCCGTTGAACACATTTTAGTAGCAACTCTTAATAATAGTGAAGACGGTAGTTTTATTCTTGTGGAGAATATGCGTCTTGACCTTGACGAATTAGTCACAGAGGATATTTTCCTCGAGCTACCAACCAAGCAGTTGTGCAAAGATGACTGTAAAGGTCTGTGCATATATTGCGGCCAGAATCTCAATGAGGGGTCTTGCGACTGCAAAAAGCCGATTGACCCGAGGCTTGAAGCCTTGAGCAGATTATTGGAAGAATAGCTTTAAAAAGCTTTAATTTTACAATTTTTTAAGGAGGTGCTGACATGGCGGTACCGGCAAGAAGAGTATCAAAGGCAAGAAGAGACAGCAGACGCAGCAGCGTTTGGAAGTTGCAGCAGGTTGAGCTTGTTGCTTGTCCACAGTGCGGCGAATTAAAAAGACCGCATAGACTTTGCGTTGAATGTGGATACTACAACGGAAGAAAAGTAGTTTCTACAGAAAAATAAGACGCAATCCGTCTTAAAAAAGTAAAAGGCAAAGGTAGAGGGAATGCAACATATTGTATTCATCTCTGCCTTTTTGCATTTTTTATTGGCTAAAATCGGTTGTAGCACAATTTTTCGCGAGAGGCAGTATCTTATATACAGCACTCTCGCTTCAAAACCGCACTACAACCAATTTTATCTCAATAAAAAGTTAGGTGAAGTGAAATGATGAAAACGATAATAACAACTATAATTTTTTTGGTTGTTGTATTGTTAGGATTGTTAGCGATAGGGAAAATTTTAGAAAGATTTTCTGACGAGGGATGGGCACCAATTATTAAAACGGTTGTATTATTCATCTTATTTATTGTGTATGTTTATGTGTTAGGAAAGATTGATGGAGTGCCGTACTAATGTGTAAAAGGGACGGCTAATGTGTGTGTCAATGGGACGGTTCTCATGACACACATTAGAGTTGTGAATTGGCTATGTGTCAGAGGGACGGTTCTATTGACACATATTAAAGTTATGAATTGCCCTTGCGGTGTGAATTGGCTATGCCGTGATTTGAACTGCGTTCATGATTTGCACCTTCGGTGCATTATAATGGGTATGGACGAAGTCCACCCGACATTCTGCATTTTGCATTTTGCATTCTGCATTTAAAAAGGTGTTTTATGTCAGTTAAAGTTTATTCCGTAGACCAAGGGTCAATAGCGGAGAAAAAAGGTTTTAAAAGCGGAGATATAATTTTAAAAATAAACGGTAATGAAATCAACGATGTTCTTGATTACCGTTTTTATATCAATGACAAAAAGCTTGTGATTGATATAAAGAGGGAAAAATCTCTGAAAAATAAAATACGCATCAGAAAAGATGAAGATGAAGATATAGGGCTCAATTTTGAAACATACCTTATGGACAAGCAAAGGCATTGTAAAAATAAGTGTATGTTCTGTTTTATTGACCAATTACCCAAGGGTATGAGGGACAGTCTTTATTTCAAAGATGACGATTCAAGACTTTCATTTTTATTTGGTAATTATATTACCCTTACGAATCTGAGTCAACACGATGTTGACAGGATTATAAAAATGCATATAAGTCCCGTAAATGTGTCTGTTCATACGATGAATCCCGATTTGCGAGTTAAAATGATGGCAAATCCGTTTGCCGGGGAGTCATTGAAATATTTGAAACAGTTTGCAGATGCGGGGATTAAAATAAATACACAATTAGTACTGTGTCCGGGTGTGAATGACGGTGATGAGCTTGACTATTCTCTTTCGGAATTAGCGAAGCTTTATCCTGCAGTTCAGAGCATTGCGGCAGTACCTGTCGGACTTACAGACCACAGAGAGGGTCTGTGTGAGCTGAAACCTTATAATAAATCTACTGCAAATGATGTATTATCAAGAATAAGTGTTTTCAATTCGCATTTTATGTGGTATAATAAAGAGATAATAGCTTACGCTGCCGATGAGTTTTACCTCATGGCGGAGAAAGAAATACCCGATGCTGATTCCTACGGTGAATTTTTACAGTTGGAAAACGGTGTCGGTATGTGGGCGTTATTGAAAAGCGAGTTTGAAAGTGAGCTTGAAAACATTGAAAAACGAAGTGTAAGCCGCACAGTATCGGCAGTTACGGGTGAAGCGGCATATCCGCTTATATCCTCACTTGCCAAACAGCTTGAAGAAAAAGCTGACGGTTTAAAAATCAATGTTTATAAGATTATCAATAAAACTTTCGGAGAAAAAATAACCGTAGCAGGACTTATCTGCGGTAAGGATATTGTAGAGCAGCTTTCCGATAAAGACCTTGGCGATGAATTATTGATACCGTCTGTGTCATTAAGGCACGAGGGTGATATATTCCTCGATGATTTGTCGGTAGAGGAGCTTTCAGAACAGCTCGGAATAAATGTAAGAGTTACACCTAATGACGGTTGCGAGCTTTTATATGCATTCTTAGGAGAGTAAGAAAGGACTGAGAAAAATGGCAAGACCTGTTGTAGCTATAGTCGGCAGACCGAATGTCGGTAAATCGACATTATTCAACAAACTCACCGGTCGCAGATTATCAATAGTTGACGACACACCCGGTGTTACCCGCGATAGAATTTACGGTGACTGTGAGTGGTTGGGTCATAAATTTTTACTTGTTGATACGGGTGGTATTGAGCCGTTCAGTAATGATAAAATTTTAGCACAAATGCGTGTTCAGGCGAATGTCGCAATAGAAAGTGCCGATGTTATCGTACTTGTAACAGATATAAGAACAGGTGTGGTTGCAACAGACCATGAGGTTGCAACAATGCTTTTGAAAAGCGGAAAACCGATTGTTTTATGTGTTAACAAGTGTGATACAGTCGGTGAAATGCCTATGGAATTTTATGAATTCTATAACCTCGGTTTAGGTGAACCGATTGCGGTTTCTTCCGTTCACGGTCACGGTACGGGCGATTTGCTTGATGCTGTACTTGAGAATGTAAAAGCAATCGAGGATTATGAAATCGAAGAAGATGAAGAAGTTATAAAGGTTGCGGTTATAGGTAAACCCAATGCGGGTAAGTCTTCACTTGTAAATAAAATTGCGGGTGAGGAAAGAATGATTGTTTCTGATATAGCAGGAACAACAAGAGATGCAACTGATACGCTCATAGAAAATGATTACGGCAAGTTTGTTTTTATTGATACCGCGGGTATCAGGAGAAAGAGCCGTATTGAAGATAATATCGAAAAATACAGCGTAATAAGAGCAAAGCTTGCGGTTGACAGAGCAACTGTATGTGTCATAATGATTGATGCGACAGAAGGCTTTACGGAGCAAGATTCAAAGGTAGCAGGTATTGCCCTTGAAGAGGGTAAGGCTTGCATAATTGCGGTCAACAAGTGGGATTTGGTTGAAAAAGACGGCAAGACTATGGATAAATTCCGCAAGGACCTTATGAAGGATTTTGCGTTTATGTCCTATGCACCGATAATATTTATTTCTGCAAAAACAGGACAGAGAATAGACAGACTTTTCGAGCTTATCAAGTTTGTTGATACACAGAATGCAATGCGTATTTCAACGGGTAAATTAAATGACTTGCTTGCTGATGCGGTTGCAAGAGTACAGCCCCCGACGGATAAGGGTAAGAGATTGAAAATCTACTACATGACCCAGGCATCAACTCGTCCGCCGACATTCGTATGTTTTGTTAACAACAAGGATTTATTCCATTACAGCTATCAGAGATATATAGATAATCAGATCCGTGAAGTATTCGGACTTGAGGGAACACCGACAAGAATGGTGATTCGTGAAAGGGATAAAAAATGATAATTTTGGGTATTGACCCCGGATATGCGATAGTCGGTTGGGGTGTTATTGACTATGTCGGAAACAGTTTTACCGTTGTCGACTACGGTGCGGTGACTACTCAGGCGAAAGAGCGCTTCAACATAAGACTTGAGAGCATATACGATGAAATTTGTGAGATAATAGACAAGTATAAACCGACTGCACTGGCGATTGAAAAGGTGTTTTATAACACCAATGCAAAGACGGTAATTGATGTAAGTCAGGCAAGAGGTGTGCTGCTTTTAGCGGCACAGAAAAAAGGTGTCGAGATATTCGAATATACTCCGCTTCAGGTAAAACAGAGTGTTGTCGGTTACGGCAGAGCAGAAAAGAAACAGGTTCAGGAAATGACAAGGGTTATTCTGAATCTTAAGTCAGTTCCCAAACCCGACGATACTGCCGATGCTCTGGCAATGGCAATCTGCCACGCACACGCAAGCGGATCACTACTCGGGAGGTTGAGATAATGCTTTATTCCGTAACAGGCGAAATAGTACATACAGACGAAACGAGCGTTGCAATTAACTGTAACGGTGTAGCTTTCTTGTGTATGACAACGGCAACCACTTTAAGGCATATAAGCGGTGAAACAAAGCCGATAACACTTTTCACATATCTCAATGTCCGCGAAGATGCGATGGATTTATTCGGATTTTTTGATAAGAACGAGCTTGAATGCTTCAAGCTTCTTATATCTGTTTCAGGAGTTGGACCCAAAGCGGCTTTGGCGATTTTATCGCAATTGACACCTAATAAACTTTCCCTCGCAATTGCAACAGGTGATGTAAAGGCAATCACCGCCGCACAGGGCGTAGGACCCAAAATTGCACAGAGAGTTGTTCTTGAACTCAAAAACAAGATGACAACGGGCGCATATATAGATTCAAACGATGTTCAGCTTGAAGCGGTTGCGGCAGTACAGACAAGCTCAAATATGTCGGAAGCACTCAATGCACTCGTGGCTTTAGGTTTTACTCGCTCAGAAGCAACGGTTATGGCGGCAAAGGCATCGCCTGATATGTCAGTTGAAGATATAATAAAGCAAGCTTTAAAACAGGGATAGTTAATAGTCAAATGCAGAATGCAGAGTTCAGAATGCAGAATGAAGGGTGGGTTTCACCCACACCCGATTATAAAGAGGAAAATGTATGGAAGACAGAATCATAGAGCCTCAGTTTGTGAATGAGGACAAAGATGTTGAAACTTCGTTAAGACCGAAAACTTTATCAGATTACATAGGTCAGGAAAAAGTCAAGGAAAGACTGAATATATATATGAATGCGGCTTTAAAAAGAGGCGAATCGCTTGACCATGTACTTCTTTACGGACCGCCCGGTCTCGGTAAGACAACACTTGCGGGCATAATCGCAAATCACATGGGTGTAAACTTAAGAATTACATCAGGTCCCGCGATTGAAAAGCAGGGTGATTTGGCGGCGTTGCTTACTAACTTGGGCGAGGGTGATATTTTATTTATCGATGAAATTCACAGACTCTCCAAAAGCGTTGAAGAAGTTTTATATCCTGCAATGGAGGATAATGCACTTGATATTATCATAGGTAAAGGTCCGTCAGCCCGTTCAATAAGACTTGATTTACCTCATTTTACCGTTGTCGGTGCGACAACAAGAGCAGGTCAGCTTTCTGCACCCTTGAGGGACAGATTCGGTATACTTTTAAGACTTGAGCTCTATACCCCCGGTGAATTGGCGGAAATTGTTGAAAGAAGTGCAAGTATTTTCGGAATGGAAATAGATAATGATGCTGCATACGAGTTGGCTTCTCGTTCAAGAGGTACACCGCGAATTGCAAACCGTCTTTTGAAAAGAGCAAGGGACTATGCTCAGGTTATCGGTGAAGGTGTAGCTGATTTGGAAAACACAAGAAAAGCTCTTGAAAGCATGGAAATTGATGAATTGGGTCTTGACTCAATAGACATCAGACTTCTGACTTCGATGATAAACTATTATGACGGCGGACCTGTCGGACTTGATACAATAGCTGCCATGATAGGCGAAGAAGCGATAACAATTGAAGATGTTTATGAACCGTATTTGATGCAGATAGGATTTTTACAAAGGACACCCAGGGGCAGAGTTGTGACCCCGTTAGCATATTCTCATTTGGATATTCCATATAATAAGCTTGATTAACAAGCAGAAGAAAGGGTAGAGAAACTATGGGAAGACTTTTCGGAACAGATGGTGCAAGAGGTGTTGCTAACACAGAATTAACCTGTGAATTAGCAATGAAAATCGGCAGAGCGGCGGCTATGGTTTTGGTTGATGAATCAATAACCAGACCGAGAGTTCTGATAGGAATGGATACTCGTATTTCATCGGAAATGCTTGAATGTTCAATAGCAGCAGGACTTTGTTCTGTTGGTGCAGATGTTTTGTTGTTGGGAGTTGTACCGACACCTGCGGTTGCATTTCTTGTTAAAAAATATAACTATGATGCAGGAATTATGATTTCCGCATCACATAACCCTTGCGAATATAACGGAATAAAAATCTTCCGTTCTGACGGATATAAATTACCCGATGCATTGGAAGAAAAAATAGAAGAAATTATACTTGATGAAACTATCGCACCGCCTGTAAAGGTAGGCGGAGATGTCGGAAGAATTACAAGATCCGAAATGGGATTGTTTGATTATATCGAGCATGTTCGTTCGACTGTTGAGCTTGATTTTTCGGGCATGGATTTGGCGTTCGACTGTGCTTGCGGTTCTGCTTCAGTTACTGCAACGGAGTTGTTTATAAGACTTGGTGCAAACTGTCACATGTTATCAAACACATATAACGGAACAAATATCAACAGAGATTGCGGTTCAACACACCTTGATAATCTCAAGAAATTTGTTGTTGAAAATAAACTTATGGCAGGTTTTGCTTTTGACGGTGATGCCGACAGACTTTTAGCAGTCGATGAAAACGGCGAAGAAGTCGACGGTGACCAGATTATCGCAATCTGTGCAAAGGACCTCAAGGAAAGAGGCAAGCTCAATAAAAATACAGTAGTCGGTACTGTTATGACAAATATGGGCTTCAAGAAATTCTGTCAGGAAAACTCTATTGATGCGGAATTCACAAAAGTCGGTGACAGATATGTTCTTGAAAATATGGTTGAAAACGGTTATTCAATCGGCGGAGAACAGTCGGGTCATGTGATTTTCAGCGATTTTGCAACAACGGGTGACGGTCAGGTCACTGCCGCACAGCTTATTCAGATTATGAAAAGAACAGGCAAACCTTTGTCAGAGCTTAAGAATATAATGCAGATTTATCCGCAGGTAATGATAAATGTCAAGGTTTCAAACCTCGGCAAGCTCAGATGTAATACTGATGAAGAAATTCAGCTTGCAGTAAAAAATGCGGAAAAAGAGCTTGGCGACACAGGCAGAGTTCTTTTAAGACCGTCAGGAACAGAGCCTCTCATCAGAGTTATGCTTGAGGGCGAAAACTACGAACAAATTAAATCACTTGCAGAAGAAATTGCAGCAGTCGTAAAAGAAAGACTGATTTAGGAGTTAAAATGAGATTTTCGGAAAATTGGCAGGACTACGAGCTTATTGATTGCTCGGACGGCGAAAAATTAGAAAGATGGGGAGATATTATCCTCATCAGACCCGACCCGCAAGCAATCTGGAAAACACCTAAAAAGCATCCCTTGTGGTACAAAGCGGATGCAAGATACATACGCTCATCAACGGGCGGCGGACATTGGGAGGTTTATAAAAAAATTCCCGATGCGTGGAAAGTATCTTACGGTGACTTGTCATTCAATATAAAGACAATGGGCTTTAAGCATACGGGACTTTTTCCCGAGCAGGCCGTCAATTGGGATATGATTAAGGAAACAATCAAAAAGGCAAACCGACCTGTCAGAGTTCTGAACTTGTTTGCATATACAGGCGGTGCAACCGTAGCGGCACTTTCAGCCGGTGCAGAGGTTGTGCATGTTGATGCATCAAAAGGTATGGTAGGCTGGGCTAAAGAAAATGCAATTTCTTCAGGCGTTGCCGACGGAAGTATCAGATGGATAGTTGACGATTGTATCAAATTTGCAAAAAGGGAAATCAGACGGGGCAGAACTTATGACATCATAATTATGGACCCGCCGTCTTACGGCAGAGGTCCCGGTGGTGAGGTATGGAAGCTTGAAAATGAGATTTATGATTTCGTTGAGCTTTGCACACAGCTATTATCAGATGATGCGTTGATGATGCTTATAAATTCTTATACAACCGGTCTTTCTCCTGCAGTAATGAAGTATATTCTGCAGAGCTTGACCGCTGACCGCAAGGGAACAACAACCTGTGATGAAATAGGCTTACAGGTTTCGGGAACTGAAAAAGTACTGCCTTGCGGCGGGAGTGCAATATGGACGACTATATAATTAAATTTGAAAATGTAACATTTCACTATGAATCGGAGGACGGGGAAAGATCCCGTCCTGCGGTTGATGGTGTTTCTCTTGGTATAAAAGAGGGCGAGTTCGTTGCGATATTAGGTCATAACGGCTCGGGAAAATCCACTCTTGCAAAGCTTTGTAATGCAATAAATATTCCTCAAAGCGGAAAAGTTTTTGTAAAAGGAATGGACACCACAGACGAGAGAAAAGAAATCGACATAAGAAAAACTGTCGGTATGGTTTTTCAGAATCCCGATAATCAGATCGTTGCAACAATAGTCGAGGACGATGTTGCCTTCGGTCTCGAAAATCTCGGCATAGAGCCGAAAATAATCCGTAAACGAGTTGACGAGGCTCTTAAAATGGTAGGTATGTACGAATTAAGAGAACGACAACCGCACACTCTGTCAGGTGGTCAGAAGCAGAGGGTTGCGATAGCAGGCATAGTCGCAATGCAGACAAAATGCATAGTGTTTGATGAGCCGACCGCAATGCTTGACCCTAAAGGCAGACAGGAAGTAATGGATACCGTGAAATACCTCAATAAAGAATTGGGGATAACGGTTTTGTATATAACTCATTTTATGGATGAAGCAGTTCAGGCAGACAGAGTTGTTGTTATGGATGATGCAAAAATTATTCTTGACGGTACACCGAAAGAGGTTTTCAGAAATGCTCAGAAGCTGAAAGCGGTCGGACTTGATGTGCCGCAGGCAACGCAGTTGGCACATGAACTCAAAAAAGAGGGCATAAACTTGCCCGATGACATATTGGATGTTGATGAATTTGTTGATGCAATAAAAGGATTGATATAATGCCGGTTTTACAAGCTGTAAATGTATCGCACAGATACAATCAGACTTCGCCGACTCAATTTTCGGCAATTGAAAATGTGAATATTGAGATTGAAAACGGTGAGCTTGTCGGTATTATCGGTCATACAGGCTCGGGCAAGTCTACCCTTGTCCAGCATTTCAACGGTCTTTTAAAACCGACAGAAGGAAAAATCCTTCTTGAGGGTAAAGATATATGGGAGTCAAAGAAAACGGTGCATCAGGCTCGTTTTAAAGTCGGTCTTTGTTTTCAGTATCCCGAGTACCAGCTTTTCGAAGAAACTGTTTATAAAGATATCGCATTCGGGCCCAAGAATATGAAGCTGTCCGAAGAAGATATTGATAAAGCAGTAAGAAAAGCGGCTGAATATGTCGGAGTAAAGGAAGATATGTTTAACAAATCTCCGTTTGATTTATCAGGTGGTGAGAAACGCCGTGTTGCAATTGCAGGAGTAATGGCAATGCAGCCCGAGGTTTTGATACTCGACGAGCCGACAGCAGGTCTTGACCCCAAAGGTCGCGACAGAATTTTAGATATGGTAAAGGCATATCAGCATGATACAAAGAAGACAGTTATTTTTGTATCACACTCAATGGAGGATGTTGCAAAATTAGCGACAAAAGTGCTTGTTATGAACAAGTCAAAAGTTGCGATGTTTGATACGGTAGATAATGTTTATTCGAGGTCTGAAGAGTTGGCTCAGATGGGACTTAATGTGCCTCAGGTCACAAAAATATTTATGGCTTTAAAGAATAAAGGTATAAATGTCTCGAAAAATATCTATACTGTCGAGCAGGGTAAAGCTGAATTACTACGCCTGTTAGGAGGTAGTAAGAAATGATAAAAGATATTACAATAGGGCAGTATTATTCTGCAAAATCAATCATTCATAAGCTCGACGCAAGAATAAAAATAATCCTGACAATCCTGTTTATAGTAAATATATTTTTAGTGAAAAATTTTTGGGGATTAGGTTTAACGGTTGCAGCTCTTGTTGTGACGGTATTTCTTTCAAAGGTTCCGTTCAAAATGATTTTAAAGAGCATAAAACCGATTGTTTTTATTGTGATTTTTACAGCCGTGCTCAATCTTTTTTATATGCAGGACGGTACAAATCTCTTGCCTGAATCGTGGTTTATTGATATAACCGACAAGGGTCTGATTTTTGCATTTTTTCTTGCGGTAAGAATTATAACTTTAGTGGTGGCAAGCTCGCTTCTGACTTATACAACAACACCAACAGAATTAACAGATGCGATTGAAAAGTTGTTATCTCCGTTAAAGCTTATAAAAGTTCCTGTCGGTACTTTTGCTACAATGATGACACTTGCACTCAGATTCATACCAACTCTCGTTGAAGAAACAGATAAAATAATGAGTGCACAGAAAGCAAGAGGTGCAGACTTGGAATCTGGCGGAATAATTGACAGGATTAAAGCGATGGTGCCGATACTTATTCCGTTGTTTGTATCTTCGTTCAGAAGAGCAAATGACCTTGCTTTTGCAATGGAATGTCGTTGCTACACTGACGGTGAGGGGAGAACAAGAATGAAGCAGAATAAAATATCCGTAAGAGATATAGTCGCACTTGTAATAATCGCACTTCTGACAACGGGTATAATTTTGCTCAACACCTTTTTAACGGCGGTAATATAAGCTATGAGAAATATTTTAATAAAGCTTTCATATAACGGATATGCATATCACGGTTGGCAAGTGCAGGCAAATGCAAAAACTGTTCAGGAAACATTGCAGAATGCAGTTGAAATTATATGCAATAAAAGGGAGAGCATAACAGGCTGCAGTCGCACCGATTCGGGTGTCCACGCAAATGAATATTTTTGCACACTAAGAACTGAAAATCAGATACCGTGCAACAAACTCGTGAATGCACTCAACGGAAATCTGCCTCAGGACATCGCAGTTTTATCCTGTGAAGAGGTTGATGCGGATTTTCACCCGAGATATGATTGCAAAGAGAAAGAATATATTTATAAAATATGGAATTCCGAAGTAAGAAATCCATTCTGTCAGAACACACATCTGCATTATAAATACAAGCTTGATGCAGAAAAGCTTGACAAGATTTCAAAAGGTTTTATAGGTAAACACGATTTTTCGGCATTTTGTGCCGCAGGCGGAAGTGTAGAAGACAAGGTCAGAACGGTTAAAAGCTTCTCTGTTGAAAGAATGGGCGATGAAGTCATCATGAGAGTTTCTGCAGACGGTTTTTTATATAACATGGTACGAATAATGGTAGGTACTATGCTTGATATTTCTTCGGGCAGGATTGATGAAAATTCAATCCCTATGATAATTGAAAGTAAAAAGAGAGAGAATGCGGGGATAACGGCTCCGCCACAAGGGCTCTATCTCAACAAAGTAACATATTAACGGTAGTTTGGCTAAAATCACTTGCAGCACAATTGATTTTATCTCAAACTTATTCAGGATAGCCAAAACCGCCGGGAAAGGTATGGATTTTATGGGTGAAAAAAGAAAGAAGGCAAAATTGAAGCCGTCTAAGATAGTTGTTTCAATATTTCTTATAATATTTATTTTTCTTGTCGTCTTTGTTGTGGCACAGACTTTGAGGGGTGTTCCTTTCGCCAATACAACGAAAGGAATATCAGATTTCTTCGATTCATTGAGTGCGGGACCGGGCTACCCTTATGCTAAAGAGACCGCAGGCATTGATTCCGTAGTAACACTTGATGATGAGCTTGTGGTCTTAGCAAACGATAAAACATATCAGCTTAACACAACTGCAAAAGAAACCAAAGAAGAACAACATACATATTCTGACCCCACTGTTATTTCTAAAGCGGGTAAATTTTTGGTTTTCGACAGAGCATCAGGCAGGATAAAACTCAACAACTCATCAGGTCTTATATGGGAAAAAGATTTAAAAGAAAATGTACTTGCTGCCGATTTGTCAGAAAACTCAAGAGTTATTGTTGCAACTCATTCGGGTGCTTCAAAATGCACCATGACAGTTTTTTCAAAGAAGCAGGAAAAAATATTCCAATGGAATTGCACATCAGGCTACATTGCAGATGTTGCAATTTCTGAAAACGGCAAATATTTCGCCGCATCGGTAATATCTGAAAAGAATGCAGAAATATTATCAAGTCTTTTCATTTTTTCGATAAAAGAAAGCGAGCTTATACAAAAAATCGAATACACCAAGACTTCACTTTTTGATATAAGCTTCACACCAGACAATAATGTAATCGCGGTGGGTGATAATTTACGAAGCACCGTTACATTGGACGGGGAACGAACAGATGATGATATTTTTAAAAATAACACTCTTGCAAGTGTTGCGTACGATTCAACAGGCACTTGCGTAATGCAGTTTTTAGAATACTCGGGCGTTAACTCTAATATTCTTGTTATGACGAATAAAAAAGGCAAGGAATGTGCGAGAGTAAAGCTTGAAAGTAATGTGAAAAAAGTTGCTTGCGGAGAAAAATATTTCGCGGCAGTTTTAGCCGACAAAATTCTGTGTTTTAATAAAAGAGGAAAGCAAGTCGGTGAGATTAAAATTAACAATCAGGTCGAACATATTGCGATAATCGGCTCAAAATGTTATGTTTTCACTTCGGGTATGATAAACAGATATTCGGTAAGGGGATAATTTAACGAATTTATTGTGAATAAAGAGTAAAAAAAGAATTAAGTTATTGTTATTTTTGAAAAACTATGATATAATTACACTTTGGTTGAATAGTTTTTAAGTATGCAGATTATTTTCGGAGGAAGTGAATAGATGGGATTTGTAATTGATTTAATCCTGCTTCTTGCTTTTGTGTTTTCAATAGTAGTTGCATACAAAAAAGGATTGCTTAAAAGCATTGTCGATACATTCGGTTTTATAGTTTCGGTATTTTTGGCATCAAGGGTTGCCGAATATGTTCATTTGTGGATTTACCGGAATCTTCTGAAAGACAGGCTCATTGAAACGGTAAGACAGAAAATTGTTGAGTCATCAGCGGCAAATCAGGAAAGTTTATTGTTTACCGACATTAAAGACTTTGTATCAGGTTTCGCATCTGCTTTTGGTATGGATACCGCAGAAATATCTAAAGGTATGGCGGGTATTGATTTGTCGGCGACAAATGCTGCGGAGCTTTTAGTTGAAACGGCAATTCAACCGATAGCAACGGTTATAATCAAATGTGTTTTATTCCTGATATTTGCAGTAATTTTTATAGCAGTATTGGGAGTGTTGGGCAGATTCCTTTCAGGGCTGATTAAAGCGACCCCGCTTAAAGGCATAAATAAAATTTTAGGCGGTGTTTTCGGAATTCTTAAAGGTTTTGTTGTAGTTTCTTTGCTGACGATAATTGTTTTGCTTTTGTCGGCATTGATTGAAAATGAAATCTTCGACTCGATGGTCAGCTCATCAAGAATACTTGAACTTCTGAAAGTTAAAAGTGATATTTTTAAAATAAACTAAGTTGTGGGGGTAATGTTATGAAGAATCCGGAAAACAGAATTTTTACGGTACCTAATGTTATTTCGATAATCAGACTTATCTGTATTCCTTTTTTTGTCTATTTCTTTCATAAGGGCAATTTTATAACTGCAGGTGCAATTTTAGTTTGTTCAGGCATAACCGACCTTTTTGACGGAGTATTGGCAAGAAAGCTTAATCAGGTAACAAATCTCGGTAAAGTGCTTGACCCGATAGCAGATAAATTAACAGAAGCAGCGATTGCTATCTTGTTATTTATGGAGTTCCGCGGAAGTGAACAGGCTATTTATAACAGTTTCTTATGTTGGATATTCCTTTTCTTCATCGGCAAAGAAGCATTGATGCTTTTAATTGGCGGAATATTGCTTTTATGCAAAGTCAAACCCGTTGCAGCTGAAATTTACGGAAAAATTTCAACATTCTCATTCTATGTAATTATGGTTGCTTTGTTAGCATTCGGACCTCAGATTGGTGCGGTGCCGAAGATGGTTGAAAGTCTTTCGTGGATGGTATTGCCCGAATGGATAACTGTTGCACTTGTTATAACAGCTGCTTTACTTGCAGTAGTGGCTTTCTTCAGCTATTTCCCGCCCGTATACAGAGCTTTGAAGGAATCTAAGGCAGAAAAACAAGCAAAAGCAGCTCAGAATGTCGAAGTAGCTTTTGATGAGGAAGAAATTTCTGAAGAAGCTTCTGAGATTGTCGCTGAGCCCGAGCTTGCAAAAGAGATAATTGAAGAAAACAGTGCCGAACTCGACCCGAAGGCAATAAGCTTTAAAAAGGTTGTTGAAATTGCAAATGAGGACATGGTTGTTGAAGAGGCAGTCGAAGAAACAGAAGTACCTGAAGCAGAGATTGAAACAGAAGAAAAACTAGAAGTTGAAGCAATCGTTACTCCTGAAATAAAAGAATCTGTTGCAGAACAGAAAACAGAAAAGGAAAAGAAAGATTTTGTTGATTCATTACTTGATGAAATTCTGAATGACATCAAGAACAAAGAAAATTAAGGAGCAAAAAACCTACAATGAAAAGAATGATTTGCAGTAAATGCAAACAACGCCCTGCGGTGTTTTTTATAACCAAGATGGAGGGCGATAAAGCAACTCCCGAAGGACTTTGCATAAAATGTGCAATGGATCTTAATATAGGTCCTATTAAACAGATGATGCAGTCAATGGGAATTTCCGAAGAAGACCTTGAAAATATCGGCGAGCAGTTCGATGAAATGATGGAAAATGAAGATTTCCAGATGGGCGGAGCAGGTACATTTCCGTTCATGCAGGGATTTGCACCCCAGGGTGATGCAAACGAAATGATGATTCCGAATGAAAATAAACCTTCAGTAAAAGAAAACGAAGAAGACGCCGAAAAAAACAAAAAGTCCAAAGATAAAAAACGCAGAAAGACCAAGAGAAAATTCTTAGGTCAGTACTGTACTGATTTAACGGCAAAAGCTCGTGACGGTAAGATTGACAGAATCATCGGCCGCGAAAGCGAGATACACCGAGTAATTCAGATACTCTGCCGCCGTTCAAAGAATAATCCTTGCCTTATCGGTGAACCCGGTGTAGGTAAAACTGCAATCGCAGAGGGTCTTGCTTTGAGAATTGCCGCAGGAGAAGTTCCTGCAAAGCTTGCAAGCAAAGAAATTCATCTTCTTGACCTTACCGCTTTGGTAGCGGGAACGCAGTTCAGAGGACAGTTTGAAAGCCGTATCAAGGGGCTTGTTGAAGAAGTCAGAGCAGAGGGCAATATAATCCTCTTTATAGATGAGGTTCACAACCTTGTAGGTACAGGTGATGCCGAAGGCTCAATGAATGCCGCAAACATTCTCAAGCCTGCACTTTCTCGCGGTGAGATTCAGATTATCGGTGCAACAACCTTTACTGAGTACAGAAAATATATTGAAAAAGATGCCGCACTTGAACGCAGACTTCAGCCCGTCAAGGTTGAGGAGCCGTCAATCGGTGACACATATAAGATGCTTTTGGGCATCAGGGATTATTACGAAGATTTCCACAGAGTAAAGATAAGCGATTCTCTGGTTTACAGAGCAGTAGTTTTATCAGAAAGATATATCACTGACAGATTTTTGCCCGATAAAGCGGTTGATTTACTTGACGAAGCTTGTACTTGTGCAAATCTCCGCAACAAGAGTATAAGCGAGCTTGAGATAGCTGAAAACGAGTTGCAGAGTTTGAATGAAGATCATCAGGCACTTTCGGAAGAAACCGAAGAAATCGACTATGAAGAAATCGCAAGAGTGAAAGCTGAAATCATCGCTTGCGAAAAGAAGATAGAAGAATTGAAGCCTCAGGCAGAAGACAATACTGTTTTAGAGGACGACCTTGCAACGGTTGTCCAGCTCTGGACAGGCATACCTGCACAAAAGGTTATAGAAAGTGATTTAAGACGCCTCAAAGACCTTGAATCAGGTCTTAAGAGCAAGATTATCGGACAGGATGAAGCTGTCGGAAAAGTAGCAGCTGCAATCCGCAGGACAAGAGTACAAATCAGTCCGAGAAGAAGACCTGCATCATTTATCTTTGTCGGTCCTACGGGAGTCGGTAAAACTGAGCTCGTAAAGCAGTTATCCGCAGAGCTTTTTGATACTCCCGAAACTCTTATCAGACTTGATATGTCCGAATTTATGGAGAAACACAGCGTTTCAAGAATAATCGGCTCACCTCCGGGTTATGTCGGTTATGACGAAGCGGGTCAGCTTACAGAAAAAGTCAGACGCAAGCCGTACTCCGTAATATTGTTTGATGAAATAGAAAAAGCACATCCCGATGTAATGAATATCCTTTTGCAAATACTTGACGAGGGTAAAATTACAGATGCTCAGGGCAGAACGGTAAGCTTTGAAAATGCCGTAATTATTATGACCTCAAATGCCGGAAGTGACCGCAAAGAGGGAGCACTCGGCTTTGCAAAGTCAAAGAATGAGCTTTCAAAAGAAAAGGCTATGAAAGGCTTAAAGGATTTCTTAAGACCCGAGTTTATCGGCAGAGTTGATGAAATTGTGGTATTTAACGACCTGACCGATGAAAACTATGAAAAGATTGCCGTATTGATGATGGACGAATTAAGAGAGCCGTTGTCAGACAAGGGCATCAGCTTTTCATGGGATGACGGTGTACCGAATAAGCTTGTAAAGCTTATGGGTGAAAACACAAGAGGTGCAAGAGATTTAAGAAATGTTATCAGACGCAGAATTGAAGACAGAATTGCAACGGTAATAGTTGACAATGTCGGAAATCCGCTGAATAAAATAACCGTTTCGGTTGATGAAGATGATGTGAAGATTCTTGCAGAATAATGTAATATCAACGGCGTTAATTGAACTTTAACGCCGTTTTTAAAAGATATGGGGGATACTTTTGATGAAAAGGGTAATCGATTGGGAAAAGTTCATGTCACGCCATGACATTGTGTGTGACGATTTGCCTCACAAATGGGACGAGGGTGCATACCTCGGAAACGGTACATTAGGTGCACTTTTATACCATAATGAGGTTGACAATATCATAATCAAGCTTGGTCACACAGGTGTGTATGATAACAGACCCGCAAAGGGTGTTCATGTTAACGATAAGATGTTCCAGACTCCCAGACTTCCTATCGGCGACTTCGTTTTGAAAACAGTAGGTGAAGTTAAAGACGGCAATATGCGTCTTGATATTTATAATGCGACTGCTACGGGTAAGATTGTAACAACCTGTGGTGAGGTTGAGTATTCGGCTTATGTAGCATCAGAAAAAGATGTTATCATTTTTGAATGGAAAACAACCGAGGGCGAAAAAGACAGTTCGTTCTTATGGTGTCCCGAAATGTGTGAGAGCCCCCGTCAGACAATGATGCGTAAAAAGGGCGATATGAGACGCTACAACCATGATTATGAAAACTCCAAGACCGCCTTTTTCAGCACATCAAACGGTGTGAATATATGCACTCAGCCTAAATACTGCGGCGGCGATTATTCAACCGCATGGCTTAATACAAATGAAAACGGCATAAGAAAATTATATATTTCCGTAACCACTTCAGCGGAAAATAACGGCTCAATAGAGCTTGCCAAGAATAATATTCTTGAAGCAAAAGCTGATGAAACAAAGGTCAGAGAAGACCATATCAATTGGTGGCACGATTGCTTCCAAAGAAGCTTTGTTTCAATCTCTGACAGCGTTTTTGAAAGCTTTTATTGGATTCAGATATATAAAATGGCTTCTGCAACAAGAAAGAACGGGAGAATTATTGATACAATCGGTCCGTGGCTTACAACAACATCATGGCCGGCAGCATTCTGGAATCTGAATGTTCAGCTTACATACGAGCCGATGTATCCGTCAAATCAGCTTGAAATCGCAGAATCTCTCTGGAGAACACTCAAGGCTGAATATCAGACACTTATAAATAATGTTGACGAGCCTTACAGAAAAGACTGTGCGGGCATCGGCTCAAATACAACCGCAACGCTTGAATCAAAAGTAGCAGTACCCGGCAGAGATAAAGAGGGTTATGTAGAGCTCGGAAACCTCACATGGATTTTGCATTGTTGCTATCTTCATTACAGAATGACGATGGATAAGGAGCTTTTGGAAGACCTTATTTATCCCTTGCTTAAACGCACAATGCAGTATTATATGTATTTCTTAAAACCCGATGAAAACGGCATATTACATCTTATGCCTACATCATCACCCGAGTACGGTATTGTTGATGAAGATTGCAACTATGACCTTGCACTTATCAGATGGGGTTGTAAAACACTTCTTGAAATCTGTACCATTTTGGGACAGAGCGATGAAAAAATGGGTGAGTGGCACTATATCCTTGATAAATTAACTCCCTATCCGCAGAACGAAAAGGAAGGTTTCCATATTTCAAAGAATTATCCGATGGCGAAGTCACACAGACATTTTTCGCATCTTCTGATGTTCTATCCCTTGCATCTTCTCAATCCTTATGATGAAAAAGATGCAGAAAGAATAATAACTTCTGTTGAGCATTGGCATTCAATGCCCCAAAAGCTCGAGGGCTATTCCGAAACAGGTGCGGCATCAATGTTTGCCACACTTCAGGACGGTAACAGAGCACTTCAGTATCTTTCAACTTTGTGGTCAAGATTTTTAAGACCTAACACGATGTATAAGGAAGACGGCGGAGCAGTTTTGGAAACACCGTTGTCTGCTGCAAATGCGATGCTTGACATGATGATTCAAAGCTGGAATAAAAATATTCATGTTTTCCCCGCAATGCCCGATAAGTGGAAGGATGCAACGATTGATAATCTTTGTGCAGAAGGCGCTTTCAGAGTTTCTGCAGCTCGTCGTGACGGCAAATTACTCTGGGTAAGGGTAAAGAGCCTTGCAGGTGAGCCTTGTAAGATTAAGGCGGATTTCGGCGGTGCAGAGGTTAAGTCTGACAGACCTTTCATACAGAACGGTGATGAATTTACGGTTGATCTTAAAGCAGGTGAAGAAGTTGTTCTTTATATATGTGCTGAAAATGAGATCAGAGTTGACTCTGTCGAAGTAACAGACGGAATGTCTAATTGCTACGGAATGAACGAAAAAATGGACAAGATTATGTCAAGAGTTTCTTATCTCGACAAAAGATAAAAAAATTTAAAAAATATTAAAAAATCTATTGACAGAAACAAAAAGCTCTGCTATAATATATTTCGTTCTCAAGCGAGAGTGGCGGAATCGGCAGACGCGCACGTTTGAGGGGCGTGTGGTAATCCCGTACGGGTTCAAGTCCCGTCTCTCGCACCAGGTGGGTTCCGAAAGGGACCCACTTTTCTTTTTGGGAACTAATTTTTAATATTTGCGGATATGGCGGAATTGGCAGACGCGCTAGATTCAGGTTCTAGTGAGGGCAACTTCATGCAGGTTCAAGTCCTGTTATCCGCACCATAGTGAGTATTCATAACACAAGTGAATACTCACTTTTCTTTTTTACATTTCCTCATAATTAAATTGTTATGTATCGAGCAGGTTTTGAGCCTGCTCTTTTTGTTATGCCGTAAGATATTCCACGGCTACGCCTTGTCTTGCTTCGAGGACTATATTTTCCTCTTTAACAGGATTTTCAATAACCCCGATAAAGCGATAGTGTATTACAATCCTCTGTGTTTTGTTCTTGCCCTTGCCCTCAATAGAATGGACTTCAATTTTTTCAATCAGTTCGTTTAAAAGTGCAGGTGTTAGTGTTTCCATCTGCATAAACTTACGGACCGCAAAGGTAAACTGCTCTTTGCTTGTACGAAGATTTTCGATATCTGAAAGCTCTTCTTGATACTGCCTGATTTTCACTTTCAGTTCATCACGTTCTGTTTCATACTTCTGTGAGAGCTGCATAAAGCTTTCTTCATTAACAATACCGTTGATATGCTTCTCAAAGAGTTTCTCGTACATAATAGCAACTTCCTTTGTTCTTGCTGTTGCTTTATCAATACTGCTTTCAAGAAACTTCTGCTGATT
Organism: Acutalibacteraceae bacterium; assembly: GCA_045540355.1. GTDB lineage: Bacteria > Bacillota > Clostridia > Oscillospirales > Acutalibacteraceae > RGIG2945. The sequence continues at coordinate 1,336 of JAZQHB010000084.1, read as the reverse complement.
GAGTATGCTTTTGTTGGTCTTTGCTTCAAGAATATCTGCGAAGGCTTCTTCATCCTCGACAAGAAAACTTGCAAGACTTCTCAGCTCAAGTATCACAATCTGCTCCAAGGAATCGGCTCTGACATAATGTGTACCTTCACAAGTACCTCTGCGACCTTTGTAGTTGGAGCACATAAAATACTTGATGTCAGTATTGGGATGATTGACATTGAACCATAAAGGACTTCCGCAATCAGCACAGTATAGCAAACCGCAAAACATATTCTTTTCAGCGTGTTCCGGATTCGGTGCTCTGCGTTTGCCTTTGATTTTCATCTTCTGAACAGTTTCAAAGGTGTTTCTGTCAATTATAGGTTCGTGAACATTTTTGAATATCTTCCAGTTCTCTTCGGGATTCTGAAGTCTTTTCTTGTTCTTGAAATTCTTTGAGTAGGTTTTAAAGTTGATAACATCACCACAGTATTCCTGCTGTGCAAGAATTTTCTGTACTGTTGTTTTACCCCATTTATACGGATCAGGCTGTGTTTTCTTTCCACCCTTGTTAAAACCTTTGCTTTGCCAATATGCCATTGGTACCATAACTTTATTTTCCTGCAAGATACGGGCGATAGTTTCATTGCCTTTACCCTCAATACACATTGCAAAGATACTTTTAACAACTTCCGCAGCTTCGGTATCAACAATCCACTTCTTTTTGTTCTGCGGGTCTTTCATATACCCGTAAGGCGGTTGAGATAACGGTTCACCAAGATTACCACGAATTCTGTGTGAACTCCTGACTTTTCTTGAAATATCCCTTGCATACATCTCATTCATAATATTCTTGAAAGGTGCAATTTCATTATCACCTTCATTACTGTCAACCAAGTCATTGACTGCTATAAATCTGATGTTGTGCTCGGGAAAGAAGTTATCCGTATAGTGACCGACAGAAACATAATCTCTGCCGAGACGGGATAAATCTTTTACCATTACGGTAGTTACATATCCCATTTCAATATCTTCAAGCATTGCCTGAAAACCGGGTCTGTTAAAATTTGTTCCTGTATAACCGTCGTCAACATAATACTTTGCGTTGGTAAGTTTTAATTCTTTTGCTTTTTGTGACAGCAAATTTTTCTGATTACCTATTGAGTTGCTTTCACATTCTTTACCGTCATCACGGGACAAACGGCAATAGATGGCTGTTATGCCAAAATTATTTGACTGCATTTATCCTCCCTTCTCCGGCAGTCGAATTTACATATTCTGTATTAAGTGTATTTATATCATCGGCATTTGTCAAATGTGCAAAATCGCTTCCGATAAAAGCTGATATTTTTTCTTTCATTGTTTT